>MWOS01000205.1 GCA_002026165.1 Prochlorococcus sp. HOT208_60m_813G15
AAACCTTCTTCTTTAAAAAAAATCTCTAGGTCTTTCAGATCATTTATATCTACAAATTCACCACAATTATCTAATATATTATTATGGGTAAAATTCCATAAATCATCCAAATATTCGTCATCGTCTGGAAATGCTACAAATTTTAAATATGTATTATTCAAAGCATATTCACTAGCAAAATCAGAATCTAATCCTTCCCTCTTAGCATCACAGAAAACTTTAGCAAATCTTTTGCCTACGGAAGTTTGAGCACTCGATAAATCTAAATTACCTTGAATAGCTCTTACATTTATTGGTGCAATAAAAATAATTATTGGGAGAAAAATAGATACTAATATAAACAAAAAATTTCCTTTTTTAATTTTTTAACTTAATATAAACTAACAAAAAAATTAATCAATTAGGCCTATTTAAGTAAAAGCACTTATTATAAATTAAGAAATAAATAGAAAACTTAAAATAAGTTCCATATCTGAATTTATAATAAATAAAGATTAAATAAATTTAAAATTATATGTCTTCAAATATAAAGCTAAAAGGAAGGGGAGTTAACAGGATAATTACGAGTAAGGTCATGTTATCGCCATTAGCAGGAGTTACAGATAACATTTTTAGGCGCCTTGTACGTAAATGGGCTCCAAACTCTTTACTTTTTACAGAAATGATAAATGCCACAAGTCTTAAAAAAGGATTTGGAACACAAAAAATCAATCAAATAGATTTAGAAGAAGGTCCAATTGGAGTACAAATATTTGATAATAGGCCATATGCTGTTTCTGAAGCCGCGAAACAAGCCGAGGACTCTGGAGCATTCTTAATTGATATAAATATGGGATGTCCAGTAAAAAAAATTGCAAAGAAAGGTGGAGGCAGTGCCTTAATTAAAGACCGAAAACTTGCTATAGAATTAGTCAAAAATGTTGTAAAAGCTGTTAGGGTTCCTGTAACGGTAAAAACACGACTCGGATGGGATAGTAAAGAAGAAAATATAGAGGATTTCTTATTTAAACTTCAGGATGCGGGAGCAACGATGATCACACTTCATGGAAGAACTAGAAAACAGGGTTTTTCAGGCCAGTCAGATTGGGAAATGATCGGGAGACTTAAAAAGTTGTTAGAAATTCCAGTAATTGCTAATGGAGACATCAAAAATCCAGATGACGCTCTTAATTGTTTAAAAAAAACAAATGCTGATGGTGTAATGATTGGACGAGGAATTTTAGGAACCCCATGGAAAATAGGAGAAATAGACTATGCTATTAGAGAAAATAAAAATTTTAAAGAACCAAACACAGAAGAAAAACTATATTTAATTATTGAGCATCTTGATGAATTAATAAAAGAAAAAGGAGATCACGGCTTGCTTATTGCAAGGAAACATATCTCTTGGACATGTAAAGACTTTAAAGGAGCATCAATTTTGAGAAATAACTTGGTTAGAACTGTTGATAAAAATGAAGTTAAAAATTTAATAATTAAAATGATTAAAACTTTGAATAATGAAAAAAATACATTAGTTTAAAAAAAATTTATTTTTTAAATGAAAATTATTAGTAAAGAAACAAGTAAAAGAGTTTGTGATCATATGAACAATGATCACATTGATTCGGTTCACAAATATCTTATTCATTATGGAAAGATATCAAGATTTGAGAATGCTTATATGGAGGAAATTAATAACAGTTATATTAAAATCAAATATGATGGCAAGTCAGCAATTATCAATTTTAAAAATGAAATATCTGAAGAAGAAATTCATTCAACTTTAGTATCAATGATTAAAGAGATTAAATAATAAATATATTTATATAAAAAAATCTAATTTTTATTTTCATAGTAATCAGTTATCTTTTTACATTCGTCAAATGAAAGCATGCTTAATCTAGATGTGGCTTTTATTTTTAGAATTGCACAAACAGCTAGTAAGTCGGAACTATCAATATTAATTGCTTCAGAAAGTTCTAGAACCCTAAGACCTTTCATAAGTATTAAAATAAAAATCTTTTTCTAAATTTTTAAGAACGTTGAAATCAATGGGCTGCATTTTTCCCTAAACCTGCAACGAATGGAAAAGTTTGTTCATCACCAAAAATATCTTCTGCTGAAGAATTAGAAATATTATTTTTTTTATTATCAGGCTTAATCTTTTCAATTTCATTAGAAATATTCTCTTTAATATTATTTTCAATTTCTTTTGCTAATAAATTATACGTATTAGAAAATATTGAAAAAACTAATACACATAAAAACAAAATAATTCTTTTCATAAAAAAAATTTATCTAATACTATTGTCATATGCCAATAAAGTTATTTATAAAAACGTGATAATTTTAATACAAATCTAAATAAATCAAAATAAATATTTATCTTCCCAACTTATTTCTATTTTTAAATCTAATTAAAAAATAAAGGCCTAGTAACAAAAGAATTGCCAAGGAGTACTGATTAAGAAAAACATAAACTATATAGACGAGAAATGGGAATAAGCACGCCCTTTTAAAATTTAATTTCTGTTCCTTTGTCATATTTTTCCAATTTAAATATTCTTCCCATTGAAAAATCTTCTTCATTTTTCTACTTCTATTTTTACGATTAAACATAACTTTATGAATATAGTTTTGATGCTTCTTATGTTAATAAACAAAATTAATATACAATATCAAAATAAGTTTTTTTCATTGAATAAAAATATTTTTTAAATAAAAGATGAACTCAAAACCAGTTTGGAAAATAGAAAAAATTGTTTTACCTCAACATGCAGATCATGCAGGCGTAATGTGGCACGGTAAATATTTTAATTGGCTTGAAGAAAGCCGAATAAGTGCACTTTCAGAAGTAGGTATAAGTTATTTCGAACTAACTAAAAATGGCTTAGATTTACCTTTAATCAATACTTCTATAAAATATAAATCTCCTTTATTTCTTGGTGAAAAAATAAAAATCGAGAGCGAATTCAATATTGATAAAAGTCCAAGGATTAATGTAATTTCAAAATTTCATAACAAGAAAAATGAAATCTTAACGATTGCTGAAGTCAATTTAGTCTTAATAAATAAACTGAATTTTTCTATAATAAGAAAAAGACCAGATTTCCTATCGGAAGCCTTTAGTAAATTAAATGGTTGAAATTATCATCCGCCAATTCAACGATTTATTAATTATGAATATATTTCAAGTTATTGATTCTTATCAATATGAAATGGAATCAAGATATCAAGAAAAATCAATGCTCACGAATCTTTTTACAGAGCACAAATTTATAGGATGGTTAGGATTGTTTATAGTATTTTTCTCTATCTTTGCAATTTTTGTTTTTCAATTTCTTGAGTGGGAAAGTAATGACAATAATAAAAGTTAAGAAGATTTAATGCTTATAATTCAACTGAATGACTTAAAAAATGGCTATCTACTTAAAAATAACTAACCCTACAGAGGTTGTAAAAAAAAAAACCTCAAAATGGCTTACAGATATAACTCCTGAAAGAATTGATAGAAAATTGGTCGAGGATGAAGTAATAAAAGGCATTATCGAGCAATTAACATTAGAAGGCATAAAAGGAGAAATATCAGCAATTAATGGGTTTGAAGTAAATGAATCTTCAGTAATAACAAAAAATAATTTTGTTATTAGAAAAACAAAAACTTTTTAGATAGAAAATAAAAATCCTTAATGAAAATTTTTTTTATTTTAATTATTTTTATCATTTTTTTAATTTTAATAATTGTAAGAGAT
>MWOS01000206.1 GCA_002026165.1 Prochlorococcus sp. HOT208_60m_813G15
CTCTTCCGATCTATATATATAAAAACTTATTCGTCATCAACAGAAGGTTGTGAAGATCTATCATCTGTAATTTTTTTATCTTTAGAATAACTAAATAAAAAATTTCTACCAAACCAATTTTGACTTCGCATGGTACTAGTTATTGACCTTGAAATTGCTCCTAAAAAAAAGATTCCAATCAACGCCCAAATAATTCTTTCTAAAGCAATTGAAGGTGAAAAACCTTGACCGGAATTAATAATTTCAGTAAGTGGGTCTAAAGGGTCCAAATTTAAACTGATTAATAATAATAATTATAATGGGTTAAATAAATGAAAAATTAAAACTTATAAAAGAAATAACCAAAACCACCCTATAAATTAAACACAATAAAGTCTATACAATGTTATCTTCAAAGGGTGATTTTTTTTAGACATGCAAGTTGACGTACAAAATACTACTGTTCTTTCCGCTGACGGATCGTCCATGAAACTAGGTGAATATTCAGGGGAAGTAATTTTAGTTGTTAATGTAGCTAGTTATTGCGGAAATACTGCCCAGTATGAGGATCTTCAAAAGCTACATGACTTATATTCAAACAAAGGCTTAAGAATACTTGCATTCCCTTGTAATGATTTCGGAAAACAAGAACCCGACTCTCTTTCAGAAATAAAAGATTTTTGCACAACAAAATATGGAGTTAAGTTTGAAATCTATGAAAAAGTTCATGCCAAAGGCAACACCACAGAACCATACACAACACTTAACAAAGTTGAACCTGAAGGAGATGTTGAATGGAATTTCGAGAAGTTTCTGATAGGGAAAGATAGTAAAGTAATTGCAAGATTCAAGCCAGATGTTAAACCGTTTGACGAAAACTTAATAGCAGCTATCGAAGTAGCTTTAGATTCATAAAAACCTTCTTTTAGTTCAAAATAAAATATTAAAAATAAATACTCTTTATATTTAATTAAAAAAATAACAAAATTATATAAAAAATATCCTATTTTATTTTTTAAGTCTGTCTAGTAATATTTAATTTAAAATTTTATTAATTATCAGAATTAACTTCTACGTCTATTATTTCATCTTTAACAGTTCTTTTTTTAGGTTTAATTGATTTTACCTCAGGCTCTATTGTTTCTTCCTTAATTTCACTTTCTTCTGCTTCCACAGCCTTTACTTCTGGTTCTACTGTTTCTTCCTTAACTTCACTTTCTTCTGCTTCCACTGCCTTTACTTCTAGTTCTACTGTTTCTTCCTTAATTTCACTTTCTTCTGCTTCCACAGCCTTTACTTCTGGTTCTACTGTTTCTTCCTTAATTTCACTCTCTTCTGCTTCCTCTACCTTTACTTCTGGTTCTGCTGTTTCTTCTTTAACTTCACTTTCTTCTACTTCCTCTGCCTTTACTTCTGGTTCTGCTGTTTCTTCTTTAACTTCACTTTCTTCTACTTCCTCTGCCTTTACTTCTGTTTCTGCTGTTTCTTCTTTAACTTCATTTTCTTCTACTTCCTCTACTTTTACTTCTGAATTTGCTAAACCTTGATCTTCATCTTTACTTAATAGGAATTTTAATAGTTTTTTAAATAATAAGAAACCTTTTTCAATTCTTTGTGTACCTAAAATTGAAAGCAAAATTACTAAAATTATGAATATTTCAGGTGAATTTAAACCTAATAGTTTCATAAAATTTCATATTCTATATATATTTTAGTACATGCTAAAAATTTAAACTAATTATTCTCAAAAGTTGGTAAATAGAGTTCCCTATTTGATGCAATTAAACCTTCTTCTTTAAAAAAAATCTCTAGGTCTTTCAGATCATTT
>MWOS01000207.1 GCA_002026165.1 Prochlorococcus sp. HOT208_60m_813G15
CTAAATCTATTTAAGTATTGATCTAATTCTTCATCATTGATTTTAGGCCAACTTTTTTTATTAATTATTTCTCCGTGAATATCATCAGTCTTAGTTCTTATCCCTAATTTAATTTGTCCTATGTAAGTTTTACCCTGAGGAAGATATTGAATAAATCTTGTTGCACTGCCTATTGCGATTGGTAATGTTCCTGTAACTTCTGGGTCAAGAGTTCCTGTATGTCCGACCTTTTTTGTATTAAGTAACTTTCTTATTTGTTTAACACAATCATGCGAAGTACAGCCTTTATCCTTATTAATTACTAAGAATCCATCTTTAGGTTCCATTTTAATATTAAGAAGACTTTGAGAAAGATTTATGACCATTTTATGATTTTGATATCAAAAATTTAGAGTCTGAAATTGAAAAACAATAATTTTATTTTAAAAGAGTTTTTAGACAATGCTTTTAATTTGAAATCACATTTAATGGAATACTTATCTATTAGAGAATGTGATTTAGATGGATTCCTTGCAAATGCAAAAATGAATTTGGCAAATTCACATCCTGGAGAAGCTTTGAATGATGTTTCAGATTTTTATACTGAGATTGTAGGAGAGCGGCATGTAGCTGATTTAGCTGCTTGGCATATCACAAGTAGGGACTACATCGCGGATACTTTAAAACTTCAGCAGAGATTCTCTAGAGATTTAGTTTTAGATTTTGGAGGAGGCATTGGTACGCATGCCTTAGCTAACGCTATGTCTTCACAAGTTGAGCATGTTTTTTTTGTAGATATTAATCAAACAAATAGAAATTTTGTTGAATATAGGGCTAAGAAATTAGGAGTCGAAAAAAAACTTACTTTTTGCAAGACAATTCAAGATACACAAATATTGAAATTTGATACTATAGTTTGTCTTGATGTTTTGGAACATCTTGCAGATCCAGCTTCTCAAATTAATAATTTCGCTGAGATTATGGATAGTAATTCAATTGCTCTATTCAATTGGTATTTCTACAAAGGAGATAAAAATGAATATCCGTTTCATATCGACGATATTCAAGTTGTTGAAAAGTTTTTTGAGACTCTCCAATCAAATTTTTTAGAAGTATTTCATCCTATTCTTATAACTACAAGAGCTTATAAGAAAGTCAGATAACTATATTAACTCTTTTTCTATTTCTTAAATTTCTTTTAATACTTTCGAAGCTTACGGTGCCTTCTTTAAGTGCAAAAAGAGTATCATCTTTACCTTTGCCAACATTGTTTCCTGGTAAAAATGATGTTCCTCTTTGGCGAATTAAAATTGATCCAGCAGTTACTTTTTCTCCTCCATAAGCTTTAACACCCAATCTTTTAGAATTTGAATCTCGACCGTTTCTAGTAGAACCTGTTCCTTTTTTATGTGCCATTAGAAATGTTTAATTTGTAGTTTTTCCGGTTTTTGGTTTAATTTCCTTTTTGACAGTTTCTTTTTTTGAAGAAGACTTAGGAACGCCTTTACCTATTGATATAGATTTTACCATAACTCTTGTAAGTTCTTGTCTATGTCCCATTTTTCTTCTTGTCTTTTTTTTCGGACGCATTTTGTATACAATAATTTTCTTATCTCTTTTATGGGAGACAACTTCTAATTCAATTTTTGCATCCTTAACGTAAGGTTTTCCAATAGTAATAGAATCTTTGTCTTTTAAAAGTAGAACTTTTTCTAGAATTATTTTATCTTTCTCTTTTGCATTTAACCTATCTATGTCATAGTATCTGTTAACTTCGAACCAAAATTGTTGACCAGAAGTTTCTGCTATGGCGTACAATTCATTATTTTTTAAAGAATTGTTTGATGAGGGGGCTTTAGAATTTGTCATATCTTAGAGACGCTATTAGGCTCAAATTAATAATTTGATTTAGCCAAATAAGCAATCATATTAGTTTGTTTATTTTCTTATTTTGTAGTGTAATAAGTCAAGGGTTGTTTTAAATCTTTTATATCAATTCAGGAACGATATCAATGGCAGCAAGAAAAACATACATTTTAAAACTATATGTCGCTGGAAATACCCCTAATTCAATGAGGGCTTTAAATACTTTAAAAGAGATTTTAGAAAATGAATTTAAAGGAGTTTATGCTTTGAAGGTTATAGATGTACTCAAGCAACCACAACTTGCAGAGGAAGATAAGATTTTAGCCACCCCAACCTTAGCTAAAATTTTACCGCCACCAGTGAGAAAAATAATAGGTGATCTTTCAGATAGAGAGAAAGTTTTAATTGGTTTAGATCTACTGTTTGATGAATTAACTGAAACTGAATATAGTGGAGATTAATAATATATTTAAAACTTTTATAATTAAAGAAAAATTCAAAATTTATTTTACTTTTGTTTATTAGCACAAAACTATGAATGATAAGAAATTTGGTAAATCAAATAAAATGCAAGTACAAAAATTACCAACTGGAATAGAGGGTTTTGATGATGTTTGTAGGGGTGGGTTGCCTGTATCTCGAAGTACACTTGTTAGCGGTACGTCAGGAACTGGTAAAACTGTTTTTTCACTGCAATATTTACACCATGGTATTTGTAATTTTGATGAGCCAGGTATCTTTGTAACCTTTGAGG
>MWOS01000208.1 GCA_002026165.1 Prochlorococcus sp. HOT208_60m_813G15
AAAATGTTTTATATCTGCCTGCATTCGGAGACTTAACCGGAGGATATCCCTGCAAAAAATCATTTAAAAAATGGGCAATTGTTTCTGAAGAAGAAATTATCGAAATTTCATCTTAAGAAAAACCTAATGAAATGACTTAAATTTTTCATTTAGATATACCAATTTATACTTAAAAGTCTCGTTTAGTTTTTTTATCAATTAATTTATATCTATTAAATCTGAAGAGTAAAATCAGATAATAAAAAATTTATATAGCTAATGACCCTTTCCTTAGCAAACAATCCACGTTATAAAAAAAATAAACACATTTTATAGAAATGAAAAAATTAATAGCCTTGATTTTATTTCCATTTCTTGTTATGGCATATGAGGCAAAAGCAAATGATAATTTTTCCGTTGAAATAGAAGCACTTACACTAGTAATGGAGCAATATAAGGATAAAACTGAATCAAGTGTTGAATTAAATATTGAAGACATAAAGCCAAGTTATATGGCTCTTAAACAAGACGAATGCAATGCCACTGTTGAAGTTACAGAAAAAACAGGATTAGAAGTTGTAAATACTGAATCTTTCGATGTAAATGTCTGCTTGAAAGAAATCTATAAAGTAATCAACTAAATAAGCAGGTTATAAAAATATAATAAAAACATACAATTTAAAGAGGTCTTTTACTTTAAGAAGGTAAGACCTCGAGACCTAACAGAAAACTTTGGAACGGGTTCTGCATAATCAATTAATAACTACAATGGATTTGTAGAGGTGTAATTAAAAGTACCAAAACTAAAATTATTTTTTAAATAATTACTTCTTCTTTGATAATGTTTGTGATTCTTCTCTAGACATTAAAGCTTCGATTTGAGCAAGAACTTTTTGTAGTTCATCCGTTTTTGTAAGAGAGGCTTCTGCCACTTCTCTTAATTTTTCTAACTGTTCTTTAGTTTTATCCATGATAAATAAATTAGAAATTAACCACTTTTAAAAATGGTTTTAATACAGATTTTTCACTCCCACACAGATTCATATTCTCTCTTTTTTTTATAAAGTCAAATAAATTGCCCTTTATTAAGGTTTTATGAGGACTTCCAATTAATTCTTTATTTAATATTGAAACCATAAGATTACCTGAAATAGAAATACTCTTAGATTATGAAGTAAATACAGGCAATCCTATTGTTGCAGTTGTTATGAGAGCTCCTGCAAAAATCAAGAAAGGTATAAAAGGGTAGTTTTTCAAAAATAAACTTACTAATTCGAAATAACTATATAGGTATTTATACTGTTTGTCTACCCCTAAGCTTTCTTGAAAGTAAAAATATTTCTTTTAAAGGTAAAAATTAAACATTAACCAAATTTACCAGATATGTATTCCTGAGTAGTTTTTTCTTTTGGAGAGTTAAAAATTTTCTTTGTCGAATTAAATTCTGCAAGATAACCAACCTTTCCTCCATCACCATCTTCATATTCAATAGCATTAAAAAATGCAGTCATATCACTAACTCTTAATGCCTGTTGCATATTATGAGTAACGATAATTATTGTGTAATTCTTCTTAAGATCGTGCATCGTCTCTTCTATTTTCAAGGTAGAGATTGGATCTAATGCTGAACAAGGCTCATCCATGAGAATTATTTCAGGTTCAATTGCGATGGTTCGAGCAATACATAATCTTTGTTGCTGTCCACCTGATAAAGAGTAACCACTATCATTTAATTTATCCTTACATTCGTCCCATAAAGCTGCTTTTCTAAGTGAACTCTCCACTAATTCATCCATATTTCCAGTAAAACCATTTATTCTTGCTCCAAATGCAATATTTTCGTAGATAGATTTAGGAAAAGGATTAGGTTGTTGAAAAACCATTCCGATTCTTCTTCTTACTTCTACTGGATCTACTCTTTTATCGTAAATATTTGTTCCATCAAACAGAACAGTGCCCTTCAGTGAGCAATTAGGAATTAAATCGTTCATCCTATTTAATGATCTAAGAACAGTTGATTTACCACAACCGGAGGGGCCAATAAGGGAAGTTATATTTCCTTTTTTAAAATTACAAAAAACATTTCTTACTGCTTCGAAAGTTCCATAGCTAATAGAAACATTCTCAAGAGACAAAATGATATTTTTTGGTATTTTTTTATTAGTTTTAATCATTTATACTCTCTTGGTTTTCTCAGTAAAGGCAGCTAGTATCCTTGAAAATATATTTACTGATAGTATCGACAAAACAAGAATAAAGGAAGCTGCCCAGGCTAATTTATTTTGAGCATCATAAGGTTCAAGGGCAAAGTTATATATCAATACAGCCAAGGAACCCATCTCATAAAACAAGTCCCCAAAGCCTGTTATGTAGTAGTAAGAAAATAAAGCCGTAAATATCAAAGGTGCTGTTTCACCTGCAGCTCTTGCGATACCAAGTACAACGCCAGTAGCAATAGACCTAAAGGCAGAGGGCAAAGTAACTTTCAATATGGTTGTATACATACTTGCTCCAACACCAAGAGACGCATATCTTAATTCGTTAGGAACTAACTTTAAACCTTCGTCAGTGGTCTTAATCACAGTAGGCAACATCAATATTGAAAGCGCCATCCCTCCAGCTAAACCGCTGTACATACTCCCAAACAGGATCTTTGTAGAAACAATTAAGGCATAAATAAAGACACCCGCAATTATTGAGGGGACTCCCGCCAGAACATTAACTCCGAATCTAATAAATCTTGAAAAAGCTCCGCCTTTAGAGTATTCAGCTAGATATATTCCACCACCAACACCTACTGGAATGGCGATAATTGAAGCAATAGTAGTTATTATTAATGTTCCGATCAATGCAGGATTAATACCACCTGCATCTAAATCATCTCCTGGGGGATTTGGTTCTAAAGTAAATAGTTCGGGTGTAATTTGGGATCCACCTTTGATGAGAATATAAGTTACCAGAAAAATCAAAGGGAGTATTGCGATCAATGCACAAATTACTGATAAAGAAGTAAAGAATTTATCTCCTATATTTCTTGATAATCTTTTCTGGTAATAGAGTGAATTCATAATTATCTAATATTTGAGACTAAATTTCTTAACTAGCCACTGCGCAAAGATATTTACAACTAAAGAAAGGATCATGAGTACAAAAGCCGCATAAAACAGTGATGAGACCTGACTTCCATCAGCCTCACCAAACTGGTTTGCCAGCATGGAGGAAATGGTGTATCCAGGAGATAATAGAGACCAACTAAATGCATTTGAATTACCAATAATCATTGTCACAGCCATTGTTTCACCCATTGCCCTACCTAAAGCCAATAGAACACCTGCCATAATTCCTGATAATGCTGCCGGCAAAATTACTGAAAATATTGTTTTCCATCTACTTGCTCCAATTCCATAAGCCGCATTTCTTAGCTTTTTAGGAACCTGATTAAGTGAATCCCTTGCAATAGAAGTCACTATTGGCAAAAGCATAACTACTAAAATCAATATTGCTAACAAAGAATTCCTGCCTGTAGGTTCTGTACTGAATAAAGGTATCCAACCAAAGAAATTATGTAAAAAGACAAAAAAGGTCCTAAAAAAAGGTTCCATTACAAATATTGCCCAAAGTCCCAATACAACTGATGGAATAGCTGCTAACAATTCAACAAAAGAACCTATTATTTCTCTAAAAACTTTCGGTACAAAGTCCTCAGTAATAAATATTGCAGTTCCAACGCCCAAAGGGATAGTTATTAATAACGAAAGAAATGAAGTTACTAATGTGCCATATATTGCGGTAAAAGCTCCATATTCATCTTTTACAGGATTCCATTCAGAGGTTACTAAAAACTTCAAGCCATACCTTGAAAAGGATTCAAATGACTGAAAAAAGACTACTAAAATAATTCCTAAAAGTATTATTGCTACGAAACTAGACAAGACTAGAGCAGTATTCTTAAAGATAATATCTATATTTTTTTCGATACCGAATCTTTTACGATTCTTGAAAAGAGTTAATTTCTCTTCCATTAAAAAAAGAATATCTCTATAAATCTACTACTAAATGATGTAAAAGACTTTAAGAGGGGTTAAAGGTATAAAAAAGTCATGAAAAGTAAACATCCTTCAACTTAATTTTTTAAAAAATTTTTTCTTTAACTTTACTTAACCATAGGTGAATATTATTTATTGAATAGAAACTGAGGGGATGTTTAAATACAGAGAATTCATCGCTCAAATCAAATATAAAGAAGTAATATCTTCACCTGTATATTTTATTCCTGTTTTACTTTTATCCATAATGATTATTATTGAAGGTTTTCACATCTTTAATCATAAACAAAATTGCAAAACTAAAGCTGAGTGGATGGAACAATCAGGAATGACTTATGACAGGGAATCAGAAGTTAATTAATAAAATCTAAAATATAATTTATTCACAGCAACGTTTTCTATTTGAGGAATAATCTGTCAAAGAAGTTATCCATTCCTTGATCAAAAAGAGAGCTTCTTTATTTAGGCTGTAGTAAACCCATCTACCTTCTTGTCTGTCTGCGATAAGACCAGCTTCCTTTAAAATTTTTATGTGATATGAAATTCTTGATTGAGATAAATTAGTTAATTTCATAATATCGCAAACACAAACTTCTCCATCCATCATTAGGTCAATTATTTCTAGCCTAAAAGGATCAGAAAATGAAACCATCAACTTAGATATATTTTCTTTTTTTACTTTGCTAATATCTTTTAACAATTTTAAAGTAATTAAATTCATTTAAATATAGCTTAAATAAAAAAGATTTCATTAATAAAAATATCTTGATACATCAAAATATTTTGATGTATAATTTCAATAGGAAATTTCAAAGTGATGAAAATTGGAATTAATGGTTTTGGAAGAATTGGCAGATTAGTTTTGAGAGCATTATGGGAAAGAGCTGATATAGAAATAACTCACATTAATGAGATAGCAGGAGATTCGAATGCCGCTGCGCATCTACTCGAATTCGATTCAGT
>MWOS01000209.1 GCA_002026165.1 Prochlorococcus sp. HOT208_60m_813G15
TTATTAGATTTGTTGTAGTATTGTTGCCAACTCTCCAAGCCCACTCTTGAGGAGCAATATAGTAAAAAATTGGAATATTAGTCTTAGATCTTTTTAATTTAGTTCCAATTTTTATATTGGGGCCCATATAGTCAATCAAAATTAAGCAATCTGGAGGATGTTTTTTTAGTAATTTATATATCCTTTTTTGGATTCTTATTGTTGGAAGGATAAGAGGTAAAGCCTCCCAAATCCCTATTGCACTAATTGATGTAGTATCTTGAAGTATTTTTACGCCTTCTTTCTTCATCCTTTCCCCACCTAATCCGCAAATTTCTAAATCTATTGATTTTTTTTTAGCTTCCTCTAATAATTCTTTTGATAACAAACTTCCGTGCAAATCACCAGAGACTTCTCCAGTACTTATAAATATTTTTTTATTCATAAATTCACTATGGGCATTGGTCCTCGTCTTTCTTTAGATATTGACTCTTTTAAAAAATTACATAATTTTGAAGATGAAAGATCTAATTCTTCTTTCATTACTTTTTCTAATGAATTTGAAATAGCATCGCTAGATTTAAAAAGAAGATTCCAAGTACTTTGAAGTAATTTAAAATCAAAATCTTTGTTTTCCATCAAACCACTTCTTTTAATTCCAATTCTGTTCAAACCTCTTAATCTTCCTGGATGACCTTCTGCCAAACAAAAAGGAGGTACGTCCCTATCTACTCTTGTCATTCCCCCAATCATTGCCAAATATCCAATATGTACAAATTGATGAATACCTAAACAGCCACCAATAATAGCTTTTTCTTCAATCTTCACATGGCCTGCAACTTGAACACTATTTGATAAAACTATCCCATTTGCAAGTTCACAATTATGGCCAATGTGAGAGTAGGCCATTAGCAAATTATTATTACCAATAATAGTTTTCTCTCCTTCATCAGTTGCCTTATTGATAGTTACACATTCCCTAAAAGTATTATTATGTCCAATAATTACTTCGGTAGATGCCCCTTTATATTTAAGATCTTGGGGATCAAGTCCTATAAAAACATTAGGGAAAACTTTATTGTTAATTCCAATTTTAGTTTTTCCAGTAATAACAGCATTCGGGCCTATTTCAGTTCCTTTCCCAATAGACACATCGGGACCGACAATAGCTCCTTGAGCGATAATTACCCCATCATGCAATTCAGCTTTTGGATCAACAAAAGCGCTTGGGTGAACTTTAACACCACTAAAACTTGACTTTGAGTCAGTATTTTTATTTTCCATTTTCTTAGTCGACTAATGAGAACATTAATTCTCCAGAACAAACCAACTTTCCATCAACATGAGCCTCACCTTTAACTTTGCCAAATCTTTGTCGTTTAATACTCAATAACTCGCAAGAAATTATCAATTGATCTCCAGGTACAACAGGTTTTCTGAATTTAACATTATTGATTCCAGCAAAGACGAAAAGTCCTTTGGGAAGATCTGGCATTTGCGTTACTATAATTCCCCCAACTTGAGCCATTGATTCAACAATCAGTACACCTGGCATTAAGGGCCTTTCAGGAAAGTGGCCCTGAAATTGAGGCTCATTTATAGTTACATTTTTTACTGCAACAGCTCTCTCCCCAGGAATATTCTCTATAACTTTATCTACAAGAGCAAAAGGATATCTGTGAGGTAATAAACCTAGTATGTTCTCAGAGGAGAGTTGATTATTTTCACTGGATAATTTCTTTTCCAAAACGATTTAAAGATAAAGTTAATTTTTTAGAGATGAGGCCAATAAAGCATTTAAAGAATGTGATCCTTTATAAACTAATATTTGAGCCTTAGGTAACCCTACCAAAGCCAAGTCCCCAATTAGGTCTAAAATCTTATGTCTTATTGGTTCATTATCAAATCTTAATGGTGGATTCACCCATTTATCACCATCACAAACAAGCGCATTTTCCAAACTCCCTCCTTTTATTAAACCAAGTTCACTTAATTCTTGAAATTGATCCTTAAAACCAAAAGTTCTTGCTGGAGCAATCATTTCAACGAAACTTTTTGGATTTAAATCAATCACAAAAGTTTGATTACCAATTGCTTTATAGGAAAAACTTATAGTTGATATAATTGTAGTCTTATTAGATGGAATTGCTGCAATAACAGATTCTTCTCTATTTAAAATTATCGATTTATTGATCTCACTAAAGAAATTATCTGGTTTAGGTGCCTTTTTTATCCCTACTTCTTCAAAAGCTTTAACCCACTGGATTGCCGACCCATCTAAAAGAGGTATCTCTTTCCCCTCAACCTCAATATGTATATAACTTAAACCACATCCAGCCATTGAAGATAGAAGATGTTCAATAGTATATAAATTCCTCCCGCCTAATTTAACCGCCGTACAAAGCATGGTACTTCCAATTAAATCTTGAGTTAGCTTAAAAATCTCATGTGGTTTATCACTAAAAGAAACATAATATCCTTCTTTTTCAAAAGAAGAAATCTTAACTCTTGTTTTTTCTCCACTATGAAGGCCAATACCTTCTCTAGAAATAACACCCGCTAAGGTGTAGCAAGAATCATAATTAGCAGGCCAAGAAAACACTTAAAACTTCCATCCAACTCCAAGTGTATATCTATAATCTCCACTTAGATCCTTACTAGCGACATCTAATCTTAGTGGACCTATTGGAGTCTTAACTCCAACCCCTCCCCCCAGCGAATAACCAGAACCTGATTTCTTCAACAATTTACCAGGTTTCCCTGGGACATCGGTTTGAGAACCTAAGTCACTTCCAGCATCAACGAAAAAAGCTCCTGATATCATTCTCCAAACAGGGAATCTATATTCTATTGTGCCCTCAACAAAACTTTTACTTACAGCTAAATCACAAGATCCCCAACCTCTAACAGATGATGTGCCTCCCACACAGAATGCTTCATAGGGAGGTAATTCCCCAAGAATAGTTCCGGCTTTAAATTGAAATCCAATAGCTTGAGGACAATCTTCACTATTATCATTACTAGCTCTACATGGTTTTGTGAGATTTATCAATTTTGTTGGTACAAAAAATGAATATGAGGCTCTCATTCTATTGAAAGTTGGGGAATTGTCCCCCACTGAAACAAACTGTTCAGTACCAAAGCTTAATTTATCCCCGGAAGTAGGGTTTACTGAATTATTCAAATTATTTCTAGACGTACTTGCAATAAAACTTACCAATGTGTTTTTTTCAGGACATGATCCGTCATTTGGGGTGTACCCAATGCAGATTATATCGCTTATATTTCCAGTAGTTGGAGTTATATCACCAAAAGGTTTTTTGTTACCACTACCATCAATCATTTTGACTTCCTTAAAATTCATACCTGCAAGAACCTTCCATTTGGCGACCTTAAATGGATCTCCACCATTTAATGGCCTTGAGAAAGAAAATCCACCGCCAGTTTTTTCTAAAACTATAGATGAAAAAGTATCTGAAGAAGTAGTATTTTTATCATTTACAGCGTATATCTTCCCATTATTTTCACTTTTAAATTCTTGTGGATAATCTCTACTAAGAAAAATATTTGTTCTAAAAGAAGTTTTATGCTTATCTCCTTTAATCCATGGATCAGATAAAGAAAAATTATAAGTTGTTGAATATTCTCCAAAATTTAGGTTGAAGTTAGTAGACCATGCTCTCCCTAATGCATTCGTTTCCTGCAAACCAATCGAAGCAAAGATACCTGAACTATTGCTATAACCAAGACCGCCAGTCAATGATCCCGTTCTTTGCTCACTCAAATCTAAAAAAATTATGACTCGACCAGGATTTAAATTATCAGGACCAAGAGACACCTTAACATCATCAAATAATGATGTGGCATAGAGCCTACCAATATCAGCTTCTAAAATTTTTCGGTTAAATATGGTGCCTGGTTGTGTTTTTAACTCTCTTTTTATAACCCAATCCTTTGTTTTCCCTTTTCTAGGTTTACCATCAATAATAGATTCACCATCGGATCCTGGAAATCTTAACTTTACATCAGAGATAATACCCTCAGAAACATTTAATATGATTATTCCATTCTCTGAGATTCTTTCTGGGCCGTTTATTCTAGCTAAAGAATAACCATCATTTTCGTAACGTTTTTTTATTATTTCAATCTTATTTTGAAATTCAATTAGATTAAGAGTCGTTCCATAATAATTATTAAAAATACTATCTACATATGAATCAGAGATTACAGAGTTTGCAGGCTTAAGTTCAACTCTCTTTAGAATTGGATTAGGCACTACATTTACGATTAACCGCACGCCCAATGGTCCATCTTGAGACTTTATCTTAACTCCTGAAAACCAACCACTAGAATATATCGCATTTAGTTCTTGATTTAAAATTCGATTATCAACAATACTTCCTGGCTTTATACTCATAGAATCATATGCAGCCAATTCAAGTTTTCTGCCCTCAGGATGATTTTCCCAACCTTCGATAATGATTTCTGAGATAAGAACACTTTCTTCATTCAGATCATTATTATTTTCCGCAAGAAGTAATTTCTCCCTTTTTTTTAAATCAATCCTTTGAAAAAAATCATTATTGATATTTGGTATTTCTAAATTTGCTATTGATTTATCAACGTCATTTGGCAAATACTCAGCAGCCAGTTCTAAATTATTTGATATCAAAATCAAGGGAGAGCAGGCAACATTTGTGAAAACCTTTCCAAATTTTAAAAAATGTTTTTGCATAGTACTTTTTATTAAGATAAATGAGTCAATATTTATTAAATTAGGCTAGAGAAAATCATTTATTCTTCTGTGAATTTCACTATAAGCTTCAATTAGACCACCTAAGTCATTCCTAAATCTATCTTTATCTAGGCTTACAATTGTATCATTTTTTTGATTTAGATCCCACAATCTGCAGTTATCAGGACTTATTTCATCCCCGAGAAGAATGTTATTTCTTAAATCATAACCAAATTCCAACTTGAAATCCACAAGTTGAAGTTGAATATTCTTAAAAAAACGTTTCAGAATCACATTAATTTTTAAAGTTAAATTAACTATTAATTCTAAATCATCAGAGCTTAATATATTCATTAATTCAATTCTATCTCTTGTAATAAGGGGATCATTAAGTTCATCGTTTTTAAGATAGATATCAATTAATGGTTTTGAGAGGAAAGTTCCAGGTTTAATAGTGGTTTGTTTACACAAAGAACCATAAGCAGTATTTCTTAGAACAATTTCTAATGGAATTATTTTTATCTTTTTTGCAATCATTGTATTTTCATTTTCAAGTTCAATAAAATGAGTTGGAATATTATTCTTAATGAGAATCTCAAAAATTCTTGCACTTATTAGGCAATTAAGTTTGCCTTTACCTTCAAATTTTTCTTTTTTCAATGCATTAAAAGCTGTAGCATCATCTTTAAATTCAATTTTTACTTTATCTAAATCATCATGAGTAAATACTTTTTTTGCTTTGCCTTCATATATCAACTCATATTTATTATTCATTAACTTAAATCCTCATTGTGATTACTAAAGTACTTTTTGTAATTAACATAATTATTAGAAAACAACTTTAAACCAAGTTAATCCATTTTAACTGATTATTCATCTAAACCTTATAACCTCAAAAAAACAACCATATGGGAATTCATTCACCAAGTTCTAAGAGCTTTATTAGATTAGAAAATATTTTAATAATTGGGAATGGCGGAAGAGAAAACTCTTTGGCTTGGGCTATTCAAAAAAATGAATTAGTTAAAAAAGTTTTTTTAATACCTGGTAACGCTGGTTCAGAAAGAATAAATAAATGTGAAAGAATAAAAGTTGATGTAAATAATAAAAACGAACTAGTAGAAAAACTTGATATTCTAAAAATAGATTTAGTGGTAATCGGACCAGAAATACCTCTGGCAAATGGATTAGCAGATTTTCTTCGCAAAAAAGATTTTAAAGTATTTGGTCCTAATAAAGATGGAGCAAAATTAGAATTTAGCAAATCATGGGCGAAGGAATTTATGCAAAACGCAAATATTCCAACTGCAAACTTTTGGAAAGTCAACTCTCTTCAAGAAGCCAAAAAAATTATCAATTCATCATCAATTCCACTAGTAGTAAAAGCTGATGGTCTAGCTTCAGGTAAAGGTGTTTTTATTCCTAATTCAAAAGATGAATGCTTTAGAGCAGCAGAGTCCATTTTTAATGGTAGATTTGGCAAATCTGGAAATGTAGTTGTTTTAGAAGAAAAAATTCGAGGACCAGAAGTTTCAGTTTTTGCTTTATGCGACGGAAAGAGATACACATTACTTCCAACCGCCCAGGATCACAAACGACTTAATGAGAAAGATAAAGGCCCAAATACAGGAGGTATGGGGGCTTATTCTCCTGCCCCATTATTAACAGAAGATTACCTTGATAGAATTATCAAAGAGATAATTGAACCTACAATAAATGAACTAAATAAAAGAAA
>MWOS01000210.1 GCA_002026165.1 Prochlorococcus sp. HOT208_60m_813G15
CCATTAAAACCAAACTTTTATTGTCCATACACATTTTCGCTTGAGACAGATTTCTCGGAACCTTCTTGCTGAGACAATTCTGATCTAGCTTTTTCGGCACTTTTTCTTAATGCATCTAACCTATCCTCAAAGAAACTTCTTTTTTTCTTTTTCCTGGTTTTCTCAATTAACTCTTTTAATGCTCCTCCAAGACTTTTATAAGCATTAGGGATACTGTATCCAAATCTACAAGCAAGATCTATAGCTCTTTCATCTGCGAAAATAGCATCTTGAAGTTTTTTTTCAGAATTGTTTTTTATATATAACCTATATCCTGCAAAACTTGATAGACCAAGAGCTAATAATAAAAGTAGCCCATCTTGTACCCATAATTCTCCTATTGCCCCTCCAAGACCTATGGCAAGTGCAGCCATTTCCCACCCATCTCTGGGAATTGTGTCATTTTGAATTTTCCCAACTTCATGCCAAAATAATAAATTTCTGTGATCAATCGCATAATCATCCCATTCATCTAAATCTATTTGGATTTCTACTTCGTCACGACCAATTTCCTCAAGTGTTATTAAAGGGGGGTCTATAGCGGCAGCAGCTTCGATAAAAACCCAACTTTGATTCTCTGGAGGCAACAAACTTTTAAGTCGTTGAAGTTCGCTCATAAAAAATTAATTTCTACCAATACTATAGAAACAAATGTTGCTTTTCAAGTAACTTGATTAACATCTGATGATTTATAAGTAGCATGAAATAGATAGACATTTTAAATTATGCCTCAAAGAGGTGATCTTAAAAAAATACTTATTCTAGGTTCTGGTCCGATTGTTATAGGACAAGCTTGTGAGTTTGATTATTCTGGAACTCAGGCTTGCAAAGCTTTAAGAAAAGCTGGTTACGAAATTATATTGATAAATTCAAATCCTGCATCAATAATGACTGATCCTGACATCGCAAGCAAAACATATATTGAACCATTAACTCCTGAAATCGTATCTCAGATAATTTTAAGAGAAAAACCTGATGCGATTCTTCCCACCATGGGAGGTCAAACAGCTTTAAATCTAGCTGTTAAATTATCAGAGTCAGATTTTTTAAAAAAAAATAAGGTTGAATTAATTGGAGCCGATTTAAGAGCGATTAATAAAGCTGAAGATAGAAAATTGTTTAAAGAATCGATGGAAAAAATCAATGTAAATGTTTGTCCATCTGGCATAGCATCTAACTTGTCTGAAGCTAAAGTCGTATTAAAAAAAATTAATTCATATCCTGTCATAATTAGGCCTGCATTTACTTTGGGCGGAGTAGGTGGTG
>MWOS01000211.1 GCA_002026165.1 Prochlorococcus sp. HOT208_60m_813G15
TTTCAGTTTTCAAACCTCTTAATTATTTTTTTTCCAATTTGCAAAATTTTCCCTTCCAAATCATTTTTTGAATTAAAAACTAAATCAGGATTTATTACTTTCTGACTATCAATTTTTACACCCCCACCTTTAATAGATCTTTTAGATTCGCTACTAGATTTGAAAAGTTTTAGCGCACTTAGCAAGTAAAAAAACTTAACTGGAAAAACTATTTCTTTTAATGAAATCTCTGGAATTTCTCCAACTTTTTCTTTGTGTCCAAGAAATAATTTTTCGCAGTTTGATTGCGCTTTTATTGCTTCTTCAGCTCCGTGGAACAAAGTAGTAACCTCTAAAGCCATTCTTCTCTGTAATTCACGAGGATTTGAGTTATCAAGCAAACTTAAATCTAATTCAGTAAGTAATTCAAAATAGGTAGGTATTATATTATCGGGTACTTTTTCTAATTTTGAATACATTGAAAGAGGATCATCAGTTAAACCGACGGTGTTAAATTCAGATTTACTCATCTTCTTAATTCCATCTAAACCTGTCAAAATTGGCAAAAGGACTCCAAATTGAGGTTCTTGTTTAAAATGCCTTTGAAGATCTCTTCCTATTGCGATATTAAATTTCTGATCTGTACCTCCAAGCTCAATATCTGATTGAACGACCACCGAATCGTAACCTTGTAATAGTGGATATAAAAATTCATGCAAAGCAATTGGAACTTGTGAAGTGTACCTTTTATTAAATTCCTCCTTAGCTAGCATTTGACTAACTGTTGAACTCCCCATTAATTCAATTATCGAATTAAGATCTAATCCTTTTAACCATTCGCTGTTATATCTGATTTCTATTCTATCTTTTGAATCAAAATCTAAAATAGATTCATTAGCTGGTTTACCCATTCCTAGTTGGGTTAAGTATGTTTTTGCATTATCATTAACTTTTTTTTCCGATAACTGCACTCTTGTTTTATTTTTTCCAGTTGGGTCTCCAATTTGAGCAGTAAAATCTCCAATAATTAAAACTGCAACATGTCCATTATCTTGGAATGCCCTAAGTTTTTTGAACAATATGCTGTGTCCAAGATGAATATCTGTTCCAGTTGGATCGATTCCGAGTTTAACCCTTAATTTTTTATTATTTTTTTTCGCATTATCAATTATCTCCGAGAAAGTTTGATCTGTTCCCTTAATTGGAAAATATTCTTCTATTCCTCTTGACAGCCATGATGGCAGTATTAAATTATCTGACATGAAGCTTTAAAAGTTAAATTTAAGAAGTTTTATCAAGTTCATCCTTCATGCGTATTAAGGTTTTATTCATCTGTTCGAACATTTGATCAGGAGTAATCCCAAATTGACTTAACTGTGTCTTTAGTTGTTCTACTGTCATTTTGGCTTGAAAATCTTCAGACAATTCAAATCTCTTCATAAAAACCTTGTAACGATCCATAAGAGATTCCATTTTTTTGATAAACATTTTTTTCCCTTCTCTATCAAATTTTCCATAATCAGAGCCAAGTTTCATAAGTTCTTGGTAATCTGTAAAAAGCTTTTTAGCTTCTTCTTGAACGATGTCTGACTCAAAGAATCCCATTTCTATTTTTTTACTTCGCAAGATTAAGGCTCAATTACAAGATAACAAGAATCTTTTAAATTGATTAGAACATTAATAAATTTTAGTTTATAAATAATTCTTTGATTTATATTTTTTCAGAATTAAATTAAGTAGACATGTTTCATAGATATTGGAAAAATTCAACGTAAATAATATTTCAAATCAAAATAGACAATTTGAATTATTTGGTTTAAATGTAAATACATCAATTAATTTTCAACACTCGAATAATCTAAAAATCAAAGGCGAAATCCTAACTGAATGGAGAAATAAAATCCATAATCACCAATTTAAAATTTCAAAAGAAGCCCACAATAAAACTTTGCACCAAACATGTCTTCCTATAAATACAATTTCAAATGAAAGGGAAATTGATCCGTTTTCCCTGCAGCCATTATCATTAAACTTTTGGAGAACAAATCAATATATACACGATGGTCCCGCAATATATTTTGTAATTGACTCAATGGAGAAATCTAAAATAATCCTTTATATAGGAGAAACAAACGTAGCAAATAAAAGATGGAAGGGAGAACATGACTGTAAAAATTACCTCATGAACTATAAAGAAGCCCTAGCCCAAAATAACCTCTCAAGTCATCAAGATATTCGTTTCTTCTTAGATGTACCTAAAGAAGTAAAATTAAGACGTAAATTAGAACAGCAACTGATATATTTATGGTTACCACCCTTTAATAAAGAAACCCGAGATAGGTGGGCAACTACTTTCACAAACACCTAAAAGTTAATTAAATCCATTATTACAAATGCAATTTTCCACATTCCAAAAAAATCTAGATAACTGGCAAGGTGCTTCATTAATTTTTGGAGTTTTAGAGGAAGAAATAGAAAGCCAACTTGAAAATATAAAATTTGTTGTTGACCCAAAATTGTTACTAAAAACAGTTACTCAAAAAAAATTCAAAGGAGAAAAGGGGAAAATTCTAAGCTTTGAATTTTTAGATCAAAAATTAGAAACTTTAATCATAATTGGTCTTGGCAAATCGAAAGATCTTAAAAAAAGTGATATAGAAAACTCCATAGGAAATCTAATTAGAAAAACTGTTGATAAAAATGAAAAAATCAGCATCTTGCTACCTTGGGAATTAATAAATTCAAAACTAGAAATAAATCAATTAGCAGAGTCTGCTAGATTATCTGCTTATAAGGACAATAGATTCAACAAGAAAAAAGATGAAGAGAATGTTCTTAAAGAAATAGAGTTTT
>MWOS01000022.1 GCA_002026165.1 Prochlorococcus sp. HOT208_60m_813G15
ATAAAAATCTCTTTTTCAAATGGCGCAGATGCCATCTTCATCCCAAGTAATGAAGAAATATATCCACCGAATAAAAATATTAAATTCCTAAAAGCTCCAATAGAATTATCTTCTGCATTATGTGGATTAAATCGAATTGGGCATTTTGATGGCGTTTGTACAGTAGTTTATAGATTACTTAACCTTATCAAGCCAAAAAATCTTTACTTAGGAGAAAAAGATTGGCAACAACTTCTAATTTTAAAAAATCTTGTCCAAAGAAAGAAATTAAATGTTGCTATTAAATCTATTCCTACACAAAGAGATTTTGATGGAATTCCTTTAAGTTCACGTAATGTACATTTATCAAAAAACGAGAGAAAATTGATTAGCTTTTTTTCAAGTGAGTTATTAGAAGCAAAAAAAAATTTTCAACAAGAAAAAAAGATCAATTTAAACGAAATAATTAAAAAGCTATCAGCAAAAAAAATTTCAATTGAATATTTAGAACATTTACACCCTCAAACACTCCAAAAAGTAAGACCTGAGGATAATATTTCGTTACTGGCTGGTGCGATAAGATGTGGAGAGACAAGATTAATTGATCACGTTTTTCTAATGAAAAGAAAGCCGATTATTGCAATTGATGGTCCTGCAGGGTCAGGTAAAAGTACTGTAACAAAGTTAATAGCGAAAAAACTTAAACTTTTATATTTAGATACTGGAGCAATGTATAGGGCATTGAGTTGGCTTATAGTAAAAGAAAATATTGATTATAAAAAAGAAAAAAATTTCCAGAAAATTCTAAAAGATATATCTATTGTTTTCAAATCGAATACAAATTCACATCAGGATGTTTATGTTAATAACTACTGTGTTACTGAAGAAATTAGATCGCAAAAGATAAGTTCCATTGTTTCTAAAATTTCCTCAATAAAAGAAGTAAGAAAATTCTTAGTAGAAGAACAAAGAAAAATTGGAGAATCAGGCGGACTTGTCGCTGAGGGAAGAGATATAGGCACTACTGTTTTTCCCCATGCAGAACTTAAAATTTTTTTAACTGCTAGCATCGATGAAAGAGCAAAAAGAAGAAAAATGGATAAAAATAGTAAAGACGCACAAGAAATAGACCTTCATACATTAAAAGAACTTATAAAGAAAAGAGATTTTGAAGATTCCAGTAGGAAAATTTCACCTCTTATAAAAGCGAATAACGCAATAGAAATTATTACGGATGGATATTCAATTACTGAGGTAGTGGATAAAATTGTTGATCTTTATAATGACAAGATTCCTAAAGAGACTTAGATCAAATAAATTCAAGAAATACTTTCCAAAAAACCATTTACAGAGTCTTCTAAAATATCGAGGACATAATCGAAGCCCTCATCACCTCCAAAATATGGGTCAGGAACTTCTTGCTCATTAAAAACTGATCTGAAATCTTGTATTTTTTTAATTAATGCAAAATCAGTTGAAACTGATCCATTTTTAAGATCTTGAATATTTCTAAAATTTGAGTCGTCCATTGCAAGAATATAATTAAATGCGTCAAAATCTTTACTAGTAATTTGACGAGCCCTGCTTAAGATATTTATATCTCTTCTTTCTGCTGCAATTCTCATCCTAGAGTCAGCTTTTTTTCCAATATGCCAACTCCCAGTTCCAGCAGAATCTACAATAAAGCCATCGGTTAATCCCTTCTTTTCAAGAAGTCTTAAAAAGATAGCTTCTGCTGCAGGAGACCTACAAATATTTCCTAAACATACAAAAAGAACAGAAATTTTTTTCATATGATTTCAAATTTCAATAAATTATAAGACTTTTAAGTAGTAAATAAAACTTCTTTAATTAAAGATTCAGTAAATTCTTTACCAAACAAACTCGACAACATTGGCCTTGCTGGATCGTTATCTCTTCTATAATTCAAATAATTATTTTGACCATTTATTAATTCTTTTTGAATTTTCATATTGGCTTCTTTGCTTTCAAAAAGAATTTCTAAATACAAATCAAGATATTCCTTAAATGAGGTAAAAAGCTGATTAGAAATTAAAAAATCACTTCTTTCTTCTTTTGGTAATTTTGACCATATTACCCCTGGAGAAAAAAATCTAGCTACATCCGCAGACATTTTTTCAGCTAAAGGGAGTTTTTTATGACAATGATTTTTGAGTCTTATAAGTTTTTCTAATAACTGACTATTGTATTGATTTTGTATTTTTAAGGAAGGCTGAAAATCTAACACTAATAAATAACTATTAGGTAGAGAAACAAAATCCACTCCAAAAAATGGGACGTTATAAATAGTATTAGGAATAATTAAAAAATTTAAAACAGAATAATTTGGACTATTTATACAAACTGCCCTTGCGATTTGAATTCTTCTTTTATGTGTTACACCCCAAGTAGATAGATTCACATTTTTTTTTGATTTTTTTGAACCATAAGTTGAATCTTTATAAGAATATTCCGAGGGTATTGTTTTTTCTAAACAGTTATATTTACTTAAATTATTTATTAAATATTTTAAAAAATTATGCCATCTCCATTCTGGCCTGTAAAAAATAGTATCTTGTATTAACATTCAATGAACAATCTCATTATTTAATGTAAATAAAAATTTATCAATAAATTTTTTTGTCCATTTTTCTCCAAAAAAAGATTTAAACAATTTATCAGCAGGGTCCTTTTCAAAACTGTACTTATCATATTTAATTTGATTAATCTTTATTTCTTCTGCATTTAAAAATTGATTAACAGGATTCGATTTATAAATGTTCAAATAATTATTTATAAATGAATGGAATATATCATTTAAATCTCTATCAAGATTTAATTTATTTCCTCTGCATATAATCACCCATGGGGAAAAATACTTTTTTGAATCATATATATTCTTCATTTTATTATTATCAAATGCAGAATATTTTTTCTTAATATTACCTAAACTTGAACAATATTTTTCAAGATATTTGCCCTCTTGAATTAAAGGTTGATAATCAAGTATTGCTAATAACTTTTGAGAAGTTCCAAACCATAAAATATCAGCTCCTAAAATAGGCAATTCACTATCAAAATTAGGATATGCGACCGTATTAAACACTTGCAGTTTTTTGCCACCATCTAATCTTGTTATTCGCCACTTTCTATATTCGGGAGATGAAAAAAGCCAATTTTTAATAATATATTTTGAGTCTTCATTGTGATGTTCTTTGAATTCACTAGATATTTGTACTTCATGTCCATTTAATTCATCAATATTGGTTTTAAGGAAATCAACTAATGAATCAAACATAAATATTAGGTCTCGGTACTTCCTTTCCTAACTTTTTTTGTAATGTAATTGAATACAATCTTGCCTAAAACAGCAATCAAGTTACCTTCAAGCTCCTTAAACATTTTCATATTGTAAGTAAAAGCTTGATTAGCTTCATCAATAATTTGATCAGCCGTCTTTTGATTTATTGGAAGTTGATTCAAAGTAAGGGAATATTCTTCCTTGAATTTCTTTTCATCAGCAATTAAGTCAAACTCATAAAAATTTAAACCATTATTTCCCTGCAAATTTAATGCTTTTTTAGCGATCCTTTTCAAGATTTGCCCCCCAGATAAATCTCCTATATAGCGAGTGTAGTGGTGACCAACTAAGAGCTCTGGCGAATTTTTAGCGACTTCTCGGATTCTTTCAACATATTCTTTTGCTGAGTGAGAAATATTAATTTCATTCTTCCAGTTTTCACCAAAATAAAATTTAAGATCATTTACAAGAGTTTCTTTCCTGAATAATGATTTAAAACCTATAGGTTTTATTACAGGATGTTCCTCATTGACCAGTCTTTCAATTTCTTCTTCCATAGCTTCATAAACAAAATATAAATCACTAATTAATTTTCTATAAGATTTTTTTTCAACGACTCCTTTTAAAAAACAAGCTACAAAGCCAGTATTTTCTGCCATAGTATGGGATTTTTTTGTCCCTTCTCTTAATTGTCCTGCAAGAGCAACTGCCATATATTTTGAATTATTTTTGTAAGTGTATTTAATCTACAAGAAAAATACATAAAACAGCTAATTTTTGTTACCAGCGGATGTTGTAGAGAATAGCTTATAAAGTTCTTTACAAACCAAAAAAAGGTTATCTTTTTGTTGCTTTTGCGGTAGATGAGTACCAGTCATTTCCCAATCACCGATGGTAGCCACTCTCCATCTCTCTGAGGGAACAATCATACCTCGCATTATTATTCCCAACAATTTCGGAACTCTGCCATTATTTTCATTTTCAATTCTTAATTGTAAGAGTATTGCTCTACATTCAATAAGAGGACTCCAACCAGGGAAATGAAAAGCAAAATCAATAGTATCTTGCATGGATTCATTATTTGAATTGTCCCAGGGACTAAAGTTTACGCTTGCATCTGGAAAATATTTCCGAAACAAAGCCGCAGTGGAAGCAATTTTATTAGCTATTTCAACGTTACTTACATTTGAACTCGCATTCATAAATAGCTGAGTATTTTTTTTGAAAATGACATAATTTGCTTCCACTTGCTTATTAACTACTTTTTCTTTTAATAAAGATGTTGAAATGCTGATCAATAAACTATTCTCTATTCACATTTGAATAATAAATTTCTAGGTTTTAAAGAAAATAACTCATTGCAAATTACAATACGAGGAACTTCAATGAGTTATCTTTTATTAATTCAATGCTATGCCAAAATTTGAAAAATTAACTTTACCTAATGAAGGCGAAATAATAACTTTTAATCAAGGCAAACCTAATGTTCCTAATAATCCAATTGTTCCATTTATTAGAGGCGATGGAACTGGAGTTGATATTTGGCCTGCAACTCAAATCGTTCTTGATTCAGCCATAAAAAAAAGCTATGGAGATGAAAGAAAAATTAATTGGTTTAAAGTCTATGCAGGAGATGAAGCTTGTGAACTTTATGGAACATATAACTACCTCCCTCAAGATACTATTGAGGCAATCAAACACTTTGGTGTAGCCATCAAAGGTCCTTTAACGACTCCCATCGGTGGAGGTATTAGATCTCTTAATGTTGCATTAAGGCAAATATTTGATTTATATAGCTGTGTTAGACCATGCAAATATTATTCAGGAACTCCAAGCCCTCACAAAAATCCCCAAAATTTAGACGTTATTGTTTATAGAGAAAATACTGAGGATATCTACATGGGAATTGAATGGGAAGCAGAGGATAATAATTGTCTTGAATTAATTAATCACTTAAATAACGTTGTCATACCAAAAAGTAAAAATTTAAAAAATAGATCTATACCCGACGGATCAGGTATTGGAATCAAACCAGTGAGTAAATCTGGTAGCCAAAGGCATATTAGAAAAGCTATTGAACATGCCAAAAGATTATCAGGAGATAAAAGGCATGTGACTCTTGTACATAAAGGGAATATTATGAAATATACAGAAGGTGCATTCAGAGATTGGGGATATGAATTAGCAGTAAATGAATTTAGAGAAGATTGCATTACAGAAAGAGAAAGCTGGATTTTAGATAATATTCAGAAAAATCCAGAAATTACAATTGAAAATAATGCTCGAAAAATTGAACCAGGTTTTGACAAGCTTACAAATAACAAAAAAGCATTCATTTGCGAAGAAATTAAAGAAGTTATTGCATCAATATCAAATTCTCATGGAGATGGAAAATGGAAAGAACTTATTCTTGTTGATGATCGGATAGCTGATAGTATATTTCAACAAATTCAAACTAGACCTCAAGAATATTCAATTCTTGCAACCTTAAATCTCAATGGAGACTATGTTTCTGATGCAGCTGCAGCAATTGTTGGTGGCCTAGGTATGGCTCCTGGTGCAAATATTGGAGATAATGCAGCAATTTTCGAAGCTACGCACGGTACTGCGCCAAAACATGCTGGCTTAAATAAGATTAATCCAGGCTCGGTAATTCTTAGTGGTGTAATGATGCTTGAATATTTTGGTTGGGATGATGCAGCTAACTTAATTACTAATGGTTTAAGTAAGGCAATAGAGCAAAAAAAAGTCACCTATGATCTAGCACGCTTAATGGAACCAAAAGTAGAACCCCTATCCTGCAGCAGTTTTGCTGAAGAAATTATCTCAAATTTCTAATTTCAAAAATTATTTTTATTTTCAAAAACTTTCCAAATATTAACTAGTGAATCTTTAGTGCCAATGTTTCCAGGATGAGTAACAATAGGGAGTTTTTCGCCATTTTTTAGATTGTAAGTCACCACTGAAATGCCAGTTAAAATCTGTCCTTCAAGATTAACATGATCTGCATTAAGTCCTTTACTAAGAATCAAATTTGTTGTTATTCCACCTTTTGAAATCAAATATCCTATTTCATACTTCAAATCTGCGACTAATTCAGCAATAAAACAAGCAAGTAAATTATAAAAATTAAATAGTTCAGAAGCATCTAAAGACATAAATTTTCTTGAGGTAAACAAAACAGGAGTTTTTCCTTTCTCAAAAGAGAATCTAATTTCTTTCAAAAATTTATTTTTAAACAAATTCCTTCGCTTCTGATTATTATCTGATGAAGTAATTTTAAAGAATTCAAAAACATCTAATTCAACTGGATTGCAATTACTTATCTCTAATAAATTATTCAATTGCATTGTTGAAAGTTCTACATAAGAGCCAACAATTATCAGTCCTGGAAGAAAACTCTTTTCTTTATTTCTTATTCTTAAATTAGAGAAAAATATTTCACTCTGAGAGACGCTTTTTTTCTCAGAAATTGAACTTATAAAACTTGCTGCAGTTCGAAAAAGAAATTTTTTTTGTTTAATTAATTTTTTAATTACTAAAGCAAATTTTTTTAGTTGAGAATAATTTTCTACATCTACAACTACATGTTTATTATTCTTCAAGTTCTTTAGTTTTTTAAAAACAATATTATTTTCTTGATCATTTAGCATTTCGATATCTGACAATAAAAGATTTTGAATATCTTCAAAATTTATTTGCGATTTACTCTGCTGAAATAAAAGATTCTTGACATTACTTGTCTCATATCCAAAAATTTTATCTTTTGCAAAAATTGTTTGACTAATAGGAGTTTTATCAACAAAATGAGATCCATTAATTGTTAATCTTTTACCCTCTATGAAAGCTGGAATATGAAAAGTAGCATCAAAAGGACCTAAGCAACTATTTAGAGCAATTGGCTCTAAATAGTTATGTCCTCGAAGAGTAGAGTCTCCTCTACTTATAAAAATAATTTCTTCTTCATAGGCTTCAGAAGTAATTACAGTCTTAAGATTTTTGCAAATTTCCTCTATTGTTAATTTCGCATCATTTTCCGATAGTGACCTTGTGTTAGCCAAAATAAAAAATAAATTAGATTTAGATTCAAAACCTTTGACTAAAGTTGAGCAGTCCCACTTAAGCAGTAATAAGCAATCATGAACAGTTTGAGAGCCTGTGGGATCATCATCTATAACGACAAATTTCATAAGTATTACGAAATTACTTAAAAGATTTTATTTCTATTGAGGCATTTAACCTTTTACTATCATTTGAAGAAATCAAAATATTTCTAAATCCATCAACAAAAGAATTTCGAGGACTAGTCCAAGGTTCGAGACATATCATTCTTCTTGGAGGATCACTCCAAATAACGCCCAAATCAAAAGGATATGGATGATTTAAAGTTACCTCTCTTTTAAAAATTTTATCTCGAAAAGAGCTTCTACCGGAAGTATACATAAGTAGATCAACTCCTAAATTAATTTTGTTTAATTCATCCAAAGTATTACTTATGGTATTTCTTTCTTGATCCTGACAATTAAGTGGATTATTAACAAACTCTAAATTTTTGAAATCTGAAACATTAAAATAAGGATGCAAACCAAAATTTATAGGCATAGCAAAATCTGACTTATTATGGATTGTAATTTCAAATTCTAAAAAGTTAATTTTTAAGGTAACTTCTATTTTTAGTTCGAAATCGAAAGGATAATATTTTTTGGTTTGTTTAGATGCATTTAAGAATAAGCATAAAAATTTTTCATTTTCATTGAAGGAGTATTGCCATTTCAAATCCCTAGCGAAACCATGTTGTGGTAATTGCAAATAAGCATTTCCAAATATTGAACTAGAGGTATTGAGATTTCCACAAATTGGAAACAAGATTGGAATACCTCCCCTAATACTTTTTATCTTGTCCATAAATCTTGTTTCATCGAAATATAGTATTTCATTACCATCCGAAACCCAATTTGTAATAATGCCTCCTCTTTTAGGACAAAATTTAATGTAATTATTTTTATCTAATTGAAAGACAAAAATTCCTTCATCCTTATTAAATAATTCAAGTTTCACGATTATTTATTAAAGAGAATCAACCCAATCCAAAATATGCTGATTAACTAATTCAGGTATCTCATCATGAGGGCAATGTCCTGCATCAAGAATAATTTCTTTTGTATTTTTTGGTGTAAATTTTTTATATAGATTTCTTTTCTTTGGAGTATTCATCCATGGATCTTTCCCTCCCCAAAGTAGTAATAATGGTGCATTTAGTTTTGCGAATAGCTTATCCAACGGCAATCCCTGAGGACCTGATGGGTTAAATACACTTCTAAAAACATTAAAAGCTCCGAAATCTAATGAAGGCTTCCTTATTGACTCAACTAAAAAATCATCAACATTTTTTTTATCAACATAAACTTGATTCAAAGTTTTTTTAATATTTTTTGGATTTCTCATATTCTCAAAAATCAAACGTTGAAGAACAATATTTTTCAAAAATATGCCGGCAACTGTTTCAATTGAAGTTTGCAACATATTCTTTTTGATAGTTTTTTCTTCGCTAAAATATCCTGCAGCATTAAGTAATATCACTCCTGCATTTAGATCATTTAATTCTGCACCAGCTGCTAATGCTGCATAACCACCTAATGAATTCCCAACAACAATTGTGGGTTTTTTTATTTTCTCTTGTACATAAGCAACAACTTGATCCTTCCATAAAGATCCTGAGTATTCAACATCTTGGGGCTTAGGACTTTTTCCAAAGCCAAGAAGATCCATCGCATGAACTTCATATTTGCTACTCAAAATAGGGATATTGAATCTCCAATGATCAGTAGAGGCGCCGAAACCATGAATTAATAAAATTGCACATTCTTTTGATGATTGCTCAGGCTTAGAGGAAATAGTATGTATTGGGTAATTTAAAAAATTCCAGTCATAATTTACATCACTATCTATAAGAGCTGATTTTTCCATTTATGAAAATACTATATTGATTAATACTAATAAAATTATTTCTTAAAGAAGACCTACAGGATCAGCTGCAACATCATCTGAAATTTTATTGCCATCATTTGGTGGCTTATCTTTTAGAACAATTCTCAAGAGAACAGGTGCAAGAAATGTAGTTCCTATAACCATTAATAAAATAGCTGCTTCAAGAGAAGGAGTTAACAACTTAGCGCTTGTTCCTAGCCCAAGGAAAATTAAACCAACCTCTCCTCTAGGCATCATGCCCAAACCTACAACTAATCTATTAGTAGGTTTATCACTCGAAAATACCCATCCGGCAGCAATTTTTCCAATAATTGCTACAACTAACAAGAACCCAGCAACTACAAGAGCTGATCTACTTGTTGGATCAAGTGGATTGATAACTGATAAATCCATTCCAGCTCCTACTAATACGAAGAAAATAGTTGCGAATAAGGATACTAAAGGTAAAACGGATTGTTGGATTGCGTGATTATTTTTAGAACTACTAAGAATTAGTCCAGCTGCAAAAGCACCTAAAGCTGCTTCCAATCCAATGGCTGTCGCGACAAAACAACAGAGCACAAGTATCACAAAAGAAGCCACCACTACGGCTCCAGGAGCCTTTAATCTATCTAATAACCAATCAAATCCTGGGGCTGCTGTTCTACTTAATGCGATAGCAGCAATAACAAATACTACAGCTGCAGCAACTAATTTAACAATAGGAGCAATTTCTAAAGTACCTCCTGCAGCAAGAGCCACAACAACAGCCAGAATTACAATTCCCAAAATATCGTCTAGTACTGCTGCACCAATAACAATCTGTCCCTCTCTAGTTTTCAAATATCCTAATTCACCGAAAACACTTGCCGTAATTCCTATACTTGTAGCAGTCATAGATGCTCCAGCAAAAACTGCTGGAATTAGATCTACTTGGAAAATAAACATTAATCCAAGAGTTCCAAAGGCAAAAGGTAAAATTACCCCAGCCATAGCAACTGTAAAAGCTTGAGCTCCGACAGCTACTAATTCCTCTAACTCACTTTCTAATCCAGTTAAAAATAAAAGAGCATATAAGCCGAGAGTTGCTACTGCTTGGAGGGACGGAAAACTTTCGAAATAAACATCAGGTACTGCTTCCGGGGGAATAGAAGCTAATGAACTAATAACATTTACAAGTCCCTCATTTAGTTCAGTTCCAGCTGAGGGCGGTATCAACAAATGAAATCCTGATGCTCCTATTACAACACCTGCAAGAAGCTCACCTACAATCGTTGGCAAACTAAGTCTTACTAATACTTCTGCTAATGCTCTTGCTGCTAAAAAGATCAATAGAAATCTTATAACCCCGATCAACGTTTCAGCAACTTCTAAATCATGTGCACTTAATTCAGCAAGTAAATAGAACATTTAAGTGTAAAAAATAAACTACCTAATTGGAAGATAGTTTATTAAGGGCCCACTTTAAGAAATATGTAAGAAAAAAGCAAAAATACTCAACAAGTGTGGATCTGAAGTTACAACAAAGAAATTTTCTTAAAAATGGCTATCGTCTAGTGTATGGCTAATCCAACTAATTCCAACGAACCCTTTGATCTTCGCTTGCCTACACCAGGCTGCTATTTAGATCCTGAGAAAGCTGGCATGGATTCAGATGCTGTATTTCAAGGGATGACGGCCCATCTTTTCTATACTCTAGGAAAGTTAGCAACCTCTGCGAGTCCTCACGACTTGTATATGGCTTTGAGTTACGCAGTTAAAGATAGGCTAATGACAAGATATTTAGCTAGCCAAGAAGTCATTAGAAAAAAACCCCAAAAAACCGTAGCTTACTTATCTGCAGAATTCTTAATAGGTCCCCAATTAAGTAATAATCTCCTCAATCTTGGTATTACTAAAGAAGCGGAAGATGCTTTAAAAAGATTTGGTATTGAATCTTTATCTACAATTCTTGAAGTAGAGGAAGAACCTGGATTAGGTAATGGAGGTCTTGGCAGACTTGCTGCATGCTATATGGAATCATTAGCTTCTCTACAAGTACCAGCAGTTGGTTATGGTATTCGATACGAATTTGGCATATTTAATCAATTAATCAGAGATGGTTGGCAAGTTGAAGTTACTGACAAGTGGCTAAAAGGTGGATGGCCTTGGGAACTTCCACAACCTGATGAATCATGTTTTGTTGGTTTTGGAGGAAGAACTGAAAGTTATAGAGATGATAAAGGAAACTACAGATCAAGATGGATACCTTCTGAACATGCAATAGGAGTTCCTCATGATGTTCCTGTCTTAGGTTACAGAGTAAATACATGTGACAGACTAAGATTATGGAGAGCTGATGCAACAGAAAGTTTTGACTTTTATGCTTTCAATATTGGTGATTACTATGGAGCAGTAGAAGAAAAAGTTGCATCTGAAACTCTTTCAAAAGTTTTATATCCTAATGATGGAACTGACGAAGGTAGAAGATTAAGACTCAAACAACAACATTTTTTTGTAAGTTGTTCTCTTCAGGATATGTTGAGAAGCCTTGAAAAAAGATCAATACCAATAACAGAATTCCCTGAGCATTGGACTGTCCAATTAAATGACACGCATCCTGCTATTGCAGTTGCAGAATTAATGCGACTTCTTATTGACCAATATCAAATAGGTTGGGATAAAGCTTGGAGCATAACAACTTCCTCAGTTGCTTATACCAACCACACGTTACTTCCAGAAGCTTTAGAGAAATGGGATTTACGTTTATTTAATGATCTTCTACCTCGTCACCTAGAAATTATCTATGAAATTAATTGGAGATTCCTACAACAATTAAGACTGCGTTATCCTGGTGATGACAAAATCCTTCAAAAACTTTCAATAATTGATGAAGAAGGCTCCAAATCAGTTCGGATGGCTCACTTGGCTACAATTGGAGCACATCATATAAATGGGGTTGCAGCTCTTCACTCAGATTTAATAAAAAGACAACTGCTTCCTGAATTCGCAGCACTATGGCCTGAAAAATTTACAAATGTAACTAATGGAGTTACTCCAAGGAGATGGGTTGCCCTATCTAACCCATCATTATCTAATCTCCTAGAAAAAGAAGTTGGTCCTAATTGGATAACAAATATGGAACTTCTTAAGAAATTAGAAGAAAAAAAAGATGACAACAATTTTCTACAAAAATTTGAGGAAACTAAATTAAATGGCAAAAGAAAATTAGCTAATTTTATCCATTCAAAAACTGGAATTCTTGTAGATCCATCAAGTTTATTTGATGTTCAAGTAAAAAGAATACATCAATATAAAAGGCAACATTTAAACGCACTACAAATTATTGCTCAATATCTAAGAATTAAACATGGTATAAACAAACATGAAGTTCCAAGAACAATAATATTTGGAGGTAAAGCTGCGCCAGGTTACTTTATGGCCAAGCTAATGATTCGATTCATTAATGGTATTGCTGATGTAGTTAATTCCGATCCTGATATGGATGGTTTGTTAAGGGTTGTTTTTCTACCAGACTATAACGTTAAACTTGGTGAAATAGTCTATCCCGCAACCGATCTTTCTGAACAAATTTCAACTGCTGGAAAAGAAGCATCTGGAACTGGTAATATGAAGTTTGCCATGAATGGAGCATTAACCATTGGCACCTTAGACGGAGCCAATGTGGAATTAAGAGATCTTGTAAAAAAAGAGAATTTCTTCCTTTTTGGTAAAACTGAAAGCGAAATAATGGATTTAAAAAATAATAATTATTCCCCCAGAACTTTTATTGATCAATGTCCTGAGCTTAAAGAAGTAATAGACCTAATTGAAATTGGGCACTTCAGCAATGGGGATAAAGAATTATTTAAACCTTTATTAAATAGCTTGACTGGACATGACCCATTTTTTGTTATGGCTGACTTTGAAGATTACTTAAATAAACAGGATGAAGTCAGTGAATGCTGGAATGAAAAGAAATCTTGGAATAAAATGGCATTATTAAATACTGCTAGATCAGGATATTTTTCTTCTGATAGATCTATTAGAGAATACTGTAAATCGATTTGGAAAGTCTCTCCAATGCCAGTAGAAATTACTTGTGATGTCGAAGAATTAACTAATTAATATTTTTCTTATCTGGTGAATCTGGGGTTTGATGAAATAATCTATTCAAAATTAATCGATCCATATTTAACGGGTCTGGTGCTAATTCATTAGCAATTTCTTGAAATTTTGACTCAATATTCTTGGAAATTTTTGTTTCAAATATTCTTTCCATTAATGCTTCAATTGAATATAAATATGCATTAACGCTTTCAAGTTCAACTAAAGCTTCAGTCATTTCTGTATCAGAAATATGATTTTTTTCTGGACTGATATCTTCATTTGATTCTCTTGCAGCTAATTCTCCCTGCAACTCATGATTAACTTTTGTACAAAGAGTTCTAAACGATTGAATAGAAGCCCAATTCAATTCTTGTTGTTGCTTAAAAGTAGGGAATTCTCTAATGAGACGATCATGCTCCTTATAAAATCTCTGACAATCAGAGCATTGACATGGTTCTTCAGCCAAAAGAAAATATAATTCTTTTTATATCATCTCACTATTTGGGCAAAATAGTAGGACCATCTAATAATTCGTCATTTTCATCAAGCGAATCTGGACTATCTGGCAAAGGTATCTCAATACTAGTAACCAAATTAATAACATCTCTTAGTCTCATAGAGTCAGCAAACCATCCCATTGCTTGCTCGGCATCTCCTCTTTTTTCAGCATCATTCGCTTGATCTTCGTGAGCTTCCGCCAATAAAGCAAGCCAACACAAGCATCTTGCTTGAACTATAGAAAGATCTAAATCATTAGGTTGGGATTTAGAAATACGTTCATGCTCTTGTTGAATTAAAAGCTTTAAACGCATATCATGCAACTTAGCCATAAAAGATTTATTACTAACTATACGCTAGCTAGAGAGTAGCAAGTTTGCACACATACTACATATAGTTTTTTATTTTAACGGGACTGGCGGGAGTCGAACCCACGACCTACGGTTTAGGAAACCGTTGCTCTATCCTGCTGAGCTACAGCCCCAATAGATGATTTTTGGAGTAATAAGCATTATGCTAAATGAAAGCAGGGGAGGCATTCGCAAGAAAGTTTTATTTTGTTTCCAAAATAAAACTTTCTTGAGGAAAGTCCGGGCTCCCACATGGTCAGGCTTGCTGGGTAATTCCCAGTGCGGGTAACCGTGAGGATAGTGCCACAGAAACATACCGCCTACTACTATACGTATGGTAAGGGTGCAAAGGTGCGGTAAGAGCGCACCAGCGACATTGAGAAGTGTTGGCTAGGTAAACCCCGGCTGGGAGCAAGGCTTAGTAGATTTATGACCATTACAAGATCTACTTTTAAGCGCCGCTTGAGACTGTGAAGTAATTCCAGTCCTAGATAGATGATTGCCCATCTTTATCAAGATGAACAGAACCCGGCTTATGACCTGCTTTCTCACTCTTTTGATTATTCAAATTAGATGACAAATATACTCAACACAAAGAGAATTAATCAAATAACTACTTTTTTAAAGTCTTTAAATATCAAATCAGAAAGATTTTCTGAAATAATTAGAACACAAAATATTTCAGTTATTCAAAACTTTAATCAAGCATTTATTCATTCCTCAGAAGACAAAATAATAAATTACGAAAAACTAGAATTTTTCGGGGATGCAGTACTCAGATTAGCTGCTTCTAATTTTATTGAAAAAAAATATCCTCAAATGAGCGTTGGAGAAAGATCTGAGCTAAGAGCACAAATTGTAAGTGATGAATGGTTAAGTAATTTTGGAGAAAAAATTGATATAGAGAAATTAATAATTAAAGGACCTAAAGCTCTTGGCGATGAAAATTCAAAAAAAACTATTATTGGTGAAGCTACAGAAGCTTTAATTGGTGCTGTTTATAAGTGCTTTAATTCAATTCAAGAAATAAATATTTGGTTAGATGATATTTGGGAAGAAGATTCAGAAATATTTTTGAAGGCTCCATATAAATTCAAATCTAAGACAGTATTGCAAGAGTGGTGTCAAAGTAAAGGTTTTGATTTGCCAGTTTATAAAATAATTGAAGTCTCGAAGAAAAATGGGGACCCTAAAAGATTTTATTGCGATATATTTGTCGAAGGATTAAAAGAATCATCTGCATTCGGCAAATCCCATAAACAAGCAGAAACGAATGCAGCTAGAGTTTTGATAGAAAAATTTATAAATATGGGTAAAATCTAATTTTTAAACTATTTCTAAATTTGTTAACTGGAAAGTTATGAGTTTATCCCAATTACCACCCTCAAACAGAACAGCAGCTTTTTTTTTCGTCACTCTCTGTACAAATCCTTTATATCCTCTATATATGGATTTAGCGTCTTTAACAACAACAAAAGAACCAGGGAGTATGGGTTTAGTAGATAATTCCATAAAATACTCTTACTTATACAATATATGATAAATAAAAATGAATGGTTGATTGTTGGATTAATAACATCATGTCATGGAATTAATGGACAGGTAAAGGTTAAATCTCTAAGTGATTTTGAAGAAAGATTTTTAAAACCGGGAACGAGATGGTTGCAAAAAGAAAATGAACCACCTTCAAAAATAGAACTTATATCTGGTTTCAAACAGCCAGGTAGAGAAACCTTTATAGTTAAGCTCCAAGGAATAAATACAAGAAATCATGCAGAGCAACTTAAAAAATTTAAAATTCTTGTAAAAACTGACAAGCTACCTAAATTAAAAAAGGAAGAATTCCATTTTTTGGAACTTATTAATCTGGAGGTCAAGACTTTAGAAAATGATGAATTAAAAATAATTGGGAAAGTTACTAATTTAGAAAATGAGAAAAATAATTTACTTGTTATTGAACTATTTAAAAATCAAAAAAAGGTTCTAGTACCATTTGTCAAAGAAATTGTCCCATTAGTAGATATAAAAAATAATTTTATAATCATCAATCCTCCAAATGGACTTTTAGAACTATAAATTTAAAAAATACAAGTTTTCAAGAAACTAATCATTCCACAGTTACACTTTTAGCTAAATTTCTTGGTTGATCAACGTCAAGGCCTCTATGAGCTGCGATATGGTAACTCAATAATTGTAAAGGCAATATATTAAGTAGAGGTGAAATCCATTCATTAGAGGAAGGCACTTTCATTAAATAATCAAAGATTTCAGTTCCATTACATTCAGGAGCAATTCCGATCAAATATGAATCTCTAGCTTTTGCTTCTTGAGCATTACTGATAACTTTATCAAAAACCTCACCGGGAGAGGCAATTGAAATTACAGGTACTTTTTTGTCTAATAAAGCTATTGGACCATGTTTCATTTCACCAGCAGGATATCCAGCTGCATGAATGTAACTTATTTCTTTAAGTTTTAACGCACCTTCAAGAGCAATTGGATAATTTATTCCTCTTCCTAAAAAAATAACATCTTTAATATTAAAAAAGTCATGTGCTAGTTTTTCTGAAGATTTATTATGTTTCTCTAAGAGATCTTCCAGTAATGGCGGAAGTTTTATAAGTTCGTTTATTAATTTTCCTATTTCATCAGGACTTTGATTACCTTTGATTTGAGCAAATTTTATGGCTAATCCATAAAAAGAAAGTAATTGAGCAAAGAAAGTTTTTGTTGCTGCAACTCCAACTTCTATTCCTGCACAGATATCAATTATATTTGCAACCTGCCTTCCAATAGAACTCTCTTTTCTATTTGTTATTGCAATAAGATTGGGTTTAAATTTTTTATCTTCAATTGAAGAACGTCTTTTAATTTCCATATCGATAGCTGCAATTGTATCAGCAGTTTCTCCAGATTGAGTGACTCCAATAGTTAATGTATTTGGCAATAATGGAGGTGGTGAATATCGAAATTCGCTTGCATAAAAGACATTTGTAGGGATACCTGAAAATTGTTCTAATAAAAAGCTTCCCACCATTGCAGCATGTTTACTTGTACCACAAGCAATAATTTCAATTCTTTCTATTGATTCAAAAAAATCTGTATCAAAAGAATAGTTGATTTGATATTGACCATTATCTAAGTTCTTAATTAAATAATTTTCCAACCAGTTTTTTGCAGTCTGTGGCTGATCATATATCTCTTTTAACATATAGTGTTTGAAGTTCATCTTATCCATTATTTGCTCTGAGACTTTAAGAGAAACTGGATTTCGATATTGTCTCTCGTTGCTTGAGTCATATATTTCTATTCCAAGCGGAGTTAATAATGCTATTTCTTCATCCTCCATAGGCAAAATAATATTTGTAAAGTTTGCAATGGCTGGAGTATCACTAGCACAAATAAATTCTCCTTCACCCAAGCCAATAATCAAGGGGGCTTGTCTTCTTGCAACTACCAAAGAGGTTGGAGCACCTGACCATAAAACTGCTAAAGCATAAGATCCTTCTAAATCAGATAATACATTTCTCACAGCTACTAATAATGTTGAACCATTAGACTCAAGATTAAGTTTATTTAATGTATTTAACTCTCTTTGAATTAGATGCGGAATTACCTCGGTATCTGTATCAGAATTAAAAATAATGCCCTCTTCCTCTAATTTATTTTTTAAGTCTTGGAAATTTTCAATAATGCCATTTTGAACAACTGCTATGTTTCCTGAAGTATCGGTATGAGGATGTGCATTTTTAACCTCAGGCTTTCCATGAGTTGCCCATCTGGTATGTCCTATACCTACAGTTCCAGGTATATTGTGATCATTAAGATTACTTATTAAATTCTTTAGTTTCCCTTCTGATTTATTACAAGAAATACTGTTTGTCTCAGAATTTATGATTGCAATACCTGCAGAATCATAACCTCTGTATTCAAGTTTTTCTAAACCATTAATTAATAGCGGTAAAGCTTTTTTATATCCAGTTACAGCAACTATTCCACACATACGAATTTTTTTTTCAATTATATTGAAATAAAATGCGTATTTAATAAAACATGGACTCTCTTAAAACTGCACTATAAAAATCAATATGCTAAGCCCATACTCCTAGAAGTCTCATCTCCTAAATAAACACGAATACTTAAGAAATCTGTTGGACATGCCGTTTCGCATCTTTTGCAACCTACACAATCTTCTGTTCTAGGAGAAGAAGCTATTTGGCCAGCTTTACAGCCATCCCAAGGAACCATTTCTAAAACATCAAGTGGGCAAGCCCTTACACATTGGGTACAACCAATGCAAGTGTCATAAATTTTAACTGCGTGTGACATGTAAAAATTGTCTTTTGAACCTCGTTTTATAATACTATTGTCTTACAAAGAAATTAAAAAAATTAAGATATGCTTCACTCTTGTTAACTCTAGGGCATAAAATCATATAGATAATTAGTAATTTACATAAACTATGTCACAAGAAATCCTCGAAAAAGTCTGTTCCATTGTTTCAGAACAATTAAGTGTTGAAGCAGGAGAAGTAAAATCAGATTCGAATTTCCAAAATGATTTGGGTGCAGATTCTCTAGATACTGTTGAACTAGTGATGGCTCTTGAAGAAGCATTTGATATTGAAATTCCTGATGAAGCAGCTGAAGGAATTGCAACTGTTGGCGATGCAGTAAAATTTATCGAAGAAAAAAAAGGTTAATAAATAATGCCAAATTTCCATCGAGTAGTTATTACTGGTATCGGAGCAGTAACTCCAATTGGTAATAACATTGATGAATATTTAGTCGGTCTTCAAACAGGTACTAATGGGGTCTCAGATATTACTCTCTTTGATCCTGAACAACATCCCTGCAAATTTGCTGCAGAAGTAAAAAACCTTCAATCTGAAAATTTTATTGAAGCTAAAGAATCCAAAAGATGGGATCGTTTTTCCCAGTTTGGAGTTATTGCTGCAAAGCAAGCCTTTAATGATTCTGGCCTTGAAATTTCTGAAGATAATGCATCAAGAATTGGAGTGATTATTGGTTCTGGTGTTGGAGGCTTACTAACTATGGAAAGTCAAGCTCAAATATTGAGTCATAAAGGGCCTAAAAGAGTAAGTCCATTTACAGTTCCAATGATGATTCCAAACATGGCAACTGGATTGGCTGCAATCGCTTTGGGCGCAAAAGGACCAAGTTCCTCTGTTTCCACAGCATGCGCTGCCGGTTCAAATGCAATTGGTGATTCTTTTAGACTACTTCAACTTGGAAAAGCAGATGCAATGATCTGTGGAGGAGCAGAAGCAAGTATTACGCCTCTCGGAGTAGCTGGTTTTTCCAGTGCCAAAGCTCTTTCTTCCAGAAATGACAGCCCTCAAACTGCCAGCAGACCTTTTGATGCAGAAAGAGATGGATTCGTTATTGGAGAGGGATCTGGAATTCTTGTTTTAGAAACTTTAGAAAATGCACAAAAAAGGAATGCGAGAATTTATGCAGAAATAGTCGGATATGGAACAACATGTGATGCTCATCATATTACAGCTCCATCTCCAGGCGGGGTTGGAGGTGCCAAAGCTATCAAATTAGCAATTGAAGACGCTTGTCTTAGCCATGAAAAAGTTGATTACATAAATGCTCATGGAACAAGTACATCAGCTAATGATAAAAATGAAACTTCTGCAATTAAATCTATTTTTAGAGACAGATCTTACCTCATTCCTGTAAGCTCTACTAAGTCGATGACTGGTCATCTCCTAGGAGGTTCAGGAGGTATAGAGGCTGTAGCTTGTATACTTTCTTTGACACATAATTTTATCCCTCCTACAATTAACTACGTCAATCCAGATCCTGAATGTGATCTTGATTATGTACCAAATAATGCAAGAGAAGCTCAAGTAGGAGTTGCTCTTTCTAATTCTTTCGGATTTGGTGGTCACAATGTTTGCCTTGCTTTCAGCAAAATGAATTGAAGACAACCAATTCTGTATTTCCAACTTAACTTAATTTAAAACAATGGTCGCTGCATCTGTTTCATTAGAATCACTTTGTGTAAATAGTATAAGAATGCTTGCTGTAGATGCAGTAAATAAATCTAATAGTGGACATCCTGGATTGCCAATGGGATGTGCTCCTATGGGTTATGCATTATGGCAAAACATACTTAATCACAATCCTAATAATCCAAAATGGTTCAATAGAGATCGTTTTGTATTATCAGCTGGTCATGGCTGCATGCTGTTATATTCCTTGCTTCATTTAACAGGATATAAATCAGTTTCCATAGAAGATATTAAAGAATTTAGACAATGGGGGTCAAAAACTCCTGGACATCCAGAAACATTTGAAACTGAAGGTGTTGAAGTTACAGCTGGGCCTCTTGGAGCCGGAATTTCAAATGCAGTTGGTTTAGCAATAGCTGAAACTCACTTAGCAGCTAAATTTAATAAGCCTGATTGCAATATCGTCGATCATTATACATATGTAATAATGGGTGACGGATGTAATCAAGAAGGTATTGCATCAGAGGCCTGCTCATTAGCTGGTCATCTTAAGCTTGGAAAATTAATTGCGCTTTATGACGATAACCAAATTACAATTGACGGGCGAACCGACGTTTCTTTCACCGAAGATGTCTTAAAAAGATACGAAGCTTATGGATGGCATGTACAACATGTTGAAGATGGTAATCATGATGTTAAAGGAATCACTGAAGCTATCGAAAAAGCAAAATTAATTACAGACAAGCCATCAATTATAAAAATTTCTACAATCATAGGTTATGGTTCTCCCAATAAATCAGATACTGCTGGAATTCACGGAGCAGCTGTTGGAGAAGAAGAAGCTGCATTAACTAGAGAGTTTCTGAATTGGGAATATCCTCCCTTTGAAATACCAGATGAAGTATATGCACATTTTAGAAAATCGATAAGCAAAGGAGAAAATTTAGAGAAAGAATGGGATTCTAAATTTGAAGAATATCAGAAAAAATATCCCTCTGAAGGAGCCGAGTTAAGCAGAATGTTAAAAGGCAAATTACCTGAGAATTGGGATTCAGATCTCCCCTCTTATACACCTGATGATAAAGGTTTAGCCACCAGAAAGCATTCACAAATATGTTTAGGTGCTTTAGGACCTAACCTTCCTGAATTAATTGGTGGATCGGCTGATTTAACTCACTCTAACTACACAGATATCAAGGGAGAAACTGGATCATTCCAGCCTCATAGTCCTGAGAAAAGATATTTACATTTTGGTGTACGAGAGCATGCTATGGCAGCTGTACTAAATGGTATTGCTTATCACAATAGCGGTCTTATTCCGTATGGAGGAACCTTCCTAGTTTTCGCGGATTATATGAGAGGTTCAATGAGGTTATCAGCACTCAGCGAATTAGGAGTGATTTATGTATTAACCCATGATTCAATTGGTGTAGGAGAAGACGGTCCAACACATCAACCTATTGAAACTATCCCCTCTCTTCGTGCCATGCCTAACATGTTAGTTTTCAGACCAGGAGATGGGAATGAGACAAGTGGCGCTTATAAGCTTGCTATTCAAAATCGAAAAAGACCTTCTGCCCTTTGTTTAAGTAGACAAGGTATGCCAAATCAAGAAAATACTTCGATCGACAAAGTTGCTCTAGGAGGATATATAGTTTCCGATTGCGAAGGAACTCCAGATCTAATATTTATTGGTACTGGAAGCGAACTGAATCTTTGCATTGAAGCGAGTAAGGAAATTTCAAGCTTAGGCAAAAAAATTAGAGTTGTTTCTATGCCTTGTGTAGAACTTTTTGAAGAGCAAGAAGAATCTTACAAAGAAAGTGTTTTACCTAGTGATGTGAAAAAGAGAGTTGTAGTAGAAGCTGCTCATTCATTTGGTTGGCATAAATATACAGGTTTTGATGGAATTTGTATTACTATGGATAGGTTTGGTGCATCAGCACCAGGTGGAGAATGTATGAAAAATTTTGGATTTACAGTCGAAAACGTTGTTAATAAGACGAAATCAATCCTATAACTACTAATTAATAATTACACTGAAGTATTACATTCTTCAAGCTTATCTTTTAATTGATCAAGAGATTCATCAGAAATCTTTGAATTCATAGGACAATGTTTAGGTCCACACATTGAACAAAACTCCGCCTTTTTAAAGATTTCTTCAGGAAGTGTTTCATCATGATACTGCTTTGCCCTTTCCGGATCTAACGAAAGTTCGAATTGTTTATTCCAATCAAAGTTATACCTTGCATGACTAAGTTCATCATCTCGATCACGAGCTCCTGCTCTATGTCTCGCTATATCTGCAGCGTGAGCAGCTATTTTATAAGCAATTAAGCCTTCTCTTACATCTTCTGCATTTGGTAGACCTAGATGTTCTTTTGGGGTTACATAACATAACATAGAAGTTCCATACCACCCTGCCATCGCCGCCCCAATAGCACTTGATATGTGGTCATATCCAGGTGATATATCAGTCACCAATGGACCAAGCACATAAAAGGGGGCCTCTGAACATTCTTCCATTTGCTTTCTCACATTAAACTCAATTTGGTCCATAGGTACATGACCAGGACCTTCAACCATTACTTGAACATTGTGTTTCCATGCTCTTCGAGTAAGCTCGCCTAAGGTCTTTAATTCAGCTAGCTGAGCATCATCAGATGCATCATGCAAGCATCCAGGCCTTAATGAATCTCCCAGAGAAAAAGTACAATCATATTTCTTGAAAATCTCACAAATGTCATCAAACCTCGTGTAAAGAGGATTTTGCTTAAAATGATGTAACATCCATTGGGCTAAAATTCCTCCCCCCCTACTGACAATTCCAGTTATTCTGCCTTTAACTTTCGGCAAATGCTCTATTAATAGGCCAGCATGAATAGTTTGATAATCTACGCCCTGCTGACAATGTTTTTCAATAATATGAAGAAAATCGTCTTCAGTTAGTCTATCTATTGAACCATGTACACTTTCTAAAGCTTGATAAACAGGAACTGTTCCTATAGGAACAGGGGACTCGTGAATAATTGCTTGACGCACTTCATCTAAATTTACTCCTCCTGTAGAAAGATCCATAACTGTATCAGCTCCATATTTAACTGCTAGCTTGAGCTTCTCTACTTCTTCATTGATATCACTTGCATTAGGGGAGGCACCAATATTGGCATTAACTTTGCATCTAGAAGCAATACCTATAGACATTGGCTCAAGATTCAAATGATTAATATTAGCTGGAATAATTAATCTTCCTCTAGCCACTTCTTCCATTATTAAAGAAGAAGGAAGATTCTCTTTTTTAGCGACAAAATCCATTTCTTCAGTAATATGTCCGTTTCTCGCAAAGTTCATCTGAGTTACATTGTTTTTCCCAAGGCGAGGTTTAATCCAAGAACTTCTCATGATTTACAAATTTTTAAAAAAGTATTATTACTAAAGTTTGATCAAATCTCCACTTCCCTGCATCAAAATTAATGATCCAGGTTCAAAGGGTATGATCTCAGCCAAGGTATATTCCCTAGCACCCCTAGTATTAATCTTATTAATAGCTCTTTTCTAAAAAATAGTCATCTCATATTGCGTAAAAACAAATAATATGATTTTATTTAACTTTTTGATAAGACTTAATCTTTTTTAAAATATTTTTCCTATCCAATTGTCTACTCATGCCCCTTTCCAAAATAATTACGATCCCCATCAAACCAATAGGTAAATAAAAAATCTTCCTAGAATTCTCCCTAAATATCAATCCGATAGTAGATATGAGGATCATACAAGGAGCCACAAAAGATAAAATAAACCTTTTATCAATTTTCATTTACGAAATGTATTAATTTTTTCATTGTTTAATTTTACTATGGATTCAGTTATCACTTTAATACCAACAGCAATAGCTCTTTCATCTGGATCAAATTTCGAACTATGAAGGGGAGCACACCCATTTGAACTAGATACGCCAAGCCTAAACATAGCTCCTGGAATCTCATTTAAAAATTCAGCAAAATCCTCAGCTCCTAATGATGGTTTTTGTAATTCGATAACATTTTCTTGACCCAAAACCTTAATCCCCGAATCTCTAAGGACTCTATTAATTGCAGAATTATTATTAACTGCAGGAGTGATTTCTCTAAACATTACTTTTGCTTCGGCTCCGCAACTATAAGCTAAAGAAGTGATATTTTCATTGAGCCAATTACCAATATTCTTAAATACTCTATGATTAGTGCATCTAACCGTACCAATTAAATTAACCTTTTCTGCAAGAACATTGAATGCATTGCCACCATTTATTTTCCCAAATGTTATTACTAAAGGATCTAAAGGGTCTAACTTCCGTGTTATTGATTCTTGAATTCCCGATATAACTTTAGAGGCTACCCAAATAGCATCAACTCCTTCATGAGGTCGAGCACCATGACCTGATTTTCCTTTAATCTCTACTTTAAGTTCTCCTGCAGCTGCCGTTAAACTTCCCTCCTTAATACCAATAGTCCCTACGGATAAATCGGGGTAGACATGAACTCCCAAAATATGGCTTAAACCATTAGTTGCACCATCCTTTATCATCCATCTAGCTCCACTCGCAATTTCTTCAGCAGGCTGAAAAATTATCCGTGTCCCAAAATTTAGTTTTAAATCCTTAATAATTTTTGCCACACCTAATCCAATCGATATATGCAAATCATGACCACAAGCATGCATAACACCATCTACTTTTGAAGAAAAACTTAATTTAGTTTCCTCAAATATAGGCAAAGCATCCATATCCACTCTTAAACCTATAATGCCTTTTTCTAGGGGTCCAAAATCAGCTATAACTCCCGTCCTGCCTATAGATTCTTTAACATTCCAGCCAATATTTTTTAAAAAACCACTTATCAAGATCGCTGTTTGATTTTCAAGTCCACTTAATTCTGGATGTGCATGAATATGTCTTCTTAAGTTAATTAATTCATCATTAAACGAATCAATTTTTTTAAAAAACTGATCTCTGTTCATTACTTATTTTAAATGGATAAAGTTCATTAAATCTTTAATTGGTTGTGGAGGCCATCTTCTTATTTTTTTTAACCATTCTTCATCACTATATCTAGGATCTAATTCAGTTACCGCTATCCAATTACTCTCTGCTTTTCCAGATTCACCCTTGGACCAATTCAAAGCAGTTAAAGCTGCCCTTGCATCTGCAAAAGTTGGATAACGTCTAATTAATTTTTTTAATTCTTTTTCAGATTCATCAATGTTCCCCAACTGGAAATCTGCTAACGCCATACTTGACCTAGCCATTGCAAATCCAGGATTATATAAAGCAGCTTTCGAAAATAAATCTCTCGCTTTTTCCCATTGTGATGTGGAACCCTCCACATTAGCCAAATTATATAATGCAGAGAAATTTTTACTATCTTGCGAGAGAACGAACATATAATCTTTTTTCGCTTGAGACCATTGACCTAATGCTTCCTCTGCTATCCCTCTGTTAATGTAAGGATCTATTTCACTAGGGTTTAAACTTATTGCCCTATTTTGGTCATCTATTGATCCCTCCACATCTCCCATCACAAGTTTTACATTACCTCTATTACTCAAACCTGCAGCATCATCAGGATAAGAATCAAGATATTGATTCCATTCTTGTAAAGCTAGATTAAATTTTCCGCCTGAACTTAGATCTAATGCATTTTTAAACAAATCCTCTCTTAAAGGTAATGAATAGCAAGGCGCAATAAAAAAAATATTGAAAAAAACAAAAATTAATAAAAAACAAACCTTAACTTTTTTAAAAGTTATCATTTTTCGAATTAATGTACTTTTTCCCTAATCCAGTAAGCAATCGTCCTCGAGGAGTTCTCATGAGAAAACCAATTTGGATTAGGTATGGCTCAACCACAAATTCTAGCATTGAAGAATTATCACCCAATCCGGCTGCAATTGAATCAAGGCCAATTGGTATATTATTATTTTGGTTTAAAAAAGACAAATATTTTCTATCTAAAGAATCAAGCCCTTTATCGTCTATTTGATAAGAATTTAAAGCTTTTTTAATTAAATCAAAAGAAACAAAATTAGTTTTTTTAACAACTTGAGCATAATCTCTAACTCGTTTTAATAATCTCAATGCAATTCTGGGAGTCCCTCGGGATATCTTGGCCAAATTATAAGATGCTTCATCATCAAAATTAAGGTTTATTAATCGGGAGAAATTAATAATTATTTGTTTTAATTCATCACATTTATAAAATTCAATTTTCTCTGAGATGCCAAATCTATCTCTTAAAGGGGCACTTATTGAAGCTAATTTGGTTGTTGCGCCAATCAGAGTAAACCTAGGAAGATTAATTGTTCTGCATCGTGCTCCTCTATTAGCTCCCATAGTTAAATCTAGTCTAAAATCCTCCATTGCAGAATATAACAACTCTTCAGTTAACCTATTTAAGCGATGTATCTCATCGATAAATAAAACTTCGCCTTCTTTTAATCCAAGCAGTAAACCTACAATGTCTCTAGGTCTTTCAATTGAGGGAGCGGTTGCTATCTTACATTTAGTATTCATTTCATTGGCTATCAAAAAAGCTAGAGTAGTCTTACCTAAACCAGGTTGTCCGTATAAAAGAATATGCTCCAAAGGTTCTTTTCTATAGATTGAAGCGTCTATAGCTATTCTCAGAGAAGACTTAAGTTGCTCTTGGCCAATAAATTCTTGTAAAGTGACAGGGCGAGCTAAATTTAAATTATCATTTCTTTTTTCTTCTTGAATAATTTTTGAATCAACTATTCTTAACTCTTTTCTACGAAGAGAAAAGTCATCATCGCCTATATTAGATGAAATTATTGCCATAATGAAAGGTTAATTGCAATTGTTCTGAGTAGAAAGTTTTTTTACAACTAAAATGGCAAAAAATTCAAGCAAAGTTAAAAAAAATACTAAAAGAGAAAATAATTTTAAACGTCTAGCTGAGAATAAATATGCAAAATTTCAATATGCTATAACTGAAACAATCGAAGCTGGAATTGAACTTTTAGGAACTGAAGTAAAGTCTATTAGAAACGGAAAGGCAAATTTAAGAGATGGCTACTGTACATTCAGGGATGGTGAGATTTTATTATTAAATGTCCACATTTCACCACATAAAAATGTAGGGTCTTTTTTTAATCATGATCCATTACGAAATAGAAAATTGCTATTACACAAAAAAGAAATAATAAAACTAAAATCCAATAATGAAAAAAAAGGAATGACTATTGTTCCATTATCTCTTTACTTAAAAGGTTCTTGGATAAAATTAACTATTGGAGTCGGTAAAGGGAAAAAATTACATGACAAAAGACAAGAAGAAAAACAAAAAAGTATAAAAAGAGAAATCAAATCTGCATTAAAAAGGTAACAATATTTTCAAGAAATATTGAAACTACTTATCTAGACTTACTGAACTTGGAGGCGGGGAAGGATCTGGATCTGCAATTAACATATGCTGTAGAACAGTTTCAGGCCTCTCACTATCTCTCCAGCGAATTTTGTACGCAGGCATTTTTGTTCCTCTGCTTGTAGTTTGCTCTACTGGTTCGATAACCCATCCTCTTCTTGATCGGCCTTGAGGATTTCTTTTCACTACTGCATCCGCATGTTTAAAACGGAAACCAACACGTTCACCACTCATTTAAAAATTTCGTATTGGATAAATTAAGTTTATTTTACTTCATTCAAGGGTAGTTTTTTACTTTTACTCGAAGTTATTTCTGGTTTTAACAATGGGAAAGGGATTACATCTCTAATTGAAGGACTGTTAGTAATTAACATAATAAGTCTATCAATGCCTATACCTAATCCCCCAGTAGGAGGCATGCCAATCTCTAGAGCATTCAAAAAATCTTCATCTATACAATGAGCCTCAAAATCTCCTTCATCTCTTAGAGATTGCTGCAACTGCATTCTCTCTCTTTGATCTACTGGATCTATCAACTCACTAAAAGCATTTGCCAACTCTCGACCAACAATAAATAATTCGAATCTCTGCACCAATTCTTTATTATTAAGATGAGGCCTAGCTAAAGGAGAAATTTCAACAGGATAATCTATGACAAAAGTAGGTTCTATAAGTTCTGACTCTACTTTTTGCTCGAAGACCTCATTTAAGAGTCTACCTACAGTATTGACTTTATTGGAAAATTCAACATTTAAAGTTTTAACGGCTTTTTTTGCTTTTTGAAAGTCTCCATTAAAAGAATCAAAATCGATTCCTGTATATTGCTTTACTATATCTTTCATTGATATTCTTAACCAAGGTTTCGAAAAATCAATTTCCTTATTTTGATAATTTATAACTAAAGTGCCACAAGCATTGGATACGATGTCTTTAATTAATTCTTCTGTTAAATTCATCATATCCACATAGTTAGAAAAAGCTTGATAAATTTCTACTGAAGTAAATTCAGGATTATGCTTTGTACTTATCCCCTCATTTCTAAAGATTCTTCCTAATTCATAAACTTTTTCAAATCCTCCAACTACCATTCTTTTTAAATGTAATTCTGTAGCTATTCTTAGATACAAAGGAATATCTAATGTATTGTGATGAGTAATAAATGGTCTTGCTTCAGCACCACCAGCTTCAGATTGCAGTATGGGAGTTTCTATCTCTAAGAAATTCCTATGGTCTAACCATTGTCTTATAAAACTAATACATTTTGCTCGTGTTCTAAATACTTTTTTAGAGTGAGGATTTACTATTAAATCTAGATAACGTTGTCTATACCTTTTTTCAATATCAGTCAAACCATGCCATTTATCGGGTAAAGGCTGTAATGATTTGGATAGCATTTCCCATTTTTTTACTTTTATTGAAAGCTCGCCTTTATTAGTTTTTTTAATAGTTCCATAGACGCCTATCCAATCACCAATATCTACTATTTCCTTAATATCCTCATAAGAAAGAAATTCCTGATTTTCTTGATTACAATTAATAACCCTTTTATCTAAATAAAGTTGAATCTGACCTTCTTGATCACTTATTGTAAAAAAGGCTATTTTACCCATTACCCTTTTTGCCATCACTCTACCAGCAATGGAGGAATTGAATTCTTCCTCTTGACCATTTTCTAAATAATCAAATTTTTGAATAAGAAATTTTGTTGTATGGGAAACTTTAAAACTTTCTGCATAAGAAGCAAAGCCTCTACTAACTAGTGAATTAGCCTTTTGTAAACGGGCATCTCTTATTTCAGACAAAACTTATTTTAATATATTTGTTTTATTTAATAAAACTATCAGACTAAGGCTCAACTTGCCAAAGATGTTGCTGTTTCGCCAACTCTTTGAGATGCATAACCAATCCCACGAACAGTTAGTATTAATTCCGGATTTCTTGGATCTGGTTCTAATTTTCCTCTTAGTCTAGCTACATAAACATCTACAACCCTTAAATCTGCAGCCCTACGAGGTGGATAACCCCATAGCTGCTCTAATATTTCAGCCCGTGGAACGACTTTACCTGGCTCGTCGAATAATAACTCTAGAAGACTAAATTCAGTATAAGTTAAACTAATTCTCTCCCCAGCCCTAGAAACTTGTCTACGATTAGTATCAACAATTAAACTTCCAAATTTCATAACTCCTTTACCAGATGGAACTTCCTTAGTTTCGGTAACTGATACAGTAGGGCCCATTCTTCTCAAAATAGTAGCTATTCTAGCCTCTAACTCTTTTGGGCTAAATGGTTTAGATAAGTAGTCATCAGCACCTAAGTCCAAACCTGCAACTCTTTCTGAAATTGCCTCTAGTGCGGTCAAAAATATTATTGGCACTACCGATTCAGCTCTAATTCTTCTACAAACTGCGAATCCATCCATTTTTGGAAGCATAACATCAAGAACTATCAAGTCTGGGACATCTCTATGGAAAGATTCAAGAGCTTCTTCGCCATTAGTGGCAGAAAAAACTTGATATCCTGCTAGTTGAAGTCTTGTAACTAATACCTTCAAAACTGCTGGTTCATCATCAACAACTAAAATTCTTGCTTTTGACATAGTTAAAAAAGATTTCCAGATATTTCAAAGCAAAAAAAATTGCAATGAATTTTATTCTAACAATTAAAAATATAACATCACGAACCCTCAAAGAGATATTTCGTAGATTTACAAAATCTTAAATAACTTAAGAACAAAATTTTATAAAATCTTTATTATTGTTTTTCAAAGATTTTTTTATACTTTTTTCCTTGAAACTCTGAACATTCTTAAAAGCTGGGAACAAATTAAAGGAGCAAAAAAACCTGTGAGAAAAACTTCAGCTAAGATGTTTTGAAAACTTGGGATAAAGAGTAAAAAAAAACTGTCTGAAAAATTTTTAAATAAAATCTGCAAAAAATAAAGCATACCGCATAAAAAACTTCCAAAACAACAAATTAAACCATATCTAAAATGTTCCACCAAAATATCACTTTGTAATTTAATTCTCCCAAATAAAAATCCACATAAAATCAAACCTGGTATTTGCGTAAAATTATTATCTATAGTTAAAGAATCTAAAATTAAACCTAAAAACAAACCAAATATTATTCCATTAATTGATCCATTAATCATTGACCATGGCAATAACCAAAATAAAGGCCAATATGGCTGAACACCTAAAAAACCCAGCCAATTAGGATGCCATAAAAATATAATTGGGACAAAAATAAATATGGACCATTTTTTAAAAAAAAATTTATTCATTAAATTTTCACCTTTAAAATTTGCACCCAGTCAATTACGTGAGGTTTTGCCAAAAGTGATATTTTTACCTTTTTATTTGCTTTAAGTGAATCATCTACGGATTGAACAACACCAATAGGAATATTTGGAGGTAACAAAGTGCTCGCAGGAGAGGAAGATACAAAATCTCCAACTTTAATATCAGCATCTTTTGAATAAAGTATTAAGCTTGGATAATCATCTCCTATGCCTACTAGTAATCCGTTAATTTGAATTCTATCCACCCATACTCCTACCTTACTTTCTGGTGAAGTTAATAAAGTTACTGACGAAGTAAATAAAGAAGTATTTTTTACTCTGCCCAATAATCCACCCGGTCCAATAACAGTACTTCCAATTTCAACTCCATCTTTTGAGCCTTTATTTAATATTATTTGTCTCCACCAACTACCTGTTTTTCTTGAAATAACTGCAGCTGAAATTTTATCATTATCGGATATATTTTGAAGAGATAAAATTTGCCTCAATCTATTATTGTCTTTTTTAAGAAGATTTAAATTTATTAAAGATTCTTGGTTTATGCTTTGCAGAATGACTTCTTTTTGAGATTGACCAGGCCAAAAAGGCTTTGAAATGAAATAATAAAAATCTTTATAAATAGATCCTTTTGATATCCTTACAAAAACTAAAAATAAAAAAAAACCAAATGTTATCCAATTTTTCTTTTTATGCCACCAACGACTAGTTGAGATTCGTCGGATATCTAACATATTATTAATCTCTTATCGCGTTCCTTATAAAGTCTGGAGTATCTACAACTCTTTTAAGTTTTTTAAAATCATCCAAAACTTCCCCACAACCATTAACTACACAAAGCAATGGGTTTTCTGCTATGTGAGTGAAAATTCCCGTTTCATCGCTTAGTAAATCATTAATACCTCTTACTAAAGCTCCACCTCCTGCGAGCATAATACCCCTGTCCACAATATCTGCAGCAAGTTCAGGTGGGGTTCTCTCTAAAGTTCTTTTTACAGCTTCAACAATTTTGCTAAGTGTATCAGCCATGGCTTCTCTAATCTCTCCTGATGTCAACTTTACTGATCTAGGTAGACCAGATAAAAGATGTAACCCTCTAACCTCTAAAGTAGTTTTATCAAAATCATCATCTGGAAATGCAGATCCAATTTTGATCTTAATATCTTCTGCAGTTCTCTCTCCAACTACTAAATTATGTACTTTTTTCAGGTATAAGGCAATTGATTCATTTATTTCGTCGCCAGCTATTCGAACAGATTCACTTAATACAGTCCCACCCAAACTTAATACTGCAACCTCAGTAGTACCGCCACCAATATCAACAATCATTGTTCCAATAGGCTCAGTTACTGGTAAAGATGCACCTATTGCTGCTGCTACAGGCTCATCAATTAAATGAACTTCTCTTGCTCCAGCTAATCCAGCTTCTCTAACTGCTCTTCGCTCAACACTGGTCACTCCACTTGGAATACCAATAACTATTCTTGGAGCTACTATACCCTTACCTTCATTACATTTTTGAATAAATGTTTTTATCATTTGCTCCGCAGCATCAAAATCTGCAATAACACCATCTCTCAGTGGTCTTACAGCTCTTATATTGCCAGGCGTTCTTCCAAGCATTAACTTTGCTTCTTTACCAACAGCCAACGGAATTCCTTCTTCTAAATCCATTGCTACTACAGAAGGCTCTTGTAAAACGACTCCCTTACCTGATACATGTATCAGAGTATTGGCAGTTCCCAAATCTATACCAATGTCTCTAGAAAATTTAAATCTGTTAAAAATCACAATAAGAATTCTTTTTTATAAATAATATATCTATTTTTTGTTGAGCTTTCACAATTCTCTCGTTTAGTTATGAATAGCACGCAAAACTTTGAGCAGAAATTGAAAATATGAGTAGTATAAAAAAAAATTTATTTATGGAAATTAACACTATTAATCTAGTTGGCAGAGCCGGTAGAGAACCTGATGTCAGATATTTTGAATCTGGAAGTATCGTAGCCAATTTCACTCTTGCAGTGAACAGAAGAAGTAGAGATGAGGAACCTGACTGGTTTAATTTAGAAATATGGGGCAAACAGGCACAAATAGCCGCAGATTACGTTAAAAAAGGATCTTTAATTGGAATCACTGGAAGCTTTAAAATTGATAGTTGGAAAGATAAAAATACTGGGGAAGATAGATACAAACCAGTTGTAAGGGTAGACAGATTAAATTTACTAAGTTCTCGAAAAGAGTCTGAAAATAATCAATATTCTAGTAGTAATAACTCTAGTGAAATCCCCTTTTAAGCTCTATTTTTTTTAAAAAATCTAATAAGTATTCTTATAAAAAAATATAAGAAAATTAAAATTAAAATTGGCTTTACAACATATTTGATTTGATCTAAGTAGGTTTCAATGATTGAATAATTTTCTCCAAATAAATAACCTGCATATGTGAGTAGTGCTACCCATATCAAGCTCCCAAATGTAGTCCAAATCAAAAATTTTCTTAAAGGCATAAGTTCTATGCCAGCGGGAACTGAAATCAAAGTTCTTATACCTGGTACTAATCGGCCCCAAAAAACTAAAGAAACCCCGTAGTTATCAAACCAACGTTTACTTTTACTTAAATCATTAGAAGAAATACCAAGATATTTTCCTTGTTTATCTAGAAAATTTGAAAGTCTTTTTTCATTTACTAATCTTCCTAAATAATACCAAGGCAATGATCCTAAAATAGTTCCAAGTAATCCCCAAAAAACTAAAATATAAAAATTTAATTTTTGTTGATAAACGAAAAAACCTCCCAAGGGCATAATAATTTCCGAAGGTATTGGGGGTATTATATTTTCTAAAAACATAGCCAAACAAATAGTAAGGTATGCAATCGTTGAATTCTTTTCAACAGCCAAACTAATGTAGTCGGGGATTGAAGTAAGAAAATTTACAAAAATTAGACTCAAACTTAATATCTATAGAGCTCTGGTTTATAAGGTCCATCAACAGAAACATTAATATAATCAGCTTGTTCCTTAGTTAATTTTGTTAATTTTGCACCAATTTTATCAAGATGTAATCGAGCCACCATTTCATCTAAATGTTTTGGTAAAACATAAACCTCCTTAGCATATTTTTCTGACTTATTGAAAAGTTCAATTTGAGCTAGGACTTGATTAGTAAAAGAATTACTCATAACAAAACTTGGATGTCCAGTGGCACAACCTAAATTAACTAACCTACCTTCAGCTAAAAGAATTATTTTATTACCACTCGGTAAAGTTATGTGATCAACCTGCGGCTTAATATTTTCCCATGGATAATCTTTCAATGAAGCTACATCAATTTCATTATCGAAATGGCCAATATTACAAACTATGGCCTCATCTTTCATCTTGACAAGATTTTCGTTTGTTATTACCTGATAGTTCCCAGTTGCCGTAACAAATATATCTATATCCTCCACAACATCGTCTAATGTAACAACGCTAAAACCTTCCATTGCCGCTTGAAGAGCACAAATTGGATCAACTTCTGCAACTTTCACAATTGCACCAAGTCCTCTTAAAGACTGTGCTGAGCCTTTACCTACATCTCCAAAACCCATTACTAAAGCAACCTTTCCAGCAATCATCACGTCAGTAGCACGCTTTATGCTGTCAACTAGAGATTCTCGGCAGCCGTATAAATTATCAAATTTGCTCTTAGTTACTGAATCATTAACATTGATAGCGGGGAAAGGTAAAGCATTTTGCTTTTGCAGTTGATAAAGTCTTGCAACTCCTGTTGTAGTTTCTTCAGTGACACCAATAATATTACTCTTAATTCTAGAATAAAAATTACTATCATTTTCCAACTTTGCTTTTATAGATTTGAATAAAGCAATTTCTTCTTCATTACCGGGATTATCTAAAACAGATAAATCTTTTTCTGCTTTACTACCAAGTATCAATAAGCCAGTTGCATCTCCCCCATCATCAAGAATCATATTCGGAGAGTCGGAGCCCCAATCAAGAATGTAGTGAGTATATTGCCAATATTCATCAAGAGTCTCACCTTTTTTTGCGTATACAGGAATTCCTTGATCTGCGATAGCTGCAGCCGCATGATCTTGAGTTGAAAAAATATTGCATGATGCCCATTTCACTTCCGCTCCAAGATCAACAAGAGTTTCTATTAATACTGCTGTCTGAATTGTCATATGAAGACTTCCAGCTATTTTTGCACCTTTAAGTGGCTTTTCAGATTGATAATTGTCTCTAAGCGCCATTAATCCTGGCATTTCTGTTTCCGCTATTTTAATTTCTTTACGGCCAAAATCTGATAAAGAGATATCAGCAATTACGTAATTAGGTGTAGTGGTCTTAACTGAATTTGCGATAACCATATCTAATAAATACTTTTACTATTAAACTATATATGATTTTTGATTAATTTTTGTGTTTATTGAAAATTTAAAAGAGACTTTAAATTTAGGAAAAAAACTCTCACATAAATTAAATCCCCAATCAATTGTCTTATTACAGGGTCCAATTGGGGCTGGGAAAACTTCATTTGTTCAAGGGATTGCTAAAGGCTTATCAATATCTGAGGACATTACAAGCCCTACATTTGCTTTATCGCATCACTATAACTCCGGAAAAATTCCACTAATTCATCTTGATTTATACAGGTTAGAAAATGCTTCCTCAGCAAAAGAAGTTTTTTTTTCAGAAGAAGAAGAGGCAATACAAAGACGAGCTATTTTAGTTATTGAATGGCCAGAATTAATAGAACCAGTTATTGATAATTTCTGGAAAATAGAAATTAGTTACGCAAAAAATTATGGAAGAAACTATGAAATTAGAGATCCCAAAAATTTATTAACCTTCTCATAATATGGTTGTTGCTCAATGGCACCTTCACCAAGACAAGTTAATAATCCACAAACACATGCGAACTTAATGTAATCTTCTATCTCTAGTTTATTGGAAGGATAGCCAGAAGAAATTAATTTTGAAATTAAGCCAGCTAGAAAAGCATCGCCTGCGCCAGTTGTATCAACAATCTTTTGTGAAGTAGGAGTTTCAGTAATTCCCTGCAACCCATTGATAAACCAAGAAACGGGATTCTTTCCATCAGTTATTATTACATCTGGTCTATTAGACAATTGTTGAGATATTATCAAGGGATTTGCATCCTCAAAAAACAAAGTTGCCTCTTCCCTAGCAAGTTTTAAAACATTTGAATGATTTAAAAATTTCTTGATTAAATTAACTCTTTGATCTTTGCTAATTTTTGATGAAAATCTTGAATGATCCCAAAAAACTTCTCTCCAATTCAAATCAATAACAATTTTGACTTCCAATTTTTTAGCCTGTTCAAAAAGGAAAAAAATAGTCTCTGCAGATATTGGAGATGATAATAAGATCGTACCTGTAACCAAATATTGTGTTTCTAGAAAAGATTTCTCCAAATTTAAAATTTCTTTTTCGATTAATTTCTTGCTAAGGACTTCGTCTGCAAAGCATGAATATTGAACTTTTCCTCAAAACCTGAAAAAAACCGATCTCCAAGTTGATCTCTATCTACATTAACCACGCGAGTAGATGAATCATTATCTAATTGCAAGAAATCTAAATTAACATCCAATTCACTAAATTGCTTAATAAATTTTTTTCCATAATCATCACTACCCAAACTTCCTATAAATGTTGAATCTATTTTTAATTTTCTTAATGCACAAGCCACATTAGCCGGAGCACCTCCCAAAAAATCTGTAAATCCTTTATTTGATTTATTTCTAATTCTATCTATTAAAGCTTCTCCAATGCATATGACTTTTTTCCTTTTCATAAAATGAACGCTTTTTCTTAACTAAGAATAATTTATTAAAAACGAATAATTTTTTTTTGAATTAAAGTTTAATTAAAAGCATATTCATCGTGTCTTTAAATAAATCTGAAACTTGGAAATGGAAAAATTGGGAAATTGCTTGGTCTTTATCAAAAGAATCTACTTCTGAAAAAAATATTAAAATTTTATTAGTTCATGGATTTGGTGCATCAAAAAACCACTGGAGACATAATCAAGATTTTCTTGGAACATTTTCTGACTGCTACGCAATTGATTTATTAGGATTTGGAAAAAGCAGTCAGCCTAGTGCTTTGTTAAATTATGAATCTGATAAAGAAAAGTCAATTAAATATTCATTTGACTTGTGGGGTAATCAAATATCCACATTTTGTGCAGAGGTAATAAAATCTCCTGTTTACTTGATTGGAAATTCAATTGGTGGTGTTATTTCATTGAAAGCTGCTGAAATCCTCAAAGATAATTGCAAAGGCGTCATTTTGATTGACTGTGCACAAAGAACCATGGATGATAAACGTTTAAAAAAAAGCGATATCTTAATGAATCTACTAAGACCCGTTCTTAAAACGATAGTCAGACAAAGATTTATAAGCAATACACTTTTTACAAGAGCTGCTAATCCAAAAGTTATAAAAAAAATACTTGAACAAGCTTACCCTTCAGGAAAAAATATAGATAAAGAATTGATTGAAATACTTTATCAACCCTCTCAACGGAAAAATTCAAAAGAAGCATTTCGAGGTTTCATTAACTTATTTGATGATTATCTAGCGACTGACCTTTTCGATAAAATTGATGTTCCAATCCAATTGATTTGGGGAGAGAAAGATCCTTGGGAATCTTTAAATGAAGCAAAGGAGTGGAAGAAGCAATTCAGGAATATTAGAAGATTGGATATTATTGATGGTGCTGGTCACTGCCCTCATGATGAAGAACCTGAAAAAACAAATAGGTTAATAAATGAATTTATTCAAGAAACAAAATAAGCTTCTACATTATCACTAAGTCTTCTCAATCCTCTTAATCCATCTCTTTCTAAGTTTCTTACTCGATCCCTACTTATTCCTAGTACTCTGCCAATTCCTGTAAGAGACATTGGCTCATCTCCATCCATACCATATCTCATTCTTAAAACTCGACATTGAAGATCAGGCAACTGGTGCAATAAAGAATGAAGATCACCTCTCATACAGTCCATCTCTATTTGCTCATCTGGTAAATCTTCACCTCCTGCTAATAAATCTAGAAGGACAGTATCTTCACCATCTCCAACTTTAGTTTCAAGACTAACTGGTTGTCCAGCTTTGCACATTAAATCTTTGACATCTTCTTCAGGAAGCTCTACGTATCTGGCAAGTTCACTAACTGTGGGAGTTCTAGACATTTCTTGACTCAACTCTCTTTGACCTTTTTTTAACTTATTTAACATTTCAGTTATGTGAATTGGTAATCTTATTGCCCTACTTTTTTCAGCAATTGCTCTAGTAATTCCTTGTCTAATCCACCAGTACGCATATGTTGAAAATTTATAGCCTCTAGCAGGATCAAATTTTTCTACTCCTCTCACCAAGCCTATAGTTCCCTCTTGGATTAAATCTAATAATTCCATGTTTCTTTTAGTATATTTTTTTGCAACACTTACAACCAACCTCAAATTAGCTGCAACCATTCTTTCTTTAGCTCTCTGTCCAGCCCTTAACCTCTTTTTTATAGTAGATACAGATAAATCTAATTTATTTGATAATTCTTCAATACTTGGCTTCTCACCCGTTAATTCTATAATTTCCAACTCTGCTCTTTCAACTTGCATATATTCTTGCACTTGCCTACCAAGAGTGATTTCCTGCTCATGGGATAGTAATGGAACTCTTCCTATATCCCTTAGATAAGATCTAACAAGGTCAACATCGTTACTAGATTTTAGGTTTGAAATTGCCGTTAATTTATTATCACTTAATGTTTCAGAAGACATGAAGGTTTAATGATGTTTTGTAAACAATACCATTAAGAATTGTAAAGTTAAACAAAAAAATCCACAAATTTACAAAAATGAGAATAAATACCTAGTAAATTTAGTTAAACGGAGAATTTAATAGCCATTTTGCAGTACTTAAATAAATAAATACACCTGCAATGTCTGTGACAGTAGTTATAAAAGGAGAGGACATTAAAGCTGGATCCAATTTCATCCTGTCAAACAACAAAGGGAGAATAGCCCCAGTTGTAGCTGCCAGGGTAGTTATAGATATTAAACTTATTCCTACTGCAGAAGCTATTAAGGGTCCTTCGCCTTGCCACCACGCAAAGGGGAATACTACAAGCATCATCAAAATACCTAAAAGAGCTCCTGTTATTGACTCCTTAAATACTGCCTTGATTGCACCAAGAGACTTCAATTTTTGGGTACTTAAACCTCTTATCACAACTGTTGAACTTTGAGCGCCAACATTGCCCCCCGTACCTATGAGAAGCGGGATAAATGCAGCTAACAATACTATTTCTTTTAATATTTGATCATTCATTGCAATAACTTTTGTCGTCAATCCATTTGCTAAAACCAAAATCAACAACCATAAAATTCTTCGTCGAGCTATGGTAAACAAACTACTTTGAAAATAATCATCTTCATCTCCAGCTTGAACTGCGCCTGCCGCGTAAATATCTCTTGTTGCTTCTTGCTCTATAACATCGATTAAATCATCGACAGTCACTATGCCAACGAGTCTTTTTTCTTTATCAACAACTGGAAGAGCTAAAAAATCATATCTTTGTATTGCTCTTGCGACCTCTTCTTGATTTGTATTCGTGGAAATATTAACCACATCTTTTGTCATAACATCTCCAATAGGCTTAGATGGATCCGCAGTTACAAGGTCTCTTAAAGAGAGAATACCTGTTAAATGTCTTTCTTTATCTGTAACATATAAGCTGTAAATTGTTTCTGTAAATGGCGCTCTTTTTCTGACTAATGAAAGAGCCTCAGCTGCTGTTTGCATCTCTTTGAGATCTATAAATTCAGTTGTCATTAATCTCCCCGCAGTTTCAGGCTCATATCCAAGTAATTCAGCTGTAACTTTCCTTTCACCGGGACTAAGAGCAGACAAGAATTTTCGTACAACTTTTGCAGGTAATTCGTCAAAGAGTTGGACTCTATCATCAGGAGACATTTTCTCAACGATTTCTAACACTTCTCCGGATCTAAGTCTTTCTAATAAAGTTTGCTGAACTATTGGATCTAAATATTCATAAACCTCAATTGCCTCATTTTTTTTTAACAATCTAAAGGCCAATGCCTGCAATATTAATGGAAGGCTTCCTATAGCATCTGCAATATCGACTGGTTGAGAGGGTGCTAATAGTAACTTTGCCTCATCATAATTTCCCGCTAAAAGCAATTCCTCAAGTTGAAAAGTAATATTCTCTCTAGTACTTAAATCTGATGATAAAGATGTAACAGTTTCAAGATTATTATCTTTCATAAATATAATCCATTGTCAAAGTAACAACACCATTATATGAATTCTAAGCAATTTTTCTACTTATCCAAAACCCGCAATACATTATAAATATATTT
>MWOS01000212.1 GCA_002026165.1 Prochlorococcus sp. HOT208_60m_813G15
TAACATCCGGATCAAAACCTATAATTGATTCTTTTAACTCATCTTTTTGTCTTATATCTATATTTTCATGTGTATATGCATTCTCATAAAAAAACTTTTTAAAGTCATCATCTTCTACTAGAGAATTATAAAGAATATTTGTTGAATCAGGCTTTAAAGAAATACCATGCACCTTGCTTTTTTGATTTAGAAGAAGACAAGTCAACCAAGAACCTTTAAAACCAGTATCACCAGTTACTAAAACCTTTTTATTTTTCCAAAAATCAACCACTTAAAGATAAAACTATTACTTCTACTAACAATATAAAAAAATACACTAAATTTTTTTTAAATTTAAATTTCAGTAATATTGATTAAATCATTACCATTAGAATTTTCTCAATTTTTTAAAATCTTTAGTTTTTCACTATTAATAATTATATTTGTAAACTTGATCTTCAAAAAATACTTAATTTTATTTATATTAGTTTCTTAGATATATTGTCTTATCTAATTAATATTATGTATAAATACTCAATAATATTTAAGATAAAAGAGTTTATAAAAAAAGTTTTATTTAGATATACCCCTTTTGGTAAGCCCTCTTATACTTATAACATTGAACCCTGTCAATTATCTAAATTAACCAATTTATTAGATGAACTTAAAGAAACTGAGGGTAATTTTGCCGAAATTGGAGTTGCCAGAGGCCAAACTACTCTATTCCTAGCGAATCATATAAAGTCTATTAATTATCTACAGTTCAATAAAAATTTCAAGTATTACGCGATTGATACCTTTTCCTCATTTATAAAAGATGATCTAAATTTTGAAATTAAAAATAGGGGCAAAAAGTTACAGGAATTAAAAGGATTCAGCTATAATTCTTTTGACAGATGGAAATATAATTTCAAAGACTTTGATTTTGTTAAACCAATAAAATCAGATTGCTCTGTATTTAATTATGAAACTATAGCTCCTCTAAAATTAATTTTAATAGACGTGGATTTATATCTACCAACAAAAAAAGCTTTAGAAAAAGTATTCAAATATTTAATAAAAGGTGGTTATATTTTGGTTGATGATGTACGCGATAATAATGAGTACGATGGTGCATATCAAGCTTATATGGAATTCTGTTCTGAAAATAATATAAAGCCATCAATTATTGGTAGCAAATGTGGATTAATAAAAAAAGAATAATTATTGTTCATTTTTTTTACTCCATAAATTATTTTCCTTTTATTATGAACTAACTTAATATTATTGAAAATATCTTTTCGAAGAAATGAAATAGTTAATGATGATTTTAATTATTGAAATATGTCATTTTACTTATAGGATGGATCCAACAATTTACTAAAACTTATGAAGATTCTGATGGAGCCAAGCGGACTCGAACCGCTGACCCCCTGCATGCCATGCAGGTGCTCTACCAGCTGAGCTATGGCCCCAAATCCGGAAACGTTTCCCATATAAATGAGTCTTAAAATTTCTTAAGTAACGTTCGTATTTCCTATATTACTTTATACCGTTTGATTATTGAAAATTAAGCCTTAAAATCCATCTAGAGATTTACAAGTTTTAGGAAGCTGCCCTGAGGTTTCTCAAAAAATTATGCACCTATTAAAAGTTGGAAAAATGATAGTATTGTTTAAATCAAATCTCTTGTTTTACTGCAAAAATTATTCCCTCTACAAAAAATTACCCTAATTTTAATAATAATTAATTTTTCTAGAGATAAAATCAATAAGTTTTAAAGAATAAACAAATTGCCTTTAAAAACACTAGATAAGAATTCAATAACTTTTTGATTAGTTAAATAGAATTCATTCAGAAATTCTATCTCTAGTGAATTTGTGCATTTATCGAATATAATTATCAATTATTCAGAGCAACTTTTATGAAAGAGTTAATAAAGAGAATATTAGGTAGTGCATACTTAAAAATAAAGTTTCCTTTTTCAATATTGAAAACAAAATTATTAATATTAAAAAATCAATCAATTAGAGATAACAAATATAAATCATTTTCTGATAATGGAGAGTATCCAGAATTAGCTTTAAAAGCGGCCCTAGATCCTGCTACCTTTTCCATTTTCAGGAGGCATCCTAGTTATACGCCTGTTCTTGAGCATGTATCAAGGAAACAAGGTGAAGAATATCTTAAAATTATTAGGGAGAAATATAACTTCAAAGATGATGAGATATTTCAAATTATCAAACCCTTAATGTATATAGGTAACCCAAGATTATTAAAGATAAATGATTTGCCTTATAAAATATCAACTACGGCACTAAGATATCTAAAAATTGGTTTAGACATTAAGGAATTAACAGGTGATAATATTGGTAATGTAGTTGAAATTGGTTGCGGTTATGGAGGTCAGGCTATCATTCTTGATAAACTTTTAGAAATTAAAAGTTATACATTTTACGATTTATGGCAAGTAAACCTACTTATAAAAAGATTCATAGAGGATTCAAATTTTAGCAGTAAATATACACTCTCAACTTTAAAAGAAGACTCAAATAATAACATGAATTCCTGGGATTTTTGTATCAGCAATTATGCTTTCAGTGAGTTACCAAAAGCACTCCAAGAAATGTACATAAAAAGAGTTTTAAACAACACCAAAAGAGGATACATGTTGATGAATAGCGGATTAAGTGGGGATTACGGTAATATAAAAAATCTCAGTCAAAAAGAGCTCCTTGATAAATTTAGTCATGCCTCAATACACGATGAAGTTCCATTGACTTTCAGTCATAATTATCTTTTCACTTGGGGAATAAAGAGTTAAATTCAGTATAATAAATGCAAGATTTAGAAATTTTAATTATGTAATGTAAAAATACCTTTTTTGAAGATCGACTTATAAACCATAGATTCTCTAAAATCCAGAAAATAAACTTTATCTTAGATTTGTACCATTTTAGAATAACAAAAAGTAAGAGATTAAAGAATAA
>MWOS01000213.1 GCA_002026165.1 Prochlorococcus sp. HOT208_60m_813G15
TTCACGAATGAGAAATACTTATATAGCTAAAGGTGAGCACTCGAAAGAAGATTTAATCAATAGTATTAGTGATGGTCTCTATTGCAAATCAATGGGTGGTGGCAGTGTAGGTGCTACAGGACAATTTAATTTTGCAGTAGAGGAAGGATATCTTATTAAAAATGGAAAATTAACTAATCCAGTAAAGGGAGCAACTTTGATTGGTGAGGCTAAAGAAGTTATGCCAAAAATATCAATGTGCGGAAATGACCTCGAATTAGCTCCTGGATTCTGTGGATCTATCAGTGGAAGTGTCAACGTAACTGTTGGCCAACCTCACATTAAGGTTGATTCAATCACTGTTGGCGGAAGATAGGATATGAATTCAAAAGAAATAACAACTCAAATCTCTGAAACTGCAGATTCTCTAAATCTTAAAAAATGGGATTATGGTGCAAGTTTTTCTAATGATTATTCTGTTCAAGTAGATAAAGGTGAGGCTAAACAACTAAAGGCATCACAAAAGCAAATTTTAACTATAAGAGTTTGGAACGAATCTAATTTAGTTGGAATTACAACAACTAGTGATATCAGTGAATCTGGTATTAAAAAAGCTCTAAATCAAGCAAATATTGCATCTGATTTTGGCAACAAGAATGAAAGAACAGAATTCTCACCACTAGCCAAGGATCCTATTGAAGTTAAGGACTCAAAAAAAAGAAATCCTGTTGGAATAAAAAAATTACTTACTCTTTTAAGAGAAGCGGAAGTAAAACTATTAGAAAGCCATGAATCCATAAAATCTGTTCCGTATAATGGTCTATCTGAGAGTTTTTATGAGAGAGTTTATGCAAATAGTGAAGGTGCCTTTCGGAGTTATACCAAAAGTCAAGCTGTACTTTATTTATATGCAAGAGCAGAAGAGAAAAATAAGAAACCTCGTAGCTCAGGTTCTGTAAAACTTGGATATGGAGTTGAAGATATAGATATAGAGTCGTGTATTAAAGACGCTTCTAATAAAACAATTTCTCATTTAAATTATTCATCTATCAAAACTGATAAATATTTAATATGTTTTTCACCAGAGTCTTTTTTAACGATCATTAATGCCTTTAGTTCAATGTTTAATGCTAGAAGTATTTTAGATGGAGTTAGCTTATCTAATAAAAATTCTATTGGAGAGAAACTATCTACAGAAGCACTTAATATTTATGATGATGGTCTTCACGAAAAGAATATATCTTCATCACCATTTGATGGAGAGGGAACTCCTACCAAAAGACTGTGTTTAATTAACAAAGGGAGACTTGAAAATTTTATACATTCTGAATCAACTGCAAGAATATTTAAAACAATGCCAACAGGCCATGCTGGACTAGGATCAAAAGTCTCAGTATCTCCTGATTGGATAGTAGTTCAGAAATCAGAGGAAAACTCAGATCTAAAAACATCATTAGATCACTCTACTTATGAGGGAGAATTTGTTTATATTGAAGAACTAAATGCAATCCATGCAGGTGTCAAAGCAAGTCAAGGTTCATTCTCTCTTCCATTTGATGGATGGCTCTATAAAAACGGTAAAAAAATTTCAGTAGAATCTGCGACTGTAGCGGGGGATATCAAATATCTTTTGAAGAATATAGTAAATATTGAATCAAGCCAGGAAGTAACAACAAGTGGAATTTCTCCACATATATGGGTAGATGAATTATCAATAACTGGTGACGCGTGAGAATTATATTCTGGGGAACACCTGAATACTCAATTGCGAGCCTTGATATTTTTATTAAATCTAAGCACAAGGTAATTGGAGTAGTTAGCCAACCCGATAAGAAAAGATCTAGGGGAAATAAATTAATATCCTCACCTGTTAAAAGCTTCGCCGAGCAAGAATCTATAAAAATTTATACTCCAGCAAAAATCAGAGACAATATACATTTTATGAATGAACTTAAATCACTATCTTGTGATCTATTTATTGTTATAGCTTACGGGAAAATATTACCCAAAGAGATATTGGAAATCCCAAAATTTGGATGTTGGAACGCACATGCTTCATTACTTCCAAGATGGCGTGGTGCAGCCCCAATCCAATGGTCACTAATAAAAGGCGATGAATTTACTGGTGTAGGAATTATGAAAATGGATGAGGGACTAGATACTGGCGACTTATTATTGGAAGAAAAAATTAAAATTGGTAATGACGATAATTTAAATACACTATCGAAAAAACTTAGTAATTTATCTGCAAAATTATTTTTAAATGCCACATCACTACTCGAAGAAAATATTTATAAGAATACAAATTCTCAATTAACAAAACAAAATTCCCTTGGAAGAGAAATTACTTACGCAAGAATGATTGAAAAATCAGACTTTAGAGTTGATTGGGGTAATGAGGCAATTGAAATTATTCAAAAAATAAAAGGATTATACCCACGAGCAAATACAACTTTTAGAGGTAAGAACCTAAAAATACTTAAAATCAAAATTATGAATAGTGATGAAATTAAAAATGAAAAATACCTTTTCATGAGCAATTATTCAAGACCAGGTATTATTCTTGCTGTATTAGAAAATGAAGGAATAATAATTTCAACTAAAACTGATCCGATTATTTTGTTAGAAGCAAAACTTGAAGGCAAAAACATTTCTAGCAAAAAGCAATTAATACAACAGTTAAAGCCATCAGTAGGTGAATATCTCTCGGATTAAGTTTTAGATTCTTTTTTAGAGAATCCCCAAATGAAAGCAAAAAGAATCAAAAAATAAAAATAATAGTCTGGAAGAATAGATTCCTTAATTAACGTATTAAGTAAAAGTTTAATCCCCACTATTAAAATTGCTACGTAACCGGCTTTTTCTAATCTAGAAAATATATCCAGAAGTTTTAGAAAAATCCCCGATGTAAATCTTAAGGCTAATACACCAATCACTGCTCCAAATATAATTAATATGTATTGATCACTGATAGCTACTGCAGTAGTGATACTATCTATAGAAAAAGCAAAATCAGTAATTGAAAGAAGCGCTACAACCCTTAAGAACCTAAAATTATTTTTATTATTATCTGTCCCATTTTCAGTGTTTTCTATATCTGAGTTTAAAAAAACATTTGAGAAGAATAAATATATTAAATAAAAACCAGCAAAAACTCTAATAAGAATAAACTTTAGAAGAACATTAGATAATATGATAAGAATAATCCTAAATAATAAAGATATTGTTATACCAATATTTAAGGCTCTTGACCTTAATTCTGAACTGTCGAGGGATTTAGTAAGAGAAGCTAGTGCGACAGCATTATCTGCTGATAATAATAATTCTAGAGCAATTAATATTGGTAAAAGTGTAAAAATTTCATACCAACTATCTACTTGATCTAGTGTGGGTATAAAAGAATTTATTGCAGCTGAATCCATCAAATATTATTCACAATCAGTATAAAATCTAATATAATGTATCGGATATTTGTAATCAAGATTGATAACTATAAATGAGTTTAAATACTTTAGTTGATTATATTTCGAACTCGCAAATTACTTCTGAATTAATAAAAAGAATTT
>MWOS01000214.1 GCA_002026165.1 Prochlorococcus sp. HOT208_60m_813G15
GAAAATAACGGCTCCTACAAAAAAATGAAGAATTAAGAAATCTGAAGGTAGTCCATTTGTCCAATCAGGAAAAAATAGCAATGTCATCAATGATTCGTACATATTAGTAGTCAAATAATCCTCTGACTATTATTACTGAACTTATCGCAATACTTTTAATTATTAATAAATTGAAATTTAATTTGCTTTTAAAAATTATCTGAATTAATTGAAATGACATTTTTAAAATACTATTATATTTATAAGTATTGATTCATAGCTGTTGTTAAAATTCTTTCTTAGTTTGCTTTTATTTATAATTTTTCAATTAAAACCTGCATTTGGTTTAGCTTTTGATACGTCCGACCCTAGTGTTAGTTTGCTACAAAATAGGATCTCTAATAATTTCTCTAAGAAATATTGCAATGCTATTCAAAATGGTTTCTCTAAAGATGAAGCAATGAAATCAGCTATTGTAAAAACTGAAAACATTATATCTTTCTCTTACAATCCACAGAAAAAATGGATTGAGAAGAGTGACTTGGCAAATCAAATTTCATTGCAAGTAGTAAATGATTGTGGATGGTCATTTGGATTAATTGG
>MWOS01000215.1 GCA_002026165.1 Prochlorococcus sp. HOT208_60m_813G15
GCTTTTAGTTCTTCTATATTAGCCTCGTCATAATTTTCTAACTGTGTGGCCATTCGGTTAAATCCATTTAAGAGTTCTCCTAGATCACCTGTCATAGGTAATGAAATCCTTGATTTAAAATTTCCTTTTGAAATTTCTCTAACACCTCTTACTAACTCTCTGACGGGTCTTGTAATAGTGAGTGCATTAAATACAGCTCCAAGTATTACTAAAACCCAAATAGAGATAAAAACTGCAATTGTTACTTCTCTAGTCAAGGCAGCACTGGCTAGTGCTTTTTTATTAGGGGTGACTCCCAAAGCTAAAGTTCCAAGATATTTGCCTTTCCACAACATTGGGACAAATACATCTGTAACTTGGCCTTGAGGTGTCGCATGCTGCCGAACCAATGGAAATTGTGGTCTCTTCTTTAATTCTGACGGGAGTTTTAATTTTCGAGTGAGCTGAAACTGACTGTCTGAGCTTGTCGGGGTTGCGCTGATCGGTATCCCAAGTTGAACAATATCTTCAGCATCAGTAAAGAATATATATCTCAGGTTTCGACTTGATCTCCAAAACTTTTCAGCTACATTTGAAATTTCTTTTTTTTGGTTATTAGCGACTAATTCAGTAACATTCCCAGATAACAATAAGCCAAGATCTCGAGCATATCTAGTATCGTTCATTCCTGCATCCCTTTGGATACTATTTAGTGCAAAAAAAGTTATTCCTGTCATTAGGAGGCTCACGACAAGAGTTGCTATAGCTAACAACTTTGTTCTTAAGCTGAACCCACTCCACCAAGCGAGGATTCCATTAATCCAATAGTTATTATTAATATCTTCATTATCATTGATGTTGTATTTTCTAATTTCTCGATTATTGGAATCCGCCATATGCTTAATTCTCCTTAGAAAAGTTTTTTCTGACTTGACGGCCTATGTCATTTCTGAAGTAAATACCCTCAAAATGAATTTCTTTTAAATTCTTGTATACTTTTTCAAAAACCATATCGAAATCTTTATCTTGGCAGACAATACTTAATACTCTTCCTCCATCAGTTAATAATTTACCATTTTCACTTAAAGAAGTACCTGAGTCGAAAATTTGACAATTATTTGAGTCAATCTTTCCTATATTTATTTGAAATCCAGTCTTATATTCGTGGGGATAACCCTTAGAGGTCGCTACTACACAACCACTAACTTTATTAGAAGTATTAATTTTTTCATAACCAGTTAAGTTTCCCATTGAGCATTTTTCTAAAAGAAATACAAAATTTTGATCCATCAAGGGCATTATTGTTTGGCATTCTGGATCACCAAATCTACAATTGTATTCTATAACTTTAGGCCCAGATTCTGTGATCATTAACCCAAAGTA
>MWOS01000216.1 GCA_002026165.1 Prochlorococcus sp. HOT208_60m_813G15
TGCCGCTTCAGCCATATGATTAACTTTTTGGTTATCACCGCCCAATGAAATAAAGGGATTGAAGTTTTCTATCATTAAATACTTGTTGTTACCACCTAGTTCTAGCTAAGAAATAATTAATTATCATTTATTTATACATAAGCTTATAAATATGTTATTTAATATTTAGAAAGTTTTTATTTTTAAACTAGGGATATTGATATACCTTTTGATATCAATGCGAATCTTCTGGCTCTGACTAGTAAAGGAAATATCAAATTTGTTCTTTTATTTGATTTAAACACCCTAGAAAGAAAAAAAAGTAAACTACTTGAGGGATTATTTATCTGTTTGCAAATAGTATTAATTGCATCTGCCCCATGAAAGATATCTTCATCTTTCAGGAGAATAGCTCCTTTATCTAGGTCATAACCTTTCTTTAAGAGTGATTTAATTAGAGTTAAATTTTTACGACCATCAAGAATATTAATATTATTTATCTTGCTTTTGATCTCAAGAAGCTCAGCAAAATGATTGCAGAATGGGCATTCTCCATCATAAATAAAGGTATAGTTCGAAGTCATTAGAAAAATTAGTTTTGATTGTCTTGAAGTGCGCCAACAAAATAGTAATGCCTAGATAATAAAACAAATAATAAAAATTTTGTGGATTTCTTATAAAGGGATAGTTAAACGATTCTAATAATTACGAAGAAATGTCTCAATATAGGTATATTTTTCACAAAAATCTGTATGCTAACTCGGAGATATTATGTTTTAAAATCATGAATTTATTAGCTTCTTTTGCTTTAGGTGGTTTCAATCCATGGGCAGCAGGCTTTGGAATTGGTTCTTTAGTCCTTTTTGGTCTTGTTGGTCTTGTGGCGGGTCCAAACCTAAAGAATTTTGACCCTGATGCATAAATCATCATATTTAATATAGATTTTTAAAGACTCATTTGAGTCTTTTTTTATGCGTTTTTTTAAATTTATTTTTAGAATCAAACTAAATTATATTCCGCCAAAGAAATGTTGTTAAATCCTTTTTATCCATTTACTTTTTTGAAAATCTCTTCTCTTAAAGCTACTATTGTTTTTTTATCAATACTTTTAATTAAATCAAATTTGCTTAGATTAAAAGGGGGTCTCATAGGAGGTCTTTTTGCATTGATACTGATATCGGGGATTTTTGCAACAAGTACCATAGCTTTAGGATCTTTAGTTTACGCTTATCGATTAAAGAAGAAATCTAATTCTGAAGATAATCAAATGCAGGATCTAGAAACTGCTAATGTTTAGGATATTTTGTGAATCAAATTTAGTTGGATAACCTAAAATGGAGTTCCAGGTACAAAATGCAAGACTAAGAATCCAAAACCAGCAGCAAAAACTATTGATACTGCGATGATAAGAAGGCCCGATGCCATCCCTCCTTCGTTAAACGCCATTTAGTTAGTTATTTTTAAATTAATAATAGAACATATTTGTTCTCAGGTAATAGTCCAAATTACTCATATATCATCCAAATTTATTATTTATGGTGAATAAAAGTAAAAAGATGGAAGATAATGAGATGATAAAACCAAATATTATTAATGGTTTAGATTTGACGTTTTCTTCTTTCTTGAGCTTATTTTTTGAAGAAGGCAAATTTCTATCTTTTTTTTTGTAAATAAGATTGGGAAAAGGTTTAATCACGATAAATTTTAGATTTAAGCTAATTACCCTAAAGTTTTGAACAAATCTTTATGGTAATCAACAACATTTTGACAACTTATTACAGGTGTAAATTCCATATGAATGCCAAACTTGGCTCTCCATGGAGCAAAATGCTCAAAATTTCTTTATCACTCTCTGCCTTACATAAACAAACTACTCTACCCTCCCCTGGAGCATGAACTCTAAATAACATCTCAAAATTATCTTTTTTATCTGATTTTGCAATTTCACCGTTTTCCCAAACTTCTACAAATAATTGATAAGCTTTCACTTGATTCTCAATATCTGGGAATTGGCAGTCAGCAAGAAATAATTGCATTGGAGTATTGTTCTAAAGGTTTTACTCATTATCCCTCAAATAATTATTTATTAATGGGACTGTTTGAATTTGAAGATCAGAAAAAGAAGATTATCCTAAATAAAGTGAGAAGAGAGAGTCTCAAGGAATTTTCCAATATCTTTTTTATATAAACTATCTGTGATTTTTAAAGAGAATAATTCATAATCATTTATATCTTTTTTTTTATCAAAATTAATATTTCCCTTTAATGAAATATTTTTCATGACTTTATTGATTACTATTTAAAATTTAAACAAATATAAGTAAAAGACAAATTTCTTTACATTATGTTTTTTATGAGAGAAATTTTTAAGGCTAATAAATTTTAATTATTTAAGAGTTAATTAATTTTTCGAGTATATATAAAAAAGAATTAGCAAAAGAAAAAATTACAGTTAATAGAGATGCAATAACGGGTAATAAATTGAACCACAATTGCGAAGTTGTCATTTTTGAATCAATAGGCAGAAAATTGGTTCTTTTTTTAATTCTTATTTGTAGCCAAAAAATAGATAATGGATAAATAATTCTTGAAAAAGTAATTATCATTGAAGGCAAAATACCTTGATTTGAATAAAGTATAAATCCTGAAAAAAAGTACAACGTCCAAACTAGAACTCTTTGAATTAGAATTAATCCCTTGCTTTTGCCAGACAT
>MWOS01000217.1 GCA_002026165.1 Prochlorococcus sp. HOT208_60m_813G15
AGGCCTAAATGTTTGATAATCATGGAACTGCTCTAGTACAAGCATTAGGCTTCTTTGCTGTTTTTGGTTTTTTTTGTATATCAAACTTTATTTGCAGATAGCAAATCCAAAAATTCAAAATCAAATCCTAAAAAAACAAAGATTTCCGACAAAAAAGAATCAATTAAAAAAGAACCTAAAAAAGGCTTATTTAACAGAAAATCTAAACCTGTTGAAGAGAATTTAATAGTCCAAAAAAAGGGATTATTTGGCAGAAAAAAAGAAGTTATTAAAGAAGAGATTAAACCAAAGAAAAAAGGTTGGTTTAAATAGGTAAAGGTACTTAAACTCTTTTTTGATATCTTTTATACAAAAACTTTTTTTAGTAACTTTATAATTTATAGAAGTTAATATCCAAAATGAATCATAGAGAAATCACAAAAAAATATAGCGAGTTACTTAACAAGGCTGAGTTTGCTACTGGCCGTAAGGAAGTTGTAGGTCTTTTAAAAAAAGCTGCCAAATTGAAATCTCAGATTGAAATCAATTATTAGATCTTAAAATTAGTTTAATTCAAAATGTAAAAAATTTTTTTAAATAAGTTTTTACATGAGATGATCTGCATAGATTATTTTTCTTATGAATAAAAAAGGTTATACAACCGAAAGCGGTGGTAGACAAAATGGTTTTGCAATTGAACCAGAAATTAACCCCATATCAGAAGGCGAATCAAAGAAATCCATATTTTTATTTATTGGAATATTATTACCTTTTCTAATAGGCGGTTTTTATTATTTAAGGACTCTGAATATATTCTGATATTTTATAAGCCATTTTTAGCAATATATTCTTCTGAGCTAACTATATCTTGCATTAAGCTCTCCGATGAAGGATTAAATCCATTTTGCTCTAAAAAAGATTTAACCTTTTCAAATTTTTGCTGAATTTTCTTTGTATATGGAGTTGTCATCAAATAATCATCTTTTTCTGTTGAATAGTTCATTTGATTAAGGGATTACTTTTATAATTAAATTTTGCAAAATATGCCATTGCTAGTGAAGTTATAAATATTACACAAATAATTTAATAGTAATAAATACTTATAAGTTGTTTGAGTGAGGTCGGTATTAGTTGATTCTTTAAAGAGTACTTATAGTAACTAGTTCCATTAAATCTCTGGACTGCAGATATTTTTGAAATACTTCAGAATAAAATGCTTTTTTAGCAGCAAATTTTGATTCGAATTCAATTACTAATCCAAGCTGCCCTCCATCCCATTCATTTGAGGTTGATTCTTGTATTAAATCTCTTTTTACTATTACTCCTCCCACAGATTTAATCCAAGGCAATACTGTCCTTATATATTCCAGAAATAAATCAGCATTTGGAATTGAAATTTTCTTAAGCCAATAGCTCTTTGTCATCAAATCAACATATTCTGGGTAGAATATAGCACATGGAGGTAA
>MWOS01000218.1 GCA_002026165.1 Prochlorococcus sp. HOT208_60m_813G15
AGGCTGCTCCTAAATGGTGGCGGGGGGGAGATTTGAACTTCCGACCTTCGGGTTATGAGCCCGACGAGCTACCAGACTGCTCTACCCCGCGATATATACATAGCATACATCTGAAAGTGTTATTTTTCGTATATTTTTAGGATTCTTGGAATTTTAATTTACCTTTAACTTCAATTCGAACTCCCTCAGAAAAATTAAATACTTTTTCTTCAATATCTTGAATTCTTAAGTCAGAAATCCACTCTAACTGTTTAAGTAAGTGAAGACTAACTGCATGCTTTGCTCTTTTTGAACCATCTTCAACTTTTAAAGCTAGTCCTATCCCTTCATTTACCTTGCATAAGCACTGTATTCCCTCTGCACCACCTTTGCCTATAACTTGTCCATGAGAGGCCTTAATTATTTCTGTATCAAATTTATTATTGTCACTTATCATTGTGGGGTTAGTTATCATAGCCCTACTAATTTGTTCTAATTCAGCATTGTCAGAACTACTTAGAAGCGAATATAACTTTGACATTTCGATAAGTTTTAAATAGAGAGTTGGGGCACCGCAATCGTCACGTTCAGCGTTTATTTCAGATGTAGGTATTTCAAGTAATTCAGAAATAATTCTGAATATTTCGATTTGAAGTGGATGATCCCCTTTTAAGTAACTTTCTAAGGGCCAATTCATTTTTTTGCATGTAGCTAGAAATGCAGCATGTTTTCCTGAACAATTATGTTCTAATGTACTTGTTTTTATCTTTGGACATTGCAGTTT
>MWOS01000219.1 GCA_002026165.1 Prochlorococcus sp. HOT208_60m_813G15
GCGATAATTTAGATAGTGAATTAAATTTTTCTAAATTTTCATAAAAACATCCGAAATCAAAATAATCTTGCTTATTTATTAACATCTTATCTATTAATTTATTTGGCCATAACTGATGTTGGTGAAAAAAAATTGATTTCTGTAGATCTTTTTTCTCAAGAAAAATATCTGCTATTTTAGAAAATTTCTTAATATTTGTATTTTTTAATAAATTGAAAAGCTGATTAGGAAGAAAATTAATTTTAGATAAATAGTTATAAAATTTAAAATTTTCTAAATATTTTGTATAACCTCCAAAACCCTCATCCCCTCCATCAGCTGAAATGGCAACCTTAAAAGATTTAGAAATAGCCTTACATAAAATTGTCGTTGGTATTATTGAAGTGTCTATAAAAGGTTGATCTAAATTTCCTAATATTTCCAATATTTGATCCTGCATAGCAACTTCACTAAATTTTATAATTTCATGACTTAAATTTAATTTATTACAAGTTTCTGCTGCAATATTTGATTCATCAAAATTTGGGGCTTGGTCAAATGCAATTGTAAAGCAAGGTAAATTTATTCCTAATTCCCTTTTATAAGTCCATGCTAATAGATTTGAATCTATTCCACCACTAAGTAATAAAGCTATTGGAACATCAGATAAGAGTCTTTTTTCACATGAACTTTTTAAAATATTCATGAAATATTTTTCAGAAAAATCTATTTGATTATTTTTAATAACTTCAGCCAAAATTACATTTTGCAAATCAAACTTTATTTCTTTTTTTCTATGATTGAGAGAATAATCTTGATTCAAAAATAACTTTTTATAAGTTCCCGGTAATACTTCATTAATCCCTAGGAAAGGGGTCTGTTTACTTGGGAAAAAACCAAATCTTAAATAAGAACTAAGACTTTTTGGATTTAAATTATTAGAAATCGCAGGATTTAAAGAAATGGCTTCACTAGTAGATGAAAAAATTGGATATTTTTTATCTTCAATAGCATAATAAAGAGGTTTTACACCAAAACAATCTCTACCAAATGAAACATAGAATTTTGAATAAGAAAAATACACAAAAGAAAAGAAACCTTTGAATTTATCAATATATTTTTCAATCAATTCATTACTTAATAAAAAATTTAAAAATTTTGTATCAGAGTTGATATTATTTTCCAATAAATTATTTGGAATTAATTTCAAAATTTCCTTCCAATTTAATATTTCCCCATTGAAAACTAAAATATCATTCCCTTTTGAGACGAAGGGCTGATTTGACTCAAAAGTTAGATCTTGAATCGCCAGCCTAGA
>MWOS01000220.1 GCA_002026165.1 Prochlorococcus sp. HOT208_60m_813G15
CAATAGTATCGTTTATCTGATGTGAAATAATTTCTAATACATATTTTTTAAGTTCTTGATGACTCATCGATTCAACTTTTTTTTGAATGTAAAGCTCTTTCAGAGTTTCTAGTTGTTTTTTTGATAAATCAGAATAGATAATAGACTTCTTTTTCATAGATACTTAAATTTTTTTTAATATAGACAAAATTATGAATTTAAACATTTTGGAGAAATGAAAAATTTTAAACTTAATTAGTTACTATTTGATTATTGAAAAAAATCCATTTAATTCAATTTTTCTAAACTTATAATGGCAATCTGAATACAATATTCTTCCAATTTGAACCATTATTTGTTTCTATTAATCCTTTGATTATTAAGAAAAAGTGAATAGAATCGAAAGAAATTCTAAAATTTCAAATTTATTAAAATTTGCAATTTCTATCTAATCCATTGCTATCACAAAGTTATGTGATAATTCTAATTGATAGCATTCAAGCCATCCATAATCATGAAATGCAAAGTTCTCCAGGATCGGTTTCTCAAGTTA
>MWOS01000221.1 GCA_002026165.1 Prochlorococcus sp. HOT208_60m_813G15
TTGTTATAGAAATGAATCCTCGTGTAAGTAGATCCTCTGCTTTAGCGAGCAAAGCAACTGGATTCCCTATCGCCAAGATCGCAGCTTTATTATCTGTTGGCTATACACTAGACGAGATCATAAATGATATTACAAAACAAACACCTGCATGTTTTGAACCTTCAATAGATTACGTTGTCACCAAAATTCCTAGGTTTGCTTTTGAAAAGTTTAAGGGTTCCTCCAATACCTTAAGTACTGCTATGAAATCTGTGGGTGAGTCAATGGCGATTGGCCGCTCTTTTGAGGAATCATTTCAAAAAGCATTAAGGTCCTTAGAGGTTGGAATTTTTGGGTGGGAATGTGATTCAACAGATGAACCAAAGAATGACAGTGACTTAAAGAATAGTTTAAGAACACCTACATCTGAAAGAATTCTCATGATTAAACAAGCTATGCAGCTTGGAAAAACTAATTTTTATATTCACGAAGTTAC
>MWOS01000023.1 GCA_002026165.1 Prochlorococcus sp. HOT208_60m_813G15
GGCTTAAAGTTTCTGATGCAGCAACTGGACCTACTCCTGGGCCACCACCTCCATGTGGAATGCAGAATGTTTTATGTAAATTCAAATGACAAACATCAACGCCATAGTTTCCAGGTTTGCATAATCCAACCTGAGCGTTCAAATTTGCACCATCTAAATAGACAAATCCTCCCACAGAATGAATTAAATCACATATCTTTCTGATTTGTAATTCAAAAACTCCATGAGTAGAGGGATAAGTCAACATAAGAGCCCCTATTTGGTTATCAAATTTCTTGACCTTGATTGACAAATCTTGATAATCAATATTTCCTTCGTCATCACATTCAACAGTTAACACGTCAAAACCTGCCATAACTGCACTAGCAGGATTTGTTCCATGAGCACTTTTTGGAATTAAACATTTTTTTCTTAACAGTTCACCTTTTGATTCAAAATAAGAATTAATTGCCAATAAACCTGCAAACTCTCCTTGAGAGCCTGCATTTGGTTGAAAAGAAACTGATTTTAAACCAACAATCTCACTTATCCATTTTTCTAAGTCAGATATAATTTTTAAATAGCCTTTAGTTTGATCTGGTGGGGAAAAAGGATGCATGGAAGATAAATTAGCCCAAGAGACTGGATTTAACTCTGCTGCAGAATTTAACTTCATGGTACAGCTTCCCAATGGCATCATCCCATCTACCAAAGAAAAATCTTTTTCTGCAAGTCGGAATATATATCTCATTAATTCAGTTTCACTTTGGTAATTTGTGAATATATCTTGCTGCATCCATGCACTGGATCTCAAAGCTAAACTTTCAAGATGAAATTCTTTATCAAATTTTATATG
>MWOS01000222.1 GCA_002026165.1 Prochlorococcus sp. HOT208_60m_813G15
TTATCCCTTCTTTGTTTAACTCTTAAAGTTGACCATTTTATTGCTCTTTCAGCTATTACATCAACTCGATCTTGAAGCGTATGCGCCTTACCTGTAGCATCATCACGCCCTGAGAGAATAATAGGTTCAATAGCACCATCAAGTTCTGGAATTGCAATCTGAAGTGCTACTTGTACAGGGTGTAAACCTAGATCACTATCTTCCCATTCTTGAGTTGTTTGGAAGACTAATGGAAGTGCAACCATATAAGGTCTGTTTAACCTTTTTAGGGCTTCAATAGCTTTAGGATGGTCTTGTCTTGCAGGTCCACCAACTAGTGCAAATCCTGTTAGAGATACAACTCCATCTACTATAGGTTGATCCTTATTTATGGAATCATAATAAAATTCATTAACTGGTTTAGAAAAATCTAGACCTCCACAGAAGATAGGAAGTACTCTCGCACCTCTGTATTCCAATTCTTGAATAACTGCAACGTAATGAGCATCATCTCCTGTAACGATATGACTCCTTTGAAGCACTAAGCCTATTGTTGGAGTTTTGTCTCCTTTAGGATTTATATCTTTCCTATTATTTTCCCAATTTTGATATTCTTTAAGGCTTTCAAACATGCAAGGAGCAAGAGGATGCCAAATTCCTAAATCTGGGAATGTTTCAGGGTCTTGAATTTTGAATTCTTCTATTTGATCTTTTATGATTTCTGTAACAGCATACTTTTCAGAAATCATTAATAAGAAGTTTTTTAAATTTTCAGTGGTACCACCTAACCAGTACTGGAAACTTAGAATAAATGTTCTAGCATCTTGAGCTTTTTCTACTGGTAGATATTTAAGTATTGAAGGTAGTGTATTTAATAACTTCAACATTGAATCTTGGAAACTTGCTCCATCAGATTCTTTTTTCTTCTTTATAAGATCTCCAATTATACTTTTAGATTGACCAAGTTGGGCCATACTAAATGAGCCTAGCTTATTTAATCTCATTACCTCTGGCATGGAGGGAAAAACAATTGATGCTTTAAGTTTGTCTTTAAATGGAGTTACTGCATCAACAACTTTTTGGGCAAGGTCTTCAATAAAAATTAGAGAAGCAACGAATATATCTGCATTAGCTATATCTTTTTTAAAATCTTCAAAATTACTATCATTCCTAAGTTCTTCGATAAGATAGCCGCTAAGGTCTATGCCTATTGGCCCATTCATCTTGTTTATTGACTTTGCAGCTTCCGTTAAGGAATTTTGGTATTGTGGCTCAAGGACAACATAAACTGCTTTTATTACAACTTTGTGTTTGTTATCCTCAACAGGAGATACTCTGCGGTTTGCTGAGCGGACCTGCGTAAACATTGATTTTCTTTTAAGTATTTCTACCAGCCTACGAATGAAAAGACGTTATTGTGTGCAATATAAATAGCGTGTAA
>MWOS01000223.1 GCA_002026165.1 Prochlorococcus sp. HOT208_60m_813G15
CTTTGTACACCAATCCAATCTACCTCAAAATTATTCGGTCCAGTTTGTCTGGATAATTGTTTCCATCTATTTTCTAAGACCCAGCTTATTTCTCTTTCTGTCCACATAGACATTTTTCTTGGCTCTGCAGTAGTAACAACTCCTCTTAAATTAACTCTGGGAGGCGCAACCATCTTCCCATCTGTACTAATAGGAGCTAAAACAGTTACTACACCATCCCCAGCTAATTGCTGCCTTTCCTTTAACACTCGAGCATCTACTATCCCATTTCGTGAGTTATCAAGCAGTTCAACACCAGCTTTTACAGGATCACCCTTTTGAATAGAATTAGGTGTTAACTCAACTACATCTCCATTTTCAATAATTAAGATATTGTCCTTTGGAACCCCCATAGTTTGTGCACTCTTCCCGTGACAAACAAGCATTCTATGTTCTCCATGAACAGGAACAAAAGACTTAGGTTTTGCGAGTGCCAACATTAACTTTTGATCTTCTTGAAAGCCATGACCAGAAACATGAATATTCTCACCCTTTCCATAAACAACCTTT
>MWOS01000224.1 GCA_002026165.1 Prochlorococcus sp. HOT208_60m_813G15
TATGGATCTACGTTCGTAAGAATCCTAGAAGCGGACGGATCATTAAATCAAAGGGTTAAATTATCAGATAATTTCAGAGATCAAAATGATACTTACTACATTAAAGGTGACTTAACTGGCGGTGGCTTCTGGGTTTATTCCAAAGGTACAAATTTTATAAAGAATGTTTATCACTACAACAAAAATTTATCTCAAACAGTAGGGCCTTTATCTGTAGAAGGAGATTATATTGCCTTCGCTGATATTGACGGAATTAGAACTGTTGATAAAGCAGAAAATCTTATCAGACATACTGACATAGATGGTGATTTAGTTTCTGCAAACTCATTTGATACAAGTAAATTCTCTAATCAAGATGTTCTTGTTGATTTAAGTATTGATACTTCTAAGGCGAAAGCTCCTCAAGATTCAGATACAAAACTAACCTCACTTTATAACGACAAAAAAGATACAGGTTATATCTACAGCTATACCTCCAGCGGAGGTACTGCCAGTGATCTTTCTGTTGTTAATAGAACTGCCAAAAATGGTTCTGTTTCTTCTATCTCCTTAGCAGGATTAACAAAAGGATTAGATTCAAAAATTACCAATTTATCAAATGGTGGTTATGCCGCTGTCTGGATTTCAGATAAGATTTATGCTCGCATATTTGATTCTTCCGGTGCTGCTGTAACTTCTGCTTTTGTTGTCTCCTCAACCATAGAAGTTGACATGGGTGCTGGACGCAGAGCTGGCATCGATGGAATAAATATTCAATCAACAGGAACATCTGGATTCGACATAACTTTTTCTGGCTCTAGAAATACTAATGACGGATCTTACACCCATAACTTCTATAGATATGACAACAGTGGCAATCTTGTCAGGTCCGGATCTCAAGGATCATCTAATAGAGAGATAAAACTTGTTGGTAAAGTTTTTGACTTAGGAACCAATGGTTCTGTTTCTTTTGGATTTCAAAAAGGTGCTCAATATGGAAGACTAGAAGCCTTTTGTGTCTTAGGAG
>MWOS01000225.1 GCA_002026165.1 Prochlorococcus sp. HOT208_60m_813G15
GATTGTAACAGCACCTGCTCTTCCTGCCTGAGCAACAATTTCTGCCTCACGTTCAACGTTCTCAGGCTTAGCGTTTAACAAATTATGTGGGATATTTTCTTTGGATAAAAGTGAACTTAATAATTCGCTTTTTTCAACACTTGTTGTGCCAACTAAAACAGGTCTACCCTTTTTATGAATTTGTGCAGTTTCTTTAGCAACAGCTTTCCATTTACCTATCTCTGTCTTAAATACTTGGTCAGACCAGTCTTGTCTCTTCCTTATTTGATTTGTAGGTATAACTGTTGATTCTAATTTATAAGTTTTTTCAAATTCAACCTCCTCCGTTTTTGCAGTTCCAGTCATTCCTGCTAAACCAGGATATAAAAGGAAAAAATTCTGATAAGTAATAGATGCTAGTGTTTGTGTTTCAGGCTGAATTTTAAGACTCTCTTTTGCTTCAATTGCTTGATGCTGTCCATCACTCCACCTACTCCCTGGCATTACCCTACCTGTGAATTCATCCACTATCACAGCCTCATCATTT
>MWOS01000226.1 GCA_002026165.1 Prochlorococcus sp. HOT208_60m_813G15
TTGCATTTACGGGGGATTTTTGTATTAGAAATTTTTTATTGCCATTCAAAACCTAAATTAAATTTATCCATAAAATGTTTTTTTCTATGAATTCATCTCTCCCAGTTTTATCTTTAAATCTACTCCCTCCAGACAAGTTATATTGTAATTTTAGTTATTGGAGTTCTTTGTTCTCTCAAGATATGCAAATTTTATGGAATAGAGCTCATGGAGTACCTTTAGAAAAGTTGCCAAAAGGGGTTTCTGATATGATTTTTCCGTATTTATTGCTTGCACTCTCTGACTACAAGACTTCGCAACTAAATAAGATGAATGGAATAGGATTAGATAATCTATTAAGCCTTTGGTTTGATAAGTACTTATTAAATAAAAATGGCTACTTCGAGCTAATAAAAAAATAATATTTAAAATTAGTTATTAATA
>MWOS01000227.1 GCA_002026165.1 Prochlorococcus sp. HOT208_60m_813G15
GTACTCTATAAAAAATCTTTAAAAATAGTTTTTAATAAAATAATTCTAAATAGAAAGTTTATCTAGAGGTAAAATATTTTGGACCATGATTGTGTCATGATAGTCTTCATTATCTAATGTTTTGTAAAATCTCCTAGATTGAGGCGATTTAAGAGAATCATTATAATTTTTGATTAATACCGAATCATCCAAAAGAGATATATTTTCTCTTTTAAAACTTTCTTCATAAGAATATTTGATATGTCCTATCTCTTTTTCTTGATTAGAGCTTTTGGGTGAAGTTGAATTTTTTGAAGTCATTATCTTATTATTCTTTTTTATTTAATGTCTTCAATATTCAAGGGGTAAAAATATAGGAGACTTCCTAGAATTTAAGATTATTTGATTAAGAAGTTATTAAGCAGAAAATAAATTTGTTTAAAAAACTTCTAAATTTCTAAACTAAATATTTTTCTAATAGTCAAAGTTTATTTAATAAGAATTT
>MWOS01000228.1 GCA_002026165.1 Prochlorococcus sp. HOT208_60m_813G15
TGAGCTCAAACCTTTAAGATTTTTAGGTATTACTGTAAAAGCACATCTAACTCCAGTGAATCCTGCATTCTTTGAAAAAGATCTAAATTCAATAGCACAATCCTTTGCTCCCTCAATCTCATATATTGAATGTGGAATATCATCATCTTGAATAAATGCTTCATAAGCTGCATCAAAAAGTATTAGTGATTTGTTTTGAAGAGCATAGTCAACCCACTTTTTCAATTCTGCTTTATTAATCGTTGCTCCAGTCGGATTATTAAGAAAACAAAGATATAAAATATCAACTTTTTTTTCAGGTAGTTCTGGCAGAAAGTTATTCCCCTCATTTATTGCAAGATATGTCAATCCTTGATAAGTTCCATTTTCAAGAAAATCACCAGTTCTGCCTGTCATAACGTTACTATCCACATATACAGGGTAAACAGGAT
>MWOS01000229.1 GCA_002026165.1 Prochlorococcus sp. HOT208_60m_813G15
TATTCTTGAAGAAAAAGATCTTGCTGGTCTTGCTGACGCTCATGAAGAATTAGATCGTGTGGTTAATGATCTTATTGCAAGAAGACCAGAAATAAAAACTCTTTTTCTAGTTGGATCTTGTCCAAGTGAAGTGATCAAACTAGATCTTGCAACTGTCGCAGAGAAATTAAATAAAAGATTTTTTGGTCAAGTAAGATTCGTTAATTACTCTGGAAGTGGTATAGAAACAACTTTTACCCAAGGAGAAGATGGCGCCTTAAAAGCTTTAATTCCATTAATGGAGTCATCAAATGAGGATAAATTATTATTAGTTGGAACTCTTGCAAATAATGTAGAGGATAGGTTTAAAAAGATTTTTAGAAATTTAGGAATTTCAAATATTGAGAGCTTTCCACCACGGCAATCAACAGAATTACCAAAGATTGGCAAAAATACAAAAGTATTATTAACTCAGCCTTATCTAAGTGATACGGTTCGAGACCTAAAACATCGTGGTTGTGAAATAATTTCGGCTCCATTTCCTCTTGGTATCGAAGGAAGTACTGAATGGTTTTTAGCTGCAGCGAAAGCTTTCAAAATTAATGAACTTAAAGTTCATAAAATTATTTCGCCTTTAATTGATAGAGCAAAACTTGCTCTTGAATCTCACAAAGAAATACTTAAGGGGAAAAGATTATTTCTTCTTCCTGAATCACAATTGGAGATATCTTTGGCAAGATTTTTGCATAATGAATGCGAAATGGATCTTATAGAGGTAGGCACTCCTTATTTAAATAAAGATTTAATGAAAGAGGAGATTAATTTATTACCTGATAATACAAAAATTGTTGAAGGGCAACATGTAGAAAAACAATTAGATCGAGTGAGAGAATCTAATCCAGACTTAGTAGTTTGTGGCATGGGTTTAGCCAACCCACTGGAAGCGGAAGGAATTAGTACTAAGTGGTCAATAGAAATGGTATTCAGTCCAATTCATGGAATTGATCAAGCCGCTGATTTGGCTGGTCTCTTCTCCAAACCCTTAAAAAGAAATCAAATACTAACTTCAAAAACTTTAGTAACGCATTAAAAACTATGGAATTAACTCTTTGGACATATGAAGGGCCACCACATGTTGGTGCTATGAGAATTGCCTCGTCAATGAAAGACATTCATTATGTGCTTCATGCCCCCCAAGGAGATACATATGCAGATCTTCTTTTTACCATGATCGAAAGGAGGGGGCAAAGGCCTCCAGTAACCTATACAACTTTTCAGGCTAGAGACCTTGGAGGCGATACAGCAGAATTAGTGAAGAAAAATATTAAGGAAGCGGTTGAACGATTCAAACCCAAAACTCTTTTAGTCGGAGAAAGTTGTACAGCAGAACTTATTCAAGACCAACCTGGAGCACTTGCAAAAGGTATGGGTTTTGATATGCCGATTGTTAATCTTGAATTACCTGCTTATAGCAAGAAAGAAAATTGGGGGGCTTCAGAAACCTTTTATCAACTAACAAGAACCCTTTTAAAAGAAAAAGTAAGTTCTTCAGAAAAAATAAGTCCTCTAAGATGGAAGGAATTAGGTCGCAGACCAAAAGTTAATATACTTGGCCCTTCATTACTAGGATTTAGATGCAGAGATGATGTAATCGAAATCCAACGCATACTTTCGGAACAAGGTATAGATACAAACGTAGTTGCTCCATTAGGTGCTAGTCCTGATGATATTGAAAGACTGATTGATGCTGAAATAAATATCTGTCTTTATCAAGAAATTGCAGAAACTTCATGTGAGTGGCTTAAACGGAACTTTGGAATGGAATATACGAATACTATTCCTATTGGAATAAAAAATACGATTGAATTTATAAATGAAGTTCATGAGAAATTAGATCTTCCTTTGACAAATAAAGAAGAATTAGAAAATAAATCAAAACTTCCTTGGTACTCAAAATCAGTTGACTCAAATTATCTAACTGGTAAAAGAGTTTTTATTTTTGGTGATGGAACACATGCAATTGCAGCAGCCAAAATTGCTAAGGAAGAATTGGGTTTTGAAGTAGTGGGTCTTGGAACATATAGCAGGGAAATGGCCAGGCAAGTAAGAGCTACTGCAAAAGATCTTAATGTAGAAGCTCTGATAACTAACAATTATCTAGAAGTGGAAGATGCCATGAAAAAGGTCGCCCCTGAACTAGTTTTAGGGACCCAAATGGAAAGGCATAGTGCAAAAAGACTCGGCATTCCATGCTCAGTAATTAGTACTCCAATGCATGTTCAAGATGTTCCTGCAAGATATAGCCCTCAAATGGGATGGGAAGGAGCAAATGTAATTTTTGATGACTGGGTACATCCCCTAATGATGGGCTTAGAAGAGCATCTTATTGATATGTTCAAACATGACTTTGAGTTTGTTGATGGTCATCAAAGCCATTTAGGACATACAGCGACAAACACAAATGACATTTTAAATTCTGACGAGAAAAAAGAAAAAAATATTAAAGAAGGAATTATCTGGACTGAATCTGGTAGAGCTGAATTAACAAAAGTTCCATTTTTTGTAAGAGGTAAAGTTAAAACAAATACTGAAAAATACGCAATCTTGAGAGGAATTCCAGAGATAAGCGATGAAACTCTTTATGATGCTAAAGCATATTTCAGTTAATTTTTACTAATAAAATATAATTAAGTCATGAGTATTTTCACTCATAATCTAATAGATTTAATCCCAAAAATTCAGTTATAAGAACATATTTCACACTTTTAATACAATTAAATACATATTTGTTTAGAAACATATTTCATGTGTATTTGCGCTGCAAGAATATAAATAATAATGTGTTTTAAGCTTTAAATGACAAGTACTATAAATAGACCTCTTGATGGAGAAGGAAGTGTTCAAGTAAAGCAAGATCCAAAAATAAATATTGAGGAAGGGGCTTTAGTTATTGCCGTCTATGGGAAGGGTGGCATCGGAAAATCAACTACATCATCAAACCTTTCTGCAGCATTCTCAAAATTAGGGAAAAAGGTTCTACAAATTGGATGTGATCCAAAACACGATAGCACTTTCACTTTGACGCACAAAATGGTTCCTACAGTTATTGATATTCTCGAAGAGGTGGATTTTCATAGCGAAGAATTGAGGCCAACCGATTTCATGTTTGAAGGTTTTAATGGCGTAATGTGCGTTGAAAGTGGAGGTCCTCCTGCTGGGACTGGGTGCGGGGGGTATGTAACCGGTCAGACAGTTAAACTATTAAAAGAACATCATTTATTAGAAGATACTGACGTTGTTATTTTTGATGTCCTAGGAGACGTGGTTTGCGGAGGATTTGCAGCTCCATTGCAACATGCCAATTATTGTCTAATTGTTACTGCTAATGACTTCGATTCAATATTCGCAATGAATAGAATTGTCTCTGCAATTAAAGCAAAAGCAAAAAATTATAAAGTCAGATTAGGTGGGGTAGTCGCAAATAGATCAAAAGACACAGATCAAATTGATAAATTCAATGAAAGAACAGGTTTAAAAACTATGGCCCACTTTAAAGATGTCGATGCCATTAGAAGATCAAGACTAAAAAAATGTACCATTTTTGAAATGGAACCAACTGAAGATGTTATAGAAGTTCAAAATGAATATTTATCTCTTGCCAAAAATATGCTTGAAAACGTAGAACCTTTAGAAGGTAATCCACTTAAAGATAGAGAAATTTTTGATTTATTAGGATTTGATTAGTCTAAATTAATCTAATCCAACCAATTGACTTGTTAAATCATAAGTTTGTTGAGAGGTCTTCGTATTAATTATTCTTTTTGACAACTTTTGAGAAAAAGCTTTTCTGCCAGTTTTCTGACGATTTCCCCAGCTCCAATGGACTGATGGTTTAGCAAATTCTTTATAAGTTGCCACTTGAGCGACCCTCTCTCCTGCCAGTCTTTGTGAAACATATCCTTTTGTTATGAATTTTTGAAATATCGGGAAAAGAAATCTAAATAACCAAGGTGTATCTCTAAAAAGTTTTGTATCAGCTACGCATCCAGGATATAGAGAATTTACAATAATCTTCTCTGCATGATATCTTTTTGACAATTCCTGAACGGTCACCATATTGCAAAGTTTACTATCCTTATAAGCCTTACCAGGTTTAAATTTCTTTCCATTTGCCATACTTATTGGAGATAAAAAACCATTTTTGAATCCAGATAAATCTCCCAAATCAGCTGGGGCAGGGATGGGGATCCTTCCTCCAAGTTCTGAATAATTAGCCGTAACGGTCCCTAATATTGTGATTCTTGGCTTGAATACAGTTGATTTGCCATTTAAAACAATTTCTCTTTCAGAAGATAAAATATTTTCCATAAGTAGGTTTATCATAAGAAAATGCCCAAAATGATTTACTGCCATAGAGTTTTCAAATCCCTGAGCAGACCTTTCAGGTCTCTTTAGTCTCGGTTTATAAACTGCTGCATTACAAATAAGAGAATTTATTGGCCTCTTAAATCTTTCTAATATTTCATCGCAACCTTTTCTCACATCATCCAAGTTAGAAAGATCTATTTCTATAAAGTGAACATTTTTAACTTCCTCTTTTGTCAAGGATTCCTCAGCTATTTTTATAGCTCTCTTATTTGATCGATTAACTGCTATAACCTCCCATCCAAATCTTAATAGAGGTTTTAGAGTATTTAATCCAACTCCCGAAGTCGTTCCTGTTATTAGGACTAAACCCTTAATGTCTTTACTCACTAGCAAAAAAGTTAATTGAAAAATGAAAAGTAGAATGATTCTAGATCATCCTTATCAACGCCATATTACTCTGATAATGTCCCTAGAAATTATTTGATCCTGATCCTTCATAAATCTTTGCTCACCTTCAGAAGAGAATAAATCATCAAACTTATCTGTTAAAACATTAAATCTATATTTTTCGTATAAAAATGAGTCTTCAATTTCCCTTAATCTGGTAAGCCTTACTTTAGAACTATAGCCAAGCTTAATCAGGCTTATTATTGCTAAAAGGGAAAAGCTGATTTTTATAATTAAAAAAATCAAAGATACAAAATTATCTTCTTTCTGTTGTCTTTTTATAAATAAAGACCCTAAATATTTTTTGTAAAAAATACTATTTTTATAAAAAGATTTTGACAAATTAAGTACTTGATATTTTTACTGAATAAATCAATTCAGTCTTACTTTATTATTACCTTATAGATTTGTAATTTTCTAATAAACTTTAGTTCCTACCTAAACTAATTCCAAGTCTTAGTGCTAAAACTCCTGCATGCATAACAACTATAAGGCTTAATGCAATAAGATTTATTGTTTGAGATGGCTCCATGGTAAAAAAAATATTTTCTATATTCTCCACCGAAAAGAGGAGATTTGAAACACTATTACAAAATGATGTTACGTAATTAACAAATTGAAAGAAAAAAATTGTTGAAAATTATCATAAATAAACCTACAAAGTTAATTTTGGGAATAGCAAATCGGGCTCTAATTTTTTCGACAAATAATTTACCTGGATTTGATCAAATGGCTTTAGATTTAAATTCTTTAGATCAGACAATTTCGAATCCTGAAATAATTCTCACATTGAGGTTCTACTATTGGACTGGGGATTGGCTTTCAATTGGCTATCACCAAAAGGAAATTCCTCTTCATTGGGAAAATTTATTATCAAATGGGGAAATTAATATTGTTAGACGTCCCTCTGGAGGGGGTGCTGTTCTGCATTCAGGAGGCATAACATATGCATTAACATTTAAAAAAACTTACTATAAAGTCTTAAGTTATGAAATGGTTAATAATTGGCTAATTAAAAGTTTCAGAGAAATAGGTCTAAAATTACGATATGGTAATTCACGAAAATCAAGCATTAAAACGAATTGTTTTGGGACTTCATTAATTTCTGATTTAGTTGATCAGGATGGGTTCAAGAGAATAGGTAGTGCCCAACTTCGTAAAAAAGGTGCATTCCTTCAACATGGAGAGATTCAAACAAATCCTTCAAAAGAGTTGTGGTTCAAATTATTCAAAGAAGAAGCTCCACCAAAAGTAGATTTAAAACTAACAAATGATGAAATAGTTCAACATTTGAGAAATTCGTTCCTGAAAAATAAACCAAATATAAATTTCAAAAATGTTGCTATAGATAATAAAAAATAGAAAATTTTAATGACAAGAATTATTAAAGATCTCCTTTCTGCTTCATTGAATTAATTATTCTTGGCAATTCAATTCCTAAGGGATAATGATTTTTAAAGTTTAATTTGTTAACAATCTCTGAAGGCAAATTAAAACCTAATTTATTCAATACAAAGTTTCCAATTTTTGACCTATCAATTATACCCAAAGGGATATCTGCAGCATTGAGAACCAACAAAAACCCATCATTTGTTTCTTCAAGTCTTTCTATAGTTCTCCATAATTTATCGTTATAAGATACAGTTTCAAAACTATCGATCGGTTTCTTAAAATCTCCAACAAAGTTCCTTTCCCATTTTTTTAAGGAAACAGTTTTTAAAATATTCTCATCAACAAAACCGGTCCATCTACCATTATTCGTAACAAAAAAATATTTATCCGATGCATCCTTTTTATTTTTTATTAATGTATTAAATTCTGAGAAATTTGAATCGTATTCAATTTTCCTCAAAGGCTTTAATTTGATCTCAGAAACTTTACTAAATTTAAGTATGTTTTCAATTTTAAAAAATTGACTTTCAGATTTTGAAGAATTAACTCCAATTAAGCCCAAAAAAGAAAGAATAAAACCAAAGTAAAAGTTAAATCTAAATAAACAAACTATCCCAAAAAATAAAACAAAAAAAGATAATAATAAATTTACTTTATTGAGGAAATTTCTTCCTTTATTTTTACTCCCTGAGAAATGCCAAATAATACTTTTTAATAAATTCCCCCCATCTAAAGAACCAATTGGAATCAAATTTAAGAAACCTAAGAATAAATTAAATATACCTACTCTCGAAATTACATTAACTGCTATTTGTTCTTGAGATGCAATGTTATTACTAATTAAAAGTAGGATAGATGCTGTAGCGAAACATAAAAGAGGTCTAACAATTGCAATTTTTATATTACCTAAAGCAGTTTGACAATACTTATCTATTTGTAAAATTGCTCCTAGAAAATAAAAAGTAATTTTTTTTATTTTTACACCCTGATTAAGTGAAACAAAAGTATGAAAAACCTCATGAAAAATAATTGAAGATAATACGAAAAAAGAAGTTAAAAATCCTATAATCCAAGATTCTTTAATATTATAAATATCACCAGAAGTTAAATTAACCTGATTACTTATACTCCATGAGAATAAAAAAAGTACAGCAAACCAATACGGATGAACTTTAAAGGGGATTCCCCATATTTTAAAAATTTGCCAACTTCTCAAAAATAATCTCCGCTATATTTATTAATAATATTAATCTTACATATCAGAATAATTATATGCCCAAGCCTAATACCTTAATTAAAATTTGTGGCCTAACCACAGAAGAACAAGCTCTTCAAGTCGCAAAATTAGGAGCACATGCTATCGGCATTATTTCAGTGAAAGATTCCCCAAGATATATATCAGCTGAAATTAAGAAAAAAATTTTTAAAACCTTAGAAAAGTTGCATCCAAAAATCGAGAGGGTATCAGTTGTACAAAATTGTCCAATAGACTTAATTATTAAAAATTTCTTAGGAAACCCTAGTGAAACTATCATTCAATTACATGGAGATGAAGATATTGATTACTGCAAAAAAATAAGGGAAAAAATTCCCAATATTGGCCTTTGGAAGGCTTTCAGAATAAAAACGGAAAAGGATATTGATAAAATAAAGCCTTTTGAGGATTTTGTAGATGCTATCCTACTTGATTCTTGGAATGAAAAAACTTATGGAGGTTCAGGGGAAAAAATAAAATCTACTTATTTAAAAAATCTCCAATTTAGCAAACCCTGGTGGTTAGCAGGTGGAATATCAATTGAATGGATCAATGAAATCCTTACAGATATCAAACCTGATGGACTAGATATTTCAAGTAGTATTGAATTTTCTCCGGGTTTAAAAGATATTAAAAAAACAGAAGATCTTTTTAATTTTTTAAAAAGAAATTAATAATTATTAGTAGCGGACTGTTGTTTTACAAGCTCAAAAAATTCTTGTTTTAAACTTAAATCGTGTCTAAAATCGCCTCTAACCACAGAATTAATCATACTTGTATTTGGTTCTTTAACTCCCCTCCACTTCATACAATAATGTTGGGCCTTTACAATAATGCCTAAACCTTTAGGTTCACACAGTTTTTCAATTTCATCTGCAAGGATCATTACAGCTTCTTCCTGAATATGAGGTCTGGAAAAAACCCAATCAGCAACTCTCGCAAATTTTGAAAGTCCTATGACTTTATTTCCAGGTTTGATACCTATCCAGCACTCTCCTAGAATTGGAACTAAGTGATGTGAACATGCAGATCTTACCGAAATTGGACCAACTGTATAGATTTCATCAAGATTCTTGTCATTAGGGAAACTTGTAACTTTAGGTTGTTCATGATATCTACCTTTAAAAACTTCATTTAGATACATTTTTGAAACTCTTTCAGCAGTTTCTTGAGTATTATGATCATTCTCAACATCAATTACGAGGGACTTTAGTAAGTCTTTAACTCTTGAGGCTACTTCTTTTTCTAAAATTTCTAATTCACCAGGATTTATAAAATCAGAAATATTATCGTTAGCACTAAATCTTGTACCAGAATTCTTAATTCTGTCTCTTATAATTTCAGAAATTAGTTTATTAGTAATCTGGTCGTCAAAGTTTCTAATATTATCGTTGGGTAATGTCGAGGTCATAAAATTCTAAACAGAAAATTGTATGCAACTTAATTAACTGTATCTTCCAAAAGCTTAATTGCTCATATACTATATCACATTCTCTTGTTCAATCGGGTTCAAATAGCACTTAAAAAAATCACTGTTTTAAGATTAATCAGATAAACAGAATGTTTAAAAGGCTCCGCCAGAAGGCATCAAAGTCAAGTCTTCGATCAATTGTGATTCAGGTTTTTGAGCCATGTAGAGAATAGTTTCTGACACATCTTTTGAGGAAAGCATAGAAGTTCTATCAAAATCAGAATTGATTGATTCGGAGTCCCAAAGAGGCGTATTTACTGAACCAAGAGTTATTGTGCATGCTCTTATTGAATTAGATCTCTCCTCCTCCCTCAAGCATTTAGTAAACATAGCTAGTGCAGATTTTGAAACACAATAAGCTCCCCATTGGGGGAATACATTATAAGAGGCATGACTACTGACATTAATAACTAAACCACCATTTTTTCTCATTTGAGGAATTATTGAACTACAAATTTGAAAAACACTTGTGAGGTTTATTTGAATAGTTTGTTCCCATTGACCTAATTCCATTTCAACTAAAGAGCCATTAAATGCGCAACCGGCATTATTTATCAATACTGAAGGGCACCCATACTTCTCAACTGCTTCTTTAACACAATGCTCTATTTCTAGAGGATTAGATAAATTACATCTTACTAGGTTAATTTTTGATTTAGTGGTCAACAGTTCGCTCTTTAGTTTCTCCATTAAATCCATATTCCTGGAAAGTAAAATTAAATCCCAGCCAGCATTGGCAAAAGTAATTGCGGTAGATCTACCAATACCTTTCGTAGCACCCGTTATAAAAGCTAGTTTCAAGTTATTCAGTTTTTTGGGGGATTTCACTATAAATCTCTTCAATATTGTTTGCTTCGATAAATTTACCTAAATCCCTAAACTTTTTGTATCTTTCCTCAATTAATTCTTCTTCAGGCATTTGCAGTAAAGCGTTAAGGTGTTTCTCAATAGCCTCTTTTAGTGTATTACCAGCATCTAAAGGAGCCCAATTATTCCCACCAGAAGGTTCTGGTAATACCTCATCTATTATACCTAATTTAAGCAAATCTTTACCTGTAATTTTAAGTGCTGATGCAGCTTCTGGTGCCTTCGCAGCATCTCTCCACAAAATTGATGCACATGCTTCTGGACTAGCAACTGTGTAAACACTGTGTTCAAACATTAGTAACCTATCGGCAACACCTATTCCAAGTGCTCCTCCAGAACCTCCTTCTCCAATGACAGTAGCCACAATTGGAACTTTCAATCCAAACATCTCTCGAAGGTTTCTTGCAATAGCTTCACCTTGACCTTGTTCTTCAGCTTTTAAACCAGCATAAGCTCCAGGAGTATCAATAAATGTAAGAATTGGCAAAGAAAATCTATTTGCATGCTGCATTAATCTAAGAGCTTTTCTATAACCTCCTGGTTTTGCCATCCCAAAGTTTCTTACTACATTTTCTTTTGTGTCCCTTCCTTTCTGATGCCCTAACATCAACACTGGTCTTTTATTTATCGAACCTATCCCCCCAATTAGTGCCATATCATCGCCACCATTTCTGTCTCCATGTAATTCTATCCAGTCATCACAAAACATTTGAACAAAATCCAAAGTACTAGGTCTTTGAGGATGTCTAGCTACCTGAATCTTTTGAGCAGGGGTGAGAGATTTAAATATTTCTTCTCTTCTCCTAGCAGCTAAGGTTTCAAGCTGCAGAAGTTGTTGACTAACATCTACTTCTGAATCTCGAGCTAATTCTTTAATTTGCTCTATCTGCTTCTCAAGTTCAACAAGAGGCTTTTCAAAATCAAGGAGGTAACGTTTAGCCATAATTTAAACAGTTAATACGTTAGGCTGCTTATCAAGTCCAATCGCAGAAAAACCATGTTTTAAAGATGCTGCTCCAATAAACTCCATCTTTTCAAGGGAAATGTTATTTCTTCCCCAACTAAAGTTTGTATGACACTTTTCAAATTCTAAAATCATAGCTTCTGCAAAGCAAGCAAACATCTCTCGCTGAGGGTTTTGCATTTCCGCAAGTTCCATCATATTCCAACCAATATCATTAAAAAACTCTACTATACCTCCTTTTAAAACATGAATATTTTCACCTTGAAATTTCTCATCAAGATTTTTGGGATATCCGCCATCAATCATTAAACATGGTTTTTTTAAGTTATCTGTATCAATTTCAATAGTTTTAGGCATACTTGCAACCCATACAACAATATCCGCCTTAGGCAATGCCTCATTTAAGCTTGTTACGGTGCCACCATCTAATTCTTTTTGTAACAGCGCTAGTGGTTCTTGTTGTCTTGCTACCATAAGAAGTTCTGAAATCCCAGTTTTATTGATAAGCCATCTACAAACAGCACTACCAATATCACCTGTAGCACCAATTACAGCAACAGTTGCTTTTTTAAGGTCTATGCCAATACGAGGCGCATTTATTTCTAGTTGCTTACAAATAACCCAGGCGGTATGAGTATTGCCAGTAGTAAACCTTTCCCACTCTAATGAAGTATTTCTAATTTGTTTATGCTGTAGAAGATTAAAATTCTCAAAAATAATAGAAGTAAACCCTCCTAAAGCAGTAATGTTAATCCCTTTTTTCTGAGCTAGTTCCATAGCATTTAGTACTTTTCTTCTGGCAGTTTTAAACCTAGAAAGCATTTCAGGGACAAAGCAGGAATCTATATAAGAACCTTCAATAGATATTCCAGTAGCACTCTTAACTTCTACATTTTCTACAAGCTGAGGAGGAGCAGTACACCAAACATCCAAGTCTCCATCAGCAATATGATCAAAGCCTAGCATCGAAGCTTTTCTTTTTGCATCTTCAAAACTGGTTGAGTGACCTATTAACCCAAACATTTAAAATTTATAAATGGTTTCTATACGATGTTATGAACAATAGCACAGAGGTAACTATTTAAATAGGATTGATTAATTATTAAAAGCCTTAATTAATTAGAAATAAAATTATACAATAGCTGCCATAGCCATTCTTGCAATTTCTCTATTATCTAGACCTATTTCCATCAATGTATCTTGATAAGCAATCATAAATTCTTCCATTAATTCTTCTCTGTCCATAGCTAAAACTGATGCGTCATCTGCTACTTCATCTAACATCTTTTTAATTAAAGGAAGATTAACCTTATTAGCTACCATTAACTCCTCTTTACAAGTAGATAAATTCTCTTTAAGCCACTCTTGACCATAATTTAAATGAAGATATTCATCTTTAACTACTCCCTCTGTGATTTTTTTTGCAAAAGGATCAGCAACTCTTATATAGACGTTATAAGCAGAAATTGCAAATGCTTCAATTAAGATGGCTTGTATTAAAAGACATGTTGTTAAATTTCCTCTTTCAAGAGCAACTTGAAAATTACCATGTAACTTAGAAAAGAATTTTTTAGCAAATTCCATATCAGCTACTACACCTAAATTTCTTCCACATGCAGTAAACCCTTTTTTATGTTTCATTTCCATTCTCGCAAGTTTAGTTAACTCTTCTAACTCGTTTGGTATTAATGTAGCTATTGAAATGTAATTATCATGAGCTTCCTGCTCACCCTCTATAACGATTGCATTTATTCTGCTATAAGCATCTTTATAAGTGTCAGTAGTAAAGTCGGGCAAATTTAAAGAAATAGGATTAGAGGATTCCTCAGTAGTTTTTTTATTTGATTCTAGAGTTTGCATGTCAGTAATCTTTAGCTCATTATGCATGAATATTACATGATTATAGTGATTTTATTTAAATATCATGAAAATAGTTTCAATTGTTAAGTCACATTTTTTACTAAAAATTATTTAAGAGTTGTTGGGCCAATCTGATTGCATCAAATTCATTATCAATTGGAACCAATGATTAATCAATAATTCCTTTAAATTTTTCCCTAAAGACTCATTTGCTCCCCTGCTATCACCAATAACTCCTGATTTACTTAAATCATCAGTAAGCCAAGCAGTAGGCGCATTTCCTTCTAGACTCCAACCTTCTGGGACTTGTTCTTCAATGCCCTCATGTGGACGCTCATCACCGACTAATTCTGGTTTTAAAGCAAGCATCAAACTTGTTTCAGCTAAAGACGCATGAAGTCCGTTCTCGATCTCAGTTTTTGTTAACAATTCACTTAATCCATTAACGCCACTCCATAAAAAACAAGGGAAAACTGCGATCCCTGGGGCCAAACTTCTTAGCTCTCTTGCTGCTGTATTTAATAGTGAGATTTGACCTCCATGTCCATTAATCAATATCAATCTTTTAAACCCCATTTCAGATAATTGACCTCCTACTTCCTTAATCATCGAGGTTATTAAATTTGAGGAAAGTGAAATTGTCCCGGCAAAACCTTTATGTTCTGGAGAAAACCCAATATATTGAGTTGGAAGTTTTTTTAATGGAATATTGGGAGAGAATAATTTAAAAACTTCGCTAATGATTTCATCAACAAAAATACTATCTGTAGCTAGAGGCAAATGCGGTCCATGTTGCTCAACAGCCCCGAATGGCCAAATCACTGTTGATCTTTTGTCTTTTGCAATACTTTCAATTTCTTGCCAATTTAAATATTCAAATTTATTAGGTATTGGTTTAAAGTTCATTAAATTTAATTTTGAGTACTAACATTTAGAGTATGTTAATAATTAATTATTCTTATTTTACCTACGATGGGAGCCAGTAATAAAAATGCCCGAGATAATATCCAATCAAAGGGCAACAAAAAAGACTTTAAAAAACCTCTTCAAGTACTTCACATAAGCAAGAAAGATACTCAAAAAAAATCTCAGGAAATAGATAATGAGCAAACCAATTCGCAAGAAGAAATTAAAAAAGAAAATATAGTAATCAAACCTCAAATCATTAAAGATGATTCAGTAAAAGAAATTGAGGGCAGTAATGAAAACACTAAAGATTTTGATATTTATCAACAAGATTTAACCAAACAAGACTTAAATAGACCCCATAATTTTTCTGAGCAAAACGCAGATTTTCAATTAGAAAGAACTGTTGATGATTTCGATTTTGATGAAAGTGCTTTTTTGGAGGCTTTAAATGAAAATGAGCCAATTGGGGCTACAGGAGAAACAATTTCAGGTAAGGTAATAGCAATCGAAAGTGATGGGCTGTATGTTGACATTGGTGGAAAAGCTCCTGGTTATATGCCCAAAAAAGAATGCGGTTTGGGTGTCATAACTAACTTTAAAGAGAAATTTTCTATAGGCCTTGAAATGGAAGTTTTAGTTATCAAAGAACAAAATGCTGATGGAATGGTAACAGTGAGCGCTCGGGCATTAATTCTTAGGCAAAGTTGGGAAAAAGTATCAAGGTCCTCAAAAAATGGAGAATTAATTAACGTTTTAATTAATGGATTTAACAGAGGTGGTCTTACGTGTGATGTAGATGGATTGAGAGGATTCATCCCAAGATCCCAACTTGAAGATGGTCAAGACTATCAATCTTTTGTTGGCAAAACTCTAAAAGTAGCTTTTCTTGAGGTTAATCCAGAATCCAGAAAATTAGTTCTCTCTGAAAAGAAAGCATCATTAGTCTCTAAACTTACAAGTTTAGAATTAGGTCAATTAATTGAAGGAGAAGTTTTAGCAGTAAAACCATATGGCTTTTTTATAGACTTAGGAGGAGCCAGCGGACTTCTTCATCAATCCTCACTAACAAATGGATCGATTCGTTCTTTAAGAGAAGTTTTTAGAGAAGGGGAAATGATAAAAGCATTAATATCTGAAATTGACCTCGAAAAAGGGCGCATTGGTCTAAATACAGCGCTCTTAGAAAACTCTGCGGGAGAATTAATTATTGATAAGCAAAAAGTTATGCAAGAAGCCACAGAGAGAGCACTAAAAACTAAAGCACTCTTCGATAAAAAAGAACAAGATAAATGAATATTAATAAAACAATGGAGTCAGGTCTTAAATTAAAAATTTCAGATTGGGAATTAGACTTCTACTCAAGACCAATTATTGAATCAAATGGAAAAAAAAGGTGGGAGTTAATTATTTGCTCTACAAGAAGTTATAAGACAGAAGATATTTTTGTTTGGAATAAAAAATGCCCTGCCAATGAAGTTAATTCAGTATGGCTTACAAAGGCACTTAATGAAGCAATAAGTGAAGCAAAAAAACAAGGGTGGGAGAAACCTTCAATAGTTCGATTTTGGAGGTCGTCAATGAAATCGATCATTAAGAAATCTCTGGAGGCCGTAAGTATTGAGGCTCTTTTAAGTAGGAGAACTTACGATTTATTAGATAGAATTGAATTTCTTGAAAAAGAGATTTATCCAAAGGAAAAAGGTTATGTAAGAGGAGTATTAGCTCCTAATTTTTCTTCTAAAATGGAAAACCCTCCTCAACCTCTACCAGAAGCAGTAAGGGGTGATGCTTTAACTATCTCTGAAATATCAATTGGCGAATTAAAATCAGCAGAAAATTGGCCTATGGAATTTGGAGATATTTTCCCAATCCATCAAGATTTAGATAATAACTACTTAGTTCCAGGATTAAGACTTTTTAGCAAAGATAGATCTTTAGCACTTTCTGCATGGTTCAGTTGTTTAGAACCTATTAAATTAGTCATGAATAAAAACCAACTCGTACTTGAGGCTTCAGAAGACGATAAGTGGCTGGTAACTGATTTACCAGAAAAAGATGCAAAAATTCTGAGTACAAAATTTTTAGAGAATAAAAAAAATTCTTTTGGTTATCAATTTATTTCCATTCAGTCAACGCCATACATCGAAAAATTTGCAGGATTCTGGATTTTAAGAGATATTGAATTGATTTCATAAATTCAGCTTGGGAGCAGGAACTATTACATACAAAGAAATAAATTTCTCAAAAGCTGAAATATTTATTCAGAACAAAAAATTTGAGTATTATTCATCACCTATCCTTAATCAATATAATTTCAAACATGCATATTTTACGAAGTCTAGCTCTGAGAAATTTCTTCAATTATTGGGAAATCACTTTAATGAAAATTACATAAATTGTGTTGCCAATCAAATTCACAGTGATGTGATAGTCCTTGGATCACTTTCGCAAGAAGGTAGTAAGACTGATGCAGATGGTCTTATTGGCAATAAGTGTAATCAAAACTTATGGATTTATACAGCTGATTGCATGCCAATATTTTTTGCAGATAAAAAGAAAAGAAATGTAGCAGCCTTACATTGTGGAAGAAAAGGTTTAGAAAAAAAAATAATAAAAAATCTAGTTAAATTTTTCGATAATTTAGGGACATCTAGAGATGACTTACTTGTTGCCATAGGACCGGCTATTTCTAAGGAACATTATCTAGTTGATCAATTTACACTCAAGGAATTTAATAGAAAGGCCAAAAACAAAAAAATAACGGTGAATTTCATTAAAACTGAAAAAGATCTTTGTTTTAGTGATTCAAATCACTTCAAAGAGCAAAACTTAAATCAACTTGATCTCAAAAGATCTGCCTATAGGCAACTTTTAAGTGAGGACATTCCTAATAAAAATATAGACATTTCAAATTTATGCACATACAAATTTAAAAATGAATTTAATTCCTGGAGAAAGAGCAAAACATTCTCGAGACAGTGGAATTTTATTTGCTCATAGAGATAGTTAACTTGGACAAATTTGACTAGTTAAGTCTTTAGCGACTAATAATTCGGTCATCTCCTTAGTACCTTTAATATTAAAAACTTTGGCTAACAAAACATTCTCTTTGAAACCAAAAGGTTTTATTTTCACTTTGCTTCCCCTTGGGAATTCACTCTTAAGTAAATTAGTTGCTTCAAGCTCATCATTTTCATTTACATCTACACAAAATAGTCCAATTGTTAGATTCCTATTTTGATCCCCCACCAAAATAGTATTTGCACTTTTAATTTGAAGAATTTCGGCCGAGTTAACTATTACAGGATTAAGAACAATCAAGCAAGCTATAATAAAAATAAAAGATAATTTTTTCAATCCAGAAATATCTAAGTTTTTAAATTATCTTAAAGTTAATTTTTTAAAATGACGAATTTCAAAAAAATTAGTCTTCACAATTAACATATCCAACCATTTGAGCATTACTTTTACCAGGAGGAACCATTGGATAACAATTTTCACCTCTTCTTACAAGGATGTTAATCAAGGCAGGGCCGTCATGATCAAGCGCATTTTTTAATTCATTCTGTAATTGTTTTCTATCAGAAATCAAGTATCCTTTAACTCCAAAAGACTCAGCAAGTTTTACAAAATCAGGTTCACCACAACTCATATCAGATGAGGAATATCTTTCATCGTAGAAACTTTCTTGCCATTGTCTTACCATCCCTTGCCAGCGATTATTGATAATAATCAACTTCACCTTTAGGCCATATTGAGATAAAGTTCCTAATTCTTGAATATTCATTAAGACACTTGCATCTCCTGCAATACAAATTACATCTGAATTGGGTAAGGCTGCTTTTACCCCTATTGCCGCTGGCAATCCAAAACCCATAGTTCCTAGGCCTGCACTACTAATCCATTTTCTTGGAGAATTCCTGAGATATTGAGCAGCCCACATTTGATGTTGTCCTACATCTGTAGTCACATAAGCTTCTGGTGAAAATTCCCGCACTTTTAAAAGAACCTCTTGAGGATAAATTTCTCCTTCTTTAGGCGGGTCATATAAAGGGTGTTTATTTTTCCAAAAATCAATTTTTTCTAACCAGTTTTTCGTCTGACAAGTAAATTTTTTATTTCGAGATTGTTCATTAATTTTGAGAACAGCTTTTGAAACATCAGAAACAATTGCAACATCTACACGTCTATTTTTATTGACTTCTGCGGGGTCGATATCTATATGAATTACCTTTGCATTAGGTGCAAAAGTATCTAATTTTCCTGTCACCCTATCATCGAATCTAGCCCCAATAGCAATTAAAAGATCACATTCTGTAACAGCGAAATTTGCGTAAGCAGTTCCATGCATTCCTAACATCCCTACTGATAAATTATCTTTTTCATCAAAAGCGCCCTTCCCCATTAAGGTCGTGGTAACTGGTATTTGATAATTCTTTGCCAAAGTTTTTATTTCATCATGAGCCCCTGAAGATATTGCCCCACCTCCTACGTATAGAAGAGGTCTTTCAGAATTTTCTATTAATTTAATTGCTTTATTGATATCGGAATCATTAATTTCTCCATTCCTTTTGAATCCTTTAGGAATAATCTCACCAGGCAAAACTCTTTGGTAATTAAAGAACTCCTGACCTACATCTTTGGGTATATCAATTAAAACAGGGCCAGGCCTTCCAGATGAGGCTATAAAGAAAGCTTCAGAAACTACTTTCGCAATATCTGAAGGATTTCTTATTACCCATGAATGTTTCACTATTGGAAGAGTTATACCAAAAATATCAGTTTCTTGAAAAGCGTCTGTCCCTATAGCATGTCTTGGGACTTGACCTGTAACTACAACTAGGGGGACTGAATCCATTTGCGCAGTGGCAATTCCTGTTACCAAATTTGTTGCACCTGGGCCTGAGGTTCCAAAACATACTCCTACTTCACCAGTAGATCTTGCAAATCCATCAGCCGCATGTGAACCACCTTGTTCATGCCTAACCATATAATGCTTTAACCAACCTTCTTGTTCTGCCTTATGAACAGCATCATATATTGGTAGTATGGCTCCCCCGGGATATCCAAATATAACTTTTACTCCATGAATTTTTAAAGAATCCATTAGTGCATCTGCACCAGTTATCCAAACTGGATTTTCATGTTTTGAACTACCCTTTGAAAAGGATCTCGAAGTAAGAGTCACTAAAGAAATTCAATATTTACTATAAATATTAAGCTTAATTAATTACTTTTGCCTCATTTAGAAATGTAATGTCAGAAATGTATTCAAAATAATCTTTTAATAAATTAAAAATTATCAAATAAATTTCAATTTTTCTTTATAAAATGCCTAGTTTATGAAGAGGTCCAGAGCCTGAAATAAGTTCAATAAAAAGCACAAGAAAAATAATCATTGCAACCCTTCCGTTCCACACTTCTGAACTATTATTCCAACCCCATTGCCACTTCTCTTGGGGATAAAGTTTTACTTTTTCAGGCAACTGTGAAGCCTCTTCTATATTAATGATAGGTCCTTCCAAACAGGAAATCACTAGATCACTAAGCCCTTCAATAAAAGTAGGATGAGTATTTAAAGCCCTTACTCTCCGAAAGTTTTTAATACCAGCCTTTTCAGCAATTTCTTTATATTCAATATCAATTTCTTGCAATGTTTCGATATGCTCGCCAACGAAACTTATAGGGACCACAATCAGGTCATTAACATTTGACTTCCCAAGATCAGCTAACACTTCTTCTGTATAAGGCTTCAACCATTCAACAGGACCAACTCTACTTTGATAAGAAAGTGTATAAGGGTTACCATGCCCCAAACATTTTTCCAGCTCATTTATAATTAATAAAGAACAATCTTCAATTTGTTGTTTGTAAGGGTCTCCAGCTTCCTCTACGTAACTCTTAGGAACTCCATGAGCAGTGAAAAATATATGAGCTTTTGAAGGTGATTCACAAAGTGAAATTTGTTCAGAAATTAATTCAACCATAGACTTTAAGTAACCTGATTGACTGAACCAACTCCTTACACATCTCATTGGAACCTTTTTAAATTCATCATCAGAATCTCGCAATTTTTTTAATTCCCTAAAGCTCGAACCACTAGTACTTATCGAAAAATGTGGATACAAGGGTATTACAACAACTTGATCTATACCATCTGCTTTCATATCAGCGATTGCTGATTCGGTAAAAGGATGCCAATACCTCATAGCGATGTAGGTAGTAGCATTAAATCCCTTGTTCCTTAATTTAGATTGTAATTCTCTTGCTTGTTGTTCAGTTATCCTTCTGATAGGTGAACCTCCACCTATAGAAAGGTAAGCCTGTTGTGAAGTAGTACTCCTAAGTGTGCTAATTAACCATGCTAAGGGCTTTTGAAAAACAGGGAAAGGGGTCCTGATAATTTCTGGATCAGAAAAAAGATTGTATAAGAAAGGACCTACATCAGTAATGCGTTCAGGCCCTCCTAAGTTCATTAGTAAGACGCCTATTTTATCCATTTAATATTTATGAAGATTGAAAATCAACATTAAAAACGTCATTATATGGTCAATTATATAAGTAAATGAACGTAATTCAGGAAATTAATAATGTCAATGATAAATTTGCTACTCAAGGCAGCAAGCTTAGAATTGAGAAAAGAGGAGAGAAATTAAATATTCGTGGTTCACTACCCTCCAAAGAAGATAACAATAACTTTAAAATTCAAAGAATATCTCTTGGATTAAAGGCTGATATTTCTGGATTAGAGGAGGCCAAAAAAAAATTACAATTAATCAATTTGCAATTGGAATTGAATCAATTTGATTGGATTAATTGGATAGGCAAGCCTTATAAAAAGGAAATAAAAGATGGGTTTGAATTTCCAAAAAGATTAAATCAATTTGAGGAATTTTTTTTTAAAGAAAATAAGAGTGATTTTCGAACCAGCACTAGAAAAACTACTTGGAGAAGTTCTTATAAACCATATATGAAAAGAATCCTAAATATTTACAATGACTATGAGAATAAAGATTTAGAAAAAATATTTCAAAAAACTCTTGAAAGTTACAAGGAGGGCACCAGAAGTAGGAAACAATGCGCAACTTCTTTAAGTGTTTTAGCTAAGTTTTTGGACATTAAACTACCAGAAGATTGGAAATTAAATTCTAGAGGATATGGACTGAACAAAGCAGGATTTAGGGATCTACCTAAAGACGAATTAATAGAGAAACTGTGGGAGACGATCCCAAACAAGTCTTGGAAATTTGTTTTTGGTCTTATGGCTACATATGGATTAAGGAATCATGAAGTATTTTTTTGTGATTTAAGTTCTCTTACTAATTTTGGGGACAAAATTATTAGAGTTTTACCTACCACTAAAACTGGGGAACATCAAGTTTGGCCATTTCATCCTGAATGGGTGGAAAAGTTCGAATTATCAAAACTTGGTGAAAATCCTGAACTTCTACCAAATATTAACAGAGACCTTAAAATTACAACCTTACAGAATATTGGAAAAAAAATTACAGACCAGTTTAAGCGTTACTCTTTACAAATAAAACCTTATGATCTAAGGCATGCTTGGGCAGTTAGAACAATTTTTTATGATTTACCTGATACTGTGGCTGCCAGAATGATGGGACATTCTGTTAGTTTACATACTCAAACTTATCACCACTGGATTACTAAAAGAGATCAACAACAGGCAGTAAATAATGCACTGCTAAAAGTTAAAAGAGTTAAAAATATTTAAAGATTTATAATAAAAAAATAAAAATTAAGGGTCATATGCAAGAAAAACCTTCATCTTCCGAGAAAATATTTAACCTCGATAATCAAGCAAATAAACTTGGAATGGGAGGTAAATTATCACCGGATATCGATGAGAGCTCATATAAAAAAAGAATGCAGCAAAGAAAAGATATTCAATCCGAAAGACTACAAATTAGAAAAACAAAAAAAGGATTATTGATTGTTTTCACAGGAAATGGCAAGGGCAAGACAACTGCATCTTTAGGTATGGCTCTAAGGACGATAGGCCATGGCTATAAAGTAGCAATAATTCAGTTTATCAAAGGAGGCTGGACCACTGGAGAAGAAAAAGCACTTAAAAACTTGTCTTCAAACATATCGTGGCATTCATTAGGAGAGGGATTTACTTGGGAAACACAAGACAGAATAAGAGATGAAGAATTAGTTCAAGAGGCGTGGCAACTAGCTAAAAAATACATAAAAAACGAATCTTATAAACTTATCATTCTTGATGAAATTAATATTGCGACAAAACTTGGTTATCTTGCACCCGAAGAAATAATCACTTTTTTAAAAAGCTTAAATAATAGAAAAAATCATATAGTTTTAACTGGAAGGGGAGCATCTGATTTAATCATCAATTACGCTGATCTAGTTACAGAAATGAAACTAATAAGACATCCTTTTAAAGAGCAAGGAATAAAAGCACAAAAGTGTATTGAATTTTAGTTAAGGTAAATTTTTTTTGAATTTTATTTAGACAGGTTTAGAAATGTTTAAAGACGCAAGCAATATCTGAACAAAAAATAAATTTGGCACTTTTACTTGCTAAGGTCTTAAAAGTACAATTATTGAATGACTTACAAAAGAGTTCTCTTAAAACTTAGTGGTGAAGCACTAATGGGCGAAAAACCTTATGGTATTGATCCTGCTATAGTTCAGTCAATTGCAGAGGATGTTTCAAAAGTAGTCGAAAATAATGTACAACTTGCAATAGTTGTTGGTGGTGGAAACATTTTTAGGGGGCTTAAAGGATCTGCAGACGGAATGGATCGCGCGACAGCTGATTATGTAGGGATGCTAGCAACAGTTATGAACGCAATTTCACTTCAAGATGGTCTTGAGAGAGTAGGAGTTGCAACCAGAGTGCAAACAGCAATCGAAATGCAGGAAATTGCCGAACCCTACATCAGAAGAAGGGCCATGAGGCACCTAGAAAAAGGTAGAGTTGTAGTTTTCGGAGGGGGATGCGGAAATCCATTTTTTACAACTGATACTACAGCAGCTTTGAGGGCAGCAGAGATAAACGCTGAAGTTGTTATGAAGGCTACTAAAGTTGATGGAGTATACGATCGTGATCCTAATCAATTTAAAGATGCAAAAAAATATTCCTCTCTCAGTTATCAACAAGTTCTTAGTGATGAAATTGCAGTAATGGACAGTACTGCGATTGCACTTTGCAAAGATAATAATATCCCAATTATGGTTTTTGATATATTCAAAAAAGGGAACATTTCCAAAGCTGTTGCTGGTGAGCCAATAGGCTCTTTAATTAGTTAAAGCTTATTTAAATTTTTTTATTATGAAAGAACAAGAAATTCAAGAAAATATGAATAAAAGTATTGAAGCCATACAAAGAAACTTTAATACAATTAGGACAGGCAGAGCTAATGCTTCATTGCTAGATAGAGTAAGTGTTGAATACTATGGAGCAGAAACCCCAATAAAATCACTAGCCACAATAAGTACTGTTGATTCACAAACAATTTCAATACAACCTTTCGATATTTCATGTTTACAAGCGATAGAGAAATCTATTTCTATGAGTGATTTAGGTATTACTCCAAATAATGATGGGAAAGTAATAAGAATAAATGTTCCTCCTTTAACAGAAGAAAGAAGAAAAGAATTTTGTAAATTAGCCTCTAAATATGCAGAGGAAGGAAAAGTAGCTTTGAGAAATATCAGAAGAGATGCTGTTGATAAAGAAAAAAAAGATGAAAAAGATGGCCTTATTTCTATTGACGAATCAAGAGATAATCAATCTGAAATTCAGAAAATTACTGATAAATATATTGCTTTAATAGAAACTAAATTATCTGAAAAAGAGAAGGAAATTCTAAAAGTTTGATAGGATTTGACGTTGTAATAATTGGTGGAGGTTTATCAGGATCTTCCACAGCACTTAATCTATCAAAGAAAGGATATTCAGTTTTAATTATTGAAAAAGAAAAATCGCAAGATTACAAGCCATGTGCAGGTGGGATGGCATCATCAATGCAAAGATTTCTTCCTATAAATACTGAAGATTTTATAGAATCAAAAATTAATAATGTTGAATTCAGATGGAAGGCTGCAGATAATGTAACTGCTGATCTGACTGGTGAATCCCCATTTTGGATTGTTAAAAGAGAAAAACTAGATCAATTATTACTTGATGAATCCTTGAGTAATGGAGCTCAGATAATGAGACCATCATTGATAGAAAAAATCATAAAAAAAAATGATAAATGGGAAATTACTTGCAATAACAAAATAAAATATATTACAGAATTTCTTGTAATTGCAGATGGGTCCCAATCGAAATGGGCGAGTTATTTTAATTTAGGGCCTAGAAAACCGAAATTTGCGAACACAATCTCATTAAGATTGAAAGGGCTAGGTGAAATACCTAGAGATGCAGTTAGATTTGAGTTCGGATTTATAAAATATGGTTTTGCATGGGCATTCCCCCTAAGAGAAAGCTTAAATATTGGTCTAGGTACTTTTATAAATAATGGTCTCCTAGAAAATCAAGCTATAAATAAACAAGTAATCAGAAGCTTCGGTTTTGATGATTTTCCTAATAAAATAATTAGTAAGAAACTGAGAATATGGAATGGCTTCCACTCAATTAATGGTGACAAAGTTTTAGCGGTTGGAGATGCAGCATCTCTATGTGATCCATTTTTAGCTGAAGGGATTAGACCATCCTTAATTAGCAGTTTTTATGCTGCAGAATACATAGATCAGTCCCTATCAGGAAAAGTAGATGATTTAAATCTTTATACAAAAAAAATTAACAACATTTGGGGGAAATCAATGGCTTGGGGGAGGAGAATAGCCCAAGTATTTTATAGATTTCCCAGAACTGGATATCAATTAGGTGTCAAAAGAAAAACAGCTCCTAAACGTATTGCTCAAATATTATCAGGAGAAATGAGTTATGAAGATATTGCAAAAAGAGTTATCAGAAGGCTTTTAACAAAAAGTGAGACTTAATTATTTTCAATTCAAACTTAAATTTAGTTAGCAGAAATCAATTTATGATTTTTAATCTCTGAATATCTCTTTAGTAGCAGTTCTTCCAATTCTTCTATAGCCTTACTGAATCCAGTAATACCTTCACTAAGCTTTTCACTTGCCATTTGATCTTCTAACATACTTAATCTGAAATCTTTTTCTTCAAATTCGTAGTCAATAGAATTATTTATTTGGGTACTTACATCTAATTTCCTAACTAACTCTCCTTTTTCTTTTTTCAGTTCCTCAAGAAATTTTGGTGCGATTGTTAAAAGATCGCAACCTGCTAATTCTTTTATTTCATCAAGATTTCTAAAACTCGCTCCCATTACTTCTGTCTTAAATCCCTTTTCTTTAAAGTACTTGTATATTTGCGTAACCGAAATAACACCAGGATCTTCAGCACCAACAAAACTAGTTTTACCAGTTTTTGCTTTATGCCAATCTAATATACGGCCAACGAACGGAGAAATTAGAGTTATCTTTGCATTGGCACAAGTTACCGCTTGGCAGAAGTTAAAAAGCAAAGTTAAGTTGCATTTAATACCCTCTTTTTCCAAAATTTCAGCTGCCTTAATACCCTCCCAAGTTGCAGCAATCTTAATCAAAATTCTTTCCTTTTCAATTCCAAAATTTTTGTAAAGATTGATCAATTTTCTCGCTTTTTCTACCGTAGCTTCGGTGTCAAAGCTCAATCTTGCATCAACTTCTGTAGATACGCGCCCTGAAATAATTTTCAATATTTCTTTTCCAAAAAATACTGAAACTTGGTCAACAGTTTCTTTGATTAATTCAATTTCGGAGAATTCTTGGGACAATGCATTTTCTGAACTTTCTAAAGCTTTATCAATTAATTTCACATAATCAGGATTCTTAGCTGCAGCAAGTATTAGTGATGGATTGGTGGTTGCGTCCCTTGGTTGAAATTTTTTTATCGAATCTAAATCTCCAGTATCAGCAACAACAACGGTCATTGAGGACAATTGTTCTAAAATTGATTTCATATCTAAATAATCATATATTTATAAACTAGCCTTTATTTCTGATGAAATCATCAGATAATGAACTAAATATTTATAAAATTGGAAAATTTTAGGGTTTTTTAACAATCATTCCATGATCTTTAATCTTGGGAGGTATTTTTTCAATTACTATCAAACTCTCGATAATTTCTTTAGCAACTGGTACAGCAACAGTTGAACCATATGCAAAAGATTTAGATGGCTCATCAACGACTACAAGGACAGCATATTTCGGATCATTTACTGGTAAGGTAGCCACAAAACTGCAAACTTTTTTACTTGTGTAGGAACCATTTAAGGCTTTTTGGGAAGTGCCCGTTTTCCCCGCTATCCTATATCCCTCGATTTTCACTCCAAATCCACTACCTTTATCAACTACACTCTCCATCCATTCAAGAATAGTTTTAGAGACTTCGTGTGAAAAAAATTGTTTTTTTGGATTTTTATTAACTCTTTCTATAAAAGTTGAGGTTACATGCGGAGTTACTTCAAAACCCCCATTTGCAAGAGCCGCATGAAGTTGAACCAATTTAAGTGGAGAGATTGAGAAACCTTTCCCAAAAGAAGTGACAGCAGGTTCAATTGATTGATTCACAAATAAATCTTTTCTCTTAAGTTGGCCAGCAGTTGATTCAAATAAGTCAGTCTCTAAATTTTTATTTATACCTAAATTATTTAGCCAATCCCAATAAATTGAGGGGTCTAAATTTTGCATTATTTTTACCATCCCAACATTACTTGAAACCTGCAAAACTTTTGGATAGTCAATGTATCCATTACCTTTTTTATCCCAATTAGAAAGTGTCCATCCTCCAACATTAATCTTTCCAATATCTTCAACTACTCCATCTTTCTGGATTACTTTTTCTTCTAAAGCTAAGGCAAGATTAATAGGTTTAAAAGTTGAGCCCGGCTCAAATAAATCTTGAGAATACCACCCCCTAAAGAGTTCAGAATCATACTGCCAAAATTTATTTGGATCATATGATGGGACTGTAACCAAAGAGAGAATCCGACCATCATTAACATCCATAACTATTGCAAATCCCTTCTTTGCTTTCCATTTGCTTACTTGCTTTGATAATGCATTGTATGAAGCTTTCTGTAATCTTGAATCTATAGTTAGGCCTAAACTTTTGTAATCAGAAATAAAATCACCTGGTGCTGAATTATCCGGTAGAGGAGTCCCATCTCCTCCTCTTTTTATTAAATTACTTTTATTAAAAACTTTAATGTGATTATCTAAATGTAGTTCTAAACCTGCTGAAGCGACATTCTCATCATTAACAAAACCGACAAGATTAGAGTAAAGTTCCCCTTGTGGATAATATCTCTGCGAATATTTAAACAAATCAATTCCGCTTATTTGAAGGTTCTTAATCTCTTCTGCCTTTTCTTCCGTAATTTTATCCAAAAGTTTGATACCACTCATTTTATTATTAAATTTCCTCAAGAGTATTTCATTATTAATACCCAAGATAGGTGACAATTTTTCTATAACTTCTTCAATACTGCGAACTCTGTTAATTGAATCACCAGGAAAATTAAAATATTTTGGATGGGCCCATAATTTATAGAGCGGTTTATCGTAAGCAATTACTCTGTTATTTCTATCAACGATTGATCTCCTTGTTTTTAAGGAGTTAGTTTTAGAAGATTGTATTAATCTAGCTTTCCTTTGCAAATCAGAGGCGTTAAAGACTTGCAATTTAAATAACCTACCAAACAAACAAAAAATTAATAGTAAGCTAAAAATATAGAGAAATTTAAATCTTCTTTGATCAAGGGGTATTAAACGAACAATTTTTTTGTATTTTTTCATCAATATCCCCTTTGATATTTGCTTTCACTAAAACCTTCAATGAAGGTATTTAAATTTTTCTTAAATGTACTTTCTTTTTTTTCAATAAGTTTATCTATATAAATCAAATCTTCAGGTTTGGTTTTTCTATAAATGTTGAGAGACTCAAGATCACTAATATAAAATTCCTCAATTTTAGAAATATAATCAATGAGATTATTATTGATAGCTCTTGTTTTAGATAAGATTTTATATGTATTTGACCATTTCCTTTGGCTATCAAAAGATAAGAAAAATAAGGTAAAAATTAATACCAATAGAGAGATATTAATGGTGTCGAAAATTTGATGTAATAATTTGATATTAATTATGGATATTTTTTCGGAATCTTTTTTACCTTCATATGGAACTTTTTTTTTTAAATTAAGTTGATTCCCATAAGGTTTCATCAATTATTTTTTTAAATGAAATGAGTATTACTAATTAAATAAACATCTTTTTGTGTGATTCGCAAGTAAAAAATTAAATTCTTTATGTCCTCAATAAGAACAAATTTAAGAAGGTCAATCCATTCCATAAAGAATGCATAATCACTGAAGAAAACAAACTCCCTGAAGCAATTCTTGTGATTCCTAATCCAATTCCTAGAACAAATAATGGCGGCATTTCTCCTAAACTTAAATGGGCTAATGCAAAGATAAAGGCTGAAACTATGATTCCCGAAATTACTCCAAAATTTCTTGAGAGAGTTGGTAGTAAAATACCGCGAAATATAATTTCCTCAAATAGAGGAGCTAGTAGAGTTGTTGTTACAAATAATAGAAAAAATGATAAGTAATTATTATTATTAAGAACAATTTCCAGCAAAGGGTTACTACCATTTTGATTATCGATCAGACTATTCATAATTAGAGAGATCAATAAAACAAAAGGAACAATTGTTAACCAACCTTTAATACCCTGAATAATTGCATATTTTATGGGCAAGAAATTGAACTGTAAATAATCCTTTTTAAAAGTAAATTCACCATTCAAAGTTTTTATTTGATAATAAACTATTCCTAATGGAGGAATAGCCATAAAAAGATATCCAAAGAAAATTTTTAAAGATTGAGACAATTCATTAGAGATATTTTTAGAGAAAAGTTCAACCAAACTTATAGAAAACAAAGGCGATACCACTTCTCCTAATACAACAAATCCTCCTGCAATTAATAAAACCATATCTATTAATTCTAAATCTAAGTATTTAATTTCTTTCCAACCAAACTTTTTAAAAGATATGGTTTTCCATAATATTTTTAAAGCCAGAATAGAGCCAATAAGTATTGTTAAAAGTGGTATTAGTCTTATGGCTAATATCTTTAAAAACATTTTACTTGAAAATGATTTTGTTATTAATGCACTATCGTCAAAATCAAATTTCCGGCTTAAAAGGTGATATAAAAATCTATCACCTGTAAATAAATCAAATTTATCAGAACTCGGCTTATATGAATTATTTTTAGATTTTTTTTCTATCTCATCAATCAGAAATTTAAAGTTTTTATTTTCAAAATCTTTGGATATATTTTTAAAGATTATAGGATCATTTGACTCTGAAGTAATTATTCGAATTAATTTATTTCTTTCTGTTAGCTCTTCAAATGAGACATCATAGAGTGATTTATTTATTTGATCTACAGGATCATTAATGATAAAAAATTTTTTAAGATTTACAGGTATTGATTGGAGAGATAATTCAGCAATTTCTTGCTCTTTTTGACTAATATCAAATGTGACAGATGGTCTATTTAAACTATCTCTTAAGCCTTGTTGCCATACAAAAAAAGTTATTAATATAGAAATAAAAGCTAAAGTGAGTTTTGACTTAGAAATATTTTTAAAGATCATAAATTAATTATATTATTGAAAACTATACTTAGTTATCATTGAAGTTTCTTATATTTTGTATATATTTTAATCACGCCATGAGATGATTAAATTATCTTAATCTTCAAATTTATATAATGGCTATAAAATTAGTTTTAGTTAGGCATGGACTAAGCAGTTTCAATGCAAAAGGATTAATTCAAGGAAGAACAGACGATTCATTATTAACTGATGAAGGATACGAACAAGCCCGAAAAGCAGGTAAAGCATTATCAAAAATAAACTTCGATAAAATCTATTCCTCTCCACTTATAAGAGCGGCAGAGACTGCAAAAACAATTAAAAAGACCTTCAATAAAGAACAAGATATTGTATTTGATGATAATTTGCTAGAGGTAGATCTTAGTGAATGGTCTGGTCTAAAAATTGATGAAATAAAAAAGAAATTTCCAGAAATTTACCCCATATGGAAAAGTGATCCAGAAAATCTAATCTTAAATAGAAAAGACAATAAAACTTATAAACCAATTCAAGAGTTATTTTTTCAAGCAACAAATTTCGTAGAAGATATTTTAAAAATTTATCTAGACAAAGATGATGCAAATATTTTAGTTATAGGACATAATGCGATTCTCAGATGTTTAATCCTCTCATTATTAGGAAAGCCTAAGCAAGGTTTTAGGAAAATAAGATTAGAAAATGCCTCTTTATCTATACTCAATATTTCAAGGGAAGATAACTCTTTTAAGACCCAAATTGAATGCTTAAATCAAACTTCCCATCTGAATAAAAATATTCCGAATAAAATTGGAGATTCCAGAATATTTCTAATAAGGCATGGTGAAACTAACTGGAACAAAGAAGGTAGATTTCAAGGCCAAATTGATATTCCTTTAAATGAAAACGGGAAAGACCAAGCTAGAAAGACTTTTGAATATTTGAAAAATATTTCTTTCAATAAGGCATTTTCAAGTTCAATGGAAAGACCTTATGAGACTGCACAAATAATCCTTCAAAATAGAAAAGATTTAAAAATAGAAAGAATAGATGCACTTGTAGAAATTAGTCATGGATTATGGGAGGGTAAACTGGAAGCAGAAATCAGAGAACAGTGGCCCGTTTTATTAAAAAATTGGCATGATAAACCTGAAGAAGTAATAATGCCTGAAGGTGAATCTATAAAAGATGTATCAGAAAGGTCCGTAGAAGCTTTTGACAAGATTTGTTTATCTCAAAAGGATAATGATCTTAGCCTTCTGGTTGCTCATGATGCGGTCAATAAAACTTTAATTTGCAAAATCCTTGGGATTAATTATTCAAATATTTGGATGATAAAACAGGGCAATGGCGGCATAACTATAATTGACCTTTTTAATGATCCCAATAAGCCCCCTGTGATTAGCGCTCTTAACATTACAACACACCTAGGGGGAATACTTGATTCAACTGCTTCAGGAGCACTTTAAAATAAGTGTTGTTAAAAAATTTATTTTGATGAAGTCAGAGTCAGAAAAAAGGGTTTAATTACTAAAAAAGCCAACTTGACTAAGAGGCCAAAATCTGAAATATGCTTTACCAATTATCTCTTTTTTATGAAGAAATTTACTTCCAGGCCAATATCTTCCATCCCAGCTATTTGCCCTGTTATCACCTAAAACTAAAAAATGATCTTCTGGCACTTTTATATTTTCAAATTCACCACATTTATTAAAGAGGGATAATGAGCACTTATAAGCGACATAGGGTTCAGGAATTAATTTATTATTAATTATTAATTCACCATTAGAGTTTACGCTTACAATCTCTCCTGGAATTGCTACCACTCTTTTAATATAAGCATCGCAAGCTTGATCCCTCAAACCAGGAATAAACGACATTGGAGGAAAACTCATAAAAAAACAATATCTTTTTTTTGGTAAAGGCTTAGATCTTGATGAAATTAATTTTTTGTCAAACGAGTAAGGTGAGTTAAAAACAACAATATCTCCTCTTTTTGGTAAAGAGTTTCTTAGAGAAAATTTTTCAATAATTAACCTATCATTTATTTGTAATTCTGGGAGCATTGAACCAGAAGGGATATAACGTGGTTCTGCAAAAAATGATCTACAAGAAGAAACAAAAAAAGTTAATAGAATTAGTAGCCCCCATTCTTTTAAAAAACTTTTTATGGAACCAGTCATAGGATTAATAAAATCTTTATTTTCTTAACTTATATAAAATCTTTTGCATATTCAATTTCGTTAAAACCTAATATTACTTTTTTTCCTTCGTAAATCAAAAATGGTCTTTTTATTAATTTGCCATCACTTAAAAGAAGTTGAATAATTTCTTCCTTTGACAAACCATCAATATCAAGATTAAGAGTTTTAAAGGCTTTACCTCTTGTATTAAAAATCCTTTTCTTATCATCAGAGTATTGTTCTAAGGCTAGATTTAAATAATTAACAAGTGGAGGTTCTTTTACAATATCAATTAACTGAAATTCAAAATCTTTGCTTTCAAGCCACTTTGCAGCTTTTCGGCATGTAGAGCATTTTAAATAACTATAAAAAATTATTTTTTTCAATTTAATTTACTAATATTTGATTTCTTAAGTACTTTAAATTTTTTCTTTTTTAGGGGCATACAACTTTTCAATAAATTTTCAACTACATCAAAATCCCTCCAACCATCAATTTGAACTGTTCTTCCATCGAGTCCTTTACTTGTTCTAAAAAATTCTGCAACATCCTCAAGCTGATTAGGAGCAATTTGATTAATACTCACTATATTAGCCTGCCTAGGATTAGCCATAGGCACACATAAAAGTTTTCCATCATATGCACCACAATCATGCATATCCAAAACTCCAATAGGTCTAGCTTTTATTAGACAACCTGCAAAAGTAGGTTCGTCCATTATCACCATTGCATCAAGGGGGGCTCCATCATCAGCAAGGGTATTTGGGATAAAACCATAATCAAAAGGGTACCTCACTGAAGAATGTAATACTCTGTCTAGGGCCATTATTCCTGCTTCAGAACAATATTCATATTTATTCCTACTACCTGCAGGTATTTCAACAACAATATTCACTATTCCCTTCATTGGAGATGGAGGTATTGAACTAAGGTCCATCTTTTTTAAAATCGTGATTATGAATTATCTCGTTACCTTGAGATAAAGGTCTGCCAATTAAAATGCTTATTGAAGGTAAAAAAATTGTCAAAAAGGCAAAAATAATACCTAAAGATGTTATTGATAAACTCCTTATACTTAAGGGGTCATCATCATCTCTTTCAAAATCATTTCGAGCAGAATCATTAGAAGATTCTTCGCTTGATTTACTTTGAATAAACTGCTTTGATTTCGTGTAACTCAAGAACTCTTAATTGGTAAAGATTAAGGAGATAATAAACATCATTATCCTACATTCAAAATGTCAATAAATCAAAACATTGATTGGAGACTTTTTAATTACTCTTTTTCTAGCAAAGACCTAATAGATTTTAGTTCGTCTAAAATTTGCGCCAGTATATTTTGAGCAGCGGACGAAGGTGTATTAAAGATCTCTACAGTAACTTCCTTTATTCTTAAAATATCTTTTGCAAACCTTGCTACTTCATTAGGATGGAATTTTAAAGGGTCTTTTTGGTCAGTCCTAAATTCGGGATTTAATTTTCTTGGATTAAAACTAGGGTTTAGATTTCTTAAATCTGTATTTGTATACCTATAGACAGAAGCTCTTGATCTATTTAGGAATTTTTGAACTTCATCAATACCTACTAATTCCTCTTCACTAGAAATATGGGAATCTATATTTTCCATAAACTTAAGAAAATGATTAAGTAGTAATGAACTTTTTAAAGAGTTTGAACTACATTACTGAAGAAGTTAGCAAAAAGAATATTCTTAGACTAGCCGTGTTGAGGGACTCAAGACACTTTAAATTATTTTTTCACCTTAATTGATAAAATTAAATATTATTAAGGATTTTTCTGTATGCGCGTGACAACCTCATTTCCTCTGGGGACACTTCGTGACACACCTTCTGAAGCCGAGATTATTTCACATCAATTACTTTTAAAAGCTGGTTATATTCGCAGAGTTAACAGCGGTATTTATGCATACATGCCAATAATGCTTAGAGTTATTGAAAAAATATCCGCAATAATAGATAGAGAACTTAATAATATTGGTTGTACAAAATTACTATTACCCCAACTTCATCCTGCAGATTTATGGAAAAAAAGTGAAAGGTGGGAAGGATATACCGCAGGTGAAGGAATAATGTTTAATCTCAAAGATAGACAAGGTAAAGAATTTGGTTTAGCGCCAACTCATGAAGAGGTGATCACGAGTATTGCATCAGAGATCATCAACTCCTATAAGCAATTACCTCAATGTTTTTATCAAATTCAGACAAAATTTAGAGATGAAATAAGGCCAAGGTTTGGATTGATGAGAAGTAGAGAATTCATAATGAAAGATGGTTATTCTTTTCATTCTTCAGAAAAAGATCTAGCTTCTTTCTATGAAAAAGTGGCCAATGCTTATGAAAATATTTTTAAATCTTGTGGACTGCAGACAGTAGGGGTTGAAGCTGATAGTGGAGCAATTGGCGGTGCTTCATCTAAAGAATTTATGGTCACTGCTGATGCTGGGGAAGATTCCATTTTGTTCACTCAAAGCGGTTCTTATGCTGCAAATATTGAAAAAGCTGTTTCTCTACCCTCTCAACCTATTCCACTAAAAGATAATATTGCAGAGTGGTTGGAAACGCCTCATCAAAAAACAATCCATGAAGTTTGCAATAATAACAATTTAGACCCAAGTCAGATTATTAAAGTAGTAATATTCCTTGCACAGTTCGAAGGTAAATTTGAGGTCCCAATTCTTGCATGCATAAGAGGCGATCAACAAATTAATGAAGTTAAGCTTTTTAACTTAATCAATAAACTTCATCACTTCAATCTCCTTAATCTTAAAAAGATTGAAGACAAAAATACTATCGAAAAAAATCTAGTTGATCTACCCTTAGGTTTTATCGGGCCAGATTTAGATAATAAAACTATTAAAGCTAGTTCTAATTGGGAAAAAAAATGGACAAAAATAATTGACCATTCTGCAAGTGACCTTTCAAAGTTTATAAGTGGAGGGAATAAAGTTAATTTCCATAAAGTTTTTCAGGAATTTTCTTTTGATTCGAAAGACTATCTAATTGGGGATATCAGGAATGCCAAAAAAGGAGATAAAATAAGTATTTATAATGATGAAGAACTTAAAGAAAAAAAAGGTATCGAAATTGGACATATTTTCCAACTAGGTCAGAAATATAGTGAAAAATTAAATGCAAAGTTTTCTGATAAGGACGGTCAGTTAAAAAATTTATGGATGGGTTGTTACGGAATAGGAGTGACAAGAATAGCTCAAGCGGCTATCGAACAGAATCATGATCAAAAAGGAATTTGTTGGCCTATCCAGATTTCTCCTTTTGAGGTTATTATTATTCCAACAAACCTAAAAGATCCTATTCAAAGTAATCTTACTGAGCAAATCTATAACAACTTTTTAATTAATAAAATTGATGTCCTTCTTGATGATAGAAACGATAGAGCTGGAGTGAAATTTAAAGATGCGGAATTAATTGGTATTCCTTTTCAGATAATTATTGGCAGAGATTCTATTAATAAAGAAGTAGAACTTTTATGCAGAACAAATAATACTAAGCTTAAAATTAGTACTGATAAATTGTTAGAAACATTTATTTCCGAATCTGAAATAATGTACAATAAAAAGTCTTGAGGCTTATTTTTTTTGGGAGCTAAGTTATGTTACTGAAATGGACATCAAAATTATTTTTTAAGAATCTTACCAAAGCTATATCTTTTGCAATATCTTTAATTGTTGTTTTTACACTATTTAGTTCCCCTTCCATAGCTGCAAAAACCGCTATGACAGGTGACTATACAAAGGATACTATTTCAGTTGTTAAAACATTACAAACAGCTGTTGATACTCCAAAAGATTCTCCAAATAAAGATGAAGTGAGAAGTGAAGCTCTTACACTCATAACTGACTATATTTCCAGATATAGAAACAGAGGGATGGTGAATAAAACGCAATCATTCACCACAATGCAAACAGCATTAAATGCTATGGCGGGGCATTACAAAAACTTTGCAAGTAGACCTTTGCCAGATAAACTTAAAGAGCGTTTAACCAAAGAATTTTCTCTTGCTGAAAAAATGGTTCTAAGAGAAAGTTGATACAATTCATTTACTTTTTAAAAGTAAACCAAGATTTTTGAATATATTAAATATTCGCACAAAAATAATGCTCTTCTAAAATTGGCCAATGTTGTTGTAATCGGAGCCCAATGGGGTGACGAAGGAAAAGGTAAAATAACGGATTTACTTAGTCGTTCGGCAGATGTTGTCGTTCGCTATCAAGGGGGGGTAAATGCAGGCCATACTATAGTCGTAGATGATAAAGTCTTAAAATTACATTTAATTCCCTCAGGGATACTTTATAAAAACACTTCTTGTCTAATTGGTTCGGGAACTGTAGTAGATCCAAAAATCTTGCTAAAAGAAATTGACATGTTAATTGATAATGGAATTGATATCTCAGGATTAAAAATTTCATCAACATCACATGTAACAATGCCCTACCACCGAATATTAGATGAAGCGATGGAGGCTGATAGAGGTTCAAACAAAATAGGGACAACAGGTCGTGGGATTGGCCCAACTTATGCGGATAAATCACAAAGAAATGGCATTAGGATAAGAGACTTGCTCAATAAGGAAAGACTAAGTGATGTGATCGAAATTCCATTAAGAGAAAAAAACGGTCTACTAGAAAAAATCTATGGCATTAAACCACTTAAATTAGAAGATATTGTTGAAGAATATCTTGACTATGGGGAAAGATTATCAAAGCACGTTGTTGACTGTACGAGGACTATCCATACAGCCTCGAAAAACAAGAAGAATATTCTTTTCGAAGGTGCTCAAGGAACTCTACTTGACTTAGATCATGGGACTTATCCTTTTGTTACCTCATCAAACCCTATATCAGGAGGGGCATGTATTGGAGCTGGAGTGGGTCCAACTTTAATTGATAGAGTCATAGGTGTCGCAAAAGCTTATACCACAAGAGTGGGTGAAGGACCATTCCCAACTGAATTACAAGGAAGTATTAATGATCAACTCTGTGATAGAGGGAGTGAATTCGGAACCACTACTGGGAGAAGGAGAAGATGTGGGTGGTTTGATGGAGTTATTGGTAAATATGCTGTATCTGTAAATGGTCTTGATTGCTTAGCCGTTACCAAACTTGATGTGTTAGATGAATTAGATGAGATTCAAGTTTGCATTGCATATGATCTCGATGGAGAGGAAATAGACTACTTTCCCACAAATTCAGATGACTTAAAAAAATGTAAGCCAATCTTCAAAAAATTAAAAGGTTGGCAATGTTCAACTGCAGATTGTAGAAAACTATCTGATCTCCCAGAGAATGCTATGAATTATCTTAGATTTTTAGCTGAATTAATGGAGGTACCAATTGCCATTGTCTCGTTGGGGGCGAATAGAGATCAAACTATAGTAATTGAAGACCCAATACATGGTCCTAAAAGAGCACTGCTAAGGTAATTTAGTTCCAAATCCAATGAAGGAATCCTTTAGACATTTTGAACATAAAAAAGTTGATCTCATTGGTCTGGGCAACGCAATAGTAGATATTATTGTAAATATTGAAGATGAGTTTCTTGAGATAAATAATCTCGATAAAGGATCAATGAATCTAATTAATTCTGATGAATCTCAGAGATTGTTGGAAAATTGCAAAGTAATCAAACAAATTTCAGGTGGGTCCTCAGCAAATACCGTTGTTTCTTTGGCAGAACTAGGCAATCATGTGCAGTTTATAGGAAGAGTGAAAAATGATCAATTTGGGAATTTCTTTTCTGACGATATAAAAAAAAGTAAAACCATATTTAATACTCCACCTACTATTAAAGGTGCTCCAACAGCTCATTCAATCATTTTGGTTACACCTGATGCACAAAGGACTATGTGCACTTACCTAGGAGCATCTGTAGAGTTTGAACCAAAAGACATTGACTTTACTGTAATTAAGGAAAGTAAATACTTATATTTAGAAGGATATTTATGGGACAGCGAATTAGCTAAAAAAGCTTTTATTAAAGCCGCCCAAGTTGCAAAACAATCTAATACAAAAATAATCCTTTCTTTGTCTGATTCATTTTGTGTAGAAAGACATCGTGAGAGTTTTTTGGAATTAATTTATGAATTTGTAGATATTGTTTTTTGTAATGAATCAGAGGTTTTAAGTCTATTTAAAAATGATAAATTAGCAAGCTGCCAAGAAGACCTATCTTCCCTATGTGAATTAGTCATAGTAACTCTTGGAAGCAATGGTTCTCTGATCGTTAACAAAAATAATATTGAAATAATTAAGTCAATAACGAAAGGCAAGATTATTGATACTACAGGAGCGGGAGATATCTATGCGGGAGGATTTATCCATGGATTAATAAACAATTGTTCCCTCAAAAAATGCGGAGAGATAGCTTCAATTTGTGCGGGGCAAATAATTACGCAATTAGGATCTAGAACAGATATTGATCTTAAAGAGTTAATAAAATAGATTTAATCAAATAGTCTTATTCAACCAATCATAATATTTCATCTCAGCATGGTATTTTTTGTAAATAATTTGAGGGACATCATATGTTGAATTATTATTTACGAAATCAATTAAACAATCTTTAAATTCTAGTTTACTTTTTATTGTGATTTCAAACTCTTTAGTTTCTTCAATATCATCATCCCACTTATAAATTGAAAAAATTTGTTTTATCGAAACACAAGCTGCAAGTTTATTTTGTATTAGTAATTTAGCCATTCGCAAAGCATTTGCGTTACTTGATTCAGTTGTGATCATAACTAATACTTCCATAATGAATTAAACATCAATATTTTATAATTATGTGATTTATCAAATTGTGATATTGATCAAAAGAGTAAGAATAATCATTTTTAACTTTCGGCCTTTTAACCAAAAATAACTTCATCTTACTTTCAGAAACTATACTCTCCCAGTTTTTCTGAGAATAACTTCCAGATTCTCTGCATAGAACATAATCTATCTCCCAAAAATCACAAAGTTTTTTTTCTAAAATTCCCTGCCCAATTTTACTAGGCTCAAGTATTGCTATATTTGAATTTTTAATACATGATCCAAAAGCTTTTGTTATACTTCCATGAGTTGGAAGTACCCTTGTAAATACATTTGCTTTACAATCCTTATAATAATTGGCCGTATCTTTGAGAAATCTTGATCCTATTGCTAGAAGAATATTCTTATTTTCTAGATCAACGTTATTTATATCCTTTAAATCATCAATATAAAAAAAATTTTTAGTGTTATCTATTAGAGATTTTCTTTCAAATAGTAATAAGGGTTTATTAATCTCTTTACATGCATTATTGAGATTTTTAGAAATTATCTCAGCAAACGGATGAGTAGCATCGACAACGCATTTGATTTTATTTTTTTTTATGAAATTAATTATTTCATCTTTATTATTTAATTTACCCGTAATGATATGTAACTTTGGATTTTCAATATAAGCTTGGCCTGCTTTATAAGTTAAAACACTTGCAAAAACTGAATAATTAAGTTCAAGAAGCCTATTAGCTATTTCAGGGCCATCCGAAGTTCCTGATAGGATCCAAACATTTTCGTAGCATTTTTCTTGATTCTGCATCAGTATGTCTTTAATTAAGTAGTAAGTAATGAACCATTGTTTAATTCAGGCGGTAATTAATAGCGCTCCCCAAATGAGGTATACCAAAGAAAACCAAACTCCAATTGCAGAGATGATTGTTAATTTTAAAGGATTACGTAGTGAAGATCCAACCAGGAATCTAAAGATCATAGGATGGGGAAATATTGCCCAAGAAATGGTAAATGAACTAAAGGAGGGGCAAAATATTGTTATTGAGGGACGTCTAAAGATGAATTCTGTCACTAGAAAAGACGGAACAAAAGAAAAGCAACCAGAACTAACAGCTTCAAAGATTCATCAAATATCGCCAGTTGATGTTACTAAGTCTGATCAAAAAGTAAATAATGAGTCATTTGAAAATAAAGAAAGCGCTAAAAAATCTAGTTGGGATAGTTCACCCTTAGTGCCCGAAGTTGACGAAATACCTTTTTAAATCAAATATCAACATTATTTTCTTGAACACTTATAATAAATTTGCTTATTTTTCTTTCAAGCGCGGCAAGTTCGCTTCTGACTTCTGGCCATTTACCCTTATCAAGATTTTCTAATAGCCATGCTCTATCTTGATCAAGTTTAAAAATTAAATCTCCTTGATTTGCAGTATTAGGATCTTGCATAATACTTTATAGCCTTTTAAAACATTCTACTAGATCAAAATGAAGAAATACTTATCGCCTGGAAACTTAATCGTAACCGCTGGGGGTATATTAGCTTTTGTTGGAATGACTGCTTATTTTACAGACTCGGTAAATTTAAGTGTTCCAACTTTTTTTTATGGAGTACCTATTTTTCTAATTGGATTAGGTTTAAAGACTTCCGAAATACCTCCTGTAGAGTTGTTTGATAAGACGAATTTTGCAACAAATAAATTTAATAGACCAAAAGAATTAACAGATCTAGTTAAAGATGTTACGAGATGGAGGTATGGGATAAAAGCTCATCTTGAATCGTCATTAGAATCTTTAAATTTGTGGGACGAGGATAATCCCCCTCAATTAAAAGAGATAGAAGAAATTACAAAAGAAGAAAAAAATGGTCTCAGAATGCGTTTCGAATTAAACGCCGTCCCTCTAGAAAAATGGATTGAAAAACAAGAAAGACTAAATAGGTTTTTCGTCAAAGGTCTTGAATCAGAATTTATTATCGATGATAATAAAAAAGAATTTGATTTTATTCTCTTTTATTAAATATAGGGATATATTTGTAAAAACCTAATTTCTAAATTCAATCAAGTTTTAATGATTTTCAATAATGAATGATTCTCAAAGAGTATCAATATTAAGCGAAGCACTTCCATATATACAAAGTTTCTCAGGTAGAAAAATTGTTATCAAATATGGTGGTTCCGTTATGGAGGATGATGATTTAAAAAATGCTTTTTTTAGAGACATAGCACTTTTATCAACCGTGGGGGTTTGTCCAATAGTAATACATGGAGGTGGACCCGAGATTAATAATTGGTTAAAGAAATTAGAAATATCTCCTAAATTCGAAAATGGATTAAGAATTACTGATCAAAAAACAATGGAAATTGTCGAGATGGTTCTAATGGGTAGGGTTAACAAACAAATTGTAAAAGGCATTAATAAAATTGGATCCTTAGCTGTGGGGATATCAGGTCTTGATGGAAACTTAATTCAATCTAGAGAATTAGGAGATGGGAGCCATGGTTTAGTGGGCGAGGTCACAAAAATCAATCCTGAGATATTAGATCCTCTTATTTCTAAAGGATATATCCCAATTATTTCCAGTATTGGATCGACTATGGAGGGTATTTCCCATAATATTAATGCAGATTTCGTTGCTGGAGAAGTTGCTGCTGCAATAAATGCAGAAAAACTTATTCTTCTTACTGATACTCAAGGGATTTTAAGAGAAAAAGATAACAAAAATAGTCTTGTTGAGAAAACGAATCTCAAAGAGGCGAGATATTTTATTGAAAAAAATATTGTCACTGAAGGTATGATTCCTAAGACGGAATGCTGCATAAGAGCTTTAGCACAAGGTGTCAAAGCAGCTCACATAATAGATGGAAGAATAGAACATTCATTACTTCTTGAAATTTTTACAAATTCTGGAATAGGTACAATGATAGTTGCCTAACCTATGAAAAATTATCAGCAAGTTTTAGAAACAGTAGAACTTGCTTTAGCTAAAGGTGAATATCACCATTGTATTGAATTTCTTTTGCCCATAATCGAAATGTTTCCTTTATCAAGCAAAGAGGGAGTAAATTTAAGAACAATTTTAATTACTGCTCTTTGTGGTATCAATAAAAAGGAGGAGGCTAAAAGATTTTGTAAAGAACTTCTAAAATCTTACGATTATAAGACGAGAGAAAATGCAAAATATTTGATGGAAGTTATAGATTCGCCTGACATTAAAAAGCCAGAAAATTGGAACGTACAATTTGAAACCAACCCATCACTAAATAAAAAATCTCTTAACTCACTGCGCAAAAAAAGAGAAGTATCAGAGAAAAAGAAATTTATCAATGTTACTGAGACTCCAACTGGGGATACAAAACCCTTTCAGAAAGGCTTTTCACTGATCATTTTTTTAATACTATTATTATTAATTCCACTCTTAAGTGGCTGCGTAAAAGTTGAGGATACCCTCGATCTTAGTGAACTTGATTCAATAACCAATAATTTAATGATAGAAAGTAAATATTTAAAGAAATTTCCTTGGCAATTAAAATTTGAAAAGAAAATGAAAGATATTTTCCCTTACGCAGAAATTGAACAAGACGAATCAACTTTTTCTTTGAAACATAAAAATCTCAATCTAGAAGATATAAGGCAAGTTCTTAAAATCACCCAAAATACCGCTGGAGAATTAGCTGGAGGATCAACAAATATAGAAATTAATACTACTCAAAAAAACTTCATTTTTTTTAAAAAATACTTTTATAAGGTAGATTTGGATTTAAATTCTATTCAAGGTTTTGATAATTTAGAATTCATTCTCAAAATTATTAACCCTAATAAACCTACCCTTACTGGTAAAAATAATTCGAATTTAGAAATCACAAAAAATTTAATAATTTGGAATTTAAATCAAGGGCAGATGAATAGTCTCGAATTTTCTTTCTGGAGCCTTAATAAACTTTTGATTGGAATATCTACAATTTTAATAATTATATTATTAGCTTATTTATTAAGATTCTATAGATTTAAATTAGGTACAGATTGGCCTCAACTTCCATCAAAGTAATTACAACTCTGCTGGATTAACATCTATTGTTAAAAAAACATTTTTTGGAATAAGTTTCCATAATATTGACCTATCAGGTAAAGGTATCTTTGTTCCTTCAGGACCATGTATTAATATCTGCCATCTAAATTTTTTACCGACTTTAGCAATTAAACTAGGAGCAGGGCCAATTAATTTCCAGTTCTTATTCTTACAAAAATTGAGTAGATATTTTGCTAATTTTATTGAAATTGATTCAGTTAATTCATAATTCTCACCTGATAATTTAAGAAGGCAAATTTTGCAAAATGGAAATAAATTGGCATCTTTTCTCAATCTAGAGTTTTCAATTAAGAATCTTTCATAATCTCTTTTCTGAAGATACGAAATTACCGGATGGTTAGGTTTATATGTTTGAAAAATAACTTTTCCCTTTTTTTGAGCTCTACCTGCCCTACCAGCTAATTGTAAAAACAATTGTAATGATTTTTCTTCTGCCGAAATATCTGGACGATGAAGCAACCCATCTGCTGCGATCACTACTGAAAGAGTAATATTGGGGATGTCGATCCCTTTTGCCAACATTTGCGTTCCCACAAGAATATCAGCATCACCTTTAGAAAACTTTGAGAGAATATCTCTATGACCATCCTTTCCTGAGGTTGTATCTCGATCAAAGCGAAGTACTCTTAAATCAGGAAATTCTTCATTTAAAAACTCTATAACCCTTTGTGTCCCTATTCCAAAAGGTTTGAAGGCAGTTGAATTACAATCTGGGCAACTATTAATCAATCTCGATTTATGATCACACCAATGACAGCTTAACCATTTTTTTCCTTGTGAACCGAGATGCACTGACAAAGGAACGTCACAGTTAGGGCAATTTATTAAATATCCGCAATTTCTACAACTTAAAAAACCACTATGCCCCCTCCTAGGGATCAAAATTATTGCCTGCTCATTTTTTAAGCGTAGTTGAGGAAGCAATTGTAATAATTCATTGGATAAAATTTTCATATTTCCTTTCTTAAATTCATCCCGCATGTCAATAATTCTTATTTCAGGAACTTCATTACTGGAAATCCTTTGAATCATTCTTACCAATTTAAAATCTTTTTCAAAAATACACTTTTTCCAAGTCTTCATTGATGGGGTTGCACTCCCAAAAATTAACTTTGCAGAATTCCTTTTTACTTTTTCAATAGCAATTTCTCTAGCGTCATAACAAGGCATAGGACTATCTTGTTTATATGAAACATCATGCTCTTCATCCATTATTATTAATCCTAGATTTTTAATTGGGAGAAAAACTGCAGACCTTGTACCTATTACTATTAGAGGTTCATTAGCATCAATAATTTTCTTCCAAACTAAAGATCTATAACTTGAAGAACAATTACTATGATATTCGTAAACTACATTATTAAATCGCAGACTAAACCTATCAGTAAGTTGAGGAATTAGTGCAATTTCTGGGGTAAGTATCAAACAACTTTTTTTCTTGAGAAGTTGATCTTCAGCGATTCTCATATAAACTTCTGTTTTCCCTGAACCTGTTTCGCCCCATAGAAGTAACGCATCTCCTGGTTTCATTTTTTGAAATTCTTGAAATGCAATTTTTTGCTCATTTGTGGGATTTGGTTTTTTCGTTGCAATATGATTATTTAATAAGGAATTTAATTTAGTATTAATATTTTTTTTTCTTTTAGATTTAACAAGGTAATTTTTACTAACCATTGAGTTAATAAGAGTGTAATTAAAACCAGACTTTATTAATTCACTTTGCCAATTACCTTTTTCAGGCAAAGTATTCATTAAAAAAAATTCTTTTTTAGTTAATACATTCTTCTTAATATCAAATTCTTTTTTGGTTTCAATCCATATTTGATCTTTTAAACCTTGAGAAATATTTTTATATTTGCCAATCCAGCCAGGAGGAAATGCAGTTTTAAACATTTTTAAATTACTAACCATATAAAAAGAGGCTAAAGACTCTATCCATTCTCTCCAAGATTCATCAATGATTTTTTTTTGCAAAATACTTTCAACAAACAAATAGTTTATACTTTTTCCTCCAGTAATATTTGATTCTTCTTTATTAATTGTCGAAAAGTTTTTTTTGGAGATCACCAACCCATTCAATAATCTACCTCTTAGTTTCACACTTACAATATCGCCAACTTCTGCTCCAAGATTTTTTCCATCTAAATAGTAAAAGCTTTCATTACGACTACCAATATCAAGCAAAACTTCCAATTTGTATGAGATATTTAATAACTGATTACTTGCCGGCTTCAAAACTTTTTCTTAGTATTGGATTGTTGAACATTCCACAAAGTGTTTTTTGCACATTGTAAGTATCCTGCTCTTAAGGGAGACATGAAGCTTTGATCATTGACTGAATATTCAAATAATGATCTGCTTGTCTGAGAAATCCCAAGACTTTTTACTTTAGGTAATCTATAGCACTATTTAAATTTTTCAACAATTTTAAAAAACTTTTTTATCCAAATTCCTGAAAAAGTTCTTTTGCAAATTAAAGGGGAATTTACTACTAAATGTACAAATTAGCCCTAAATAAAATTTAATCTAGTTAAATTCACCGTAGAAAGGAGTAAATCATGTGTCCAGTAGCAGCAGAATCAAAGAATTCTAAGCCCAGTTCAAAAAAAAAGATTAACAAAAAAATAAAAACCAATTTAGAAACAGAAGTTAAAGAAAATAGTAATATAAATAGCCAAAGTTTAAATTCATCCTCTGAGTCAAGGGAAAGTGGCCTAGAAAATAATAATGAATTTCTTGATTCTGAGGATGAAGATAAAGGTCTCGGAAACATAAAGCTTGGACCTAAAGGTACATATACCGAAGATTCAATAAGAGTTTACTTACAAGAAATTGGGAGAATTAGACTTTTAAGACCTGATGAAGAAATTGAACTTGCGCGAAAAATTGCCGACTTACTCCAACTAGAAGAACTGGCGACTCAATATGAGTCAGAAAAAGGCCATTTCCCATCTGTGAGGGAATGGGCTGAATTAATAGATATGCCCCTTCCTAAATTCAGGAGAAGACTTCTTTTAGGAAGAAGAGCTAAAGAAAAAATGGTTCAATCAAATTTAAGATTAGTTGTTTCGATTGCGAAAAAATATATGAATAGAGGCTTATCATTTCAAGATTTAATACAAGAAGGTAGTTTAGGTCTAATTAGAGCAGCGGAAAAATTTGACCACGAAAAAGGTTATAAATTCTCTACTTATGCTACTTGGTGGATTCGCCAAGCCATTACTAGAGCAATAGCTGACCAAAGTAGGACTATTAGATTGCCAGTACACTTATATGAGACAATATCCAGAATTAAAAAAACCACTAAGGTTCTTAGCCAAGAATTTGGGAGGAAACCTAGTGAAGAAGAAATAGCTGAAAGTATGGAAATGACAATTGAAAAATTAAGATTTATAGCAAAAAGTGCTCAGCTACCTATTTCTTTAGAAACACCAATTGGTAAAGAAGAAGACTCAAGACTCGGAGACTTTATTGAGGCTGATATAGAAAATCCAGAGCAAGATGTTTCTAAAACTTTATTAAGAGAAGATTTAGAAGGAGTATTAGCGACTCTAAGTCCAAGAGAAAGAGATGTGCTTAGGTTGAGATATGGAATTGATGACGGAAGAATGAAAACTCTTGAAGAAATAGGACAGATTTTTGATGTAACAAGAGAGAGAATCAGACAAATAGAAGCAAAAGCTCTAAGAAAGCTTAGACATCCGAATCGAAATGGGGTTTTAAAAGAATATATTAAATAAAAATAGTTAAATATAATTTTCAGCTTTAGAAAGTTGCAAAAGAATAGCTTAAAATAAATTCGACTTAATTTTAATACAAACTCAAAATTATATTTAATGACTAATTTTAAACTGAAAATAGCTAGTAGAAGAAGCAAACTAGCCATGGTTCAAACTTTGTGGGTTAAAGATCAACTTGAAAAAAATATTCCCAACTTAGAGGTGTCCGTTGAGGCCATGGCAACTCAAGGTGACAAAATTCTTGATGTAGCCTTAGCAAAAATTGGAGATAAAGGCTTATTTACAAAAGAACTTGAAGCACAAATGCTCGTAGGCCAGGCAGATATAGCAGTACATTCTCTAAAAGATTTACCAACAAATTTACCTAGCGGCCTTAAATTGGGATGCATAACAAAAAGAGAAGACCCTGCTGATGCTTTAGTAGTAAACAAAAAAAATGATTGTTACAAATTAGAAACTTTACCAGCAGGTTCGATTGTGGGGACAAGCTCTCTAAGAAGACTTGCACAATTAAGAAATAAATATCCTCATCTTTTATTTAAAGATATAAGGGGAAATGTAATTACAAGAATAGAAAAATTAGATGCTGGTGAATTTGATTGCATAATACTTGCTGCTGCTGGTTTAAAGAGATTGGGTTTTGAATCAAGAATTCACCAGATTATTCCAAATGAAATTTCCCTTCATGCTGTTGGTCAAGGAGCACTGGGTATTGAATGTAAATCTGATGATAAAAAGGTTTTAGAAATTATAAATGTCTTAGAAGATCAACCTACTAGTCAAAGATGTTTAGCAGAGAGGGCTTTTTTAAGAGAACTTGAAGGGGGATGCCAAGTTCCAATAGGTGTAAATAGTCAAATCAAAAATGAACAACTTTGCCTTACTGGTATGGTTGCATCTCTCGATGGAGAAAGGCTTATTAAAGATCAATATATTGGCAATATTAATGATCCCGAAGAAATAGGCAAAGAACTCGCTAAAAAACTAAAACTCCAGGGTGCCGACAAAATACTAAGCGAAATATTTGAACAATTTAGAGAAAACTAAGATTAATTAATTTACTAATTTAGGATCAATTTCTTTTTTATATCTATCTTCACAATCTTTAATTACTTCTACAGCTTCCTCTATCCCAAAAAAACCGTTAACAGAACATGTTCCTGGTTTTTTTAGATCTTTGTAGTGTTCCCAATAATACTTCGTTTCTTTTAGCCAATGGTCTCCAAGATCTTCAAAACTTAATATATGATCCATTCTTTTATCATCTGCTAGAACTGCTATGACCTTATCATCCACTTCTCCACCATCATCAAATTTCATCACCCCAATAATCCTAGCTTCCACAATAGATCCAGGAATCAATGGCTCAGTTACTCCAACAATTTCTATGTCAAGTGGATCTCCATCTTCATCCCAAGTCCTTGGAATACATCCATAAGCAAAGGGATAGGCAAGTGAAGAATAACCCACCCTATCAAGTTTAAGATGACCTGTTTCTGTAATTAATTCATATTTATTTATAGTATTAGAATTCAATTCAACAATAGTGTTAACTATTGAATTTGAGTTATCAGTGAAAGCATTAAGTATATGTAATAGATTTGGTGTAACTCTACTTGGAGGTTGATTAAGATTTGCCATCAAGAAATTATTTTTGTTTATCCTACATCCTTACCCCCAACCAAACTCTTTAAAAGTAATGTTTCAGCAAAAATTATTTAGTTTAGACCTTAAGTGATTAATAAAATAGCTTGGCGATAATTCTTCATTAGTTACAGTTCTTACCAACTCCATAGAATTAACTGATCTCCCATATTTATGTATATTATTTTTTAACCAAAAGATTATCTTTTGATATTCACCATTTTCAATTAAGTTATCAATCAAACCAATGTCTCTTTCCATTTGCTTTGAAATTTGAGCACTTATTAGATGTCCTAACAAATATGAAGGGAAATATCCAAACGCACCTTCACTCCAATGAACATCCTGAAGACAACCTTCTGAATCATTAGATGGTTTTATTCCTAGGAGGTCATCATATCTTTTATTCCACTCTATAGGAATATCCTCAGCAGGTAACCCTCTTTCAATCAAATCTATTTCAAGTTCTGTTCTTATTAATATATGTAAGCCATAAGTCAATTCATCCGCTTCAACCCTATTTAATCCTGCTTCCAAATGATTAATAGATTTCCAGAGTTCTAAATGATTATTAAGAGAACATCCAGCCGAAACAAATTTTTTGAAAAATCTTTTTGAAAAAGATTTGGATTTAACAATCCTATTTTCCCAAAATAAAGATTGACTTTCATGAATACCCATAGAAGTTGCTTGACCTAAAGGCCAAGCAAACCATTGATGACTTTGAGATGGCAAACCCTGCTCATAAATTGAATGCCCCCACTCATGCGCAGTTGCTAAAAAACTTGATAATGGTTCACCTTCAACAATTCTTGAAGTGATTCTATAATCATTAGGCCCTATTGTAATCGAGAAAGGATGGGGAGATTGAGCAATAACAACAAGATCTTTATCTCTCCCAAACTCGTCAAGTAATTTAGAACATAAAATTTTTTGAGATTCTGGACTTAAATCCCAGTGATTTTTTTGGGACTTGTTAATTCCTCTAATCAAGGCTGGGATAGTTTCTTTCAAAGGCTGAAACATTTTATTCAACCATTTCAAAGTCAATTCAGGCTCAAAGGGTTGGGCTAGAGTCTCCCAAGGTGAATATTGATCAGATATTTGTTTTGCCTCCTCAATCCTTAATTTTATGAGTTCTTCAAAGAATGGAAGAAAAATTTTAAAATCTGATTTTGTCTTAGCCTCTTGCCAGCTTTCATATCCTTTAGATTTTGCCTTAGCTAAAGACTCAACTAATTTTGGATCTAAATTTTTCGCTCTATTAAATTCCTTAATTAAAAGATTAATGTTTCTTTCTTTTCCTTTAATAAAGATTTGATCATTGAAATTTTGTTCAGTATCTAATAATTCATTTTTAGCGGATTGAATTAAATTAGAAAATTCTTCAGAAGAATTTCTCCTATGCAAGATTTTTGCAATATAGGTAAGTTGTTCAGACCTCCAAGAAGCTCCTTTCTTGGGCATCCCAGTATTCTGATCCCAATAAAGTGTATTTTGGATTGAACCTAATAATTGAGTTTCCTTGAGATAAGCCCCAAGCTTATTCCATTGAATTTCGGCCAAAAATTTATAAATAAATTAATTTATTTTAAGATAAAAATTTTGTTGTTTGCATAAAACATACAATTTTTATCCATAATAGAATATCACTTAATTGAGTTTTTATTTATATGGAACAAATATTCTCAAAATTAGAATTCATAACTAATGGTGAGGGTTTTATTGACATAACAAATGATTTGAATTTATTTATTAAAAAAAATAATTTTGATTCAGGAATTTTAAATCTAACTTCACTTCATACCAGTTGCAGCTTAACAATTAATGAGAACGCTGATCCAAACGTACTAAAAGACTTAAAAAAATATATACAATCTATAGTCCCATATAATTCCTACTTTACTTTATCAAAAAATAGAGAAGAAATTTCGTATAAACATTATCAAGAAGGAGCTGACGATATGCCAGCTCATATTAAAACATCTTTAACAAACACTTGTTTATCTTTAAGTTTTCAGGACAGCAATATTATGCTTGGCACATGGCAAGCTGTGTATTTATGGGAACATAGATTTCATCAAAAAGAAAGGGTTTTAAATGTACATATAATTGGTGAGAAAAGACAAAATATTTATAATGTAATTAATAAAAACTAATATTAATCATTTAATGGAACCTTACCTTTTGCAAGATGAAGAATTAAAGGAATTAGTTGTCAAAATACCAGGCTGGGAAATTAAAAATGAACAAATCCAGAGAGAATTTAAATTTTCTAATTTTATCGAAGCCTTCTCATTTATGACTAAAATTGCGCTAATCTGCGAAAAATATAACCATCATCCTAACTGGGAAAACGTTTATTCAAAAGTAATAATTAGGTTAACTACACATGATTTGGGGGGTATAACAAATCTGGATCAAACATTAGCTTTAGAAATTAATAAAATTTTCGATCAATAAAATTACAAATTTAAGTTTATTCATTTAAAAAATTAGTCAAAATGTCTAAGAAATTATTACCTGTTACGATTATTAGTGGATTTTTAGGTTCAGGCAAAACTACGCTTTTAAATCATATTTTAAAAAATCAAGTTGGTCTTAAAACAGCTGTTTTAGTTAATGAATTTGGAGAGATAGGAATAGATAATGATTTAATAATAGAAGGCTCAGAAGATATGATTGAATTAAATAATGGCTGTATATGTTGCTCTATTAATGGTGAATTATTAAATACAGTATCCAAAGTTTTAGAAAGATCTGAAAAAATAGACTATTTGATTGTCGAAACCACTGGGCTAGCTGATCCATTACCAGTAGCCATGACTTTTGCAGCTGGAGATCTTCGGGAAAAAGTAAGATTAGATTCAATTATCACTATCATTGATGGAGAAAATTTTGATTTTGAAATTAATAATACAAATGTCGCCTATTCTCAGATTTTATACGGAGATATCCTTCTCCTAAATAAATGTGATTTAGTCAACGAAGAAAAACTAAAGAAAATCGAAAAATTTATAAATAAAATAAAAAAAGAACCAAGGATATTGAGATCAACCAATAGTAAAGTTGGATTACAAACAATAATGAGTGTAGGTCTATTTGAAACAGATACTTTTAAATTCGATAAGGATAAAGAAGACGTAGAAGATAATTCAACCGATCACTCTTCTCATTCTCACGATCACTCTTCTCATTCTCACGATCACTCTTCTCATTCTCACGATCACTCTTCTCATTCTCACGAATTGAGCAATAACATAGAGGGTTTTACATCAGTTTCTTATGAGACATTTGAACCATTTTCCTTAAGGAAGTTTCAATATTTCTTAGATAATCAAATCTCACAAAATGTATTTAGGGCTAAAGGGATATTATGGTTTATGGAAAGTGAAAGAAAACACATTTTTCACCTATCTGGAAAACGATTTTCTCTAGATGATGAAGAATGGACAAAAGAAAAATCTAACAAGATAGTATTAATTGGGAAAGACTTAGATCATCAAACTATTAAAAAACAACTCTCATCTTGTAGATTTAGTACAGATTAGAGTATACATATTAGGGTTTAATTAATTTTTGAAAATACTTATTAAAGGACTTAAAAAAGCAGTAAACGAATTAAAACTTTTTTATACCATCTCGTTTATTGTTTCAATATTAGTAATCATTCCAATATGCAATTTTCTTCTTGAAGGAATTCAATATGTTTTAAGTGGAAATTTTTCATTAGGTATTGCTGGAGGAGAAGAGGTAATAGGCACTTTAAAAGTTTTAACGCTGACAAGTTTATTTGGAGGAGGCTTGGGAACCTTGAATGGATGGTTACTTTCAAATTGCGATTTTAAGTTCAGAAAAATTCTTCGTATTTTGCAGCTAGTTCCACTAGCTGCCCCAGCATACCTAATAACAGCTGTTTTGCAGGATTTAGGAAGTATTTTTGGGTATCAAGTAACTGGTTTATGGTGGGGGGTTTTAATTCTTTCGATTTCTACTTATCCATATGTATTCATTCTTGCAAATGAAAGTTTTAATAAATTTGGTGTTAATCAAATAAATGCTAGTAGAGGATTAGGAGTTGGGCCGTGGAGGAGCTTCTTTAAAATAGCTTTCCCAATGGCGACGCCAGCACTAATAACAGGAATAAGTTTAATGTGTATGGAAGTAATGAATGAGCTAGGTACATTTGCATTATTAAATATTCCAAGTATTTCTACAGGTATTGCAGAAAATTGGATAATTGAAGGTAATCCAAAAAATGCTATTGGATTATCTTTAGTAGCCTTATCAATAATTTTCACTTTAATTATTTTTGAAAAATTCTCAAGAAGAAAATCAAAGAGGTGGAGTGAGAATCCGGCATCAAAAGATTCTCAAGGATGGGAATTAAAAAAATCTCGAGCTTTTTTAGCAATAACCATATCCTTATTCCCTCCAATTTTCTCTTTTGGAATTCCTTTTTTTTGGGTTCTGCTAAATATTGATCAAATTCATAAAGGGTTATCTTTAGAATTACTCAAACTATCTTTTAGGACTATTAGTCTAGGACTTTTTACAGCATTAATAACAATACTATTCTCGTTAATAATTTCCTTAGCTAGACGTCCAAATAAAAACTTATTGCTAGAACTAATAACGAACCTTGCGGGGATAGGTTACGCAATACCAGGCACAGTCTTAGCTTTATCTTTAATAAGCATTTCTTCTTCAAAATTAAACTTCATTGCTATTTGCTTACTAATTTGGGGTTATCTTGCCCGATTTCTAACTATTTCTAAGGGTTCTATTGATTCAAGTCTTGAGAGGATTTCTCCTAGTCTAGATGAAGCTGCACTTGGTTTAGGAGAGAATTGGCTGGGAATCATCAAAAATATTCATCTGCCTTTGCTCCAAGGACCAATCTTTGTAGGATCACTTTTAGTTTTTGTAGACACGATAAAAGAATTACCCATAACATTTATTTTAAGACCATTCGATTTTGATACATTATCTGTTCGAATATATCAATATGCTGGAGATGAAAGAATGGTAGAGGCAATATTACCAGCTATTTTTATCATGACTCTAGGCCTTATTGCATCAATTACATTGATACCAAGTTTAGAGAAAAAAAACTAAATTTTTTTAAAAATTTTTCTAATTAAAAAAGGGAAGCTTAACAACAAATCTGCCAATGTAGATATAATTCTAAAATAAATTAAGCTAACAAGAATTTCATACTGTGGGATATTTCTGCCAACAAGAAAAAGGAGGCAGGATTCAAAAACACCAACTCCTCCTGGAGCTGTTGGGACTACCAAACCTAAAGACCATGACAAAGAAAAGATTACTAATAAATATATAATGTCCAAACTATTACTTGGATAAAAAGTATTTAAGCAAAAATAAAATCCTATAAATTTAGATAAAACAAAACCAATTTCAAGCAATAAAGCTCTAGTAGGAAAAAAAGAAATTATATTTATTCTCTCTTCAAATTGGTCATTTAAATTATGAAGTCTCAAAACCTCAAATACTTTTCCCTTGAGAGACCCTAATCTTTTTAATGTAAAGTAAATTAATTTCCTATTTAAGAATATTAAAGGAAAAATTAAAAAAAAATAAAGTGGTGAAAAAATTAATCCTAGCGATGCCAAGAGAAAAGATCCACTCAACATAAAATAAGGTTCTATAAGTGTCGAATACAAAGCAATCTGGGGATTACTTATTTTTTTTATAAAATTAAACCTTTCAACAAAATGCCAAATCCCTCCTGGGACATATTTAAGAATATTGGTTAACACATAAAAAGAAACTAGATTATTGCTTTTAAATTTTTTCCCAAACCATTTAACAATATATTTCCATGCATAAGCGTTCAGGTAAATACTTAAAACACAAAATGAAAATGATAAAAATAAATTAATTCCATTTTGTTCTAAATTAATCTTAAAAGAAATTTGATCAATATTATAAAAAAAATAGATCCAAAAATAAAACAAGCTTGAAATAAAGAGAGTACTCTTTAAAGCTCCAAAATTATATTTTTTTAAAAATTTCCAATATGATTGATTACTTAAATTGAATTTCATTTCCAGTTTTCAAATGCTTTAAATTTTTTACTGGAGTCTTTTATTATTTTTCTTATTTCTTCAGTTGATATTTTATGCTCTAGTTTTAATCTTAAAACTTCGTCATTTTCAGGCTTAATAGTTATTGACCCATCTGGTTTCAAAGTCTGTTTAACTTTTATATTTCCAAAAATCGTTGAACATTCCCCTCCCCTTCTAAGTAATATCCACCTTGATTGGGTCCTTTCACGCACTCCAATAGTATTGGAATAATCAAACCATAATTGCCTAAAAAATTCTTTTTTCTCTATTGGTAAGATTGCTTGAATAGAAAATCCAATTCTATCTTTTTTCATATTGATAGATTGATAAGAAACGTCGTAAGCTCCTTCAATTCTCAGTTTCTCTACAAAATTACATAGATCTTCAGGTGTTTGGTCATCAATCCATGCTTCTTGCACACATATCTCTTCGAACTTTGGATTGATTTTTTCATTAATAGAAGAATCATCAAATGAAGCAATTTTATAAACTCTCACCAAATTAGCGAATGGAAATTTTTTGTTGCCAATGCCTACTCCATAAGAGTTAACAGAATATTTTGAAGGGGGTTGCAGATTGTGGACTAAATGAGAAAGTAAAGCAATGCCCGTTGGTGTAGATAGTTCACCCTCTATTGAGTCAAAGCTTGATAAAACTTTAATATTTTTTTGCCTTATTAACTCTATTACAGCAGGAGGGGGTACAGATAATTTACCATGTTCAGTTTGAACGAAGCCCTTCCCTAACATAGGTTCATTACAATAAACCTTATTAGGTTTAAGGTAATTAAATGCAGCACATACTCCTACGATATCTACTAATGAATCGATAGCCCCAATTTCATGAAAATGAACATCCTCAGCTTTGATGCCATGAACTTTTCCTTCTGCATTTGCTAAAGATTCAAATACCTCATAAATTGTCTGCTTTAATTTATCTTCTAAGTGACCATTTGAAATAAGTTCTTTAATGCTTCTCCAAGTTCTTTTAAAAGGAATGCTACTAATATTCTCAACCTTCACACTGATTCCTCGAATTGAAGAACTTTTCGATTCTTTAAACTCTAGACGATAAAGATCCTTTAATCCAAGATCAATAAGTGGTTGTTCAATAACTTTTTTAGGAACACCTAAGTCGTAAAAAGCTCCTAACAACATATCTCCAGAGATTCCTGGTGAACATTCAATTAAAACATTTTCCATAAATCTTAGATTTCTTGGTTGATAAGAATTGCGATAAAGATCAACTTTGCATTCTAATTATTTTTAGAAAGATTTCTGCTAATAACTTCGTAATTGAGTAATTTCAAAGAATTACCATCTCTGTTGATATCTAAACTTATAAAATTATTGAGAAGTTCTAAAGAAAGCTCACCTTTTATGAATAACTTGAAATTTTTATTTTTTAAATTCTTTAATTTTGAAGTAGAACAGATCTTCATAACAATTTCTTTTTTGGATTTATTGACAAAAACTAGCTCTCCTCTAACAGAAAAATAATTATCTTTTAAATTTAATTTTTCCAATAATTTAGAGAAGTTAAATTTTGAAGAATCCTTTGGTAAATCGTTCAATTGTACAGGATCCCAGATACCTGCAACCTGTAAATGCAAATTTTGAGTGTTTTTATTCTTTGGATAAACAACCCAGTAATAATTTTTATTTAAATCAATATGCTTTTTTAAAAGTGATAATGCTTTACCTAGTACTACTGTTTCAATTTTTTCGCCTTCATTATCAGTTATCAACCCTTTATTTAACTGCTCAAGATCATGAGGTGTAAATTTTCCATTTACAATACCAATAGCTCTGTATTGCAATGGATCAGTAACTTGTGGAATAGGATTTTTTAACATATTAAAGATTTAAAAATGAAAATTGATCTTATTAAATTTCTTTTTTTTCCTCCAAATTATTAAAAGACTCTAATGCATCGTCTATGGCATCAGAAGGTTTAGTCGCATCATTTAAACTATTTTGTCTCCTAATCATTTCTACAATTTCAAATGGATTAGTTGGAATTGATGAACCACTATCATCTTTTTTAGTTGAGGTATCTATTTCTAATTCTTCAAATAAATAATCAGCATTTAAGAAATCACCTTTAAGAGAAATTAATGAAATTAAAAAGATTAGTAAAAATATTGATCTAGAGTATTTTTTATTAAAATAATATTTCATTTTATTTAATTTCAAAATTCTTTAACGCCAATAATTTTTGCTAACTTAATTTTACATAATATGTTAGAAATTTGTTAATAGCAACTTGGAATGTTAACTCCATAAGAACCAGACTTTCACAAATAATAGATTGGATTAATAAAGTTAATCCAGATATTTTATGTTTGCAGGAAACAAAAGTAATAGATGATAGTTTCCCCATTGAACCTTTTGAAAAATTAGGATACTCAGTAGAGGTATACGGCCAAAAATCATATAATGGTGTTGCTATTATTTCTAAAATAAAGCCAGAAAATGTCAAAAAAGGATTTTATGATTGTACCAACTTTAATCAAAATATCGAAATTTTTCTCGACCAAAAAAGATTAATTTCTGCTGATATTAATGGTATTAAAATCATAAATGTCTATGTGCCAAACGGTTCTTCTTTAGACTCTAGTAAATTCGAATATAAAATTAATTGGTTAAATTGTTTAGCTGCATTTTTGGATGAGCATGAAAAAAAAGGAGAATTAATTTGTCTTATGGGTGATTTTAATGTTGCTCCATCTAATTTGGATATTCATGATCCAAAGAAATATGAAGGAGGAATAATGGCATCTGAAATAGAGAGAAATGCACTAAATAATGTTCTGAAAAAAAGATTAATAGATTCTTTCAGGATTTTTGAACAAAATAGTGGCCATTGGAGTTGGTGGGATTACCGTAATAACGCATTTGAATTAAATAAAGGTTGGCGAATAGACCATATATATATCAGCAAAGAACTTTCATCAAAACTTAAAAGTTGTGTCATAGACAGCTCACCTAGAGGTAATTTACGTCCAAGTGATCATGCACCAGTTATGATAAATCTCAACTTAAACGACATAAATGTAGATTTTTTTGAGGATGAAGATAATTTCTTCGAAATATAAATTAAAAAGATAATTCATTTTTTAATGTCTGAGAACGCATGTAAACAAAGGGTTATTTAGAATCATTCCAATTTGCTTTATGAATTCTTGAAAAAATTAATTATTTACAATCCAAACTATCGCAATAAAAATATCATAATGTAGAATTTCAATCTGATTGACAAAATTTTTACTTATTTCTAATTTAGGACATGACAAATTTTATCTCAAAGCTTTATTTAATTAAACTGTGACTGACATATTAAATTGCACCCAATCAGAAGAAATTTTCTCTGCTGCTCAAGAATTGATGCCAGGGGGAGTTAGCTCTCCAGTGAGAGCTTTTAAGTCTGTAGGTGGGCAACCAATAGTGTTTGATAGAGTCAAAGGGCCTTTTGCATGGGATATTGATGGGAATAGATATATTGACTACATAGGAAGTTGGGGGCCTGCTATATGTGGACATGCTCACCCAGAAGTTACTACTGCATTACAAGAAGCAATTGAGAAAGGTACGAGCTTTGGAGCTCCATGCATTTTAGAGAATAAACTTGCTGAGATGGTAATTGATGCTGTCCCATCAGTAGAAATGGTTAGATTTGTCAATAGTGGAACTGAAGCCTGTATGGCTGTTTTAAGGCTTATGAGAGCATTCACGGGAAGAGATAAAGTTATTAAATTCGATGGTTGTTACCATGGTCATGCAGATATGTTTTTGGTAAAAGCAGGATCAGGTGTGGCTACTTTAGGATTACCAGATTCTCCAGGGGTTCCAAGAACAACAACTACAAATACACTTACTGCTCCTTACAATGATCTTGAAGCAGTAAAAAAATTATTTTCTGAGAATCCTGATGCCATTTCAGGGGTAATTCTTGAGCCTATTGTTGGGAATGCCGGGTTTATTACACCCGAGCCTGGATTTTTAGAAGGATTAAGAGAATTAACAACTGAAAATGGATCTTTATTAGTTTTTGATGAAGTAATGACTGGGTTCAGAATAAGTTATGGAGGCGCTCAAGAAAAATTTGGTGTTACTCCTGATTTAACCACTCTTGGGAAAGTAATTGGAGGAGGTCTTCCTGTAGGAGCTTATGGAGGCAAGAAAGAAATAATGTCAATGGTAGCCCCTTCTGGACCAGTTTATCAGGCAGGTACTTTAAGTGGAAATCCACTGGCAATGACCGCTGGGATTAAAACTCTTGAGTTACTCAAGCAAGAAGGTACTTACGAGAAATTAGAGGCAACAACTTCTAGATTAATTGAAGGTGTAATACAGTCTGCAGAAAATAATGGAATCGCTATTAACGGTGGCAATGTAAGCGCTATGTTTGGATTTTTCTTATGTGATGGACCAGTTAGAAACTTTGATGAAGCAAAAACAAATGATGCTGAACTTTTTGGTAAGTTGCATAGAGAGATGCTTCAAAGAGGAATCTACCTAGCTCCAAGTCCTTTTGAAGCTGGTTTCACGTCATTAGCGCATAGTGAAGAAGAAATTGATAAAACTATCGAAGCTTTTGATCAATCCTTTAATGCGATAAAAAAATAATCATTTACCTAGTTTTCATTCATGAAAAAAAGTAAATGATTAACTGTAATGGAAACTTAAAATTTAATAATTATCTTTTACCGCCAACTATAACAGGGGGACTTCCTCCTTCAGAACCTGGTAGGCCAGGAACGACTTGTGTACTTCCATCCCATTTATCAAGAAATAATTTGAACAACACTTGATCATCGAGACTTCTATTTAATGTTTCATATCTAAGTGCTTCTTGTTCAGCAATTTCTACTTCTGTTTTAGCTCTAAGTAATTGCTGGCCAGCTATTTGCTTTTGTTCAATAGCGGCTCTGTATTCTTCAGCAATCTCTAATCCAGTAAGATCTAAACTTTTAACGTCAACGTAATCGAATGAATTAAGTTCTTTAGCAACAGTATCTCCTACCTTTTCAGAAATTACTGCAAATTCAGTAGCTATTGTTTCTAACTCATATTGAGAAAAGACTGATTTTAGAGCTTTGAGTAAAGATGGCTGAACGATTTTTTGATAAACATCGCTATTTCTACTTGCAATTGTTGCAAAAATTCTTCCTGCTTCGTTAGGTTTTACTGAATACTTAACAGTAGCAGTAGCCCTAATAACCTGAAGATCTTTAGTTAAAGTTTCAAATTTTTCGGGTTGAACTTGAGTTTTTATATCAAATGGATATACAGACTGAATGAATGGAAGCTTAAAGTTTAAACCAGCTCTCCTAGAGGGGCCACTTACTTTCCCTAATGTTGTAACAACTGCAACTTGTCCAGAAGGAACAACAAATAAAGATTGGGTGAGCAAAAGAAAGCCCGTAAAAGACAATACAATCAATAAAGTTGCTGTACCACCAGGACCTGTTGGTGTGACATTTTTAAAAGATGTAGACATTAAATTTTTTCTTTTAATTAATCATATTTAAATAGACTAATTAGTGCATTAATAAGGCATTTAATTAAAATATTTTTTTAATAATTGTAAATTTAAATATAATTATTACTTATTAAATATTTGATTTAAATTCTTGCAAAAGTTCTAAATATAGTTCCTCGTCTATTTCCCTAATGTCATATTCAGATGGTAAAACACCATGCTTATACTCATGTACCGCCATCCAACAAAATTTCTCTATTTCTTCTTTTGAAAAACGAGGATATTCTTTAACCTTTACAAACAATTCCTTTATAAGAGATTCAGGGTAATCGGACATATTTCAAAATAATCTTAAAAGATTTTATCTAAAATTATTAGCTTTCAGAGGAATGTTCAAAGACTCTTCTAGCTCACTAACAATCTTAATTGCTAATTGAAGATCATTTTTGCTCTTACTAGTAACTCTAAGCGTTTCTCCATTGATGCTGACATTTATTTTTTTAATTTGTTCTCTTATAGTTTTACTGATTTTTTTTGCTATTTCTTGTTTGATGCCTTGTTTTAATAAGATTGTTTGTTTAACTTTATTTCCACTCACTGTTTCAATTTCTCCGTAGTCGAAAATTTTTAAAGATAAGTTTCTTTTTATTGCCTTTTGTCTAATAATGTCATTAACAGCATTTAAGGTTAGTTCACTATTGGTGACTATAAAAATATTTTCTTTATCTAACTCAACTGAAGTATCTGTGCCCTTAAGATCGTAACGCTGAGAAATTTCCCTTTTTACTTGATCCAAAGTATTTACTAATTCCTGTCTATCAAAATCAGAAACTACATCAAATGAAAAACTTTCTGCCATCGTAAATTTTCAAACGCACGCTTATTATTTAGCATAAATTAGATTTTAATATAAGGAAATGGATTTATTTAATCAAAAAATAACAAACTTACTACTTTTCCCATTTCTTCAGCGCACCTACAACTGTTTAACAAGGTTTCACTATCATGAAAGGCAAAGCATATTAATTGATCACATCTAGAAATAATTTCTTGATTACAAAGGCTGCTTGCAAGTGGTAATGGCAATTCATTATTTTCACTTTTTTCAACTAAGTGTATAACCTTTTCAAGTTGTTCCTTGATTTCTGGTATTTGTCTATCAAGGCTTTGAGGTAATAAAACAGTCAATAATGATGGGTTAATATCCAAAACAGCTCTTATTACTGCGGCATTTACACCCTGAGATCCAGACGTAAGGATATTATGTCCCTCCTCTGCTAATGACCTAGCTATCAATTCAATCAAGTGGATATCGACAACTGGTACATGTCTACTGCCCAAAAATGCAATCCTCCTTTTCCCGTTATCTTGGAGTTTTGCAAGTTCTTGAGCTAAGGCATCAACGCCTTCGGTTGCGGGGAGATCTAGAGAGCGACTCAAAATAAAATTGTTCCTATATTTGAAATTAGCATTTATCTGAAAGATTGCAGGGAAAATCCACCTTTTCTAGAATTCTTTTTAGGTTTACATGCTCCTGAACTAACTGAAAAGCATAAGAAGCTTTAATCGATTCATGTATTCTGACATGACCAAAAGCTTGTTCAATAATTTCTACGGAAGCAAGAGTATCTAATTCAACTTTTAAAATTGGCACTTCCAATTCCTCCGCTCTATGAATCAATTGTGACAAAGGATCTCCCAAACCAGTTAAAATAAGACATTGAGTGGAAGCTTCCAAGGCCGCGAGTTGGATATCAGTTCTGTCAGCACCAGTAACTACAGCCATGTTTCGTCTCCTTCTGAAAAATTCCATTGCAGAATTTACACCCATAGCACCAATACTTAATGTCTCAACAAGTAATTGATCTTTTTCAGGGCAACAAATTACTTGGGCATCTAATCTTCTAACAAGCTCACCGACCGTGACACTTCTTAGCAGTGGAGATTTAGGCATCACACCAAACACTTCAATATTCATGTCTTTAAGAGAAGGTATTATTTCATCTTTTACTTTTTTAATTTCTTGCGGCAAAACTGCATTGAGTACCACCCCAGCAAAATGATCTCCTAATTGGTTTTTTGCATCAAGTAATGCATCTACACTTTTACAATCTTCCCACAAATTCACAATCAAAACTTTCGCATTTAAACTCTTAGCTAGTTGTGGGAGACTTAAACCATATATCATTCCTTCATGAAGACTTCCAGCCGCTTCAAGAATATTTAACCCATCAAAATCATCATTAACTAATCCTTTAATTTGTTCAAAACCTTTTCCTGGAAGTAAGTCTTTATTAGAAATTCTTTTTTCAGCGGATATATTATCCAATAATCCTACTGAAGAAATTAAGTTTTCCTCTTCAATATTTAATGTAGATCCAATAAATTTGACATCATCATCTATTAATCCTTCATAAGACATTGAAGGTAGAGTAGTAAGTTCGATGCATGTTGCTAATGGTTTACCAATACGTACTTTTTTCCCTTCCTGTAATAGTCTTTTTGCTATCCCAAGTACCAAGGCAGACTTACCACTAAATGGCTCACATGAACCAATTAATAATATATCGCTCATAATTTAGTGAAGTTATTGATCCATAGATTTAAGATAATATTTTTTTTAAAACTAAACAAATATTTATTTATGAGTTTTAATCAAATAAATATATAATTTTTTTTTAGGTCAATTTATTTAAATTATTTGATATTTCATCAAAATCAAAAAAGAAAAATGATTAAATCAGCTAATAACGTCAAAACTGTTGGAATTACTGGAGCTTCTGGCGCATTAGGGAAAGAACTAACAAAGTTGTTTCGTCAGAAAGGATATAAAGTGATTGGATTTAGTCATAGTAAAACTAATTCCGAGGTAAATCTTGAATCCCCTAATAAATGGATTAAGTGGGAATGCGGGAAAGAATCGAACTTAAAAAAGCATTTAAAAAAGATAGATATATTAATTTTGAACCATGGTATTTATAACTTAAGTAGAGAAAACAACAATTATGAAAACTCAATAGAAGTAAATGCATTAAGCAAATTCAAATTTTTAAATTTATTTGAAGATATTGCCCGCAATAATGAGTCATTAATTCAAAAAGAAATTTGGATAAACACATCAGAAGCAGAAATATTGCCAGCCCTTAATCCTTCATATGAGATAAGTAAATCCCTTATTGGTCAATTAGTGTCTTTCAAAAAAAATCTTCTGGATAAAGATACTAAAAAAAAATTTATCATTAAAAAAATCATCTTAGGGCCTTTCAAATCAGAACTAAACCCTATCGGAATTATGAGTCCCAAATTTGTATCTAAAAAAATTTATGATTTAGCTAATTCAAAAAGTTATTTAGTAATAATTAGTCCAAACCCTTTAAGCTACTTACTTTTCCCATTAAAAGAATTTTTTAATTTTTTGTATTGTCAAATTATCTATAGATACAAATAGTAGTTTCTAAAAATCTCTATCTGTCAATATTTCAATACCGTCTTTTAAAACAACTATTGTATGTTCCCATTGAGCCGACAATTTCCCATCTTTAGTTATTACAGTCCATCTATCATTAAGTGTTTTGCAAAATTTAGTCCCCTCATTAACAATTGGTTCCACCGCTAATGTCATTCCTTCACGAAGAACGACGTTAGGTAATTCCTTGGTTCTAAAGTTAAATACTGATGGTTCTTCGTGAAGATTTCTTCCAACTCCGTGGCCTGTATAGTCTTCAACAACACTAAAGCCATTTTTTACGACAATATCTTCAATTTCCCCAGCCACATCGAGAAGTGTATTTCCTGACTTGATTTTAGAAAGCCCTGCATATAATGCCTTATAAGCTACATCACTAAGATTTTGGGCCTTTGGACTAACTTCCCCTACACAAATAGATATGCAACTATCTCCATGGAAACCATCTAAGTATGCGCCTGTATCAATCTTAACTAAGTCACCATTTTTAATTATTTTATTTTTATTTGGTATTCCATGGACAACCTCATTATTAATACTAGAACAAATACTGGAAGGGAAACCATGATACCCCTTAAAACTTGGCACTGCTCCAAAACTTCTTATCCTCTTTTCAGCGAAATCATCTAAATCTTTTGTGCTCATACCTGGTTTAATTAAGTCATTTATTTCCTTTAAAACTGTTGCCACTATCCTGCTTGATTTTTTCATCAAATTTATTTCACGTGCAGACTTTATTTCAATTCCTCTTCTCCTTTGAATGAAAGGTACTTGATCATTAGTTTTAGAATTATTTTTATTTAATAAAAGATCTGCAAAATGTTTCATTGGAATAAATAATAGTAGTAGCTAAATATCATCAAAATAGCCATTATGGTCTTGGCTATCTTAAATCTATCAATAACAATGGGAAACAGGAATGAAATTTTTATCTAATTCTAGGCAATTTCATAAAGCTTTGGCGCCTTGGGTTTTTCTTCCATTATTTATATCTTCAATTACAGGTCTTCTTTATAGGATTTCAAAAGATTTATTAGGTTACTCTAGAGAACAAGTTCATTGGTTAATGTCTCTCCATGAGGGCGAATGGCTTGGAGAAAATGGAGAATTAATATACGTAATATTAAATTCCCTTGGAGTTTTATGGATGCTCATTACGGGATTTCAAATGTTTTCAAAAACAATTTCATTTACCAAAAAGGTTACTAAAGGCGAGTCAAAAGGTTAAGATATAGAACTTGTAGGACAAAAAAGATCAAAATGGCCAAAGAGAAACAAGAGAAGGAATTAGAAACCAGTATTAAAGCTGACGCATCAGTTGATGTAGAAGTCGAAAAAAAAGAAAAAAACATGGTTCCTGAAACTACTCAAAACTTAAGCGCATCGAATCTTATTAAGGAATTTGAAAATGAACAATTAAAAAAAGAATTACCTGAAATTTATGTTGGTGACACTGTTAAAGTTGGAGTAAGAATTACAGAAGGTAATAAAGAGAGAGTCCAACCTTATGAAGGTGTTGTAATCGCAAAAAGGCATGGAGGTATCAACCAGACTATTACAGTTAGAAGAATTTTTCAGGGTATAGGTGTTGAAAGAGTATTTATGCTACATAGTCCACAGGTTGCCTCTCTAAAAGTCGAACGTAGAGGTAAAGTAAGAAGAGCTAAGTTATTCTATCTAAGAGATAGAGTAGGAAAAGCTACACGCGTAAAACAACGCTTTGATCGATAAAGTTGTAAATTAATCAACTTATTGGTCACAAAGACGCTTATAATCATTTAGATGCGTCGTTAGTTCAGTTGGTAGAACGCAGGTCTCCAAAACCTGATGTCGGGGGTTCAAGTCCTCCACGACGCGTTTGATCAACATTTTGTAAATCATTTTTTCATAAGATGGAGTTAGATCTTCAACCCGGAGACGTAGTTAAAGTTCTCGAATCAGCAGCTCTAGGATGGGTTCGTGCAAGAGTCATCAGAGTTAAGTCTGGTGGGAGAGTTGTCGTACAAAGTGACCAAGGCAGAGAATTTACCGCTAGAGGCAACCAAGTTAGGTTGATAGAACCTGCTGGTTTTAGACCTCAAAAATAAATAGTTGTTTATATTAACTGGACTGTAAAACTAACTATTTCTGTAAATCCTCAAATTAATAAATTTTTTTTATTACAACACCATAAATTAAGTATTATGATCTGATAATTTTAAGAATGAAGTTCTAAATAATTTTAGAACAAAAATGTGGGACCGTAGTTCAACTGGTTAGAGCACCGCCCTGTCACGGCGGAAGTTGCGGGTTCGAATCCCGTCGGTCCCGTTTTTTCTAAAAGAAATTTGGAAAAACGTTTAAGACTAGCCCCGAGTCCAACAGGTTTATTTCATATTGGGACAGCGCGTACAGCATTATTCAACTGGTTGTATGCACAAAAAATAGGAGGAAAATTTCTTATCAGAATAGAAGATACTGATTTTCTTCGATCTAAATCTGAATATACAAAAAATATATTAGAGGGCTTGAAATGGCTTGGACTTAAATGGGATGAAGAACCTTTAAAGCAAAGTGACCGAATTTCGATTCACAAAAGTTACATCAATAAGCTATTGGAATGTGGAACTGCATATAGGTGCTTTACAACAGAAGATGAAATTTCTGAATTAAGAGAAGAACAAAAAAAGAAAGGATTACCTCCAAAGCATGACAATAGACACAGAAATCTTTCAAAAGAAGAAATAAAAACATTCATATCCCAAGGGAGGAATTCAGTAATAAGATTTAAGATTGATGAAAAAATTGAAATTAAATGGGTAGATCAGATAAGAGGCGAAATCAAATGGCAAGGGAAGGATTTAGGTGGGGATTTAGTTTTATCAAGAAGGGCAAAGGGATATGAGATTGGAGATCCTTTGTATAATCTTGCAGTTGTAGTTGATGATAATTTCATGAATATTACTCATGTTGTAAGGGGTGAAGACCATATTTCGAACACTGCAAAACAAATATTGATTTATAAAGCATTAAATTTTAATTTGCCAACTTTTTCGCATACACCCCTAATACTAAATAGTGAAGGGAAAAAATTATCTAAGAGAGATTGCGTTACTTCAATCGATGATTTTAGAAATATGGGATATTTACCTGAGGCGTTATCAAACTATATGACCTTTTTGGGTTGGTCTCCAAAATCTACCGACAGAGAAATACTCTCACTTAAAGAGATATCTGAAATTTTTGACTTATCAGATATAAATAAAGCTGGAGCTAAATTCAGTTGGGAAAAACTCAACTGGATTAATTCTCAATATATAAAAAATATGGATTCAATAAAGTTAAGTGAAATCATGATGAAATACTGGGATGATAATGGTTGGGTGCCGCCATCTCAAGAATGGGCTTATAAATTGACAATTTTGCTCAAAGATTCTATGACGCTTTTAAAAGATTCAATTGATCAATCAAAACCATTTTTCTTAATACCTGCGATACAAAAAGAAGGTCAAGATTTTCTGAATAACGAGGCCAGCAAATCATCTTTGAAGCTAATCTTAAATTATTTAATTGAGCAGAATGTTATAAATCTAGATAAAGAGAAAGCTAAAGAAATATTAAACGAAATCTCTAAAATGCATAATGTTAAAAAAGGGATATTGATGAAATCATTGAGAGTAGCCTTTTTTGGATCTCTAAGTGGGCCAGATTTAATTCAAAGTTGGGAGCTTTTCTCAGAGAGTAAAACTGATAGATCACGAGTTGAGAGGTGTCTTAAATAAAATAAATTACTTATTTTTGCCTAATCCAAGCTTATTAGCCAACGGTTTTGCGGAAAGTCCTTGGATTCCTACAGTCATTAATATAGTAAGAAAAACTAAACCTTGAAGACGGCCAGCCCCAAGAATACCAGCCTGCTCTAATCTAATAGAGAAAAGAGAAGCTACCGCGGCAGTAACAATACCTCTAGGAGCTAACCAGGCTAAAAATATTTTTTCTTTTACGTTCAATTCTCTTCCCATTGTTGCTATCCAGATAGAGGTAGGGCGAACAATTACCATCAACATAAAAACGCAAACAACCCCTCCCCAGCCAAGCGGGCTTAATTCACCCCAAGAAACGTCAGCAGCCAAAAGAGGAAAAAGAACTGTTATTGCTAATTGAGCTAATTCACCTATTAGATCATCCAATCTCTCCTTATCTATAATTTCTCTTTTGCCTACAATAAAACCTGCTGCGACAGAAGCAGGCAAGCCTGATTCTGGTAAAAAATATTCGCAAATTCCATACACAAGGAAAATAAATCCAAGGGTAACTTGAAGCTCTATAGCAAATGAGGCTTCATTTTTTATTTTTTTTAAAATTTCTGATAATAACCATCCTGTACTTAATCCGATTAAGACTCCTCCCCCAAGTCTTTGCATTAATGCTATAAATACATCGTTAATACCGTGCAGGTCCCCTAAAGTCAGTTCTAAAAGCAGTAATGCTAGTACAGCACCAATTGGTTCAAGCAATAAACCCTCAGCTTTTAAAACTTCCGAGAGAGGGGAAGCTAATTTTATTTGCTCTACTAAAGGAGAGACCACTGTTGGTCCAGTAGCTAGAACTATGGCACTATATATTCCTGCAACTTGCCATGAGAGACCAGCCAGCCAATGAGCAATAAAAATTCCAGCTGATAATGAAATGAAAAGTCTCACCAATGAAATTTTCAAAACAGTATTTCTTACGTTCCCCTCAGGCAGTTTTAAATTTAATCCCCCTTCAAATAGAACCAAGCAGACTAAAAGCCCTACAATAGTTTCAAGCCCTTGCCCGAGATCTAAAGGTTCAACGAGTCCTAATCCTGATCTTCCGATGAATAATCCAGAAAGCAATAAAATAACAACGCTTGGGAATCCAGTAAAAGAAGAAAATAATCGAGCACAAGCACCTGCAAATACAGTTATACCCCAAAGTAATCCAAGCCTTTCAGGCGTCATAAAAAATTATAAATAATAAAAATATTAATTATTTTGATTAAATCAATAATCTTATCTCAAGTCCAACAAATACAATACTTTTTAATTTAATTAATTAGCTAAAGAAGAATAATTTTTATTAAATCTTTCAAAACTAATTTTAAGAAAATGAATTTTAATTCTATTAAGAAAACTGGCTTATTAAAGCAAATATTATAAAAATAATTCCTATCCCAACAGTTGCCATCCTTCCATTCCATATTTCAGCTTGAGGGGTAAAACCTCTTTTCCACAAATTCAGTTCCTTTTTATCAACGAAGTTTTTTGTCTCATTAATCTCGATTTTAGGTTCTTTGTTCATTTGAAGTTAGAAAGGTGGGTTTTCTCCATAAAGAGTATTTGCTTGTTCAATTGAAAGTCTTCCTGCAACACCTAATTTAAGGGAACTAAAATGATCCTTAAATTTGATCCTGAACAACGCCGCTGCTCCAATCATTGCCGCATTATCTGTACAAAGATTAAGGGGAGCTAAATGAACTTTAATAGATTTTTTACTGGCTTCACTAATCATCATTTTTCTTAACGTATTGTTAGCAGCCACTCCCCCAACCACAACAATATTATCCAAGCTATGATCTTCTGCGCATCTTATTGTTCTCTCTACCAAGACCTCTGCCACTACTCTCTCAAAACTTGCGGCAATATCAGGAATTGGCACGGTCTTCCCATCCAAATTTATTCTCTCAACTAATCTTAATACGGCAGTTTTTAGACCACTAAAAGAGAAATCATATTTAAAAAATCCACCTTTTTTATCAGAAATCCTACATTTTGGTAAATCAAATTTCATTGGATCCCCATTTTTAGCAATCTTTTCAATTGCCGGTCCTCCTGGATAACCAAGACCTAATAGTCTGCCAACTTTATCGAAGGCTTCTCCAGCAGCATCATCAAAACTTTTCCCAAGTCTTTGCATGCCCCTTCTATCATCAACCTTTATCAATTCAGTATGCCCGCCGCTAACAAGTAATGTAAGAAAAGATTTCTTTGGATAGTTTTCTGAAAATAGAATTGAAGATAAGTGCCCCTCTAAATGATGAATTCCCAAGAATGGTTTTGAATGTAACATGCAAAGTGATCTTGCAGTTATAGAGCCAACTCGTAAACAACCAACTAATCCAGGAGCTACTGTTGATGCAATATAATCAACTTCCTCAATTTTGATTTTTGATTCATCTAAAGCTTTATCTAAAACAAAAGGTAATGACTCTAAATGCTTTCTAGCTGCAAGTTCAGGCACAACTCCTCCCCATTTTGCATGATCATCAATTTGAGAGGCAATTATATTTGAATGTATTCTGAAAGTATCACCAATATTAGAAACTATTGAGACAGATGTCTCATCACAACTTGTTTCAATAGCTAAAACTTTATGCATTTTTGATTCAACTTGACCTATTTTAATATTAATTTCTTACTTAACACACTTTAAGGAATTAAAGATTGCAACTTATGAAATTCTTTTTTTCAATAATAACCTCAGTTTTTCTGTTCTTCGGAATTACTCCAATTGCTCTGGCTGCAAATGGGCCCGCCTTAAACGCGGATAGAGCTAGCACAGAATATACAGCTTCAGCTCTCACAAAATGTTCTGAAAATCCTAAATTCATTGAGAGAGCAAATTCTGCATCTACTCAAAAAGACATCGCAAGATTTGAAAGATACGGGAAAGCATCATGCGGAGATGATGGTCTTCCCCATTTAATCATTGGACCTCCACTTGAGCCATGGGGCGCCCTTTTAAATAGAGGTCATGAAGGTGATTTACTTATTCCCGGAGTACTTTTCATTTATATTGCTGGAATTATAGGTTGGTCAGGAAGAGAGTATCTGATTGAATCAAAAAAGACTAAGAACCCAGCAGATCTTGAGATCATTATTGACCTAGACTTAGCCAGAAAATGTCTTGTGAAAGGCGCACAATGGCCTCTTCTCGCTAATAAGCAAGGTAGAAATGGAGATTTAAGAGAGAAAGATAACAATATTACACTTAATGGTCCCCGCTAAAAATCTTTAAAAAACTTTCATAAAACAAATGTTCAAAATTCTAAACACAAAATTTGTCAGATCTGCCCCAGTAGTTGCAGCAATTTGGCTAAGCCTTACAGCCGGAATAATTATTGAATTTAATAGATTTTTCCCAGATTTATTATTCCATCCAATGAGTTGATAAAGAGAAGATAATCAAGTTTTTACTAACTTGATTATTTTTTTTGCTGTTTCATCAACAACGTGATTTGTTAATACAAAATCAAATTGATTTGATACAGAAATCTCATAATTAGCCCTTGAGAGCCTTTTTTTAATTGCCTCTTCTTTTTCTGTACCTCTGTTTCTTATTCTTCTCTCCAACTCTTTTTTATCCGGAGGAAGTAAAAATATTGACAATGAATTAGGAAACTTATCTTTTATTTGCCGTGCACCCTCTACTTCAATTTCAAGTAGTACGGTAAATCCCTTTTTTATTTTCTCATTAACAGAAGATAAAGGAGTTCCATAGTAGTTTCCAGCGAATTTAGCCCATTCAAGAAACAGGTTTTGTTCAATCATTTCTTTAAACTTTTCTTGATTTAAAAAGTAGTAATTTTCTCCGTTTTTCTCTCCCTCTCTAGGTTCTCTAGTAGTTGCAGAAATTGAAAGCCAAAAATTTTTTTCTTTACCTAATATTTCTTTCACAACTGTTCCTTTACCTACCCCGCTGGGTCCAGTAAGGATAATAAGTTTTTTTTGATTTTTCATATTAAATTTTTTACAGTAAAATAAACATCTTGTGAATTAAGAAGGAATAATGCAAAAAGGTGTTCCACAGATAATGGACATTACATCTATTAGATCTGTCTTGCATTATTTGACAAGGAATATCTTACCTACAAAGTTTGAAACTGCCCAACAACCAGAACCTAATACAATTCAATTATGTTTCAGAGGAGTTGATTCTCAAACATGGTTAGAAGTCTCATGGAATGGGGACTCCCCTAGAATACTAAAGATAAATAAGCCAGAAAAGATTGGGAGAGAAAGCACACTTTCTAAACAAATAAGATATGGATTAAAGTATATGGCTTTAATTTCGATTGATCAAGATAATTTCGAGAGAGTTATAAAATTTAGTTTTGCGAAAAAACCTGGAGATGAAATTAATAAGTATTTAATTTTTGAATTAATGGGAAAACATAGCAATATTTTTTATTTGGATAATAAACAAAAAATAATTGCCGTTGGTAAACAAATCAAATCAAGTCAATCTAGTTTTAGAACAATTTCAACAGGATCAATTTATTCTGGCCCTCCAGTTAATCTCAAAAAACAACCTAGAGAAGATGAGTCTTTTCAATCATGGAAAAACTCAATTTCAATAGTACCTGAGTCTTTGAAATACTGTTTAATAAATACCTATCAAGGAGTAAGCCCTATTCTCACAAAACAATTAGAGGTTATTAGCAAAACTGGCAATCCGCAAATAATGGAAAAAAATGTCGATTTTATAAGCGATTCGGACTTAAAGGAGATATTTAAAAATTGGAAGATTTGGATAAATAGGTTTAAAAACAATAACTTTAAGTTTTCTATTTTTGACAATGATTTTTATTGCGTTTGGTTTTTTGATAAAGAAATTAATTGCGAGAATAAAATAGATTTATGTACCAGTTTAGAGAATTATTATGATTATTATCTGAAACAAAAAAAACTTGAATTATTGGTAAAGAAAATTGAAGGTATAATCTTTAAACAGACTAATACTGAGAAAAAGAATTTAAATATTCAATATGATCTTCTGACAAAATCAGAGAACTACAAATTATATAAAGAAAAAGCTGACAATATATTTACTTCAAATGAAATTGCAAAACGAGATATTATTAAAGGTCAAAAATTATATAAAAAGTCAAAAAAACTTAAGAGATCTAGAGAATTGATTAAAGAAAGATTAAGTATTTACAAAACAAATATTGAAAGATTAGAAGAATTCACTACTCTCCTAGAAAATTTAAATTCTTTAAATCATGAAAAACTTTTTATGAGAATCAAACTACTAGAAGAAATTATGGAAGAAATTTGTAACGAGTTTAATATCTATATCAAGAGGCAAAGAGAAGATCAGAAAAATACATATGATATACAATCTTCACCAATTCAAGTTGACACTCCCACAGGATTGAAACTTCAGGTAGGGAGAAATATGAGGCAAAATGACTTAATAAGCTTTAAGTTTTCAAAAAAAGGCGATTTATGGTTTCATGCACAGGAATCACCCGGCAGCCATGTAGTTTTGAAGTCTTCATCTCAAGCAGCATCTGAACAGGATCTTCAAATAGCTGCAGATTTAGCTGCTTTATTTAGTAAGGCAAAAAGAAACATTAAAGTACCAGTTAATTTAGTAAAAATTAAAGATTTACAAAAAATCAAAAAAGGAGGACCTGGTTGCGTTTCCTTTAAAAATGGAGAAATTATTTGGGGAAATCCTACAAGAGGAGAAGATTACATTAAAAAAAATCTTAAAACAGTAATTTAGTTTATAATAAAAAAAATTTTAAAATCTAAATGTTTGATTTTCTTTTAGGCACTCATGAATTTTTAGGAAATCATAGTTTTCCAGAATTTATTGTTGGATATCTATTTGGTGCTGCATTAATAATTGGAGCTCCTACTGTTTTCTTGCTTCTTGCCTTCGTAAGCGCTCTAATGAAAACAAATGGGAAAATGGGTGGATATAGAGAATATGAAACTTATGGTGAATCATCTTTGAATGATGCCCCTCCTTTCTTATTACCAGATCCCACTAATCCTAAATTAAGCAAGTAATTAAGTTTATCGAAAAATAAATTGGACTTTGACAATAGTAATTTTAAACCTTTTTCTTACAAAATCTTTATCAAATAATAATGAGAGGTACAGGTCAAAGTGAAAATAAATTATCAGATTCCATGACTTTTAGTGATCATTTAGAGGAACTTCGTCAAAGGATACTAAACTCAATTTACTCAATACTTATTTCAATATTCTTTAGTTTTCTCATAATAAAGCCATTAATATCTTTTTTAGAAATCCCAGCTGGTGATATTCATTTACTACAACTTGCTCCAGGAGAGTTTTTATTTGTCGCTATTAAAGTTGCAGGTTACAGCGGATTGATAGTTTCTATGCCCTATATTTTTTATCAAATAATATTATTCATTTCTCCTGGTTTAACAAAACAAGAAAAAAGCCTTATCTTGCCCGCAGTTCTTGGTTCAGGTCTTCTGTTTTTTTTAGGATTAATTTTTTCATGGTGGATATTAGTGCCTGCAGCAATAAATTTCTTCATTAGTTTTGGTGCTGATATTGTTGAACCAACTTGGTCTATAGAAAGATATTTTGATTTTGTTCTCTTATTAATGTCCAGCACTGCAATAGCTTTTCAATTGCCAGTATTACAATTTATTCTTGGTTCTCTTGGAATAATTACGACAGAAAAAATGATTTCGAATTGGAAGATAGTTGTAATTTCCTCAGCAATATTATCTGCAGTGATTACCCCCTCAACAGACCCATTGACTATGTCATTACTATCTATATCGATTGTGTTTTTATTTTTTGTGGGTACTGGATTAACTTACTTATCAGAAAATCTTAAATCAAAAACTCTTTCATCTTCTCATTAAGATTCAATTGCAAGCTGACAGCTCTGCCTAATCTTGGCTTAGCATTGACTTTCTTAAGCCATTCCCTTACTTCTTCTGAATATCCACATCTATTTAAAATCTCGATTTTATCAGCTATCGATTTTTTATATTCATTTTCACTTAAAGGGAATGATTCCTGTCCAAGAAATCCCCACATCATCTGAAAATAAACAAATTTTCCTCTTCTAAAGAGTCTAAAATCATATTTTTTACCCCAGCGATAAATCAAATAATGTATAACTTCATCTACTAGTAATGGGTTCATTTAAATCAATTAATTAAGACTTCCTAAACTTTTACTTTAAATTATTAAAAGTCCTATCTATTTGCAACAGAAATTGAACAATTTGCTCCATAATAACTAATAAATAACAGAACCAAGTAGCGAATGACTCAATTAAGTTCCAATGATGTCCCTTCAATGGGTCGAAGGCAATTTATGAATCTTCTTACATTTGGAACTGCAACTGGTGTAGCTTTAGGAGCCCTTTACCCTGTAGCGAATTATTTCATGCCTTTAAGAGCAGGCGGTGGTGGAGGTGGAACTTCTGCTAAAGATGAATTAGGAAATCCAATAACTAAGACAGGTTGGTTAGCTACCCATCAAGCAGGAGACAGAAGTCTAGTGCAGGGTTTAAAGGGAGATCCAACTTATTTAATAGTTAATGAGGGTGGGGAAATAGGAGAATTTGGTTTAAATGCAATTTGTACTCATTTAGGTTGCGTTGTCCCATGGGATAGTGGTGCTAATAAATTCATTTGTCCTTGTCATGGCAGTCAGTACGATACTAATGGGAAGGTAGTAAGAGGGCCTGCTCCTTTATCTTTAGCTCTAGCTCATGTCGATATTGAAGATGATGCTGTACTCGTCAAACAATGGTCAGAAACCGACTTTAGAACTAATGAAAATCCATGGTGGGCATAAAAAAATGAAAAGTCTTAAAAATCAAATCATGAAAAAAACAAGTTTATTTATCTGTACTCTGCTTTTCATTTCGAGCATTGTATTTTATCCAACGATTACTTTTGCTTATCCATTTTGGGCTCAGCAAAACTACGAATCCCCAAGAGAAGCCACGGGTAAAATAGTCTGTGCAAATTGTCATCTAGCTCAGATGCCTACAATTGCTGAGGTTCCACAATCTGTTGGAGCAGACAGTGTTTTCAAAGCAGTAGTCAAAATACCCTACAAAAATGACTTAAAAGAGATTGGCGCTGATGGTTCTGAAGTCCCATTACAAGTTGGTGCTGTTGTAATGCTGCCTGATGGCTTTAAACTTGCTCCACAAGAAAGATGGACCGAAGAAATTAAAGAGGAGACCGAGGGGGTCTATTTCACTAATTACAGTGAAGAGAAAGATAATATCATTATTGTTGGACCTCTACCTGGCGATACGAATAAAGAAATTGTTTTCCCTGTACTTTCCCCTGATCCGTCCATTAATAAAGAATATCACTATGGAAAATACTCGTTACACATCGGAGGCAATAGAGGTAGAGGTCAGGTATACCCAACTGGAGACAAAAGCAATAATGTAGTTTTCACTTCTACCACCTCAGGAACAATAAATTCAATAGAAACAATTGAAGATGGTAGCTATAAGGTCAATATAGAAAACGATAATGGCGAGATAACTACTGAAGCAGTGCCTGTTGGTCCTCAACTTATCGTAAAAGCACAAGACAAAATTAATGCAGGTGACCCTCTTACTAATGATCCCAACGTTGGTGGCTTTGGCCAATTAGATGCCGAGGTTGTACTTCAGAGCCCTTATAGAGTAATTGGATTGATTGCATTTTTCATAGGTGTAGGCTTAACACAAATACTTTTAGTATTAAAGAAAAAACAAGTAGAAAAAGTGCAGGCAGCAGAGGGTATCTAACTTTCTTTAAATGCTTATACTTCAAGCTTTTATAAAATCTCCAGGAGAAACTTTTTTAAATTTAGGATTTATAACTATTAGATGGTATGGACTACTTATTTCGGTTTCAGTTTTAATAGGCCTATTTGTCTCTAAAAAACTAGCGAAAGCAAGAAATATTAACCCAGATTACATTAGTGAAATACTTCCATCATTAATAATTTCTTCAATAATTGGAGCTAGAGCTTATTACGTAATTTTTGAGTGGAGGCAATATAGCGGAGAGAACTTTTTTACTTCTGTAGAACTATTCAATAACATTATTCAAATTCCTTCTTTTCTCGCAGTTTGGGAAGGAGGCATCGCAATCCATGGTGGTCTAATTGGAGGATTAATATCTATTATCTATTTCTGTAAATCGAAAAAAATTAATTTAAAAACTTTTATAGATATATTAATACCCTCGATTATTCTCGGACAATCAATAGGAAGGTGGGGAAATTTCTTCAATAATGAAGCTTTTGGAGTTCCAACAAATTTGCCTTGGAAATTATTTATACCTATCCAAAATAGGCCTTTAGAATTTCTTAATTATGAATTTTTTCATCCTACATTTCTCTATGAGTCATTGTGGAATCTTTTAATTTTCATCGTGCTTATTAATACATTTAATAAACAATTTAAAACAGATTTTTTCAGGCCTGGCTTTATTAGCTGTCTTTATTTAATAAGTTATAGCTTTGGAAGATTCTGGATTGAAGGTTTAAGAACTGACCCACTATGCATTGGTGGACTTCCACCTTTCTGTGATGGCGGCATAAGAATGGCTCAATTCATAAGTATTTTTCTATTTTCTTCTGGATTAATTGGAATATTTTTTTTAAGATTGAGAACATATAGTGGGAAAAATAGAAAGAATGGATAAAAAAATATCTTTTATTGGTGTTGGCCCAGGAGATCCAGAATTATTAACTTTAAAAGCATTAAAAAAGATAAAAATTGCAGATGTTATTATTTGGACTGATTCTTTAATTCCTGAAAAGATTTTAGATTTTGCTAAAGAAGGTTCTGAAAAAATAAAAACGAGTTCACTCAACTTAGAGCAAATCACCTCAATTATGATAGAAAAATTTCAGGCAGGGAAAACTGTTGTAAGATTGCATGATGGAGACCCTTGCCTTTTTGGAGCGATTAGAGAGCAAATCGAAATTTTAAAAAACGAAAAAATTGAAACCGAGGTAGTTCCTGGAGTAAGTGCTTTTCAAGTTGCTGCAGCATATCATGAAGCTGAGTTAACCATTCCTGAGGTAACGCAAACAATAATTTTAACTAGAGCAGGAGGGCGAACAGGGATGCCCGAAAAAGAATCTCTGAAAAATCTTGCCAAACACAATTCCTCTATATGTCTTTATCTAAGTGCTAGGCATGTGAAAAGGTCTCAAGAAACTCTACTAGAGTTCTACCCTCCAGAGACTAAAGTGATAGTTGGATTCAGAGTATCTTGGGATGATGGTTGGACATCATTAATAGAATTAAAAGATATGGAAAAATTTTCTATTGAGAAAAGACTAATTAGAACAACCATTTATATAATTAGTCCGGCAATTAGTAATTCTAAAGAAAGATCCAATCTTTATAATCCATCTTATAGGCATCTCTTTAGGAATAAATAATCTTTAAGTTGTTAGAAAAATATTAATTACTATAATTAGTAAAAATTTACTTACTTTGAAAGAAATAAAATCTGTTTCAGGAATCAACAATAAAGGAGAAGATTCCTCTTTAAAGAGAATCGGAAATTTCATTAAAGAGGCTAGGTTAAGTAAAAATCAATCTATTGAAGAATTAGCTTCTGATTTAAAAATCGGAGCTCATCAACTTGAAGCCATAGAAGAAGGTAATGAAGAAAAACTACCTGAAAAAGTCTTTGTCAAAGCAATGATTAGACGGATTTCACAGAAGCTCAAACTTGATACAGAATTTTTAATGGATGAATTCAAAACAGAGAGGAAAGAAGTGAAAATTGAAGAAGTAGTTGAAGAAGTATCCAAAAAAAATTACAAATCTAGGCAATCTAAGAATTTTAATCCAATTGGATTCCTAATATTTATTTTAATTTCAGGCTTTCTCGGACTAATCGCTTCGTCTTTAATTTTCAATTTATTTTCAGACTCTTCTCAGAATCAAACTCCAAAACAAGAACTTATTAAAAAAACTAAATAACTTTTAAATTCAAATTCTTTACTTCTTTTATTACATTACGGCATAATCCTAAGTTCCATTTTTCAAGAAGAAGATCATGGTTTTTATTTAAAGGTAAAAGTTCAAATGTAAGAATATTTTCCTGCAATTTTATTTCAACTGAGGAGATAACCTTATCCGGTCTTTGATCAAGAGATGCTGCTAGTCTCAGGATTAATGACATTTCAAGAACTAATGTTTTATCTTCTCTGGATATTAAATTTTGCCAAGACTCATGTCTTTTCTTGGGTAGAGTCTTTCTATGGTACCTAGCAATTGAAGCAATAATATTTGTTTCTGCTTCAGAATATCCCAACAACTCACAATTTTTTATTAAGTACCAAGAGTGTTTGTGATATGAACCAACATTCACGTATTTCCCGCAATTATAAAGATTAGAAGCTGCCCAAAGAAGTTCTTTAGCTTTAGGATCATCATCGCTATGAAAGATATTTTTAGTCTGGTCATAGATTTGAAAAGCAATATCAATAACTTTCTCAGCTCTTTTATTATCTACTCCAAACTTTCTGGCCTGATGAATTATGGTTGTTTTTCTAATATTGCCTTGAATATTTAACTCGTTTTTAATTATCCCTTTACGAAGCATCCAATCTACAACCAAACCCTCTCGAAGCGCCCTCTCACTTATTATTAATTCATTAAAGTTCAACATCTCCATTGCGGTGTTTAATATCAATGCTCCTGGAATAATTATTTCTGCTCTTCTCTCACTTAATGAAGGTATTTTCTTGATTTCCGAAACTGGCAATTTAATTAGTTTTTCCAATACATTTTGTAAATTTTCCCTTTTAAATTTATAACCATGCAACTTTTGCTTAGATTCTCCCAAATCATATGAAATCAAATTTCCTAATGAGGTTGCAGTGCCACTGGTTGCAATCAAAGATAAAGGCTTATCTCCCTTTGATCTACTCTTTATTTTTCGAACAGAGGGTTCTAAAGATCCTTTAATAAAAGTTGTTAGAAAACTCGATCTTTCTGAATTTAAAGACTCTTTATTTAAAAAATCATTTTTAAGTCTTACCGCACCAATTCTCGAACTGGTTAGAGCTATAGCATCTTTTTTATCTGCAAGTATTAATTCTGTAGATCCTCCTCCAATATCTATGATTACAAAAGACTGATCTTTAAAAGCCATACCAGAAAGAACACCAAGGTAAATTAATCTGGCTTCCTCGGAACCACTTATCATTTCTATTTGAATATCAGTTTTATCAAGAACTCTTCTAATAAAATCTTGACCGTTTGGAGCTTCCCTAACTGCACTTGTTGCTGCTGTTACTATTTGTTTTACTCCATTACTTATACAATATTCCTTAAATCGCTTAAGAGTAACTAATGCTCTTTGGATTGATTCTTCAGTAAGATTACCCTCCTCATCTCTTTCTCCAAGACGAGTGGTTGATTTATCAGTGAATTTTATTGAAAATGATTTTAATTCTAGATTAATTTCCGCTACCAAAAGATGTGTAGAGTTAGTTCCAATATCTATAGAAGCTACTAAAATTTGCTTTTCTTGAAAATTTCTTAAATCTTGTTTCTTTATCATTTCTCTTTAAAAGATGCAGATATCTTTAATCCATTAATAAATATACCCAAGATTGATTATTAAATAATAGAAATCATTTAATCCTAGTAAGATTATTTAAAGTTATGAAATATACAATAGGGTATATGCAGAATAAAAATCGACAAATTAGATTAAGTACATTTTTTGAATTATTAAGATGGAATAAGCCGACTGGAAGAATAATCTTACTTATACCTGCTGGGTGGAGTTTATATTTAACTCCTGGCGCTAATCCAACATTTTTAATGTTGGTAAGAATAATCCTTGGAGGGCTATTAGTAAGTGGATTAGGCTGCGTAATTAATGATATTTGGGATAAAAAAATTGATCAAAAAGTTATTAGGACAAAAAATAGACCTTTAGCCGCAAATAAAATCAATATAAAAACGGCTTATTCAATTCTTTTCTTTTTAATTTTATGTAGTTTCTTTTTAACTTTATCACTACCTCAAACTGGCAGGATCCTTTCAATTTCTCTTGCTTTTTTAGCTTTGCCTATTATTTTAATTTATCCTTCTGCTAAAAGATGGTTTAAATATCCTCAATTAATCTTATCCATATGCTGGGGTTTTGCTGTTTTAATTCCCTGGGCAGCAAATGAAGGCAATTTGAATAGTATTGTTTTATTGTTTTGCTGGCTAGCTACTATTTTTTGGACTTTTGGCTTTGATACGATTTATGCTTTAGCAGATAAAAAATATGATATCAAAATTGGGATAAATAGTTCCGCTGTTAACCTCCAGAACTATACAAGAGTAACTATTCAAATTTGTTATTTTTTAACTTCTATTTTTCTCGCATTATGCGGATTTATTAATCAAATGGATTTTATTTTTTGGCCAATTTGGCTTACAACGGCAATCTTAATGCAGCGAGATATACTAAAAGTATTTCCTGAGGAAAAGCAATCAATAAAAAATATTGGGAATCACTTCAAAAATCAATCAATTTATGGAGGAGTCCTTTTATTAGGAATTATTATTGCCTCATAAATTCTAAATATGGTTTCCAGATTAAAAAAAGGTGATCTAATAGATATTCTAGCTCCAGGCTCCTTTATTAATGAAGAGGAAAATTTTCAAAAAGGGGTAGAAATTTTAAAAAACTGGGGCTTGGAAATTAATGAAAATAATTCCCTGTCAAAAAAATTTGGTTATTTCGCAGGTGATGATTCTACTAGATTTGAAGAACTGGAAAAAGCACAAAATAGTAAGCTAATCATTTTTGCAAAAGGAGGTTGGGGTTCAGCAAGACTATTAGAAAAAGAACCTTCTTGGCAGCACGGTTTAATGCTTGGATTCTCAGACACATGTTCTCTATTACTATCTAAATATTCTCAAGGATTTATAGGTTCTATTCATGGGCCTATGGTAACTGGCCTTTTCAAAGAGCCAGAGTGGAGTCTTGAGAGATTAAGAAATTTACTTTTTGAGGGATATGTTGAGGATATAAGAGGAATTCCATTAAGAGGTGGGAAAGCTAAAGGAGAAATTATCGTTTCTAACTTAACTATTGCCACTTTTTTAATTGGTACTACTCACTTTCCAGATTGCAAAGGGAAAATAATAATTTTTGAAGATATTAATGAAGATATTTATAAAATTGATCGCATGTTGACTTACCTCAGGATGACTAAAAAACTTAATGAAATTGCGGGTATTGGATTCGGAAGTTTTTCTAATGATTTCTGCGAACTTGAATGGAAAGATTTACTAAAAAACTGCATTATTGAAAGACTCCAAGAGTTTGATTTTCCTATTCTTTTTGACCTTCCAATAGGCCACATATCAGGGAATGCATGCATCCCATTGGGATATGAAGCAACCTTAAATGGTGATAACGGCACTCTTAGTATCGATAAACCTTTTTAACTAGGAGTTCTTCACAAAAAGTTTTGCTATTTTCAAATCTATAGGGGATGTAATCTTTATATTTGAATAAGTTCCTTCAATAATCTTAACTTTCCAATTAAGCATTTCGAATAGTGAGGCATCATCTGTGACTTTCCAGTTTTTATCAATTGCCATTTTATGAGCTTTTTTCAATCTATCTACTAAAAAGCCCTGAGGAGTTTGCGCTGCCCATAAATAATTTCTATCTGGTGTTTCTTTAATAAAACCTTCATTATCAACAATCTTTATTGTGTCAGTTACCTTGGTAGCTAGAATAACAGCTTCATTTTCATCTAATTGCTTGGCACATTGGTCTATCAATTCAGAATTAATTAGACATCTAGCACCATCATGTATTAAAACTTTTTCAGCATCTTTTGGCAGCGCTTTTAAACCATTAAAAACTGACTTTTGCCTAGTGTCTCCACCATTAATCCAATGAACTTTATGGGCAAAATCCTTTGCTGAATTTAATAATAAATTTTTATCTTTCGGTTGCCCAATTATTCCAACCCAGTTTGTTGAGCTTGCAGAAAATACAGATTTAAGTGTCCAATAAATCAAAGACTCTCCCTCTAAATCAATAAGTAATTTATTTTTTCCAGCTTTCATTCTGCTACCGCTCCCTGCAGCTGGTATTAAAAAATGCACAATAGAAGGTCTTAATATTTTCTAGACAATTATAAATAAAAGCAATATCTTTACACAAATAGTACTACGATTGAAAATTATAAAATTTCATAATGTCCAATACAGATTCATTATCAGGCAAAGTTGCTTTAATCACGGGAGCTAGCAGAGGAATTGGTAAAGAAATTGCTTTACAACTAAGCCGCTTAGGAGCAGAAGTTTTCATTAATTACTCTTCTTCTGATGAAAAAGCTGAAGAAGTTGTAAATTCAATAAAAAATTCAGGAGGTAAAGCTCATAAATTAAAATTTGATGTTTCAAAAGAGGATTCTGTCAGCTCAGCTTTTGAAGAAATAATCAAAATTAATGGCACCATTGATATCCTCATTAACAATGCTGGAATTACTAGAGATGGACTATTGATGAGAATGAAATCGGAACAATGGGATGATGTACTAAATACAAACTTAAAAGGAGTTTTTCTTAGTACAAAATATGCTTCAAAATTTATGATGAAAAAAAGAAGTGGTAGCATCGTAAATATTTCATCTGTTGTTGGAATAATTGGTAATCCTGGTCAAGCAAATTATTCTGCAGCTAAAGCTGGAGTTATTGGGTTTACAAAAACTTGCGCTAAAGAATTTGCCTCAAGAGGTATAAATGTTAATGCAATAGCTCCAGGTTTTATAGAAACAGAAATGACTGAAAAACTTAATACTGAAGAGATCCTAAAGGTTATTCCTTTAGGGAAATTAGGAAGTTGTACTCAAATTGCAAACTTAGTGTCATTCTTAGTTTCAAGTGATGCAGGAAGTTACATTACAGGGCAAACAATTAGTATAGACGGGGGTATGAGTATTTAGTTATGTACTTTCATAAGGCTGGCCTAATTCATCTCTCAACCTCCTAATTTTTTGTAAAAGTTTTAGTCTTCGACTTCTAGCAGTTAATGTCAAGAAAAATCTTAAAGGAAAGTATATCAGTGTCATAGCAATCGCGAAGATTGCGGTAAGAGTAAAAATAAGATTATTTGTTTCTTCCATAACTTAAAGATACTCTTATTTGAGTTAATTTGTATGTCTAATTAAAAGAAATTCGGCTTTCCCCACTTAATTAAATATCCCTTAAAAATGATTCTATGGGAGATTAGAATAAGATAAAAAGATTGAGTAAACATGGCTAAACAGTTAAGTTTTTCTAATGAATCAAGAGAGGCGCTAGAAAAAGGTGTGAATTTCGTAGCTAATGCGGTAAAGGTTACTATTGGGCCAAAAGCCAAAAACGTAGTAATAGATAGAAAATTTGGTTCACCAGATATAGTTAGAGATGGGTCCACAGTTGCTAAAGAGATTGAGATTGAGAACCCCATATCTAATTTGGGTGCGAAATTAATAGAACAAGTAGCATCCAAGACAAAAGAGAGTGCAGGTGATGGAACAACAACAGCCACCATTTTGACTCAGAAAATGGTCCAAGAGGGATTAAAAAATATTGCTGCTGGTGCCAGTCCTATGGAATTAAAAAAAGGTATGGAGGTAGGCCTGGCTTTTGTTCTAGAAAAATTAATTTCCAAAAGTATTTCATTAAGTGGTTCTGATATCCAAAAAGTTGCAACAGTCAGTGCTGGAGGTGATGAAGAAATTGGATCTATAATTTCGAAGGCAATGGATATTGTTACTTCAGATGGTGTAATAACTGTCGAAGAATCTCAATCACTAGATACACAATTAGATATAACTGAAGGAATGTCTTTTGATAGAGGATATAGTTCTCCCTATTTCGTAACAGACCAAGAAAGACAAGTTTGTGAACTTGAAAACCCTAAAATATTAATAACTGATCAAAAAATTTCAACTTTAGTTGATCTGGTTCCAATACTTGAAGAAATTCAGAAGTCAGGCTCCCCTCTACTAATTCTTGCTGAAGATATCGAAGGAGAGGCTTTAACCACCTTGGTTTTGAATAAAAATAGTGGAGTGTTAAACGTAGCTTCCGTAAGGGCTCCGTTATTTGGCGAGAGAAGAAAAGCTGCCCTTGAAGATATTGCTATTCTTACTGGAGCGAAATTAATTAGTGAGGATAAATCGATGACAATTGATAAAGTATCGATTAATGATTTAGGAAAAGCAAAAAAAATAACTATCACGAAGGACAAAACTACAATAGTTGCCTTCGATGACACTAAAGATTTGGTTAAAGCGCGAGTAGAAAAATTAAAGAGAGAAGTTGATATGACAGACTCAGAGTATGATCAGGACAAAATTAATGAAAGGATAGCAAAACTAGCTGGAGGAGTAGCACTTATCAAAGTTGGAGCTGCAACAGAAACAGAGATGAAGTACAAAAAGTTAAGAATCGAAGATTCCCTTAATGCTACGAAAGCTGCTATTGAAGAGGGCGTAGTTTCTGGAGGTGGACAAACTTTAATTGAAATATCAGATGACCTTTTAAATTTAAGTCAAACCTCTTCTGATGATTTAAAAACAGGGATAAATATAGTAAAAGAAGCCCTTTTGGAACCTACCAAACAAATAGCAAAAAATGCTGGTTTTAATGGTGATGTAGTGGTCGCTGAAATTAAAAGACTTAAGAAAGGCTTCAATGCTAATTCGGGAAAATATGAAGATTTAAAAGATTCAGGAATATTAGATCCAACCAAAGTAATAAGGTTAGCTCTTCAAGATTCAGTATCTATTGCAGCTATGCTTCTCACAACAGAAGTTGCAATGGCTGACATTCCAGAACCTGAAGCCGCAGCCCCAGGAGGACCAGGTGGAGATCCAATGGGAGGCATGGGGGGCATGGGTATGCCAGGTATGGGTGGCATGGGTATGCCAGGTATGGGTGGCATGGGTATGCCAGGTATGGGTGGCATGGGTATGCCAGGTATGGGTGGCATGGGTATGCCAGGTATGATGTAAAAAGCTAACTAGCTTTTTTATCTTTATTAATCCACTTTCTTAAATTTTTAATATTAGGAAGCGGTAATTTTGCGGTCTTAATATATTGATTTATTTGATTAGAATCTTTTTTAGCATTAAAGACTTGATTATTTTTAGAAATTTCTAAGTAATTTGATTCACAATTTGTTTCTTCTAAATTTTCTAAAGTTTTAAAAGATTCAAGCCTAATTTGTTCTTGATTTTCTTCTTCATGATTTTCATCAATTAAGGTTATTTGTTCTTGATTTTCTTCTTCATGATTTTCATCAATTAAGGTTATTTGTTCTTGATTTTCTTCTTCATGATTTTCATCAATTAAGGTTATTTGTTCTTGATTTTCTTCTTCATGATTTTCATCAATTAAGGTTATTTGTTCTT
>MWOS01000230.1 GCA_002026165.1 Prochlorococcus sp. HOT208_60m_813G15
ATAAAAAATAAAAATATTGAAGTTTTGCCGTTAGTAGGAAATGGAGATGTATTTAATTCCATAAAATCAAAGAATTTTCGTAAAATAGGAAATTTAAAAGAGCTGCCTAGTGGAGGTTTCAGTAATCAAAGTCTGAGGGGATTTGTGCTTGATTTGTTTGCAGGATTTTTAATCGATAATTTAAGAAATTTTCTACTTGTAAAACAGAAGTCAAAATTTAATTGCAAAATTATCGCAGTAGGCGATTTCTTGCCATTACTTTACGCTTGGAGTTCAGAATGCGAATTTAGTTTCATTGGAACTCCCAAAAGTGATCATACTTGGAGTAGTGGGCCAGGTTGGGATTTAAGCGATTTTTATCATAAGTTGAAAGGTTCTGAATGGGATCCATGGGAAATGTTTTTAATGAAATCTCCAAGATGTAAATATTTAATTATGAGAGATAAAATTACAGCAAATAATTTGAATAGAAAAAATATTGATGCAAAATACTTGGGTAATCCAATGATGGATTTTGTTAATGCAAAAAACGATAAGATATCAAATATCATCTCTTTTAAGAGGATTATATTATTAGTTGGAAGTAGATACCCTGAAGCTCTTAAAAATTTTGATAATTTTCTTAATTGTTTACAAGATTTACATTTATCAAAGGATTTGGTAATACTTTTGCCTTTGAGTATTAATGCGAATGTGATTCAAATTCAAAATTATTTAAATAAATATGGTTTTATAAAAAAGAGTAAAGTTAAATTTCTAATTGATGAAGATTCAGTATGGAAAAGGAAAGATCAATATGTATTGATTGGAAAAGGTAAATTCAATTCATGGGCCAATATGGCAGAAGTTGGCTTGTCTAATGCAGGAACTGCTACAGAGCAAATTGCAGGGCTTGGAATTCCATCTCTTTCTCTTCCAGGACTTGGACCACAATTTACAAAAGCATTTGCAAAAAGGCAATCAAGATTATTGGGAGGTAGTGTTTTAGTATGCAAGAACAAAAAAATTCTTTTAAAACGTTTAAGTTTACTGTTGAAAGGAAAAGTTGATAGGTTAGAACAAGCAAAAATTGGAAAAAAAAGAATGGGGGAATCCGGAGCAAGTAAGAAAATCTCACATGCCATAAACCTTCATTTGTTATCTTAGTAAATGGCATTAGCTTATTAATTATTAATTCTTTTATGTATCCAATAAATGATCGGCAATATCTAAAAATTTGTGCAGAGATTGCAAAACTTATGAGTATAAGCCTATCTTCTGCTAAGAAGAAAGTAGAAATTCAAATTGCAAAAGAAGGCTCTAAAACTATTCAAGAAAAAATACAAGTTGCGCAAAATGTCTTAAAAATTTGTGAAAAAAATGATGTAGATAAATTAAGCTCTTCAAAAATACTTGATAAGCTTATGGAAACTCTTGATGGTGAAGATAATTTTTTAACTGAAGATTGATTCTTAATGTTCAAATATATTTGAGAATTTAAGTATGTCTAAATCAGCATGTACAGAGACTGTTTCGAAACATTTTTGAGCTAGTTCATATCTATTCTCTCTTTCTAAGATGACTTTTAATTTATGCATAGCTTCAATTAAATATCTAACATCATTTGCTGCATAATCTAATTGATCTTTTGTTAAATCTTCGTTGCTACCCCAATCACTGCTTTGCGAGCTTTTGTCCAGTTCTATTCCTAACAATTCATTAATTAAATCCTTTAAACCGTGTTTATTTGTATAAGTTCTTGCCAACTTACTAGCAATTTTTGTACAAAAAATATTTTTTGTATTAATTTCAAGATTGCATTTTAGAGCTGCTACATCAAATCTTGCATAGTGAAATATTTTAGTAATTTTGTCATCTTCAAGAAGTGCTTTTAAATGTGGTGAAGAAGATGTATTAAGTTCGATTTTTATACAGGATGTTCTTTTAAATTCATTGCATATTTGTACTAAACAGAGTCTATCTCTTCCATGAATTAAACCCATCGCTTCAGTATCAATAGCTAGGTAGGGCGATTTTCTATAAAAATTGTATAAATCTGGTGTTAAATCGTTATAAAGAAGATCAATATTTTTATTTTCAATAGTATTGAAGAAAAAGTATTTAA
>MWOS01000231.1 GCA_002026165.1 Prochlorococcus sp. HOT208_60m_813G15
ACTGTTTGGATGCTCATTAATATACTTATTAAATTCCATTGCTAGTGTTCTAGCCTCATAAGCGTCTAAAGCATAAAAACAATTTTCTAATCGTATATTTTGAAAATCTCGGTAATGCACAGTATATGGCTTCAATATTTTATTTTTTTTCATTTAATTTGCTAAAAAGCAATTATTTATATTTCAACCATGCATGTATTCATAAATTTAAAGTACATCTTTTGTTGTTATCAAAATATATTGAGTATAATTATGTATTTAAAAATACTTTATAAAGACTAAGAGTAATTAATTTGTTTTTTTTTTTTTTGAATCTTGCTTTTTACCTTCTATTAAAAAAAACAAATTTTGATAAAATATACCCAAAAACTGGAATCCAGAACTTTTCATAAAAAAACTTCATAAAAAATTAAGCAGCTAATGATTCGTTATCATCGATCTCAGATTTATTAATACGCTTCAAATCTATAGAATTAAATAAATGTTGCATAAGCAAAAAATCAAGTTCCCCTTTCAACAGATTATCATCGGATGAAAGTAGATCATCAACAAAATCATCAAAAGTATCTGAAAGAGGATTCACAATTTAAAATTTATTTTTGCTATTATCATCGCATCAACAATAAAAGTCAACCAAATTTGAATATTAATTTTTGAATTGTTTGAAAATTAAT
>MWOS01000024.1 GCA_002026165.1 Prochlorococcus sp. HOT208_60m_813G15
AAATACAATAAAAAGTAGATGTCAAAAGTATGATTTTAGAAGAATAAGTCCTAATGATATTTTTCAACATTTATCAGAAATCGCGGAAAAAGAATCCATTGCGTACGAAGTTCAAGCTTTAAAAATGATTGCACAAAGATCTAATGGAGGTATGAGAGATGCACAAAGCCTCCTTGAACAATTAAATCTTTTACCAGAAGGCATAACAATTAATAATATCCAAAACCTTCTAGGCGAAGTATCAGAAAGTGAATTAATAAATCTGATTAAATCATTGGTTGAGAATAATCCAGAGTCATTAATTATCACCTGCAACAAATTATATGATGCGGGAAACGAACCTCTTCAAATAATTATCGGATTATTGAATATAACAAGAGATCTACTATTACACACAACTAATAATAAATATTCAGATCTTTATTATACGTCTGATGAATTTCGAGATGAGTTAGATAAAATCTCAAAAAAAATAAATAAATCAACAATAATAAATTGGCATAATAATCTGAGAAATATTGAATATCAAATCAAATCAAGTGATAATCCAAGGCTTTGGTTTGAAATACATTTAACTGGTCTTCTGGATAGTCAAGAGATAAATAGTGTTGAAAATAAACAAGAAAGTAAAAAAAATACGACTGAGGAGAAGCATGAGAGTAGAAAAAACATTCCAATTAATAAAGAAAACATTTCAGATGAGATTCCAAAACCAAGTATCCAAGAAGAGATAACTCACAAGGAATTGATTGAAAAAAAAGACGAAAAATTAGAAAAATTTGAAGTTCTTGAAAAAGAAAGTATTGAAAATATTTCTGAAAATAACCAAAATAATCCTGGATCAAATTTAAAAGATAAATGGGAATTAATTCTTTCTAAAGTAGAGTTGCCATCAACAAGAATGTTACTTTCACAACAAGCCGAACTTGAAAGTTTTGATTCGGATCAAATCACAATTGCATTATCTCCAAATTGGGAAAGTATGATAAAAAGCAGAAAAGTTATAATTGAAAATACTGTAAAAAAGATATTTGGAGATGGAATAATACTTAATTTTTCAACCAAACAAATAAATAAAAGTAACCCAACAAAAACTCCAGAAATAACCCAAAATGAAGTAAATAATTTCCGACCAATAAAAAAAATAGAACCAAAAACTAATTCTTCAACAAAAATATCTAACGAGGAAACTTATGATGATAGTTCAAAAAACTTAGCAAATTTTTTTAATGGAGAAATTATAGACCTTGATGAATAGATTAAACTCCTGTATGAAGAGTCTTTCGCCAGAGTATCTTTTTAGGAAAAATAGACATCTTTATAGTTACCCAAGGGATTACTAAGAACCAATGTGATAAATAAAAAACCGATACAAATACCATCAAAAAATTGCTTTTTTGCAATACAGGTACTTCACTTTTACAAGAATAACCGTACCAAAAAGCAATTCCAGATAACATAAAAGCTGTAAGTGAAATAGCAATACTGAAAACTAAATCAAAAATAGAAATGATTGGTAATGCATATTGCAAGATGAAAAAGTAAGTTAAATCAAA
>MWOS01000232.1 GCA_002026165.1 Prochlorococcus sp. HOT208_60m_813G15
TTTTTCGATTTTTCTTGTTTAACTAAAGTTTCTTTCTCTGATTCAAAATTAGATTGATTATTTATTTCAATTACATTCCCATAATTAAAAGAATCTTTTGATTGATTAATATTTGGGTAAAACTTTAATTCTTCCTCTAATTTTTCCATTGAAAGGTTTCCTTCTTCAAAAACATAATTTCCAATTCTTAAATCTCTTCCAAGAGCAATTAGTAAATGAGGGATTTCTATTAATCTCGATCCCCATTGAGTTTTAATCTGATTCGCGTTATCTAATAAAATTTCTAAATCTTCTCCGATAGTAAAAATATCTGACTCATTTGTTGGTGTCTCTTCTAAAAAATCTTCTGTTATATCTAAAACTGTATCTTGGTCGATTGATAATTTTTCAAAATGTTAAAGGAATTCACT
>MWOS01000233.1 GCA_002026165.1 Prochlorococcus sp. HOT208_60m_813G15
GTAAATTTTTCTGAAAATCAAATGATCAATAAATCAAGTAATGAATCTACATTAGAAACAATTTATAAGAATTTAGAATCTGGAATGCCAGAGAATAAATCTATCAAAGAGTATGCTCTGCCTAATGCGAGACAGTGGCTTGGGGGAAGATTCGTTGCTATATGGGTTTTACCTATTTATTTTTTAAGAAAAATTGCAAAGTTTTCTGCTTCTTCCGCCTTTGTTAAGCCATATTCTCCCTCTGTAAATGGACCATCTTATAAGCAACCAGAAACCCTATTTACTTCTTTACGAAGTGTTTTCAGGGGTGAAGATCATTTAAGATTTTTTGATCATAGATTTATTGGTATCTGGGTATTGCCTATAGCTTTGACTGGAATTGTATTTGAAATCCTACTAATAGCTCCTACTAATAACACTTCACCTTTCAATTAAAAATCTGTTGTCTGCAATTTGTCCACATTGGGATATGGCGATTAACTATTAATTTAGTTTGTTATTTTTTTGATTTTTTCTAAATTACATTTATCAAATATTAATTTCATTTCTCTTTCGTAGTTTCTTACTTTCTTTGCGAAGGGTAGTTGTTGAATAATTATCCCAAAGGGGAATTTAAAAAAAGAAGAAACATAAACAATATAAAACTCAACAAAAGATGGCTTTATTGGAAGCGGTAAATTTTTTACATATGCCCAATCAATGCAGGGCTTTAGTTGCTTATCACTAGCGATAATATTCTTTTTACATCTCCACCAAGAGAAAAGATAAATGCAAATAAAAATAGGTAACGGAAGAAGTCGCAACATTTTACTTAGTTATATCTAATAAAAATATATAAATCCCCAACAATAATGCTGTAGCTAAACCTACACCAATAACTACATTTGGTTGATTATTCCAAAG
>MWOS01000234.1 GCA_002026165.1 Prochlorococcus sp. HOT208_60m_813G15
AGAATATTCTGATATGAATTCTTTAATAGACGAAATTCCAGTGTTTTTGTCCTTTACAAGAGCATAGATTTCAAGCCTATTACAAGTGCTTAAAATTGACACCTCTAATACATCAGAAAAAGCTTTTAATGCTTTCAATGATTCTGTTATAGATTGGTCAGGAATACTTAACTTCTCACGCACTTCAACAGGTGCCATGCGATGACTCAGTCCGACGACAACAATATGCATAAAATCAAAAGAGACTTTTTAAAGGCTGATACTCTTGGCACCATCTTTAATATGGACAGTATTTGTGAATCTTGCAGTATTATCTAATGTACTAATAACTAGACTACTTGTTCTAACACAATCCCTTTCAAATTTAACTCCATCAAATAGTAATCCATCAGTTATTCCACTTCCAGCGAAAACAACATTCTCTCCCGATGCCAATTCGTTAGCTTCATAGATTTTATCTATATCGGTTATGCCCATTTCATTAAGACGTTTTATATTTCCTTCTTTTGTGTAATCAGCCCATTCAGAGGTTTGAGCAATTGCTGGGTCATAAACTAGTTGACCCTGGAAGTGTCCCCCAAGGGCTCTCATTGCAGCAGCTGAAATAACACCCTCAGGAGCTGCTCCTATACCCATCAAGCAATGTGTTCCAGTTCCTGCAAAACCGCATGCAATCGCAGCTTGAACAT
>MWOS01000235.1 GCA_002026165.1 Prochlorococcus sp. HOT208_60m_813G15
GTCTTTACTTCTTTAGTTGCCGTTGCTGCTGGCTCAAGTGTTTCGGCAAAAACAAGATTAAGTGGGGCTGGAGCGTCATTTCCTGCCAAAATTTATACTCGATGGTTTTTTGATCTAGCAAAATCTGGCGGCCCAAGAGTTAATTATCAAGCTGTTGGTTCGGGTTCTGGAAGAAAAGCATTTATTGATCAGACTGTAAACTTTGGTGCTTCTGATGATCCCATGAAAGATAAAGATATAGCAAAAGTTACTAGAGGACTAGTACAGATACCTATGGTTGGAGGTACTATTGCATTTGGTTATAACTATGATTGCGATTTAAAACTTTCTCAGGAGAAAGCAGTACAAGTTGCTATGGGAATGATTAAAGATTGGAAAGAATTAGGTTGTAAACCAGGGAAATTGACTTGGACTCATCGCTCTGATGGATCAGGTACAACTAAAGCCTTTACAAACTCAATGGAAGCGTTTTCAAAAACTTGGACTTTAGGAACTGGTAAATCAGTTAAGTGGCCGGCAGGTGTTGGTGCGAAAGGTAATTCTGGTGTCGCTGGAGTTATACAAAACACTCCTGGCGCAATTGGTTATGTTAACCAGTCTTATATAAAAGGTAATGTTAAAGCTGCTGCACTTCAGAATCTTTCTGGAGAATATGTAAAGCCTACAGTTGAGGCAGGAGCAAAAGCTCTCAATGGTATTACTTTAGATGAAAATCTTGCTGGTAAAAATCCTAATCCAACAGCAAAAGGAGCATATCCTATAGCTTCATTAACATGGATACTTGCTTATGAAGAAGGTAATGGTAGAAACACTAAAGCTATTAAACAAGCCTTTAATACATTGTTAAGTGATGAGTATCAAGATAAAGCTCCATCACTTGGATTTGTCCCCTTAAAAGGAGATATTCTTGAGAAGTCAAGAGCTGCGGTAAAAAGAATCGGTAAATAAACCGTAAGACAATATTTAAAAGGAGGAATTTATTTCCTCCTTTTTTTATGCAAACAAATATTTTGATAAACCTAATATTAAAGAAAAAAGAATAAGTATATAGGTTGGAACTATTTTAAAAAAAGATAATAGTGTGGAAATTAAAACTATAAAAATAGAGCTAATTAAAAAGAATTTTGATGAAAAACTATCTTCAATTAAATTAAAGCCAGAGAAAATAACTGCTCCTGGAATTGTATTAATTACTCCTTCGATAAAGTAATTAATCGATTTAATTCTATTTTTTATGAAGCCTTTTCCAAAAATAAAAATCAATAAAAAACTTGGTAAAAAAATCGCGAAAGTTGATATAAATGAATACTTTAAAGCTTCATTTATTCCTCCGACCGAAAACCCAGCTTTGTATCCAATAAAACTTGTAGTTAATAAGACAGGACCAGGTGTTATCTGGCCAATCATTATGCCATCTATAAAT
>MWOS01000236.1 GCA_002026165.1 Prochlorococcus sp. HOT208_60m_813G15
AAGCATTAGGTCCCCTACCCTGAAAATAAGAAAGTTTTTTTGAAGCTTCATATAAATCAAGAAGTTCTCCATCTAATTCTTCTGCCGTATAATCTCTAATTCCTGCAATTACCTCAGCAAAACGTTCTCTACGGGCAGATTTATTGACAGCATAAGCTTCCATTACCTGAAACTTACAAGATCTCCATGCCTTATTCTGACAAAAATGCACTGAAAGAGCATCACTTAAAGCAGAAGATTCTTCATCTTCTATGTACCAGTCAAAAGATGAAGGCAAAGATTTTAATCCTGAGAATATCTCAAATAACTCCCCTGCTGACAATGGTTTACCAGAATCATTTTTTAAGGGTGATGAAGACTCTTCCAAAGATTTCCATAATTCTGGGTAATCACTCTCTAAACGATCCCTGATTTTCTCTATACCTTGATCAAGAATCGTATTAACTTGAGCTAATGCAAGAAAAACCTCAGGACCCGGCGAAGATAACTTTCCATTCCTGAGGTTAGAAATTTGCGAATTATGAACTTTACCTAAATCAAGAATTTCAGAAAGTAATGGCAAAACTCTATGAGACCATCCATTTCGCTCATGCCAGAGG
>MWOS01000025.1 GCA_002026165.1 Prochlorococcus sp. HOT208_60m_813G15
AATAGTCGTCTTGCTTCTATGATGATTTCTCGATTGATGAAACATGGTAAAAAATCCACAGCTCAAAGAATATTGTCTGATGCTTTTTCTTTGATAAGTGAGAGAACAGGTGGAAATGCAGTTGAATTATTTGAAACAGCCGTAAAAAATGCTACTCCTCTCGTCGAAGTACGAGCTAGAAGAGTTGGTGGTGCAACCTATCAAGTACCTATGGAAGTTCGCCAAGAGAGGGGTACGGCTATGGCATTAAGATGGCTTGTTACATTCTCACGTGCAAGAAATGGAAAAAGTATGTCCCAAAAACTTGCTGGCGAGTTGATGGATGCAGCAAATGAAACTGGTAGTGCCGTTAAAAAAAGAGAGGATACTCATAAAATGGCAGAAGCTAATAAAGCTTTTGCACATTACAGATATTAATTTCATCAAAAGGTACTTAAGTAGTTTATTATTATTAAAGTTTGCTTTTAGGGTGAACTACACTTATCAAAAATTATTTTATTTGGAGCTTTAAAATTGGCACGCGACTTTCCCCTAGAACGAGTAAGGAACATAGGTATAGCCGCTCATATTGATGCAGGTAAGACAACAACTACTGAAAGAATTTTGTTTTATTCAGGCGTAGTTCATAAGATAGGAGAGGTTCATGATGGGGCTGCCGTAACAGATTGGATGGCACAAGAAAGAGAAAGAGGAATAACTATTACTGCTGCAGCAATATCTACTAGTTGGCAAGATCATAGGATTAATATTATTGATACACCTGGACACGTTGACTTTACTATTGAAGTTGAGAGATCAATGCGTGTATTGGATGGAGTTATAGCTGTATTTTGTGCAGTTGGAGGAGTTCAGCCCCAATCTGAAACGGTTTGGCGTCAAGCAGATAGATACTCTGTTCCAAGAATGGTTTTTGTTAATAAAATGGACAGAACTGGTGCAGATTTTTTAAAGGTTAATAAGCAAATTAAAGATCGACTAAAGGCAAATGCACTTCCAATCCAGTTACCTATAGGGGCTGAAGGTGATCTCACAGGCATTATTGATTTAGTTGCCAACAAAGCATATCTTTACAAAAATGATTTAGGTACTGATATCCAAGAAGCACCAATTCCATCTGACATGGAGGATGAAGCAGCTGAGTGGAGACTTAAGTTAATGGAAAGTGTTGCAGAAAATGATGAAGAGTTAATAGAAATATTTCTTGAAACAGGAGAATTAACTGAAGATCAACTTAAAAAAGGTATTAGGGAAGGTGTTTTAAAACATGGATTGGTTCCAGTATTATGCGGTTCAGCTTTTAAGAATAAAGGTGTCCAACTAGTATTAGACGCCGTAGTTGATTACTTGCCAGCTCCTGTTGATGTGAAACCTATACAAGGAGTTTTACCAAGTGGCAAGGAAGATGTTAGACCCTCAGATGATAATGCGCCTTTCAGTGCTTTAGCTTTCAAAGTGATGTCAGATCCTTATGGGAAATTAACTTTTGTAAGAATGTATTCAGGTGTCCTTTCAAAGGGAAGTTATGTTATGAATTCTACTAAGGATGCAAAAGAGAGAATTTCTAGATTAGTGATTCTTAAGGCAGATGAAAGAGAGGAGGTGGATGAATTGAGGGCTGGGGATTTGGGAGCTGTATTGGGTCTAAAGAACACAACAACTGGCGATACTTTATGTAATACCGAAGATCCAATAGTTTTGGAGACATTGTTTATTCCTGAACCAGTTATCTCTGTGGCTGTTGAGCCAAAAACTAAAGGGGATATGGAAAAGTTATCAAAAGCATTAACCGCTTTGTCTGAAGAAGACCCAACGTTTAGGGTAAGCACAGATCCTGAGACGAATCAAACTGTTATTGCAGGTATGGGTGAGTTGCACTTAGAAATCCTTGTAGACAGAATGTTAAGGGAATTTAAAGTTGAAGCAAATATTGGAGCTCCTCAGGTCTCATATAGAGAGACCATTAGATCTAGTTCTAAAGGTGAAGGTAAATATGCAAGACAGACTGGAGGAAAAGGTCAATATGGTCATGTAATTATTGAAATGGAACCTGCTGAAGTTGGTAAAGGTTTTGAATTTGTAAACAAAATTGTTGGCGGAGCTGTACCAAAAGAATATATTGGTCCTGCATCTAATGGAATGAAAGAGACCTGTGAATCTGGTGTTCTTGCCGGTTATCCACTCATTGATGTAAAAGTAACACTAGTCGATGGTTCATTCCACGATGTAGACTCATCTGAAATGGCCTTCAAAATTGCAGGTTCCATGGCTTTTAAAGACGGGGTTAAAAAATGCAATCCTGTCCTCTTAGAGCCTATGATGAAAGTTGAGGTCGAAAGTCCTGATGACTTTCTTGGATCTGTAATTGGTGATCTCTCTTCCAGAAGAGGTCAAGTAGAAGGACAATCTGTTGATGATGGATTGTCTAAGGTACAGGCCAAAGTGCCCTTAGCCGAAATGTTCGGTTATGCCACTCAACTCCGATCAATGACTCAAGGTCGGGGTATATTTTCAATGGAGTTCGCAAATTATGAGGAAGTTCCTCGTAATGTTGCTGAAGCTATCATTTCCAAGAATCAGGGCAACTCCTGATCTCTAAACTAAAACACTCTTAAACCCTCGATTCTTTAATTCAAAATGGCTCGCGAGAAGTTCGAAAGGAACAAACCACATGTCAACATAGGTACTATTGGCCATGTTGATCATGGAAAAACAACACTAACTGCTGCTATTACAAATGTATTAGCCAAAAAAGGTCAAGCTCAAGCTCAAGACTATGGAGACATTGATGGTGCTCCTGAAGAAAGAGAGCGTGGCATCACCATTAATACAGCTCACGTTGAGTATGAAACTGAAGGCAGACATTATGCCCATGTCGATTGCCCAGGTCATGCTGATTATGTTAAAAATATGATCACAGGGGCCGCCCAGATGGACGGAGCTATTCTAGTTTGCGCAGCAACAGATGGTCCTATGGCTCAAACAAAAGAGCATATTCTTTTAGCTAAACAGGTTGGAGTTCCCGCTCTTGTAGTTGCTCTCAATAAGTGCGATATGGTCGATGATGAAGAAATTATTGAACTTGTTGAAATGGAAATCAGAGAACTATTAGATAGTTATGACTTCCCCGGAGATGATATTCCTATAGTTCAAGTTTCTGGTTTAAAAGCTCTCGAAGGGGATTCAACTTGGGAATCAAAGATTGAAGAATTAATGAAAGCAGTTGATGCTAGTATTCCTGAACCTGAAAGAGAAGTTGATAAACCTTTCTTGATGGCAGTAGAAGACGTTTTCTCTATTACTGGTAGAGGAACTGTTGCTACTGGAAGAATTGAGAGAGGTAAAGTTAAGGTTGGAGAAGAAGTAGAAATAGTAGGAATAAGAGACACAAGATTAACAACTGTTACTGGTGTTGAAATGTTCCGAAAACTTCTAGATGAGGGTATGGCTGGCGATAATGTTGGGTTACTTTTACGTGGGGTCCAGAAAGAAGATATTGAGAGAGGAATGGTACTTGTCAAAAAAGGATCAATCACCCCTCATACTCAATTTGAAGGAGAAGTTTACGTTCTCAAAAAAGAAGAGGGCGGGAGACACACTCCTTTCTTCGCCGGATATAGACCTCAGTTTTATATCAGAACAACTGATGTGACTGGACAAATCACAGCATTTACCTCAGATGATGGTTCTAATGTAGAAATGGTTATGCCAGGAGACAGAATTAAGATGACTGGAGAATTAATCTGTCCGGTAGCTATTGAACAAGGTATGCGATTCGCAATACGTGAAGGTGGACGTACTATCGGGGCTGGAGTTGTTTCTAAAATCCTCAAATAATATACTTGAATTTTAGAATCTAACCTTAATAACTTACTATAGATTAAAGGACTAGGGCCATTCTTAATAATTGGCCCTCCCCAGAAATTTTTTTTAAATTATGACTGCATCAATTGCACAACAAAAAATAAGAATAAGGCTAAAAGCTTTTGATAGAAGAATGCTTGATTTATCTTGCGATAAAATAATTCAAACTGCTGATACTACTTCTGCTTCAGCCATAGGTCCAATACCTCTTCCAACTAAAAGGAAAATTTATTGTGTTCTTAGGTCACCGCATGTTGATAAAGATTCTAGGGAGCATTTTGAAACAAGAACTCATCGAAGAATAATCGATATTTATAGCCCATCTGCAAAAACTATTGATGCTTTAATGAAGTTAGATCTTCCTAGTGGTGTAGATATAGAAGTTAAACTTTAATATTTCCCGAAAACGACCAAAATTGTTTAGTATAAAATAAATTTAAGTGAGGTTTAAATGGGAGAGCTCTCTGTAAGGGAATTACCTCTTTTCCCTTTGCCAGAAGTTGTTCTTTTTCCTCAAGAAGTATTACCTCTACATATTTTTGAATCGAGATATAGGATTATGCTTCAATCTGTTCTTGAGACAGATTCCATGTTTGGAGTTATAAAGTGGGATCCAAATTCTAGAAGTATGGCTAATGTTGGTTGCTGCGCTCAAATAATAAAACATCAAACTGCAGAAGATGGGAGAAGTAATATTATTACTCTTGGCCAACAAAGATTTCAAGTTTTAGAAATCATTCGTTCAACACCATTTTGTTCAGCGATGGTAAGTTGGATTAGTGATGAAAATATTGATAATCTACAAAAATTAGATTCTTTAAAAGAATCAGTAACAGATGCACTTAGTGATGTTATTAATTTAACAAGTAAATTGACAAATACCAAGAATAACCTTCCTGATAAGTTACCAAACAATCCTATGGACTTATCTTTTTGGATAGGAGCCCATCTGGGTGGTCCTGTTGCAGAGGAGCAACAAAGACTTTTAGAGGAGAGAAATACTTATACTCGATTAGAAAGAGAATATGAAATGCTTGATCATACAAGAAAACAACTTGCAGCAAGAACAGCCTTAAAAGAAAGTTTCCCTGATATAAAAGATACTTAAATGATTGAATTACTATTACCTTTCTTTTTACTACTTTTATTATTTTTAGCCTTAACTATTATTTGGAGAATTAATGCTAGAAAATATATTTCTTCAGGAACTGTTGCATCAGCATATGATGCTTGGACTCAGGATAAATTACTTGAAAGGCTATGGGGAGAGCATATACATCTAGGCTTTTATCCCTCAGAAAATAAAAGTATTGACTTCAGAAAAGCTAAAGTTCAGTTTGTTCATGAGTTAGTAAAATGGAGTGGTTTAAATAAATTACCAAAAGGTTCGAGAATACTAGATGTGGGTTGTGGAATTGGAGGAAGTTCTAGGATTCTTGCAAAATTTTATGGGTTCAATGTTACTGGAATCACAATTAGTCCTGCTCAAGTAAAAAGGGCAAGGGAACTTACTCCTGAAGAACTAAATTGCAATTTCCAAGTTATGGATGCTTTGGATTTGAAATTTGAAGATGGATCCTTTGATGGGGTTTGGAGTGTTGAAGCTGGTGCACACATGCATGACAAGAATAAGTTTGCAGATGAAATGCTGAGAATTTTGAGACCTGGAGGGTATTTGGCATTAGCAGATTGGAACTCAAGAGATCTCAGGGAACACCCTCCATCTTTTTTTGAGAATTTGGTTCTTAAACAATTACTTGAACAGTGGGTTCATCCTAATTTTATAAGTATTAACGAATTTGGAAATATCCTTAGAATTAATAAAAATAGTGCTGGAAGAGTAATTTCTGAAAACTGGAATTTTTATACAAATCCTTCATGGTACGATTCAATTATTGAAGGCATTCGCAGACCTTTTGCAATTTTGTCCCTAGGTCCTTTAGCGATAATTAAGTCTATTAGAGAGATCCCAACAATACTTCTTATGAATTGGGCATTCAGAAAAGGTTTAATGGAATTTGGAGTATACAAATGTAGAGGATAAATTAATCTAATTCAACATTTTCAGACAAATAATTCCCAAAATCTACAAAGTTCTTACATAAGGGCTTTATTTTATTTTTCAATTCAAGAAAATTTTCAATATTATTTTGATTATTTATTTCTAAATCAATATAAATAATATATTCTCCTAATTCTCTTTTAGATGGCCTAGACTCAATTTTGCTCATATTAAATCCAGTATTTGCAATATAATTAATGGCTTTAAGTAAAGCACCTGGTTTATTTGAGATTAATGAGAAAGCAAAACTAGCAATATTAGATGAATTAGAATTTAAATCTTTGCTCAATAAGACAAATCTAGTGCAATTACCTGGGACATCATTAATAGGAAAGGCTAATTCTTTAAGTCCTTCAATTTGAATTAATGATTTTGAACCGATAGCTGCTCTAAAATTACTGCCCTTAACCATATTGACAGCTTCTGATGTTGAATTTGTTGGAAGAGGTATTGCATTTGGTAGATTTTCAGATAACCATTCTGAACATTGAGCTAATGCTTGAGGATGAGATAATACTTCCGAAATGTTTGAAAGTTCTCCATCACTAATTAATGCATGTTTTATGGGCAAAACAACTGCTTTATTGATAAATATATCGGGAAATTTCCAAAGTGCATCTAGAGTAGCTGTAACTCCTCCCTCTACAGAATTTTCAATAGGAACTACAGCAGCATCACAATTGTTGTAAGCTATTGATTTAATAACCGAATGTAGCCCATTACATGGTACAAATATAGGTGACTGAAAATTGGCAAGCTTCGACAATATATGAGCTGCTTTTTCTGCGTATGTCCCTTTAGGACCTAAATATGCAACTTGTTTGCGCATGATTAATCTTAAGAAAAAAAAGAGATCAAATAAGCATTGGAGGAATATAGAAAATGCTATTATCTTTTGATGCTAAACAGAAACTGAAGCTTTCTGTAACACGTAATAAAGAATATCTTTCTAAATATCTTTTGGAAGAAGAAAGAGTTGTAGGAGCAATGCTAGACTCCAAAAAATTAGTACCAGAAGGAGAAGGTAGATATAAGTATACAGTAACAAGTTTTAAGGTTTTCCAATTAGATATTAACCCTGTTGTTTCAATTGCGGTAGAAAATAAAGATGGAATTTTAAGAATGAGTGCCCTTGAAAGTACCTTGGATGGTCTAGGGATGATAGATGACTTTAATCTTATTTTGAAGGCGAATTTGGAAGCAACTAATATTGGATTAGAAGGAGAGGCGCTTTTGGGGGTATCTGTAAGCCAACCACCTCTATTGAGGCTAGTTCCTAAAAAAATTTTGGAATCTACTGGTCATTCGGTATTAAATGGAATTTTGTTGGGAATAAAGTCTAGGGTTCAACAGCAATTAGTTAAAGATTTTTTAGATTGGTGTGAATTAAACAAGATTTGATTTTTTAAAAAACTTTTTCTATGAAGATTACTTAATCCAATTTTTTTGATAATTGAAAGGTGTTCTTGGGTGCCGTATCCCTTATTTTTAAATATTAAATATCCTGGGTATCTTTTTTCTAACCTTTCCATTAGATTGTCGCGAGATACTTTTGCAACTATGCTTGCTGATGCTATCGAGATAAATTTTGAGTCACCTGATACTATATTTTTCTGAATTCCCTTCCATGGCCTTAATATTAATGAACCGTCAATGATTAGTTCAGATGGTTTCTCTTTTAATTTATTTAAAGCTCTTATCATTGAAAGTTCTGTTGCTACTCTAATACCAAACTTTTCTATTTCTCTGACCGAGGATTGCCCTATGCCATAATCTGACGAAAGTAATAAGATTTTTGGTAGAAGTAATTTTCTTTTTTTGGGAGTTAATTTTTTACTATCCTTTACTCCATATTGTTTTAATAAAAATTTATTTTGTTCAGTTAAAACTACAACAGCTGAGAAAACTGGACCAAAAACTGCTCCCCTTCCAACTTCGTCAATTCCAACCTCGGATAATTTATTCAATACTTGCAGAAGATCTTCTTCTTTTTTTTCTTGCATTATTTATCTCATCAATAAGTTCAATCTCATCCTTATTATCTAAAAATACAACTTCATTATTCTCAATAGTTTTTTTTGTTGATTTATTTTTCGAATTTGCATTTGATTCAATTTTAGTCTCAATTTCTTCTTCTTTAGATTTTGAGATCTTTTTAATTTGTTTTGCTTTTGATTTTTTATTATCTGAAGTTTTTTCTTTTTCATTATTATTATCTTTTAAACGCACAAAATTGTTACTGTATACTTATATC
>MWOS01000026.1 GCA_002026165.1 Prochlorococcus sp. HOT208_60m_813G15
TGGAGCAATTCCACTTTGCATGGTAGAAGAATTTGATTTGCCTGAATCAATTATTGATAGAAAAGTAAGGCATATGAGAATGATATCTCCATCAAATAGAGAGGTAGATATAAGTTTAGATAGAGTTTATGGGAAAAGCGATAATGAGTTTATTGGGATGTGTAGAAGAGAAGTTATGGATGCCTTTATGCGCAACAGAGCATCAGATCTTGGTGCTACATTAATAAATGGATTAGTTACTTCTATTGATACTGGAGATAATAATCAAGGGCCATATAAACTTACCTACTCAGATTTTACGAATGGAGATAAAAAAGGGGAACTCAAAGAGCTTACTGTTGACCTTTTAATCGGAGCTGATGGAGCCAATAGCAGAGTAGCAAAAGCAATGGATGCAGGAGATTACAAAGTTGCTATAGCATTTCAGGAAAGAATTAAATTGCCTAAAGAAGAAATGAGTTACTATGAAGATCTTGCTGAGATGTATGTAGGAACTGATGTTTCACCTGATTTTTATGGGTGGGTATTTCCTAAATATGATCATGTTGCTGTTGGTACTGGAACCATGCAAAAGAATCAGTCATTAATTAAAGGACTTCAAGAGGGGGTAAGGAATAGGGCACAGAAAAGACTTGTTAATGGTGAAGTAATAAAGGTAGAAGCTCACCCTATTCCTGAGCATCCAAGGCCAAGAAGAGTAGTTGGGAGAATGGCATTGGTTGGTGATGCAGCTGGTTATGTTACAAAAAGTTCAGGAGAGGGTATTTATTTTGCTGCAAAAAGCGGAAGAATGTGTGCTGAAGAAATTGTTGAAGCATCAAAAAACGGTCAATTAATTCCATCAGAAAAAGATTTAAAAATCTATCTTAAAAAATGGGATAAAAAATATGGCACAACTTATAAGGTCCTAGAAATCCTTCAAAATATTTTCTATAGAAATGATTCTGCAAGAGAAGCCTTTGTTGAAATGTGTGATGACATGGATGTACAAAGACTTACTTTTGATAGTTACTTATACAAAAAAGTTGTCTCTATGAAACCATTACAGCAACTTAAAATTACAATGCTTACACTTGGTTCAATTTTAAGAGGGAAAGCCCTAGCACCTCTAAAATATAAACCCGTTGATAGTGCTGTTAGGGAAAATAAAGAAGTAGAAAAAATGCTAGAAAATTATTCAATTAAAGGAGGCATTAAAGTTAAGAATTCAAAAGTGTAAAGTCGGCTATTTTTAGAGAATAATTTCTAATTAAGCTCAACAAATTGAGTCTATTATTTCTTATTTTTAAATCCTCTGACATTATTAAGACTCCCTTTTCATTATCAAATAAATCCTCAATAGTGTTTATATTTATTTCGAACAAATTTAGAAGTTCCAAATAATTGCAATAACCTACTGAAAAAAGATTTTCCAATTGTCTAATAAATTCAAAAACTTTCAATTCACAATCTTTTTCAAAAAGTTTTGTTTTTACATAATCTCTTGTTGAGAATACGTCTGTTGAAAGATCACTATTATTTGCTAATTTGCTTACCCTAATAATTACCTTCTTTATTTCAACAAAATTCTCTTTTTCTTCAAAATTAACAATTGATTTAACCCTATTTTTAAGATCAACAATATTCAATACTCTTTTTTGAGATAATTCATCAGAAGAGCAAACGGCCTTTATTATTTCTTTACTTAGTGATATTTCTTCGAGATGACTAACAATTCTTTGAACTAAAAATTCATTTAAATCATTAAATACTGTTTCTCTTGAGAAGTTTAAATTCGGAAATACGATTTTCCAAAAATCAATAAGTTCGTAAAATAATTTATCTAAAGGTAAGTCAAGTTCATAATCCCAAATTATTTTAATCACTCCATTCAAATTTCTTCTTAAAGCATAAGGATCAGATGATCCACTCGGACGCTTACCAGAAATAAATATACTTATTAAAGTCTCGACCTTATCTGCTATAGAAACTATTGCACCATATTTTGTTGAGGGCAAA
>MWOS01000027.1 GCA_002026165.1 Prochlorococcus sp. HOT208_60m_813G15
TTTTTAATGTAATTTATATTTTAAAAAGCACAATAATTTATGGATTCAAGGAGTATTAGAAATCTCAGAAATAGTTTTGATAAAAATATTGTTGATAAACAGGTTGATAAAATTTTCGAAACTGGAAGACAATTTGTTGATGGAGTATCTGGTGCTAGGCCAGGTAAAAGAAGGAATTCAGATTTTAAAGGAATTACAAGTAAGAGTGTTAAAAAAGTAGGAAGATGGGTATCTGAAAAAGTGGATTTATTTTTTGATGAAGATAATGATGATTGGAATTATGAAAATTTTTACGATGATAACAGCGATATTGAGACATTTTCCAGAGAATCAAATTCTCATGAATCTGCTAAACAGTACTCAAAAAGACCCTTAGAAGCAATATCTTTAAGGCAACCAAAAAATTTACAGACAACTGAGCAAAAAAAATTACCTTATGTGAAAGAGAATAAGGACGAAGATTGGCCAGATGAAATGGATCTCAAAGTTGAAAGATGGCAAAGAGCTCCAGAAAAAGAGAATAATACTTCTAAAGATCGATCAAACCAACAAGTTCAATCAAAGTCAAGAAATCTTCCCAGATCAAGAAGAAGAAGAGTATAGTTTCGTAAATTCTTTAATTCCTGAATAGCCTAATAAACTTTCTAAATGTGGATTGAATACTTCTCTAATAATTGTTAGGGGCTTTTTGTCTCGAAAAAATCTATAATTTCTTGACCAGAATGGACCTTTAAAACAAAATTGATCCTCTAACCAATTTGAATTAACAAGTGAAATTCGGTCAACTTCTCTAAATAATTCTGATCTGTCTTGTGTCAAATTTTTCCAAATTGGTTCTTCTTTAGCTTTTAAATTTTCATTCACTTGTTCTTTATTCCACCAACTTTCAGCCCATGCTAAGTTTTTATTATCGTTTTTAATCCATACTTGTCTTCTAATTAAAGGTCCATTTAACTGATTTAATTCTTTAGGACCTTCTTCAATGAATAGAGGGTCTACTTTCATTGAAATTAATTTAATTTTCGTCTCTTGATTAGTTAAAAGCTGTAAATGTCTTGTTGGGCTCCCATCCCCAAGCAGCATTAATTTCCATGGACCAGATATTTTTGGTAATGAATTTTTAATTAAAAAAGTAGAGGCTTTTTCTTCCCATAAAATTTTTGGTGAGTTAAAAAGTTTATTATTCAGTGCTCTGACGGAATGCTTTTAAGATGATAACTTTTTTTTGACAAAAATATTTGTCTTTTCTTTTTTTAGTTCTCTTATTTTTAGCCAAACAAGTAATGCAGTTAAATCAGCTTTGCTTACGCCAGGAATTTTTGAAGCATCACCAAAATTTTTTGGCTTTACCTTATTCAAATTTTCTCTAGCTTCTAAAGATAATGTATCTATCTTTTCATAATTTATTTCTTGAGGCAGAGATTTATAGCTTTGACGATTTATTTGTTCAATGTTGTTTTTTTGTCTTTTAAGGTAACCCTCGTATTTAATATCTATTTCAACACCTTCTTGTATTGAAGAACCTAGATTTTTTTCAGTCAAATTATATTTTATTAGATCTGAATAATGAAAGTTTGGTCTTTTTAAGAGTTCTTTCAAAGTTGTTGAGCCTTTGATCTTTGATCCCGTTTCTAATTCTATTTTTTTTGATATTTCATTGGTATTTTTTAAACGAGTGTTATTTAATCTAAATTTTTCTTCCTCGAGGAGTTTCATTTTTTCTTGATAGGCCGACCATCTTTTCTCATTAATTAGCCCTATTTGATAACCTAATGGTGTTAATCGCCTATCCGCATTATCTCCTCTAAGAGTTAACCTATATTCACTCCTACTAGTGAGAACTCTGTATGGTTCTTTAAGATCTTTGGTTATTAAATCATTTATCATTGTTCCTATATAACTGCTCTCTCTAGTGAAGATTATTGGGTCTTTTTTATTTAGTTTTCTTGTCGCATTCACTCCTGCAACTAAACCTTGTGCTGCTGCTTCTTCATAACCAGTAGTACCATTAATTTGACCGGCGCTAAATAAATATTCAATTTCTTTCGTTTCGAGTGATGTTTGGAGTTGTGTTGCAGGTATATAGTCATACTCCACGGCATATGCTGGTCGCAACATTTTACATTCACTTAATCCAGGTAAGGTTCTTAAAAGTTCTAATTGAATATTTTCGGGTAAACCTGTAGAAAATCCTTGTACATATATTTCAGGGGTATTAATTCCTTCTGGTTCTAAGAAAATTTGATGTGATTCTTTATCAGCAAATTTGACGATTTTATCTTCAATTGATGGACAATATCTTGGCCCCTTACTATCAATAAAACCGCCGTAAATGGGAGTTAAATGTAAATTGTCTCGAATTAGTTGATGTGTTTTGGTAGTGGTTCTTGTGATGTGACAACTTACTTGTGGCATATTATTTTTTTTATCTGGGTCAAACGAAAAATATTTATCTGCTGCAGTACTTGGTTGAATATCCAATTCATCAAAAATGATACTTCTTTTATCAACTCTTGCTGGAGTTCCTGTTTTTAAACGTTCTGTTTTGATACCAATTTCGTGCAAATTTTGAGTAAGACCTTTTGCTGCTTGTTCTCCCGATCTACCAGCTGACATTGATTTATTTCCTATCCATATTCTCCCCTCTAAGAACGTACCAGCTGTGATGATAACTGATCTTGCTGAATAATAACTACCAAAGAAAGTCCTTACACCCTTTATTCTTTTTTTTAAGATTGTTTTTGAGTTGAATCCAATTTCTTCAGTTTTTGCAATATCCAGTTCAGTAATCATTGCTTCTTTTAATGATAAATTATCTGTATTTTGAAGTATTTCAATCATTCTTTTTGAATATTCTCTTTTATCTGTTTGGGCCCTTAATGCCCATACAGCTGGGCCTCTACTTGCATTTAATATTCTTTTTTGTATAGCTGTCTCATCAGCCAATTTACCAATAATTCCACCTAATGCATCAACTTCATGTACCAACTGACTTTTTGCTGGCCCGCCAACTGCAGGGTTGCAAGGTTGCCAGGCAATCCTATCTAAATTGATTGTAAATAAGGCTGTAGAAAATCCTAATTTTGCTGTTGTTATAGCTGCTTCGCATCCTGCATGTCCTCCTCCAATAACGATGATGTCAAAAGATTCATTTATTGAGTGATGATCTTGCATTTTAGGATCGATTTAATTAGCTAAATTCCTAAATCTCGTAAATTGAGGTTCAAATAATAATTTAACAGTTCCTACGGGTCCATTTCTATGTTTAGTGACAATGATTTCAGTAATTCCTTTATCTTCAGTCTCTGGATTATAGTATTCGTCTCTATAAATCATTAATACTAAATCTGCGTCTTGTTCAATAGATCCTGATTCTCTTAGATCGCTTAACATTGGTCTTTTATTTGTTCTAGACTCTACTCCTCTACTAAGCTGAGATAAAGCTACTACTGGTACTTTTAATTCTCTGGCCATGCTTTTAAGACCTCTTGTTATTCGTGAAAGTTCTTGCACTCTATTATCAGGAGTTGATCCTTCCATCAATTGGAGGTAATCAATCACAATTAATCCAAGTTCTTTTTTTTGTTCAGCTATTAATCTTCTGCA
>MWOS01000028.1 GCA_002026165.1 Prochlorococcus sp. HOT208_60m_813G15
CATTATCAAATTTAATTTAATGAATTTCCATATTTATGGAGAATCTCCCTCAAAATCGGTAAGGATAATAACTGGACAATCCGTATTAATAGATCCCTCATCCAGACCAAAAGGAACATGCCTAGAAGTTGAAAGTGGCATTGCAAGAGTTTATTGTCCTTGTGAAGAAACTGAAGGAATGACACTTGCATTTTTACAATCAGGAGATCAGTTAAGAACAGACCTTTTATGTAGCGAAGGTGTCTGTGTTGAAGCACTAACAGATTTGTCGTTTCACAGCAATGTAAATATCGATGAGAATATTGGTTTCGATGCAGTAAATGAATGGACTTTGCAACTCCTTAGAATTAGACACTTGGGAAATGCAGAACAGCGATTACAAGCGTTGTTTTCAATATTAGTAAATCGTCTAGGTAGAAGATGTGGTCAATGGTGTGAGTTACCTTTTAGGTTAACTCATGAAAGAATTGGTGAATTAATCGGTTCTACACGAGTAACATCAACAAGATTAATTTCTAAATTAAGATCATCTGAATTGTTAATAGCTCCTATTGGAACCCAAACAGTCAGTGTTGCGCCTTCTTTTATTGAAACATCGCCGCTATAAAAATATGAAGGAATCACAATCACTTACTAACAACTTGTTAATTGAAGTTGATGTTTTATCGAATAGACTCAGAAATATCAGGCAATCTTACAAAACTACAGAAAATAAAGCATTGAAAGGAAGGTTATTTTATGAAAACAAAAATATTTTTAAAAGAGTTAATGAGATTTATAAAATAGCTGAACTCTTAAATAAAAATAATACTGAGAAAATTAACTTTTCTAATTTACTTGTTGAAATAACCAAAAGAACATTGAATGAAAATAAATTTGAAAGTAATCTATTTTTTCTTTAAATCACTGTCTATCAGTAAGATTGCGGAGGGTTGATTAGAAGCAAATTTTACTTTGCCAAGTATGTTTGCAAATTCATCTTCTGATTTTGTTTGAGCCTCAATGATTGGATCTAAAAATACGTTGGTTCTTGTATCTGAAATTCGTTCTGAAATTGAATAAAGTTGTTGCAATGATGAAGTTAAATCAGCCTCCATGTTGAAAGAGTAAGAAATCAGATCCTCTATTGAATCCCACGTTTGAACTGGTGCTTGAATTTCATCTAATTTTACGCTTTGACCTCTTGCGATTAAGTAATCTGCAAATTTCTGAGCATGTTCCATTTCACCTTGTGATTCACTTAGAAAATGTGAGGCAAATCCATTTAAATCACGTTCTTGAAACCAGAGGTATATAGAAAAATATTGAACATTTGCATATCTTTCCATTGTTAAATGTTCCAAAATATTATCCAATAAACTTTTGTCAATTGGTTGTGCGACAGCTCTTCCAGAGGGACCAAAATTAATCAATTTCTTTAGCTTTAGATTATTTTCTTTCATTGCTCAATTATAAACTACCTAAATAATACAACATTTTGTATAAATTAGTAATTAGTTAATCCTTTAAATTAAATTAAATAATATGATAATGAAAATCAATAGCAATACTATAAATGAATTTAGATTACAGTTTTTCTGAACTGCTATTAACTAATAAAATATATAAAAGTAAAAAAAAAGAAATGTAAAAAGAAAAAATGCTCTAATTGGAAGGGGGGAAAGTGTAATTGCCTATAAAAAAAGTCTATATATATTCCTTATATGCCCCAGGATATAAAAAATAATAACTATTTTTATTAATAGTAAGAGAACATTTATCACCATTATTAAGGAGATTATTAATATCAGTTCTAACCCTTAATATGTTTCCATTAATAGTTACTTTATATATAAGAAATTCTCCATGAAATTCTTTAGATATAACAATCGCATCACCAGATTCTGATCTTTTAATTGAAATAAATTTAGGCGAAATTGACATAGTTTTGATACTTCTATTTTTCAAATCTTTTGAACTATTTATTTCACCTAAACAAGAAATATATGAATTACCATTTTTTTTGAGATTAATAATATTATTCCCCAAAATAAAACTACTAACAAATATGGTCTTGGGATTATTTAGTAGGTTAATTGGTGTATCAATTTGATGTATTTTCCCTTCATTCATAACGGCCACTTTATCGCAAATTGATATTGCTTCTTCCGGATCATGAGTAACCATCAATCCGCTTGCATTACAACCTTTTAGGATATTAGGGAGTTCACTTCTCAGTTTTAGTTTGACATGTATATCAAGACTACAAAAAGGTTCATCTAATAAAATAAAATTTGTGCCTGGAGCGAGAGCTCTCGCAATTGCGAGTCTTTGTTTTTGGCCTCCAGACAATTCATGTGGGTATCTTCCAACAAAACTATCAAGACCAACAACATTTAGTAAATAATCTACTCTAGACCTGTCTTTTTTGTTTTTCAAACCAAACATTACATTTTCCAAAACAGTTAAGTGAGGGAAAAGTGCATAGTCTTGAAAAACCATACCAATATTTCTATTCTCAGGACTAAGAATTTTTTCCCTACTTGAAATTTCCTTATCATTTAGAGAAATTTTCCCTTTTGAGGGATATTCGAACCCCGCGATTAATCTTAAAAGAGTTGTTTTTCCGCAACCAGAAGGACCAAGCAAACCTAACAATTCGCCATTTTCAATTTTCAAATTAATTTCGTTTAATATCCAATTTGAAGATTCTCGCTTATCATATTTATGATGCAGATGATCAATTATTAACGCATCATTTTCCACTAAGTTCTTCTTATTTAAATATTTTAAATTAGCAGAAAATATTCACCTAAAATATCCCTTGTATAATTTTATACACCGTTTAATATACAAATTTAATGAGAAAGTCTGAAAGAGCAGAAATAATAAGCAAGGAACTCAAAAAGCTATATCCATCACCTCCAATACCCCTTGATCATACAAATGCATATACACTTCTAGTCGCCGTAGTTTTAAGTGCTCAATCAACAGATAAGAAAGTTAATGAATTAACAAAAAGCCTATTTAAGGTTGCTGATAATCCAGAAAAGATGATGCAGCTAGGTATAGATGGAATTTACGAATACATAAAATTTTTAGGTCTATCTAATCAAAAATCAAAGAACATCTATAACTTATCTAGACTATTGATTGAGAAGCATAATGGTATGGTCCCAGATTCTTTTGAGAAGCTTGAATCTCTTCCAGGGGTGGGCCACAAAACAGCATCAGTTGTAATGTCTCAAGTGTTTAAAATCCCTTCATTCCCAGTTGATACTCACATACACAGGTTGTCACAAAGATGGGGTCTAACAAATGGAGATAGCGTAGTTCAAACAGAAAAAGACCTAAAAAAAATATTTCCTGTTAATGATTGGAATACCTTACATTTGCAAATAATCTTTTATGGCAGAGAATACTGTACAGCAAGAGGTTGTGATGGAACAAAATGTTATTTATGTCGCACTCTTTATCCCAAAAGAAAAAAGAAATTTATATGTAAAAAGCCTTAAGAAATTTATATAATATTTAAATTAGTTTTTTAATCATGAAAATAGCAATTACTGGTGCATCGGGGAAAACAGGTTATAGAATTTCCGAAGAAGCAGTTAAGAAAGGATATAAAGTAAGGCAAATCATCAGAAAGAATTCAAAAGTCTCAGCAAAACTAAAACGTTTAGAAACAATTAGGGTTTCATTAGACAATAAAGGAGAACTTGATGAAGCTTTAAAAGATATTGATGCTTTGATAATTGCGACTGGAGCGAGAGCATCATTAGATTTAACTGGTCCTGCGAAGGTTGATGCATTAGGTGTATACAGGCAATTAGAGAGTTGCAAAAGAGTTGGTATTAAAAGAGTTATTTTAGTTAGTTCCCTTTGTACTGGTAAATTATTTCACCCATTAAACTTATTTGGTTTAATTCTTATTTGGAAGAAATTAGGTGAAAACTTTCTACGCAATTCAAATTTTGAATGGACTATTATTAGGCCTGGAGGATTAAAGGAAAATGAAGATATTAAATCAGAAAACATAAATTATTCAAAAGAAGATACTCAAATTAATGGATCAATCCCAAGAAGATTAGTTGCGCAATGTTGTATAGATTCTTTAAAAAACAAAGCATCCATAAATAAATTAATAGAAGTTACAAGTTCGAATGATAATAAAAAGATATCTTTTAAAAAAGCTATGCAAATGATTTAAAAGATGTAAATATATAAATTAAAACTATGAAAATAAATCCTAAAATTGACGCATTACAATTAATGCTAACTGATTTAAGAACTAGAAATGAGCCAATAAGACATAAAGCTGCATTTAAAGGCTGTCAACCAGAATTTCAAAGTCTTGTATCAAGATTAATAAAGCAGTTAGAGGACGAATTAGTTTCTGAAAAGCTTACTAATCGTGATAGTTAAAAAATTTAGATTACTTAAATGAAATTAAGTTATCCAATTTTGCCTGTTCTGTAAGTTCATCATATCCTCCAAAAAATTTATTATCCAAAAATATTTGAGGGAAAGTATTATGACTACTTTGAGCCATAATTTTTTGAAAGCTCTCATCATTGTCTATTAGACTAACTTCATGAGGGATAGATAAAGAATTAAGCAACCTAATTGCTCTTTTAGACCAAGGACAATCCTTTAAAATATATGCTTTTACACGTGATTCATTAGTGATTAAATCATGATTTGAGATATTAATAATTTTCTGTTCAAAAGAAAGTAAAAATATATCAGTACCTTTTTTTTACGATACATCCCTCCTCAAGATGCCCGCCAAACACATTACATCCCTCATCTGCAAAACTCAAATGTAAATGAACATCTCCTTTATTAAAATGTCCGTTTAAAGAAACTATCTCTAGATTTCCTTCAAATTTATTTATCTCTTGATTACCTGGGCATTGAATACAAACTGTTCTAAGATTACCAACCACTCCAGAAACATACCCGTATAAATTATTCGATAAAGAATATTCTTTAATTGAATTTATCAAATCAGATTCTGGAGATAGCTTTAGGCTATGAGGCTGCATTAGATATAAGGAATAATTTTGTAATATAAAACATCATCATTCATATAGAGAAGTTGAGTTTATAAACTTTAGGATTCAAATTTAAATTAAATTTTGGAATCTAGCATAAAAAACCATTTAAAATTTTTTACTAAAAATTTAAGCTTGCTGAGAGTGTAATATATTTTTTATATACAAAAACTAATTTGTTATTAAGAAAAAATCTTAAAAATTTGGCATTGTATATTCCCAATTTATTATCGATATCTCGCCTTTTCCTTGTATTTCCATTAATACTTTTTTTAGAAATTAACAGACCTTTTTATGTTTTTATATTGATTATTATTGGAGGTTTAACTGATTATTTTGACGGGTTAATTGCAAGGAAATTTAATCTTAAAACCAGATTAGGAGCTATCCTTGATCCCTTAAGCGATAAAGTATTCTATTTAATTCCCTTAACCTTCCTTTGTAAAAATAATTTTATACCTTTCTGGTCTTTGTCATTAATTTTATTTAGAGAATTAATTATCTCTAGCCT
>MWOS01000029.1 GCA_002026165.1 Prochlorococcus sp. HOT208_60m_813G15
ATTCCTCGTCTTAGAAATAATCTTTTACAATGATTGAAACTGCAGAATCCATCCAAAGTGATCTTAGAAGTATTTTTTCGCTAATTAAAAACGATATATTTGATAATTCAATCTTTTTAAATTTTAGTTATTTGTTTATTTAATTAAAAACTTCTGAGCTTTTAATCTCTTTCAATAAGTTCAATTTTATAACCATCAGGATCCTCAACAAAAGCCAATACAGTAGTACTGTTTTTCATTGTTTTAGGTTTGGTTGTTATTTTACAACCATTTTTTTCTAATCCTTGGCAAATTAGATGAATATCTTTAACTCCAATAGCTATATGACCATATTTATCTCCAAGCTCATAGTCTTCAGACTTTTTGTCCCAGTTATAAGTTAATTCAATTACTGAGTTTTCTTTTTCTGAGCCATAACCAACAAATGCCAAAGTGAATTTTCCATGAGGGTAATCCTTTTTTCGTAATAAATTCATTCCTAATCTATTGACGTAGAAATCAATGGATTTATCTAAATCTCCAACCCTCAACATTGTATGTAGGATACGCATTTTGAATTATGAACCTGAATCAATTATCTAATATTTAATAACCATCTGCCAAAGTTGATTTTTTTGAAAGTATGTCTTTTTATTATGTTCGAAAAATTAGGCTAAAATATAAATACGAAATTTCAATAATATATTGAATCAGATATTCCAAAGACTCTCATCAGTATTTTTGTATACTTTGCCACTAAAGGCATCAATACCTTTTGGATATTTTTTGTTCTATAAATATTCTTTTTTAAAAATACTATTATTACTAACTTTTCCTATAGCAATAATTGAAAAATCTTTGCCTTTTGGTAGTTTTTTATTATTTATAATTTTGTTTGCTGGATTAGTAAGAAATCCAAATGTTCCCTATTTCGTTAGATATAACGCATGCCAAGCTTTATTAATTGATATAGCTTTAATAATAATTTCATATCTCTTGAGAATATTTCCCATAGTTGAATTAGGCTCAATAATTTTTATATTTACACTATGTATTTTTATTTATTCGATTTCTCAATGTATTTATGGAGTTGAACCTGAAATTCCCTTAATTAGTAAATCTGTAAGAATGCAAATTTAAAAAGATTTATGGATTTACTGATTTTCTTCAGCACTCATTCAGAATAGATTCCCATCTTTGTTGACTTGCCTTTATCGCTTGCATTGGCGGATTTGCTCCCTCTATTTCAAAGGCTTTAATTAATGATTTATTAGCTAGTAGACCTAATCTTGCGGCCTCTCTTTGCCTAGAGCATACTTTTTTTTCTTGATCCCTCTTTTAAACTATTTTCGATTTCTTTAAGAATCTGGCTAGCTTCATTCGATTTAGAATAAAAATCATTCATGTAAACATCAAGTGCTGTATCAGCAAAGATTTCAACTGGTGATATTATTGTGACTAAGCACACTATAAAACTTACAAATACAAATATTTTCATAAGAATCTTAAGTAAATTTTTTGTCCGATCTCTTTAATACTAAATAAAAGGTAAGAACGCTAATTGTTCCAGATGGGCCTATTAAAACATGCCAAAATTGATCGCCACTAATTGAGAGCCTTGAGCCAAAGAAAGTCGTAAAAAAAATACCAAATATTGGGTAAAGAATAAAAAGCCAATCTTTAAAAACTCTTTGCCAATTTATAATTAGCAGAATACTTATTATTACTTGAAAAAGGAGAGCAATAGTTTTATCAAATAAAAAATATGAGATTATTGAACATAAAGAAATGCAAAAATTAGTTTTTTGAATAAACTTATTTTTTATAACTGATATTGATAAACATGTTAGACCTAAAGATAGAAAAGAATAAAATAACCAATTAAATAAAGAGGAGTGATCTACATAAATCCAAGACGTTTGAGTATGATCTATCATTTCAGAAATCGACGCTAATCCTAAGAAAACAAAGCCGAAAGGTATCAATTTGTTCTTACTTATATGTTTGAATTTATTGATCGATCTAATACCTAAAAATATTGGGATGATTGCCGCTTGAAAGTGGGCAAATAATAAAATTGAAAAAAACAAAATAAATTCTCAAACTTAATTCATCCTAATTTAAATAAAAAATCAGTTTAGGGTCACCTGAGTAGAGAAAGATACCATTGCCCTATTAATATAATCAATATTGTAAGAACAAAAGGGAAAGCAGGATATCGTGTTTGAAAATTAGCAGGTGGCCAAGGAGACCAAGATATTAATCTGCCTTGCGGTTCATTTGAAATAACTTTTTTTTTCGACTTTTTGGTTATTAAATTATCTGTGGCAAATCCTTTACTCATAATCTAAATAAAATTATACTAACAAGAACGTTTCAAAAGGGCGTTTATATTATTCGGTTCTTTCTATTTGAACGGAGGGGGTGGGATTCGAACCCACGGTGCCCTTGCAGACACGCTAGTTTTCAAGACTAGAGCCTTAAACCACTCGACCACCCCTCCAGGGGCTATTCAGCTTTGTTGAACTTCAAAACTATAACATAAGAAATTTGTCATAGTCTATAAATTCAAAGATTAAAAATTTATTTCAAGAAACTTGTCTGAAAGAGGAATTTTATTTAAAAATGACGTGTTAAGTCGTTATAACAGTCAATTATTGGTCACATTGAGTCCAAAAATTTAGGCCACAAAAAAATCACCCAAAGTTGACATTTTGTTGAAATAAACCAAATAAGTTATTTCCAACTATGGCAGCGATTATTAAAACGAAGGCAACTATGGCGAAAAGAGCACTAACATCTTTTATGTCATATGGTGCTTTAAATAAAGGTTTTTGGTCTGCCATTGTTATCTAATATATAAATGCAATTGAATCATATTATTTTAATGCTTGTGAGAAGTATTAAGTTATTGTTTAGTCTAAGAATGGATAATAAAAAAGCCACTGAAAGTGGCTTTTTTTTAAATGGTTAAATAAACTAACTTGTGTAAGCTTTTCCTCTATAAGTTAGTTCATTGTGCTGCTTTTTAGCTGCTTCTTTGTTCTGGACGTACTTTTGTCCTCTGTAAATTAGAGTCATTTTTTTAGCTCCGGTTTCGCTTAAGTCCCCGTTCCATGGCTTAAGTCGATTTGCGGCTTGCTATACGCAAGTTGAACGTTTTGGTAGCGGTTGCTACAAATTTATGATAACATCCATTAAAATTATTTGTCTAGGTTTTTAATAAATAAACTTAATATATTAATGATAGATTAGGTTTCTGATAAAAATATTTATCATAATCCCGGCTTAATTTCTTACAGGTTACATTTTGTTCGTTTTTGAGAAGTATTTTTTATTTAATGAACTTTTAAATGTAAAATTCTTAAGATTATAAAATTTGTTTTATGTTTTCTAGAAGCAAAAAACCTACAGTAAAAAAATCTGCAATAGTTGAAGAGACTCCATTATTTGCTCAATTATTACCATTCGCAAACAGAATGAATGATAAGGTTCAATTGGTAAACGCTTTAGCTTTTACTTTTATTATGGGATTCTCAATTTTTGGAATTGCTCTGTGGAGACTTTCAGCTCTTACTTAATTATTTAATTTTTGCAAAGCTTTAATCTTTGATTCTTTGTTTTTGATTATTGTTACTAACCATGTAGAGGCAAGTCCCCTAGATATTGATCTGTTTTTTAGAAATCTACATATATATATGTGTAGATTTTTTTCATTTTTTGAGTTAAATTTTTCTTCAAAGTCTAGAATTTCTTCTTCTGAGGTCCTTTTTCTTAGCTCATCTACCAAAGCATGACTAGAAGAATCGTTAAATAAGTTCCCAATATTTAAGCTTAATGTCATAAATAATTTATGTCCCTATTTAAGAGGTAGCCATAAATTAAATTTTTAAAAACTAATTTATATTTTTTATTTACAAATAATCTAAAACTTAATCTTTCGGTTTAGCTAGAGGAAGCAGACACTTATCTGAATCGCACCCAGCTGGCCCAGCTTCAGATAGTTCTCCAACATCATATTTATTGAGAGCATCAAAGAAATCGTTATTAACTTTCCTCTCTATTACTTTATTCTGTAATGTTATATATTCCTCTTTACTTATTGGTTCAAAGGGTAATCTCGGGAAAGTAGCGTTAGCACTAAATCTAGCCAGTAATGCTGCTGAAATATATCCCTCATTATTTTCTATTGCATTATGAATAGCCTTGGCTAAATCCTCGATTTCATTTTCTCTAAATTCTACGGTTGCAGAGGTATTATGCTCTGTATAAAATTGCTGCACTTGCATGTAAAAATCAAATTGAGCTAATGCTGAGAAATTATTGATGTCTATTTGGTCTGCGCCGTCTATATTTGCCCAACTAACTTCTGTAGGGATTTCAACTAACCATTCTGTACATCTTGGATCAAATGGATTATCGAGCAAGCAACCATTTTCATCTTTATCAGATTGAGATGGAACAACTGAGTAACCATAATCCATGCAAGCTAAAGCGATTGGGTCATTTTTCCTGAAAGTTATTCTTCTTATGAATCTTTGAGCCTTTGGAGGATGCCAACCTGGAGCCGCTCCAGTAAGAAGGCTTTTAGTTCCCGCTGGCTGAACTGTTGTGCATCTATTGGGTCTCCTTAGATTATGCTTATCACAATATTCCCATACAGTTTCTTTTACTATTTTTCTCCAAGAATCTAAGAATTTAGCTTCCTTTTCTTTGAAGGCCTTCCCTACTTCGCTATTTGGCCTTCCTGCTTCCCACCATTTCAACCATGGCGTCCCAAAGGCATGGACACAAAAATCAAATAATCCAGTGAAACTTACTCCTACGATAGGATCATATTCCCTACTTTTTCTGTAACGCTCAACTTCAAATTCATGATTAAGTAAGCATGCTACAGAAAGAGCGGCTGCTTTAAAAGCTTTTTTTTGCTCTTCAAAATTTCCTGGATCAATCTGATTTAAATGAACTTCAGCCAAATTGCAATGGAAATCATTTCCCAAGATCTCCCCACAAGGGTTAAGTCCATATCGGCTCATCCTGTGGTCTAACTCTTCTTCTGAAAAAGGACCATAACTACTATTTATCCAATTTCTCGCTTCATCCTTGCCTTGTTCTGAGTAGATTTCAATAAATTCCTTTCTCAATTCATCATCTTTGAGAATATCTGCATTTGACCTTGCGATTGCTTCTGGTGCAAATTGAATGGCTCCCTCACCTGAATGGAATTGTTTTGTTACTGCATCCAAAACAGTTTGGTAAGTGGGTTTTGTATGGTAAACCCTAGTATGATTGGCCATTCTGAGGGCATCTTTTTCAGGATCTATTCTCCAATTACCATTCTCATCTTGACTCCATAAATTTTCTTTTGCTGATGCGGCTTCCTTATCATCTGAAGCAAATTGCCTCATTCCAGCACTTCTTCTTATATTCCCAGCAACTATGGTTACTGCAGCTTCATCAATTAATAAACAACACTCTACTGTACTTAATTTCCTACCAATCGCCTTCCCAAGAAGTGATGCGACTCTAGAGTAAAGATCTTTCAATTTGATAGGATTTGCCATACCACCAAAACCTTTTAATGATTCTCCCGCAGGCCTAATATCTTCCAAATCAATATAAACATCAATTTCTCTTTCAAGACTCTCGTTACTTGATGCCTCAAGAAGATATTTATAGCTATCTACCCATCCTCTTCTGCTATCTCCAACTTTGATATGAAGATCTTTTCCTTTAATTTCTAATGATGACTTTTCTTCTCCTCGATCTTTAGGAGTTATTCCAACTTCACTGACTGATTTAATGTTTATTTTGTTAATTACCGTAGGTAGATTATTTATAAAATGAGGCTCAATTATTGCACCTGTTCCACATCCCATCATTGCTAAGTCCATCATTAATGCGAAGGCTTCCCAATCAATTAAGTTTGTTGAGGTGCAGTTGTATGCTCCTGAGAAATTTTGGTTCTTATTAATCCAAGGGGTTCCGCCTATCCATAACCATCTTCCTGAAGGTTGAGCTTTTTGGTTACTTTGCATCTCTCTCATTAGGATTAATTCTTCTTCAGAAAGTTTTCCTAATGCTTTTAATCCCGATAAATTCCTTTCGCCTACTTCGCTCCAGTTCTCCCTTTTGCCAGATGAAGTTTTTCTACTATAAGATCTGAAAAAAACTGGGTAAGCAGCTGGCGCAGTCTTTGGAAAATCATCTTTTTTAAGATTATTGGAATTGCTCTCTGAAGAAGCTTTATTTGGTGCAACAGTCACGATAAAAAAAACGTATGTAAATAACCCGTACTGGAAGAATAACTCTACCTGTGGCGTCTGCAACTATTCTTACCACTATTTAACGGTTTGTGTAGAATTATGTTTAATATGAAATCTTTGTTTCAAGAAAGGATATGGAAAGAGTCCCCGAACCTGAATTAATGGAAGAAAAAGAGCAGGTCATTTCTTATGACGAAGCTGATTTTTCAGAAGGGGAAGTTAATCTAATTAATCAAATAAATCAATATCTTTTGAAAAAAAATATTTCTTTAGGTGAAAAAGATTTAATAGTTGATTTAGGATGTGGCCCAGGAAATATTTCTGAGAAGTTAGCAATAAAATGGCCTAATACTGCAGTCGTAGGAATAGATGGTTCTAAAGAGATGATTTTGAGAGCAGAATATAATAAGAGTATTTCTAATAATCAAAAAAAATTAAAAAATTTACGCTACATTTGTTCTGACATCAAAGACATTAAATCAAA
>MWOS01000003.1 GCA_002026165.1 Prochlorococcus sp. HOT208_60m_813G15
AAACCGATGAATTAACTGAGAATAGCGATAAATTTTATGCCTTATCAATGTTTCCCTACCCTTCAGGTAATCTTCATATGGGACATGTTAGGAATTATGTTATTACAGACTTAATAGCTCGATTCCAAAGGTTTAATGGTAAGTCTGTCTTACATCCAATGGGTTGGGACGCTTTTGGTTTGCCTGCTGAAAATGCTGCGATTGAAAGAGGAATTAGTCCAAGTGTCTGGACTAAAAAAAATATTTCTCATATGAAGTCACAATTAAAGCTTTTGGGACTATCAGTTGATTGGGATAGGGAATTTTCAACATGTGATGAAAATTATTATATTTGGACTCAATATCTATTTTTAGAGTTATACAAGGCAGGTCTTGTATATCAAAAGGAATCAGAAGTTAATTGGGATCCTATAGATAATACAGTCCTAGCGAATGAACAAGTTGACTCAGAAGGTAAATCTTGGAGATCTGGGGC
>MWOS01000030.1 GCA_002026165.1 Prochlorococcus sp. HOT208_60m_813G15
GAATATTGCCAAAATTTCAATTATCAAGAAGATATTTATATATATGAAAATAATAAAATTAATAATTTAAATAACTACTGGCCAACAACAATTATCAAGTCCAATTCAGAATTATTTGTAAGAATCATATATAAATTTAGCAATAATAATTTTAGAAAAAAAATAAAATATCTATGGTTAAAAGTATATTGGGAGAACTATGGACATTTTGGTATTTCAAATAATAAGGATTGTTTGTTAATTAATTTAGATAGTCAAAAACAAAGGCCGAAAGAAGTTTTTGAAATTCAAATAAATAATAAATATAAAGCTATTGCTATTAAAACTGATTTACTTGGTTGCTTTGATAACCCAGTAAATACTGTGATTGAATACTGCAAAGGAATTATAGAAAAAAATGATATTTTAACAATCGGTGAGAGTCCGCTAGCGATTATGCAAAATAGATATATTTCCCCTCAAAATTTAGAATATAATTTATTTTCGAAAGCTTTATGTTATTTTTTTTACCCTACTAGCAGTCTCGCAACAGCTTGCGGCATGCAATTATTAATAAATAGAATAGGAGTCACAAGAATAACCTTTGCACTATTTGTTGGATTTCTCTTCAAATTAGTTGGTATTAAGGGTATTTTTTATAGGTTAACTGGTTCAGAATCATCTCTCATCGATGATATAAGCGGTACAGTTACGCCTTATGACAAAAGTATAGTTATGGGTCCTCTCAATGCGGATTTATTTTGTAAGGAAGTCTCGAACTATCTGAATATAGATGTTGCGGTAGTCGATGTTAATGATCTTGGAGGTGTGAAAGTCTTAGCTAGTTCAAATAAAAAAGTAAATAAAATACTCAAAAGAAACTTAATATCTAATCCGGCTGGCAATGGAGATGAAAAAACCCCTATAGTGTTAATAAGAGAAAAAAAGTAAATGGAAAAAGATACCTCTTATGCTTTTCAATCTAAAAAAGGAATTGAAGTAACTTTTGAAGAACTCCATATAAGGCACATTAACCTTTTAATAGATATTAAAAATAAGGATTTGAATAATTGGTTTTTAAAGATGGCAATTATAAATACCTTTGATGACTTAAAAGTTTTTTTAAATAATCTTAAGAAAAATAAAAATAAATGCATAATTGCCATACATGGAAACAAAATTATTGGTTATTTGAATATTTTTCCTTTAAACAAAAAAGAGACTTGCTTAAAAATATCTAAGCCTAAGTTGATTAACAACGAGTGTTCCTTAACAGATAAACAATTAACTTTAGGATTGATAAAAAAATCTATATCAATAAAAGATATCAAAACTTCAAGTTGGATAATTAACGCTGATATAAATAATGTTGACCTCATATCAACCTCAAGAGAATTAGGCTTTCAGCCGTTAGGAGAGATAATCCTTTGGGATGGTTCTGTTCTAAATAAATCTATTAAGCAAAATACCAATGCCTCTGAGTTAATTAATGAATTCAAAAACATTAATAAACAAAATATAGTAAAAATAGTGAATTTCATAAGATCAAATCAATCTCCCTTAATAAGAAATATTTTAGATTTCGATCAAGACGACATTATTAAAAGAAATAACTCTAAAAGTGGTGCCTTAATATATGAAAATTCAGTTTTATGTACAATTTTAAAAGATATAAATTATCAAAACGAAGAAATTTATACTTTAACTATTAGTAAGTATTGGGATAAGAGATTCAATTCTATTTTAAAAGAATTTATAAAAAGATTTTTTGAAAAATCACCTATTTCATATTTAAAAACCTATAAAGAAAATTCTCAATTAAATGTTTTTCTTGAAGAATGTAATCTCAAAGAAAAAAATCAAGAAATAATTCTTATCAGGAACACAATAGTTAAAAATGAAGCCAAACAAGTAAATATAATAAATCAATCTTTGGAATCAATCTTTGAAAAATTAAGTCCTCAAGGTAATCCATATCCATCTCCTTTTCCATTAAAAACAAAGTGAAATTTTGCAAACCCAAACCCAAGTCAATTTTGAGTTTGGATATAGGTACCAAAAGAATAGGATTAGCTTATTGTGATCCTCTATGCATAACATCAAATATACTTCCAGCAGTAAAACGTTTTGAAAATAATCAAGAGATTAAAATCATTAGAAATTATATAAATGAATTAAATTTGACTGGGTTTATTGTGGGTATTCCACTAGATGCGGAAGGTCAAATGACCACTCAAGCTATTGACTGTAAAAATTACGGTCAATTACTTTCAAATGAATTAAAGCTTCCATTTTCATACGTCAACGAACATAGTTCAACTTGGGAATCTTTAAATAGATTTGGAATAAAAAAAGATAAGTCCGGATTGATTGATAGTTTTTCAGCAAAAATAATACTTGAACAATGGATCGAAGAAGGTCCTGAATTAGAAGAAATAGCTGGTAAACCTCAGATAAAATATTAGTATTAAAAAGGATAGATAATTTTAAATGAAAGAAGCCAACTCAAATAATAATTATGATGCACAGACTCTTTTATTGAATGACTCAAATGGAAACGAGTTATTTTGTTATCTTGAACAATTAGTAAGTGTTGAAGGCCAAGAATATGCTTTATTAACGCCAGTTGATACTCCAGTAAGTCTTTTTAAAATAAATGAAAAAGATGAACCTGAACTAATTGAGAAAATAGATAAAAATGAACAAATACTAAAAAATGCTGAAGCAGTTCTTCAAGAACATGATTTAAGACTTATCAAATCAGCAGTTACATTAACAGTATCAGGAGAACTTGAAGAACCAATTTACGATGAATTAGAAGAAGATTATGTCGATGATGATAGTGAGAGTTATGAATTGCTCGTTAACTTTAATCTTTTTGATCAAGAGTA
>MWOS01000031.1 GCA_002026165.1 Prochlorococcus sp. HOT208_60m_813G15
GCACCAGACCCGTCTTCCTGAGAAAGATTTAAGACTTTATAATTACTAACTAGATCTAAACTTTTTTTTATCTTTTCTGAATTATTGACTGGTAAAAAACCTGCATTCTCATTTTGAAAGTATGGGAAACCCTCAGGAGACCAAAGCCATCCATGAAGTTGATTTAAAAATTTTTTATCATTAAAAGCTGGTAAAGGCGAAGCAACCCAAACCCCCCCCTGCTTATAATTATTAGATAAGAAATCTTTTTGAATAACTTCTAAAGATGCCCACCACATTCTTCTGGATGTATCATCATCCACAAATATTGTTTGAACTCCTTTAATTAAAAGCTCTTGCATTTTTTTTATAGTTATTTGTGATTTCATCAACTTCTTAGTGATCTAGAGCGTTTCAATATAGATAAAACAAATCCAATAGATATAAAATTAATTACCAATGACGTCCGACCATAGCTCATAAAAGGAAGGGGAATACCAGTAACTGGTCCTAATCCAATCGTCATAAATAAGTTAATAATTATTTGAAATAAAAAAGTTGAGGCTATTCCAATAACAATTAGAGATTCAAAGTTAGATCTAGCAAGTGTTGCAGTATTAATAAGTTTTTTAATCAAAAAAAAGAGCAAAAATAAAACTATAGTACACCCCACAAAACCTAATTCTTCCCCTAAAGCACTGAATATAAAATCAGTATGTTGTTCGGGTATAAATTGCAAATTAGTAAGCTTACCTTGCAGCAAACCAGTCCCAAATAATCCTCCAGAGCCAATTGCAATTTGACTCTGTATCAAATGATATCCGCCACCTAATGGATCTCTATTTGGATCTAAAAATAAAACTAATCTATCTTTTTGATATTCTTTTAAGCCATATTGCCACAAAATTGGTGTCAATTTTGCCACTAATAAATTGAACGAAATTGCGAGAGCAGAAAAAATAATTTTCTTTTTTGAAGATCTATAAGCAAGATATCCTATAACTGGAATCCAGAAAATAAGAAGAGTTGGTAAGGTTAGATATAATATAGATGTGATAATACAAAACACTAATATCAAAATCCACTCTATGGGCATTTGCGACCAATAGAGCATCACGCCCGTTAAAACAAGTAAAACTAATGAGGTACCTAAGTCCGGTTGAAAGAAAATTAATAACCAAGGAATAACTACTACTAATAAAGGCAAAACTAGATCTCTTATTGTTAGGATTATTTTTTTGTCGAGTACTAAAGCAAGAGTCAATACAGTACTAAGTTTAGCTACTTCTGAAGGCTGAAAAGAAAAAATGCCAAAGTTTAGCCATCTTTGGGCTCCAGAAACTGAAATCCCAAAAAAATAAATTAGTAGTAAGAATATTAAAGTACACAAATAAAATGGGACCACATACTTTCTTATTCTCTCTAAGGGTATATAAGAAATAAAAAATGCTAAAAAATAACCTAAAAATCCAGTTAGGATATGACCTAAATAGTTCGATACTAAAAGATCACCCTGAATACTTTTTATTAATAAACCTGAAATAATGACTAAAAACAGGGGAATTATAAGTAGTGGAGAAAATAAAAAACCTCTATTTAACTTGTCTTTTTTTTGTAAAAATCCTCTGTTATTTAATAAAGAAATTCTCTTAAACATCAATTAAGTACTAACAAATTGATTTTTAATTAATTGAGCTAAATTACCAAACTCTATAGAACTAACCTTATTTGGCTGGCTTATTGAAATTGGTACTCCTTTATTACTTTCATCAACAAGAGGAATTTCAATAGGAATTTGCGCTAATAATGGTAAATCATTTTCTTTAGCTAGTATTTGTCCACCACCTTTGCCAAAAATTTCATATTTTTTACTTGGCATGTCTGGCGGAATAAATACTGACATATTTTCTACAATTCCCAATAAAGGTACCCCAAGTTGTTTAAACATTGCTAATCCCCTTCTTGCATCTTGCAAAGAAACTTTTTGTGGAGTGGTAACAACAATTGCTCCAGAAATTGGTACAGATTGAGAAAGGGATATTTGAGCATCTCCTGTTCCTGGAGGCAGGTCAATAACCAAAAAATCAAGATTATTCCATTCAACTTGGTAAAGAAATTGACGGATAATACTATTAAGCATTGGGCCTCTCCATATCACTGGCTGACCTTCCTCTATTAGGAATCCCATTGATACTAATGAAATTCCATATTTTTTTATTGGTATCAATCTTTGATCATTACCACTACCTTCTGTAACCTTAGGATTTAGTTCGGAAACTCCCATCATTAAGGGGGTATTAGGTCCATAAATATCAGAATCTAGCAAACCAGTTTTTAAGCCTAATTTAGCCAAAGAACAAGCAAGATTAACTGCAATAGTACTTTTCCCAACCCCACCTTTACCACTGCTAACGGCTATTATATGCCGAATCCCATCAATCTTCTGCAACTCAGGAGCATTACTTTGATTTTGAGATTCTGTTTTGGCAGGATTATTATCTATCTCTATTTGAACATCATCAATATCTTCAAAATCCAGTAGTACTTTTCTCACCTCTTGAACAATTCTATCTCTCTGAGAATTTGCAAATGATGGCAATGATAATGTTACGATTACTCTCGGTATAGTTACTCTTACGTTTTTAATCCAAGCTAATTCAATTACATTTTTCTGTGATCCAGCATCTAGAACTTTTCGTAAAGCAAAATTCGCATCTTCTATTGTGGTCATTAAATTTTTAAATATTTTGACAAGGTAGTCGACAGTTTAAAAGATTAAGAACTATGTCGAACTATCAAATAATAGGCAATAAGGACCCACTAAGAGAAATTATAAAGGGAAACTTATAATTAACCAAAAAAATTTTTTTCTTCAAGATTTACTAAATACATGTTGAAAGAACCTCCAAAAAACTCGAGAGAACAAACTAAAAATCTCTTATTAACTCTACAAGACAAAATTTGTTCAGGACTTGAAAATATTGATGGCAAAGGGAAATTTACAGAAGAATCGTGGCTAAGAGACGAAGGTGGTGGTGGAAGATCAAGAGTATTGAAAAATGGTTCTATTTTTGAGCAGGCAGGAGTAAATTTCTCGGAAGTACAGGGAAAAGAATTACCTCAATCTATAATTTCTCAAAGGCCCGAAGCAAAAGGACATGAATGGTTTGCTACTGGAACTTCTATGGTGTTGCATCCTAAGAATCCCTATATTCCTACAGTTCATCTGAATTATAGATATTTCGAAGCTGGTCCTGTTTGGTGGTTTGGGGGAGGTGCAGACTTAACCCCTTATTATCCTTATCTTTCTGATGTAAGGAATTTTCATAACGAGCATAAAAAAGCGTGTGAGAAAGTTGATAAAGATTTGCATAAAGTTTTCAAACCATGGTGTGATGAATATTTCTTCTTGAAGCATAGAAATGAATCTAGAGGCATAGGAGGTATTTTTTATGATTATCAAGATGGTTCAGGTAATATTTACAGAGGAAATAATCAAAATGGAGAGGCATCAAAAGCTTCACAGAATATTGGCAGATCTAATTTAAATTGGGATAATTTATTTTCTTTAGCGGAAAACTGTGGGCAAGCATTTCTCCCTTCATATTTGCCCATTATTGAAAACAGAGCTTCTCAAAAATATTCATCGAAGGAAAGAGAATTCCAACTATATCGAAGAGGTAGATATGTCGAATTTAATTTAGTTTGGGATAGAGGGACGATTTTTGGACTACAAACAAATGGCAGAACTGAATCTATATTAATGTCCTTACCACCTTTAGCTAGATGGGAATATGGATATAAAGCTAAAAAGGGTTCTAGAGAAGAATTTCTCACATCAATTTTTACAAAACCCCAAGATTGGTTACATGATAAAGAGTTAGAGAAATTCTGTATAAAGAATAATATTTTCGATTAAAAATTATCGAATAAAATCTCAAAGTATCTTAAATAGGTGTTTTAAATAAAGAACCATCACTTTTCAATTGAAGTTTTTCTCCAAGTTCATTTTCTAAAGAGATTAATTCATCCCTGTGCGCTCTTAGTCTCATGAAAGTTGAATCATTTTCATTTTCGTTGATCAACCTTAATTCAAATTTCTCCTCTCTTGCTGATTTTTTAAAATAAAAAATTCCAGATAGAGGGCCACCAATTAATCCCAAAAGAATAGGCCACCATCCTAATTCAGGATATATTTGAATAATTACTAATCCCAAAGCACAAGAACCAAAACCGCCAAGAAAACCTAAAAAAATTGCTAAAAATTTACTAGAAACAACTTGTCCCTTGAATATTAAAATTCTTTGTTCAAAATCTCCTCCTGTTTGCTTCCATCCCCTCAAATTAAGCCATTCACATAAACTATTTAAAACCTTAACTGGCTGCTGAGAAGATGAAATCTCAACGATGGTTGTTCTATCTTTACTAGAGGCCCTTAGAAAAAAAAATAATCCTATGGCCAAGAGAATTGTCAGCAATAATGTTGAATTTAAGGAATAGGACATTAAATAAATTTTTTCTAGTAACTCGAGATTAAAAATTTAAGTTACATCATATTATAATTTTTTGGATTTATTCTGTAAAATAATCCTATTAAATAAAATTTTTATTAAATAAAATCTTCAGTAATATACAAAATCTTAAATTACTTTAAATACTTATTAAAAATG
>MWOS01000032.1 GCA_002026165.1 Prochlorococcus sp. HOT208_60m_813G15
TGAGGAAAAAATTTTTCATTCTTTTAGAGAAAATTCATGCAAATTAGTATTCATACAAAAAAGTTGTGGATATAGTTGGAGAAAATCTCTTACGAATTATCAGATAGAGAAAATTTGTAGTCTGATTCATTCTATTGATCCTAACTGTATATGTTTTGTTGATAACTGTTATGGGGAGCTTGTTGAAGATAGTGAACCAATTTCTAAAGGGGCAAATATAATTGCTGGATCATTGATTAAAAATTTGGGAGGAACAATAGTTCCTACTGGTGGGTACGTTGCAGGAGATGCAGAGTTGGTTGAGATGGCATGTTCTAGACTAACCTCACCAGGCATTGGTTCTTCTGCAGGAATAAATTTTGGACTAGGAAGATTAATTTTGCAGGGTTTGTTTTTAGCACCACAAATTGTTCATGAATCACTAAAAGGTGCTGATATGGTTGCAGCAGTCTTTAAAAATTTGGGATTTAAGGTTTTACCAGAGCCAGCAACTTATAGATCTGATCTTATTCAGTCAGTAAGATTGAATAATCCTGATTTGGTACAAAAAGTTTGTCAATCTTTTCAAAATTCTTCACCAGTAGATTCTTTTCTGAATGTTGTTCCATCATCAATGGATGGATATGATTCAAAATTATTAATGGCAGGAGGTACCTTTATTGAAGGTAGTACAAGTGAATTTTCTGCTGATGCCCCTCTAAGAAATCCTTACAATATTTTTGTTCAAGGTGGTTCTCACATAGCTCATATCAAAATTGCATTAATTCGATTATTATCTGAACTATTAGAGGAAAAATTAATTTCAAAGGATTCTCTACTTCCTTTATCTACTTAATCATGTCTTACAAATTTCCAGACAACCTCAACTATGCTGATACTCATGAATATGTCTTGGAAGAAAATGGATTATTAAAAATTGGAGTTAGTGAATTCGCTATAGATCAATTAGGAGATATTGTTTTTGTTGAATTAGCTGATCAAGGTGCGACTTTAGAGAAAGGCGAGACTTTTGGAACAATAGAATCAGTTAAGGCCGTTGAAGAAGTCTATCTGCCTTTTTCAGGGGAAATAGTATCTGTAAATGAAAGTGTTATTGAGAACCCTGAGCTTTTACAGAATGATCCGATTGGAGACGGTTGGTTAGTCATTATGAAACCAGAATCAAAAGTATCAATTGCTGATTTGATGACCTCTGAGGAATATCAATCGAAGGTTGTACCAAAATAAGGCAAACTCTTTAAAAAGAGCTATTCTAAAGAAAAATATTTTAATATGACACCTAAATTTGGGTCTGATTTGTTTATCGATAGGCATCTTGGGTTAGGAGATAATGATGAAAGAATTATGCTGAACAAGCTTGGTTTTAATAATATTGATCAATTTATAAATCAAGTTATTCCTGAAGATATTCAGCTTAAAGATAAATCTTCAGAAATATTGCCCCAAGGTTGTTCAGAAATTGAAGCTTTAAAAGAATTAGAAGAGATTGCGAATAATAATACTAAAATGAGATCACTTATAGGCCTTGGTTATTATGACAATCATATGCCTAAAGTAATACAAAGACATGTTCTTGAAAATCCAAGATGGTACACGTCTTATACTCCATATCAAGCTGAAATTGCACAAGGAAGATTAGAAGCTCTATTTAATTTTCAGACTATTGTTTGTGAACTAACAGGATTCCCTGTTGCTAATGCATCTTTGTTGGATGAGGGTACTGCAGCAGCAGAAGCCATGGCTATGAGTTTTTCCGCAAGAAAAAATAAATCTTCAAAAGTGTACTTAGTGGAATCAAATGTTTTTGATCATACTTTTAATATTTTACAAACCAGAGCAAAACCTTTGGGAATATCCTTAAAACGCTTTACTCAAAGCAACCTTCCTAATCATGATGATGTTTTTGGAATGTTGTTGCAATTACCTGGTAAAAATGGACAATTATATGACCCCACATTTTTAATATCCAAAGCACATAGATCAGAAATTATTGTTACGGCATGTATTGATCCACTAGCACAAGTTTTGATTAAACCAATTTCTGAATTTGGTGTTGATGTAGCAGTGGGTAGTATGCAAAGATTTGGAGTTCCAATGGGTTTTGGTGGCCCCCATGCAGCATATTTTGCTTGTAGCGAAAAATATAAAAGGCTGATACCCGGAAGAATTGTTGGACAAACTCTCTCTAAAAATGGAGAAAAGTCT
>MWOS01000033.1 GCA_002026165.1 Prochlorococcus sp. HOT208_60m_813G15
ATTTGAAAAAGAGATTTTTATATCATTATCAATCGTTTTAGGGTAATTCTCAAAATCTAACTTGTCATCAAATTGAAGTGGATTAATAAAAATACTTACTAAATTAACATTAGAATTGTCATTTTTTGCTGTTGATATTAGTTTTATATGTCCATTGTGAAGATTACCCATTGTTGGAATGAAGTTAATTTCACTATTTATATTTCTCCTCCAGTTTTCTATTTCTTCAGTTTTCCTTATGATTACTTTCTTCACTTTGTTTTTAAAAAATAAATCTATTTGATAAATAATTACTGGACAAAAGCAATCTTAGGAGGAATATCTATATAGGGAAAGTCTATCATTTTTATTTCATGGATTACAAAGCATCAGGGGTTGATATAGAAGCTGGGCGAGAATTTGTTTCCGAAATTAAAAAGGCAGTTGAAGGAACTCATACATCTAATGTGATTGAGGGTATTGGTGGGTTCGGAGGTTTGTTTAGAATTCCTATCGATAGTTTTAAAAAACCAGTTCTTGTTTCAGGAACTGATGGTGTTGGAACAAAATTAGAATTAGCCCAAAGTAAAAACTTTCACTTTGAGGTTGGTATTGATTTAGTTGCTATGTGCATGAACGATATCATTACTAGTGGGGCAAAACCTTTATTTTTTCTAGATTATATTGCTACTGGTAAACTTGATAAGAAACAATTATTGAGGGTTGTTCAGGGAATTTCACATGCCTGCGGAGAAAATAATTGTTCATTACTCGGCGGAGAAACTGCTGAAATGCCTGGATTTTATTCAAAAAATAAGTATGATCTTGCAGGATTTTGCGTTGGAATAGTGGATGAGGATAAACTTATTAATGGTAAAAAAGTATCTGAAAATGACTTAATAATTGCTTTAAAAAGTAATGGGGTTCATAGTAACGGCTTTAGTTTAGTAAGAAAAATTATTCAAAACAATAATCAAATAGGTAAAGAATTTGAAAAAGTTTCTCACTTCAATTTTTATGATGAGTTATTGAAACCTACAAAAATTTACAATAATGTGATTAACCAAATGTTATCTGAAAATATAGATATTAAAGCAATGTCTCATATTACTGGGGGAGGAATTCCAGAAAATTTACCAAGATGCATGCCTTCTGATTTTATTCCTTTTATAGATACCAGTTCTTGGGAAATCCCTATTTTATTTAAATTCCTTAAAGAAAAAGGATCTATTCCCGAAAAAGATTTTTGGAATACTTTCAATCTTGGAGTAGGATTTTGTTTAATTATTGATAAACAATTTAAGGACGCGATATTAAGTATCTGTAAAGATCATGACATAGATAGTTGGGAAATTGGAAAAATAGTTCGAAAAAATGATTCAATAATTAGTAAATTTTTGCCAGAAATATTAACTTAAATTTTTTTATCATTTTTAAATGAGTTTTAAAAAATTTTTTATTATACCCAAATGAAAAAGTTAGGTGTAATATAATAAAATTACCACCGAATTATATCGGAAGTTTAAGTATTAAGATTTAACCTTTTATTCAATGCCCTTTGCAAATAATCAAAGAATTACACGTAGACGTAGTTCAGCAGGTCCTACACCTCCAAAAAGACCTATAGGTAATAATTCCGAATCAATTGGTAGACAGGCTCAAGGACCAAGACCAACTTTCTTGACACTAAGGGATCATGGGAAAGTTTTTGTAGCTGATTTACCTAATTTGTCCGATGGTCAATTAGCGCATATTAGTAAAGAAGCAAATGAAGTTTTAAATAGTTTGGAAAAAAGACTTAGTGATCTTGAAAACGAACCTAATGTTAGTAATCCTGAAAGCGATACGCTGATAAAAGCCTCTACCAAAAGAGATGTCACGCTGAGGTTTATTAAATCAATAGAAGAAGAACAAGAACATAGAAAGAATAATCCTGCTTTACGAGATGCTGCATCTGAATCGTTACCGAGAACTTTTCTTGAGGTTGCTAGACATAGATTGCCTGGAGCAACTTTTGATTCACTACTTCGAGAGGCTCTTGAAGCTTGTGCAGTTGATGAGAGTACTGAAGAAAATAAAGTTATTGATGAGCCTAAAGAAACTGTAAAAATTATGGATATACCCTCTTCCAACACAAATGCTTCACTTGTTGTTAGTATCGATTCAATTGATGGCTCCAAGAATGACTCTATTTAATTCAACAAAAGAGTTGGTAAGTTTTAAAGAACAAAATAATTCAAAAATTAATCATAATTCAGATAAAGATCCCATTTTATGTAATCATTGCAAAAGGACTGCTTCTAATGGAGTTAGATGTTTAGGAATGTGTGTAGCAGATAATGACTACTAGAATAATTCAAATCTATGTATAAATAATCTGATGAAAATAATTAATAAATCCATTAGATTTTATTTATTAATCGATAAAAGGTATTATTAAGTAAGAATTAAAGAAAAGATTTTTTTATATCAATAAGTAATTGAAACTTCATACTCTTTATTTGAAATTTAAGTTCTTCGAAAACTTCATAATTAAATGCGTAAAAAAAATTAATAAGCCAGCACCCAGATTCGAACAGGGGATATTTTTTTGAGAAGAAGGTTATTACTGGCTTTACAATAGTTTTATCTCTAACTTGCTGTCTGGTTGCTGTCCATAAATTTTATAGTTAATAGCTTAGTTTTATAATTTATGCCTACCAAATTGCTCTCTGGACAGCAAGCGATTAAGTACAAAATATACAACCAACTATGAGTGTAAATTGAATCCTGATTAACTTCTAAAGTTCAAAACGTTTAGAGTCTCAACTTTAGATAAATAAAAAGAGAAAAAGATAAAACTATTTATATTTATCAAGAAAAATAGTAAAATGATTTAGTCTTAAAAAGGGTTTTATAAAGAAGTTGATTTTACAAAAAGTATTTAAAAATAAATTTATAGGATTTTTCTCTTTAAAAAGGAAATTTAAACCTTTTTTAATATTTAATGTTTTTTTATTATTATTCATATTTGATTTATCTAAAGCAGATACTAATTTTCCTAATAAAAAAAATAATCAAATAGAAATTGAATATTTAGAATCAAGAAATGAATTAGAGGATTACATTATTGATACTGGTGATGCTATTTCTCTAGAATTTTTTCCTGCGGAAGAACTTAGTGGAGTTTTTTCAGTTAATGAAGAAGGAGAATTATTATTACCAAGGATAGACGAAACGTTTGTAAGGGGATTAACAAAGTCTGAATTGAAAACTTTATTGGAAAAAAAATATGAAGAATTTCTAATTGATCCAGAAATAAAAGTAAGGATTGTAGGATTTAAAAGTATTAGAGTATTAGCAAAAGGTGAGTTACGAAATCCAGGTTTTTATAAATTTCCTGCTTATTCGTCAGTTTCATTTATAAAAAACGAAAAACGTAATAAATCTGGGCTTGATTTATTGATAGAAAATAATTATGAGAGACTTGAAATAGGTGAAAATTCCCAATTAAATAATCAATCTTCACAAGATCTAGTCGTCAAAAGATTAAGTGAAAATATAACTACCATTTCCGATGTTATAAGGAATGCTGGTGGTATAACCTCTAAAACTGATTTATCTAAAATTGAAATTATAAGAGATATACCTCTTGGAAAAGGTGGAGGCAAAAAAAGAGCAATTATTGATTTTAATGCTTATGTATACGAATCAGATCCCACTAATGATATTCGTATATTTGATGGCGATACTTTATTCTTTCCAAAACTAAGTAAAACTAATCCAAATCAAATTTCGAAATCTATTTTATCCGGTATTTCTCCAAAATTTATCTCAGTAAATCTTTTTGGTAGGGTTGAAACTCCTGGAGTTGTAAAACTTCCACTTGAAGCTGCACTATCAGATGCGATTGATATATCTGGACCAATTAAACCTCTTTCTGGAAAGATTGTTTTAATAAGATATGCGAAAGATGGGACAGTAATAAAGAAAAACATATCATATTCAGCAAGTGCTAAAAGAGGCTCTAAAAGAAATCCTTATTTAAAGGAAGATGATTTGATATCTGTTAAAAATAGTATTTTAGGAAAAACTACAGGCGTGCTTACAGAATTTACAGCTCCATTCGTTGGTATTTATTCAACTAAAGAAATAATAGACGGTTTTAGTGACTAGTTGTAAAAATTATCTTTTTAATCTGATTAGCGTGATTTATTAGAAAGAAATAAAATAGTAGTATTAGGATATTTAAGATCTAATAAACTTGCTGTTTACTTGCTGTTCACATAATTTGTTTAAAGATGTATAATCGCTTTTCAAAACTCACTGTGCTGGAAAGGATTTCAGTAAAATTGGTTTCAAAGTTGAAAAAGGCGGCACCCAGATTCGAACTGGGGATAAAGGATTTGCAATCCTCTGCCTTACCACTTGGCCATGCCGCCGAAAAAGATTCAAGTGAATCTTTTAATGATCTTAACAGTAAGGTGTCACATTCTCTATTGTTTATATGCAATGGTCATGGAGAAGATGTAATCGCATCGGAAATAATAAAAAGATTACTAAAAAAAATAAAAA
>MWOS01000034.1 GCA_002026165.1 Prochlorococcus sp. HOT208_60m_813G15
TTTAAAAGGGAAAGTTATTGTTCTAGGTGGAGATGGTTTTTGCGGTTGGCCTTGTGCGGTGAATTTAGCAGAGCAAAATCATGATGTAATTATTGTCGACAATTTAAGTCGTAGAAAAATTGATATTGATCTAGAGGTAGAATCTTTAACTCCAATTTCTTCTATAACAGAACGACTTTCTGCATGGGAAGAGACTGGAGGCAAGCCTATGAGATTTCTTAACATGGATATTTCTAAGCAATATCAAAAATTACTCAATTTGCTCATTGATGAAAAACCAGATTCCGTGATCCATTTTGCAGAACAAAGAGCAGCACCATACTCGATGAAATCGAGTTTTACCAAAAGATATACAGTAGATAATAATGTTAATGGCACCCATAACCTACTTGCTGCGATAGTAGAGAGTAATTTAGATATTCATGTTGTTCATTTAGGAACAATGGGAGTCTACGGATATGGATCACATAGAGGTGCAACAATTCCAGAGGGTTATCTAAAAGTTGAAGTCCCACAACCTGATGGTAGCCGCTTTGAAGAAGAAATATTACGCCCTGCCAGCCCAGGCAGTGTCTACCATATGACTAAAACTTTAGATCAATTATTATTTCTTTACTACAACAAAAATGATCTTGTAAGGATCACTGATCTACATCAAGGCATTGTTTGGGGAACAAATACAGAAGCAACTTTAAAAGATCCTAGATTAACAAACCGATTTGACTATGACGGAGATTATGGAACTGTTTTAAACAGATTTCTAATGCAAGCTGCGATTGGATATCCATTAAGTGTTCATGGGACAGGAGGGCAAACAAGAGCATTTATACATATAAAAGACTCTGTAAAATGCGTACAACTTGCTCTTGAAAATCCTCCAAAATCTGGAGAAAGAGTCAAAATATTTAATCAAATGACTGAGAGTCATCAAGTTGGAGAACTAGCTAAAAAAGTTGCTTCTCTAACTGGAGCTGATATCAATTATTTACCAAATCCAAGGAATGAAGCAGTAGAAAATGATCTAATTGTTGATAATAAATGCTTCATAGAATTAGGTTTNAACCCAACTACTCTTGATAATGGCTTATTAGAAGAAGTTGTTGAAGTTGCTAAAAAATACTCGAATAGATGTGATCTTAATCGCATACCTTGTGTTTCATCCTGGACAAAAAAACAAGCTGAGGCTATAAAGACTAATTAAAATTTTTGAAATAGTTACCTTAAGAAAGTGAAAATTGCATTGTTTACTGAAACTTTTTTACCTAAAGTTGACGGCATAGTCACAAGACTGACTAAAACAATTGAATTTTTAATAAAAAATGGTGATGAAGTTATAATTTTTTGTCCAGAGGGGTGTCCAGAATCATATATGGGAGCAACTGTAGTGGGAGTTGCTGCAATGCCATTACCCTTATACCCAGAGTTGAAGCTTGGTTTACCAGGTCCTGCAGTATCAGATAAGTTAGAAAAATTTAACCCAGATTTGATACATGTTGTTAATCCAGCTGTACTTGGTTTAGGTGGCATATGGTTGGCGAAAACTAATAATATTCCTTTAATTGCTAGCTACCATACTCATCTTCCGAAATATCTGGAACATTACGGTATGGGTATGCTAGAGCCACTTTTGTGGGAATTACTTAAAGCAGCTCATAATCAAGCCTTGTTAAATTTGTGTACTTCCACCGCAATGGTCAATGAATTAATAGATAAAGGTATTCAAAGGACTGCTCTTTGGCAAAGAGGAGTAGATACTTACAGTTTCAGACCAGATTTAAGAAGTGAGCAAATGAGAGATAAATTATTTGGAAAATATAAAGATACTAATTATTTATTGATTTATGTAGGAAGATTATCAGCAGAAAAACAAATTGAAAGAATTAAACCAGTCTTAGAAAGTATCCCTAATGCTTGTCTAGCACTTGTAGGTGACGGACCGTATAGAAACCAGCTTGAAAAAATCTTCGAAAATACCAAGACTAATTTCATAGGATATTTGTCTGGTGATGAACTTGCTAGCGCCTATGCCTCTGGAGATATATTTTTATTTCCCTCTAGTACAGAAACACTTGGTTTAGTTCTACTCGAAGCAATGGCCGCAGGATGTCCAGTTATCGGAGCCAACAAGGGAGGGATTCCAGATATAATTAGCGATGGGATTAATGGTTGTTTATATGATCCAGATGAAAAAGATAATGGGGTACAAAGTTTGATTGAAGCAACAAAAAAAATTCTAGAAAATGAAGACAAAAGAGAAATTATGAGAAAAGAGGCACGAAAAGAAGCAGAAAAATGGGATTGGAATCAAGCAACGTTACAACTGCAAAATTATTATTCAGATACGCTCAAAGAAATAGATTAAATTTGATCTAAATTATTATGCTACGTGTGGGGGCGTAGGATTACTATATGAACTTAAAGGAAGTATTAGAGTAGCTATATTTTGATTCTTTTCGGGCCTTCTTTTCTTTGAGAATTTTTTACCAAAAGGTACTCTTATAACATTAGTCCCCTCAATGGAACAAATATTTGAGTTATCTCCAGAAAAATTATTTACAAAATTTGGTAAGTTGACGTTTTTAACTGGCAGTTGCTTAACATTACCAGATTTAAAATCTTTGGTCATAGCTTCAAATACCCCAAAAAATTTGATGCCCGAATATTTTAATAAAAAAATTTAAAAAAATTCTATAAGAAAATATTAAATTTTTTATTCACATTGATAATAACTAAGTAAATACAGAGACGCTAGTCCTTTAAGCACATTTTTTTTCTTCTAAAGTCACATCTTGATTTACATTACAAGAACAAATTAAATTACGATCACCATATGCATTATTGATCCTAGAGACTGAAGACCAAAACTTAATAGTTGTCGGAGTTTTATAAGGGAAAGAAGCCTTTTCTTTTGAATAAGGATATTGCCAATTATCAGCAATTAACTCTTTCAGCGTATGGGGAGCATTGCTTATTACATTATTACTTTTTAATTCATGATTATTTTCTATTTCACTGATTTCTTCTCCAATCAATAGCATAGCCTCACAAAATCTATCTACTTCTGCCAAACTTTCACTTTCAGTAGGCTCTATCATTATGGTTTCTGGAACAGGCCAACTAATAGTTGGGGCATGAAAACTATAATCAATTAATCGTTTAGCTAAATCATTGACACTCAATCCAGTTTTGGATTTTAAATCTCTAAAATCTAAAATACATTCATGTGCGACAAAATTATTTTTTCCTTTATAGAGAATCTTGAATTTATGTTTTAAGGAATGCGCAATATAATTTGCAGATAAAATTGCGTGCGAAGTTGCTTTCCTTAACCCACTAAGACCTGCCATTTTTATATACATCCAACTTATTGGAAGAATACTTGCACTCCCATGCTTGGCAGAAGATACGAAATTAAAACTATTAGATAAATTATTATCCATTAGAGAATGAGTAGGAAGGTATGG
>MWOS01000035.1 GCA_002026165.1 Prochlorococcus sp. HOT208_60m_813G15
TAAAGGAGCAACTTATTCCACAAAGTTTGTTCCTTTAATGAATGATGGTGTAAATGGAAGTGAATATACAGACATAATGTCTAATGATCTTAAAAGATTATTAGTTGATGCTGGATTTGATTTTGCAAATTCAAAAGCAAATGGTGAGATACAAAAAATACCATTTTTCGCTCAAACCACTGTCAACATTTCCGGCGGGACAGAATCAGATACAAGCTTCTCAATAAATAGTTTGATGAAGCTTGGAGAACTAGCAAAAGATAATGAGGGTGATTTGAAAACTCTTGCCTTCTCTCAAGCAAGATTTGCTACTGCCACTGATGCAGATGGTTCAACTATTAATTTGGGTTTAGGAATTAGAAATCGTCCTAATGATATTTCTATGATAGGAGCTAATGCTTTTTGGGATTACAGAATGACAGACTATAGTGATGCCCATAGCAGACTTGGATTAGGTGGAGAATATTTCTGGAAAGATTTAGAGTTTAGAAACAACTGGTATATGTCGATAACTGATGAAAAGGACGTAACTATAAAAAATGTTTCTTACAAAGAGAGAGTAGTACCAGGATGGGATGTAGAACTAGGATACAGGCTTCCAAACAATCCTGAACTAGCATTCTTTGTAAGAGGATTTAATTGGGATTACAAAAATACGCAAGATAATTCCGGATTAGAAGGATCGGTAAGTTGGCAAGCTACTCCCCACGTTGGTTTAGAAGCTTACATCTCTAATGAAATTTCTGCTGCATCAACCACAGTTAATACTTCATTACCTGGAACAGATGAGACTTTCTTTGGATTGAGAATGAATATCACTGGAAGTCCCGTCAAGTTTGAGAAATCAAATTACAAGAAGAACATGATTACTCAAATGACTCAACCAGTAAAACGTAAATATGATGTTCTTCTAGAGAGATCCAGTGGTGAGCTAGTAATGAGAGTTGGAGGAAGTTAAATAAATGAAAAAAATTAAAAATCTAAATTTTATTAATTCAATGAAAAACATCACTATTTTAAAAAACATTTTTAAAGTTTCCTTAGGAATAAGTCTTTTTAGTCCTGTTTTTAAGAATGAACCTGTCCAAGCGTTTGTAACGGCATGCGCTGATACAAAATCTGTAACTAATATGAGTGGAGAGGCTAATCCATGTTTCATAACTCCTGAGATGCTTAAAGTGACCTTTTATGAAATTGGCTTCTGCACAAGTGATCCACTTGCAACTGGAACATTTGTAAGCACAACTTGTTCAAAAAGTTGGGATAACACATCAGGTTTTGAAACTGATATTGGAAAGAAATCCTTCGCAAGCATGGCCGGAACAACTTATAAAGTTCCTAATGCCACCTATGGATATGCTTATGCAATTATGAACAATACATGGACTTATAAAGCTCAATATAAACTTAGTGGTGGAGACACTTACTACACCAATAGTACCAACGGTTTAGTAACTACAACAGAAAGCCAATATGGTGAATGGACAGATGATATAAGTTATATGGATGGACAAGAAACAACAAATAAATGTTATGACTTTGAAGCTTCTACAACTGGAGGCACAGTAAAAGCTGTTCTAGCTAATTCCAGTCTTGTTACCGCTACAGATACCACAACATGTAATAACGCTACTAGAGTCGTTGGTTCAGTTGCTCTTACTTCGTCTGTTGTAATGGATGATACTGTAAAAGGCTATAAATTAAATTGGCAAATAACAGATATGGGGATTGGATTAAGTAATGGCGGCACCCCACAAATCCCTTACGACTGGCGTGGAGGTCCTTTTACTCCAATTTTTACCCTTATTAAATAGAAGGCACGCAAATGGCATGCAAATCAAACCAAATTAGTCCGAATTAGGCTACATTTATTTCCTTAAAAGTTTTGATATAGCTATAAGTCTCAAATATAGCCTTATTCTTGCGGGTTCTTTAGGAGCACTAGGTCGCAGGTTCGGACCCTGTCGCCCCGACTCAATCAAATCCAAGTCATACTTGCTAGTTACCCAGACTCGCTTTTTTATTAGATAAATTTGTCCATAAGCAAAATGAACAAATTATGGACAACTCTATTGAAATTCGATCTAAAGTAGTTTGTAAAGCCTTATTTATTAATGGAAGCAAATAAGAACAAGAATATAGGCAATGCAGGTGAGTTTTATGTATTAGCCCAATTAGCTCAAAGGGGTTACATAGCAGGCAAAACAGATGATGGACAAACCTTAATAGATGTAATTGCTACAGAACCAGAAACTTTAACCACAGTAAATATTCAGGTAAAAGCAACAGGTAACTACGATAAAGTTCCATCTTGGATAATGAGCAAGAAAAATGAAGATGTCTTTGAAAGCTTATGGTATGTACTTGTAGAAATTGGGGATGAAAAGATTACCCCAAATTTTTTCATTTTTCATAGTTCAGAAATTGGTCCATGGTTAAAAAACAATCATTCTTATTGGCTAGGGATTCCTCGGCGTGACGGGAGTCCAAGAAAAGATACAAATATGCGAAGGTTTGCACCAACATATGATGAACTTCAACTACATGTAGACAATTGGAGTCAAATGTTTAAATGAGAAAAGAGCCACCTCCTATTGACGATACTTGGTATTTTAGAGGAAAGATTATGGAGAATTGTTACCCATTAAGAGAGGGTGAATATAGGTGGCATAAGGTTCAAAACTGTCCAATGTGTAAGACTAAGAAATCTATTAAACCTTGTCTTTATGGTATGCCTACTGCTGAAGCTGCTAATTCTGGTAAATGGGCGATTATGGGCTGCACTTTAGAAGAGCCTTCGCCTAAATGGGCTTGTGTAAGGTGTAACTATAAAATTTATTATCCACCTGATTGCTTAGAGAGGGATTGGTAATTATGAATTGCAATCCAATACCAGAAAGAGATGATTGGTTCATTACTAATAGGAAACCAACTATTTGCCCTAGATGCAAAACAAAAGAAGTTAAAAAAGCTGTTTTAGGTAAGCCACTAGAAGAGGATTATTTTCGTGACGATATATTTGTAATTGGCTGTATTCCTGACTTTCCTATTAATAGAACTTGGGGTTGTAGGCAATGTGATGCTGCATTTTTTAAAGACACTCCAAGAAATAAAGCTGCATTAGGTGGATTAGTCCCCCATCAATGGCCTAAAGATTAAAAATAACTTATAAAAATACTAGTTTTTTTCTAGTGCTTTCTTCATAAATGATTGCGAATATTGACTTTATACACCCTGCTTTTTTGGCGATTTCCTTGCTTTTTTATTATTTATTCGTAAGTATGCGTATATAGGCTCTTATTTGCTCTAAATACTTCTATTACTGGCTTATTCTGGCTTATTTTCCTCTAAAAAAATGTCACATGGAGGTTGACGATTATGCAAATTCCAGACGAAATGTTGAAAGAAATTAGAGAAAGTGGATACGATCAAGAGCTTATATATAACTACATAAGAGAACTATTAAACAGCGATAAACCAATTAGAGAAAACGAGTACAATCTTGAGCTTATGGACAATTACTTATTAGACAAAGATCTACAAGAACCTGATGCTGAGGTAGTGATGGCAGCAGAGCTTATAGACAATTACTTATTAGATAAAAGATTTATTAGAGAGCTTGA
>MWOS01000036.1 GCA_002026165.1 Prochlorococcus sp. HOT208_60m_813G15
GGAAAGAAAAGATAAAAATCCCGCCTCTAATGAACCTCTTTTTTGTAATTCAAGAAACAAATCAATCTGTTCTTGCACTGTCAAAAATGGCTTAATTTGTTGAAAAAAAGTTTCAAACTCTTTCTGATTTAAATAATCTTTGTATTCAGATTTATTATTACCCTCTAAACCCCCTCTTTTGATTATTAAATTTTCCAACATATTTAAGCCTTTTTTATGAGACTCTTGATCATTTAGATCCCTACTAAGTAGATCTAGGATTCTGTAAGGAAGCAGCGCAACCAAGTCTTCTTCAAGATCTTTTCTTAATTCGCCAAGCTTTCCCATCCTTTGAAGAAGTTGTATACCCTCCTGTAAAAAGTCTGCAGCGTTTGAATAAGATCTAAGCTGTTGCTCTTGAATTGCAGAATCTCTAGCTGTTAAAGCAGCCAATAATGTTAAATCAGATTCTCTACTACTTCCTAAAGCTGGAGTTTGTGGGGGCTGCAATGCTTTTCTTGTCATTTTAAAAGCTTCTTTTGGGGAACCTGATTCCCAAAGAAGTATCAATCCTGCCACTTCTCTATTAGTAGAGAACTCTAATCCAGATGCTCCATTTAATAATAAATTTTCATATTCTCTTCGACTTTCTGGATCTGTAAGCAAATCAGCAGTAAGACGAAGCAACTCTGATCTTTGAGTTAAAACTTCATATGTAAATCCTTCATTAGGGGTTTTGTCCAAACGTAATTGAAAAGCCCTTAATATTTCCTCAGATGTTGCAGAGGGGCTTACGCCAATTAAACGAAAATGGTCTAAAGGAAGTTCCAAACAATTATCCTATTGAAAAATCTTAGACAAATTTTATCAAGTTAAAAATTTTTTTCATAAGGTCTTACAGACTTATTAAAAAAAATCATGAAATTCGACCATCACGTCTTAGAATGTTATCAAATCAAAACTTCATTAAGGTATTTTCTTGGAAACACACGTAGAGAGAATCTCAAATCTTCAAGATATAAAAAAAGCCAAATTAGATCGAGAAACCGGATTATTTCTTTATGAAGATATGATCCTTGGGCGAAGAT
>MWOS01000037.1 GCA_002026165.1 Prochlorococcus sp. HOT208_60m_813G15
TATATTTGTTTCTTTTATTTATTACTCAATTATATCTGTACGAATAGTACATAGATTTGAATCATTTAAATTTGTTTAAATTTTTATCTTCAAATAAATATGTTTTTGAATATAAACAATTAAGATTGAGGGTTTTTTTTATTTCATAAGAATTTATCATTAGATAAAATAAAAAACTTTGGATAGATCATTTAATTACATAATTTCACCTGAGATATCTGAATTTAGAAGATTTTCACCAAAATTAAAAATAGGTGTACTTGCTTCTGGGAAAGGATCAAACTTTCAAGAATTAATTAATCTCTCAGAAAAAGGAGAATTAGATATAGATATAAAAGTTCTAATAACTAACAAAGATGAAGCCGGTTGTATAAAAAGAGCTGAGAGTAAAAAAATACCCTACAAAATTATAAGAGGTAAAGACTTTCTGCAAAAAGAGGCATTTGAATTAGAAATTGTAAATACTTTAATTCATTTCGATGTTGAACTTGTGGTTATGGCGGGCTGGATGAAAATTGTTACTCCATTTTTTATTAATAAATTTAAGAATAAGATAATAAATATTCACCCTTCATTACTTCCGGCATATAAAGGTGGTTCTGCGATAAAGGAATCTATATTAAATGGTTCAAAAATTACTGGTTGTTCAGTACATTTTGTTGAAGAGGAGGTAGATAGTGGATCATTGATAATGCAAGCTGCATTGTCAATTAGAGATAATGATGATATTGAATCACTTTCCAAAAGAATACAAATGCTTGAGCATAAAATTTTACCTCACTCAATCTCTCAAGCTGGTTTTTTGATAAGAAGTAATTTTATGGAAAATTATTAGTTAAATCAAGACCTTCATCCATTGAAAATCCACTCATAATATTTAAATTTTGAATTGCTTGCCCGGTCTGACCTTTTAATAAATTATCAATTGCAGATAAAATAATAATCCTTCCATTTCGAATATCAACCTTAACAGAAAGTAAAATTTGGTTTGTATTTTTAACCCATTTTGTTGATGGGTATGTATCTACAGGTAATACTTTAATATTTTTGAAATTTCTATAATAATTATCCAAGAGAATTCTGCAATCATCAGAAGTTAATCCTGGATCTCTTAATCTCCCATAAATAGTCGAATACATGCCCCTTGAAATTGGAACCAAATGAGGTGTAAAAAGAAGTTCAATTTTATTTCCAGAAATTATAGATGCTACTTGTTCGATCTCTGAGGTATGTCTATGGTTTATCAATCCATATGCTGATAAACCTTCACCACATTCTGATAAGAGTAGCTTTTGGTTTGGTTCTCGACCTCCTCCAGAGGTACCGCTTTTAGAATCAATCACTATTCCTTCATTTTCAATAATTCCTTGCGAAAGATAAGGAACTAATGGAATAAGAGCTGATGTTGGATAACATCCTGGACAAGCAATTAATCTTCCTTTTGAAATGGTTTCTTTATTTATTTCAGGAAGACCGTAGACTGCCTCTTTACATAAATCATCATCCTTCCTTTTATAAATAGCAGCTTCTTTGGAATATACTTTTTCCCATTCATCTAAAGACTTATATCTATAATCAGCGGATAAATCAATAACTTTAACTCCTCGATCTAATAATTTCCTTGTCAATGTTGAAGATAGGCCATTTGGTAAGCAAAGCAAAGCAACATCAGAATTTTTTGAAATATTATCTACGGAAATTTCTTCTATATAGGGATCATTATCTAGATAAATAAAAGGAAAATTATCATTCCACTTTGATCCAGATGTTTTATTACCTCCTAAAAATGAAATTTTGTATTTTTTTATTTTCTTTAAAAGATTTACCGCTTGAATACCGCCGTAACCAGTAGCCCCTACTATTGCAACATTCATTTCTTTGAATTGGCAGACTTTGAGATAGGATTATAAAGTGTTGAATTTAAGGTAACTAAAACACTATTTTTCTATATTGATAGGAATAATGAAAGAAACAAGTCCCAAATCAAATAATGGAACAATTTTGGATATAAATGAATCCTTTAAAATTGAATTTGATCCTATCAGCGATGCGTTGGCAGCCATAAGAAATGGTGAATGCATAATTGTTGTAGATGATGAAAGAAGAGAAAATGAAGGAGATCTAATATGTGCAGCTCAGTTTGCTACTCCACAGCAAATTAATTTTATGGCAACTGAGGGACGTGGACTTATATGCCTAGCAATGCAAGGCGAAAAACTTGATTCTTTAGATTTGCCATTAATGGTAGATAGAAATACAGATGAAAATCAAACTGCTTTTACGATATCAATTGATGCTGGACCTGAAAATAATGTTACTACTGGAATTTCTGCTGAAGACAGGGCAAAGACAATTCAAGTTGCTATAAACCCAAATACAAAACCCGATGATTTGAGAAGGCCAGGACATATTTTTCCATTAAGAGCTAAGAAAGGTGGAGTATTAAAAAGAGCAGGTCATACTGAAGCAGCAGTAGATATTGCTGCAATGTCAGGTCTTTATCCCGCTGGAGTGATTTGCGAAATACAAAATCCTGACGGTTCTATGTCAAGACTTCCACAACTTAAAGAGTATGCAAAACAGTGGGGCATGAAATTAATCTCAATAGCTGATTTAATAAGTTATCGGTTTCAAACTGAAAGATTTGTATTTAGAAAATCTGATGCTGTACTTCCAAGTATCTTTGGTAATTTCAAAGCTTATGGATATGTTAATGAACTTGATGGTTCAGAGCACGTTGCATTAGTTAAACAAAAATCATCAAAACTAAGCGAACCTGTACTAGTAAGAATGCATTCAGAGTGCTTAACTGGTGATGCTTTTGGATCATTACGTTGTGATTGCAGACCCCAGTTAGAAGCCGCTTTATCAAGGATAGAAAAGGAGGAAGAGGGAGTTGTTGTTTATTTAAGACAGGAAGGCAGAGGTATTGGCCTAATAAATAAATTAAAAGCTTATAGTTTGCAGGATGGTGGATTAGATACTGTAGAAGCTAATGAAAAATTAGGTTTTCCAGCTGATCTCAGAAATTATGGTGTTGGAGCACAGATATTAACCGATCTAGGGATAAAAAAACTAAAATTACTTACAAACAATCCTAGAAAAATTGCTGGATTAGGTGGTTATGGAATAGAAGTTATTGAGAGAGTTCCATTAGTAATTTGTCCAAACGATAATAATGCTGAATATTTGAGTGTTAAAAAAACGAAGCTAGGCCACATGATTGATGAAGATAAATCTAATTCAAGAAATATCGATCCATTTATATCAATTTTTCTTGACGGAAAATATAAATCTATTGATCTAGTTCCAATAAAAAATAAAGTTATTAAATTTTGTCATGATAAGAACATTAATATTAAATTAGAAAGTACTCCAAGATTATTAGCTTTTTGGAATCGACCTAAATTAGTTTGGCGAATTTTACATGACCAGAATAGAACCAATTCAAACATTACTGATGAAGAAATCAAGAATATAGAATTATTTATTCAATTTTTATCCAATTATGAAGATAGTACAAAGATTGGAATTTTAGTATCTAGAAACATTGAACAAGCACTACACCCAAAAAGTAGCATAAGATTAATCAATACTAAATTTACTATTAATAATGAAATATTATATTCATCTACAAGAAAATTTAATCTAGATAAAGAGACATTTAGTATTGTTTTTGAAGACTAATTTACTATCTTAAAGTTGCTTTTAGAATTTTTGAACCATTAGTAAGCTTTAGAACTACATCCATATCATCTGTTCTACCAAAAACAGTATGAACTCCATCGAGATGAGGCTGTGGTTCATAGACTATGAAAAACTGACTGCCACCTGTGTCCTTTCCTGCATGAGCCATAGAAAGAGAGCCTTTTAGATGTTTATTGGAATTAATTTCACACTTAATATTATATCCAGGACCTCCAGTTCCAGGCATGCCAGAAGCTCCGTCCCGAGTATTAGGACATCCACCCTGAGCCATAAATCCAGGAATTACTCTGTGAAATGCAAGACCATCATAAAAACCATCACTAATCAAATTAGTAAAGTTTTTTACTGTATTAGGTGCGTCGTCAGAGAAAAATTCAATATTAATGTTCCCAACTTCTGTTTCAAATAATGCAGTTGTCATGTTTTATATGTTAAATAATTATTTGATATTTTAATAGCTAAAGCAACTTTTCAAGGTTTTCCTTAATGGTATTAATATCAATGTTATCTTTATTACTATTTTTGTCTTCTTCCCAATTTTTAACTTCTAGGTTTTTCTGTGGTGGAGAAATTAATAACCTATCTTCTGCGGTTTTAGGTACAAAATTTTTTTCTACTAATTTGCATTCATAATCTAATTTAATGCAGAAATCTTTTATTTCATCTATGTTGATCATTTCAACTGTTGGCAAAGGAAAATCCTGAGCTTCTAGTAGACCACAATATCTTGTTGCATCATCCTTATCTTCAAACATAAGAACAATAGTCCTCCCTTTAAGTTCGATTGAATGAATTCCTTCCTTATCTGTTCCTGAATTATATAAAAGAACAAATATGTTCATAATTATCAATTGTTCTACTTATATAATATTTGATTAAGAATCAGAAAGTGATAATTCTTGTAATCTTGTATATAAAGCAATTTCTTCATCATTAATATCAGCAGGTATGACTACCAAGATTTCAACATATTGATCACCCACATTATCATCGTAAGTTAAACCCCTACCTTTCAAACGTAACATTCTACCCGTAGATGATTTTGGTGGCACTTGAAGTGTGACATTTCCATCAAGTGTTGGAACTTCTACTGCACAACCAAGGAGAGCATCATGTGGAAATAACTCCAATTTATAAAGAACTCTTAAACCATCAATTCTTAGGCCACTCTCCGTCTGAACTTTTAACTGTAGATAATGATCTTTACCTCCTCTTGCAATATTTTCAAGTCGTAATCGCCATCCATCACCAGCGAAAGGAGGTGTATCAACCTCTACTACGGTTTCATCTTCAAGCTCTATTAAAACCGAGGCTCCATTTAAGGCCTCATCAGGAGTTAATTCAATAACTGTTTCAATATCTTGGTGGAGTTTAACTGGAGGCGGCTCTTCTCGAGAGGTTGCAGGGTATTCATAATGAATAAATTCATCATTATTTGTATTTGTCGATTCATCCTCAATTGGTTCGTTATCATATTCCTCATAATTCTTTGGTGAATATTCATATCCAAATAATGAATCAAGATAATCTTGAAAATCAGGAAAACCTGCCTTGAAATTATTATTTTCGTAATCATCCTGGATGATTTCATCAGCACTATTTTTTCTTAAATTAGGGTTACGTAAATATTCGTAGGCCTCATTTATTAATTTAAATCTTTCTTCTGCATTAAGATCATTTTTATTTAAATCTGGATGCCATTTTCTTGCTTCTCGTCGAAAGGCCTTTTTAAGTTGTTTATCATCGAAATCAGGGGATAAACCCAAAATCGACAAATAGTCTTTTTTAGAGGAAGTAGTCATTGTCCCATGGGTCATCGTCCCTAGAATTACCATACCTTGAATTTCTATAATTTCTATTCATTTGATTATCCCAAGGATCATCATCCCAATAATCATCTGAAAAGAGTTCATCCTTTAATGATCCAAATGTATTTTTAATACCTTGTAGAGGATTATTATCAGTTTTCTTTTCTGCTGCAAATTTTCTGTTTAAGCCGAATAATGCTTCTTGAAGAGCGCTTACTGAAATTTCTAATTCTTGAGGATCATCGTCATCAATGTACTCTTCAACATCTTGAATGGCTAATTCAACAGCTCGCTGTTGCCTTTCAGCCCCATAAGGACCAAATTCTAATGAGGCATCCCTAAGTCTTCTCTCAGCTTGCGCAATAAGAGTTAAAGCACTATTTTTTCTATCAATTACAGATCTTTTTTTCCTATCTTCATTAGCTTTTGATTTGGCTTCTTCAATTATCGAATTTATTTCTTGTTCATTTAAGTTAGAACCTCCAGAAATTGTAACTGTTTGCTTTCTTCCAGTTGTTCTATCAGTTGCACTAACTTCTAAAAGACCATTAGCATCAATATCAAATGCTACTTGGACTTGAGGTATTCCTCTTGGGGCTGGAGGTATTCCTGATAGTCTAAATTTTCCAAGTGATTTATTTTCAGAGGCTAAAGGCCTTTCTCCTTGACGAACTTGAACAACTACTGATGATTGATTAGCTTCAGATGTACTAAAAACATCAGATTGTCTAACTGGTATTGGAGTATTACGAGGAATGAGTACCTTCATAAGACCACCTATAGTTTCTAAACCTAAAGATAAAGGAGTTACGTCATTTAGGAGTAAATCCTGTAAATCACCACTAATAATTCCAGATTGTATCGCGGCTCCAACTGCTACGACTTCATCAGGATTAACAGATTGACAAGGATCATTTGGAACAAGAGTCTTTACCAATTGTTGAACCATTGGAATTCTTGTGCTGCCACCTACAAGAACTACCTCATCAATATCTTCTGCGCTCCATCCAGAATCATCTAATGCTATTTGCACAGGTTCTAATAATCTATCTAGTAAATCTTGTGATAATGATTCAAATTTTTTTCTATCAAAGTTTTCTTCAATATGTAACGGTCCTTCTTTACTTGTTGTAATAAATGGTAATGATATTTTTGTTTTTTGCAATCCTGACAATTCACATTTAGCTTTTTCAGCAGCCTCAGTTAATCTCTGTAACGCTTGTCTATCCCTTCTTAGGTCAATATTATGTTTAGCAAGAAATTTTTCTGCAAGCCAGTCAACTATTTTTGAATCAAAATTGTTTCCTCCTAGCTGTGTATCACCACAAGTTGCTTTAACATCAAAAACACCATTAGAAATTTTTAATAATGAAACATCAAATGTTCCTCCTCCTAAATCAAAAACCAAAACATTATTAGAAGAGCTTTTTTCAAAACCATAAGCTAAAGCAGCAGCAGTAGGTTCATTTAAAATTCTATCAACTTTAATTCCAGCTAATATTGCAGAATCTTTTGTTGCTTGCCTTTGAGATTCATTAAAGTAAGCAGGGACAGTAATAACAGCAGAATCAACAGTTTCTCCAAGATATGTTTCTGCATCATTTATTAATTTTCTAATCAATGAGCTCACTAATTCTTCTGGTGCATACTCCCTTTCTGTATTTGGACTAAGAACCCTAACGCTTCCAGTGTTATTAGCCTTTACGTTATATGGAACAGAAATACTATTTTCATCTAATTCATCCCAATCACTACCAATAAATCTTTTTAGGTTATAAAAGGTATTCTTAGGATTTAGAACAAGTTGTCTTCTAGCTTGGTCTCCAATAACTATTTCCTTCTCTTTTGTAAATCCAACTATGGAAGGTGTAGTTCTAGAACCCTCAGAATTTGCAATAACAAT
>MWOS01000038.1 GCA_002026165.1 Prochlorococcus sp. HOT208_60m_813G15
CGATCTACTTGACTTAGGTGCATTAGTTTCTGGGACCAAATTTAGAGGTCAACTAGAGGAAAGACTAAGCTTAATAATGCAAGAACTAAATAATCCAAACCAAGGAATGATTCTATTTATTGATGAAATTCACTCAATATTAAGTTCTGACAGATCTTCTACCGACATAAGTAATATCTTAAAACCTTTACTAGCTGAAGGAGAACTTAGATGTATAGGTACAACAACACCTGAGAAATTTCGTGAAACTATTGAAAAAGATCAGGCATTAAATAATTGCTTTCAAAAGATAGCTGTTAATGAACCTTCAGTAGAATTAAGCGCAAAAATACTACAAGGGATCAAAAAGAAATATGAATTACATCATGGCATAAAAATTTCTGAAGAGGCTATAAACTATTCTGCAAAATTAGCCGATAGATACATCAGTGATAAATGTCTCCCTGATAGTGCAATAGATTTAATTGATGAAGCGGCTGCACAGTTGAAAATCGAGTCTAATAATATGCCTCAAATCATTCTCCAACAAGAAAACAAACTTTATACTATTGATGAAAAATTGAATAATTTGCAAGGAGAAAATATCGAAGCTCAAGAAAAACTATTGAATAATAGAAAACAATCAGAGGCAAAATTGAACGTTCTTTTAGAAAATTGGAACAATTTACGTGAAGAAATGGAGGAATTATCTATTTTAATGAAAGAAGAAGATAAGCTAACCAAACAAATTAAAGATAAATCAAATCGCGAAATAGAAAATGATCTAGATTATTTAGAAAAGCTTGAAGAAGAGTTAAGTGAAATAGAGAATGACATACAAAAAGTTGAAGAGAACTTTAATAAAGTAAAGAGAAATAGAAATTTCCCTTTTAAATATCAAGTTGAACCTGATGATATTGCAGATGTTATATCCAAAATCACAGGTATTCCAATTTCTAAAGTAGTTTCAAATGAACGTAAAAAATTAGTCAATCTAGAATCAGAACTAAGTGAAAAAGTTATTGGACAAGAAAAAGCCATAGAAGCTGTTTCTGCTGCAATTAGAAGAGCTCGAGTTGGTATGAAAAGCCCTAAAAGACCTATTGGATCTTTTTTATTTATGGGTCCTACTGGAGTTGGTAAAACAGAATTAGCAAAATCTCTTGCATCAGCTTTATTTGATGAAGAAGACGCACTTTTAAGATTAGACATGAGTGAATATATGGAGAAAAATGCCGTGGCAAGACTTTTAGGAGCTCCCCCAGGTTATGTTGGTTATGAAGAGGGGGGTCAATTAACTGAAGCTGTAAGACGTAAACCCTATTCAGTAATACTTCTTGATGAGATAGAAAAAGCACATGCAGAAGTATTTAATATCCTTTTGCAAGTCTTAGATGAAGGAAGATTAACGGACTCTCAAGGAAGGACCGTAGATTTCAAAAATACGGTAATCATTATGACAAGTAACCTAGCTGGTAAATCTATACTGGAGTATTCACAAAAGATTTCTAAAAGTGAGGGAAAGTCAGAAAAAGATCAACAAACTCTAGATGCTTCAATTAGTAATGCATTGTCTTCAATTTTTAGACCTGAATTTTTAAATAGAATTGACG
>MWOS01000039.1 GCA_002026165.1 Prochlorococcus sp. HOT208_60m_813G15
AATTGATGAATTATTAGTAGAAATTTCACTTGTGAAGGATTTCGTATCAAGATTATAGAATAAATTTATGTCCAAACCTCCAAGTAGTTCTCTTGGTTGATTTAAAAAGATATTTGCAGCACTTATTGGCAGTTTTTTAATTTTTAAGGAACCTTCACCTTTTAATAATCCTCCTTCCAAATCAATTGTAAATTCCTCTTTTTCATTTTTGTAATCATCTCTAGAGACATCAAGATATCCATTTAATTTTGCATTTAATTTGTAGTTAAGTTCTTCGTCTGCATTAATAGTAACTTTCGCATTATATCTACTGGTAAATTTACTAAAGTATTCTTGTAAATTAAATTTGTCCTCCAACACATCATTATTTTTAATAGATTTGTTTATAAAATCTATCTTCTCACTAAAAGAATTATTAACTTTATTAATTTCCAAATCATCCAAGATATTAAACTGACTAGTTGGAATAATTTTTTTATTATCAAAATTAAAAATATCAATCGCAGTTAGTATTGTCCAATTTGTACTTATATTCGTAAATTCTGCATTAATTAAATTATTTTTATTTGAATCATATTGAACCTCAATTATTCCCCCATCAATTGGATATAATGATGAATCAACATAAGAAGAGTTATTTTCAAATTTGAACTCAAATAACGAATTTGCTAATTTTAAATTTCTATATTTACCTAAACTCCAAGCAAGTCGTCCATCAAGATATGACTGGTCAGAAGATACTATTCCTGCACCATTAATAATTCCATTAATCCTATCAAATTGATTTTTGTTTATAGATAATTCAAGTTCATCAAGAGGAAAATTATCTGCTCTCCAATTATAACTATCATTATCTTTTACTATTCCTATACTCCCTTTATTTGAGTTAAAAACTCTTATAAAAGTTGCATCATCTAGTTTTAGATTAGAATCAAACTTAACTGAAAGAAATGAAGGAATTGGAGAATATCTATTTTTCATATTTAGCAGAAATTGATTCTTTTCATTTTTAATATCTCCTTCCCATATTTCTCTAATGCGGATACCTTTATAGTGAGGATAATCAACATTAAATTTTATCGAAATATCAGGATCAGTAATTTTTCCTTTTAATTCTCCTTTAGCAGTAATGAAACCCCTAATATCATTTTTTCGAAAAATATTTAAATTAGATAATTGAGTTCTATTTATATTAAAACTAGTATCTAAATCTCCAAAATTAATGCCTCTTCTATCAAACCAATAAGGTATATTACCTGATAATTTTATATCTGGATTTAGACTATCAATGTACCCAATACTTCCTCTAAGATCAATATTATTAGAGCTTTTATTTAATGGTACATTTAAGTCAAAATTCGAAGTCAATGTTCCATAACTTAAGTTTTCTGAATTACCAATTAAATTATTACCTTTACAAAAAAAGCTAGTTAAATCTGAATTTATATTCTCCGAAAAAGCTTCCTGTTTTATTTTCAAACTACTAAAAGAAAATTTTCCTTTGCAATATGTTTCAGTTGGTAATTTATTAAACTTAAAGTTAGATTTAAATTTCCCTTTTTTAAAACTAATTTTTCTATTCCCAATAATATATTCAGAATTCTCAAGATCTAAACCACTAGAAAATAAATCAAACTTTAAAAAGTCTTGATTTAACTTTGTATTAAATTTTAATTTTAAAAAACCTTTTTGATCAAAATTAGATATTACATTTGCAATGATTTGTCTATTAATCGACTTATAAATAACATTACCTTTTACTTTCGTAGCCAATCCTGCTTTATTAAGCTTCAGAATTGAATATTTATTTAAGTTAAAGTTCAATTCATATGTTGATTGTGATTTTTTTATGCTTCGAGCATTTTCATAAGATTCTTCTCTCTTAAAAAAATCTCTATCTATATCAATTTCAGTTTTCTGAGGCTTTATTTTTAATATCCATTTTTGTTTTAAAAAAGATCTTAAAGGCATAATCCCTATATAAACATTTTTAGTTTGTATTCCAGAATCTATATTTTTTTTATCAATAAT
>MWOS01000004.1 GCA_002026165.1 Prochlorococcus sp. HOT208_60m_813G15
CAATATTTACCTCTGCATTTACTTCTGGATGTAATTTTATTTTTGCAGTAAAGGAACCTAAATTATGAATATCAGGAACTGTGATGTTTCTTCTATCAATTTCTTTTTTAGTTGCTGCTTCTATTGCTTCGGCAACATCCCCATTAGTAACTGTTCCAAAAAGAACCCCGTCTTCTCCAACCTGTTTTTTGATAGTGAACCTACCTATTGTAGATAATGCAGTTTGGAAATCTAAAGCTTCTTGCTTTAATTTCTCAGCAGCAATCTTTTCTTTTTCTTTTTTCCTTTCAATTTGTTTAAGAACTGCAGGTGTTACATTCATTGCCTTTCCATAAGGTAATAGAAAATTTCTTGCATATCCTGGCGCTACTTCCACTAGATCTCCCTCTTTACCAAGAGATGCAATTGATTCAGTTAATGCGACTTGTACTCTTTTAGACATGAAAATATTAAACAATATAGTTAATAATAAGACCTTGAGGGTAACTTTACTTTTTTTGCAAGACCAAATTTCGCAAGAATCTTAATATGTTCCCAAGTTAGATCGATTTGACCTCTAAATAATCCTTGTTTTGCGGAATTGGGAAATGCATGATGATTATTGTGCCAACCTTCTCCAAATGTTAATGCAGCTACCCACGCATTATTTTTGGACGAATCACCACTTTCAAATGGCGCCTTTCCCCAGCAATGAGTAGCTGAATTTACTAGCCAGGTTATGTGATAAACGACTACAAGTCTCAATGGAATTCCCCACAGTACCAAAGCCCAACC
>MWOS01000040.1 GCA_002026165.1 Prochlorococcus sp. HOT208_60m_813G15
ATAAATTAAGAAATCCATCAAAGAGTTTTCAAAAAAGGCTTATCTTTCTCATTTAAATATTCTTTAAATTGTAATTTTCTCAATAAATCTTCTAAACATCGGCAGAAGGATTCAAGATCAATCCCTAAATTAATCTTGGTTCTAGTTTTTATTCTTCCTAAACCCTCTCCAAGCAAAATAGTAGCTCCATTAAAATTCCTTTTACTTAAGTGAAACTGAGAAACAGATACTTGTAAAATTCCCTGAATAACTTGTCTTTCATCACCATCTAGGGAATTCCATATTTCTTCAAAAGCATCATGAGCCTCATACCATTCATGATTGTTAAAAAGATTTATAGCTGTAAAAAGGGAATCTTGAAAACTTTTTGTACTTTCTTCGTTCATTAAACCAATTACTAATTTTTTTTCTTTTTATTTATTTTTCTCATTCTTATTGAATCCGGTGTTACCTCTAGCATTTCATCTGGACCAATATATTCGAGTGCTCTTTCAAGGGTAATATCGACAGGTGACTGCAAAGTATCAAGTTCTTCTGCCCCTGCAGACCTCATATTAGTCAACTGCTTAGTTTTACATATATTCAACTCAAGATCTTGAGGTCGATTATTCTCTCCAATTATCATTCCTTTGTAAACTTTAACACCAGGTTTGATGAAATAGACTCCCCTATCTTCAGCATTCTTTAAAGCATAAAATGTGGCTACACCTTCCTCAAAAGCTATAAGAACTCCATTCCTTCTGGTTTCAAAGTCTCCAGTTTTAGGTTTATATTCATAAAACGAATGACTCATGATACCTTCACCTCTGGTTATCCTTACAAATTCCCCGCGAAATCCAATTAATCCTCTCGATGGAACAAGAAATTCTAATTGAGTTCTACCATCTGAACTTGTCTGCATGTTTTTCATCTCTGCCTTTCTAGATCCAAGCTTTTCGATGCAAGAACCAACAGATACTTCAGGGACATCCAAAACCAAAGTCTCTATAGGCTCACATTCAACATTATCAATTTCTCTAAAAATAACTTGTGGTTGTGAGATTTGAAACTCAAAACCCTCTCTTCTCATAGTTTCAATCAATATCCCTAGATGTAATTCTCCTCTTCCTGAAACTGAAAACCTGTCAGGAGAATCAGTTTCTTCTACTCTCAAGGCAACATTTGTTAAAAGTTCCCTCTCCAATCTATTTTTTAATTGTCTACTAGTAACAAATTTCCCTTCCTTACCCGCAAATGGTGAATCATTGACAACAAAAGTCATATTTAAGGTGGGTTCATCAACTTTGATTAATGGAAGAGGATGAGGAGAATCGGGACATGCTATGGTTTCACCAATATTGACGTCATCGAAACCAGAAACAGCAACAATATCACCTGCAAATGCTTCATTTATATCAATTCTTTGTAATCCATCAAATCCTAAAAGTTTACTAACCTTACCTTTAATAGTTTTTCCGTTTTCTTTAATTAAACTAGCCTGTTGGCCATTTTTTATGGTTCCATTGTGAATCTTTCCAATTACTATTCTACCTAAGAAATCAGAATAATCTAGAGTAGTTATTTGTAGTTGAAGAGGCTTATTATAGTCACCTACTGGAGGAGGAACGTGTCTAATTATGGCTTCAAAAAGAGGCATCATATTGTCACTATTAGATTCCATCTCTTCTTTTGCGAAACCAGATAAGCCACTCCCAAAAAGATAAGGGAAATCACATTGATCATCATCAGCTCCTAATTCCAAAAACAAATCAAGGACCTTATCAATTGCTATTTCTGGTACTACTCGTGGTCTATCAATTTTATTTACAAAGACTATTGGCCTAAGTCCTTTTTCTAATGCCTTTT
>MWOS01000041.1 GCA_002026165.1 Prochlorococcus sp. HOT208_60m_813G15
AATATATAATTAATTTCAGAATCTATTTGTTTAAGACCTGAAGTTAGAATTTTTTGACTGAAAGAGAGAGGCTTATTTTTGTTTAATTGAACTCGGGAATTATTTTCAATATCAAATACCCTTCCACCATTTAAAATGGTATCAATAGATTCAAGAACTTTTTCTGCACTGGGATTTAAAAGAAAACCTTCAGCATTTAACGATGGAGGGGTATTTGCTTCATAAACAAGTTCGCCAGAGAGAATTATAAGAAACTTTGACTCATCATATCTTTCTCTTAATCTTAATAATTCTAACCTTATAAGATCTTCTGATTGAAAATTAAGAACATTCCATATAACTAAATCTGGAGTCTTATCACCTTTTCCATTATCAAAATTAATTTCTAAATTTTGGTCTAGTGATGTTAACTTAAGCGATAAAGATTCTGCTATTAAGCTTGGAGCAATAATCAATATCGATTTTTTTGAAATTAATTCCAAGACTAGATTTCTTATCTCTTATACAAAATTAACTAACAATTACTGCAAACACCAGCCTTAAATCAATTTTTATACTCTTTTAAGCGTAGTAATTTGTGTTTAAATCAAAGTCATTTAATCTCTCTGCTGACAATATATTATTCACTTCGTTTATCGTGAATTTATTTTCATATAGAGCTTTACCTACTATTACTCCAAAGAGTCCAGATTTTTCAAGTTTTACTAACGATAATAAATCAGAAATTGAACCAACACCTCCTGAGGCTATTACTGGAATATCTGTAATTTCAAGTATGCTTTTTATGAATTCTTCATTTGTCCCTTCTAAAGTCCCATCTGTATTTATATCTGTAACAATAAAACTAGCAATTTTAAATGAAGAAAACTCCTTTACTAGATCTGTGGCAAAAATATTAGATTTCTCAAGCCAACCCCTTGTACTAACTTTTCCATCTTTTGCATCTATCCCAACAATTATCCTTCCAGGAAATTTATTTGATAAGTCTTTAACTAGTTCTTTATTTTCTATTGCAGAGGTTCCCATGATAACTTTCTCAATACCATAAGAAAATAATTGTTCTATCCTTTCTTGAGACCTTATCCCCCCACCTATTTGAATAGGTATGTTAACTGTTTTTGCAATCTTTTTTATTGATTTATCGTTTGTTGGGGATCCAGTTTTTGCAGCATCCAAATCAACTATATGTATGTATTTTGCTCCTTCGCTTTCCCAAAATTTAGCTTGCTCATGAGGCTCTTTTGTGAAGTCTTTTCTTTTATTAAAGTCGCCTTTAAAAAGCCTTACACACTTACCATTCATTAAATCAATTGCTGGTATTAGGTCCATAGAATCATCCTTTTGATTAATTACTTATTAGTAGTACTATTCAATATGTAATTCTATTTAAGATTACTACTTCAGTTAAATATTTTTTGAATATGAAAATTCTTGTAATGGGTGGCACTAGATTTGTTGGCAAGTCTTTGGTTGGAAAGTTATTAAGTAAAAATTATGATATTGATATTTTCACGAGAGGTAATAAAAGTAATCCTGAAAAAACAAATTTAATTAAGGGTGATAGAAATAATTCAGAAGATATCGTCAAGCTGAGAAATGGAAAGTATGATGTTGTTTTTGATATTTCTGGAAGAGAGTTAGAACAAACCAAACTTCTTATAGAAAATTTAGATAACTCTTTCCAGAGATATATATATGTAAGCTCTGCAGGTGTTTATAAAGATAATTGTGAACTACCTTTATCCGAAGTTGATCCAATTGATCCAGAAAGTAGGCATAAAGGAAAGTTTGAGACAGAAAATTGGTTAAAAAACCAAAAAATTCCTTTTACAAGTTTTAGACCTACTTATATTTATGGACCAGGAAATTATAATAAAATTGAAAATTGGTTTTTTGAAAGGTTATTTACTAAAAAATCTATACCAATCCCTGGTGACGGTTCTTTAATTACTCAGTTAGGCCATGTTTC
>MWOS01000042.1 GCA_002026165.1 Prochlorococcus sp. HOT208_60m_813G15
CTGAAATTAATTATATATTCAAATATGTCAACTCTGATTCAACACCAGAATTTTATAAATTCATTTTAAAAGGAAGATTAAGAGAACTTATTACTGCAAAATCTTTTCTAATTTTCTTATGGGGTAATTCACTAGAACTTTATACAGAGGCAGTTTATACTGAAAATAAAATTAATCTTGAAAATAAGAACACTGTTTTCATTAAAGATAAAAACACCGCAGAAATATGGAATTTGATTTTAGATAGACTAAAAGAAAGGTATAGTTCAACTAACTTACAGGTTGAATTTAATAATTCATCAATAATTCTTTCTGGAATAAAGAAAGAATTCATTTCACGACTAATTTGCAAAATGTTAGATGAGTTAGATAATTTAGTAAAAAATATAAAGGAAAACTATAAGGAGAAAGATTTTAAAGATGATTTAAATTCTCTTATAAAAGAACTTAAAGTTAATACAATTTCAAATATCACAGACAGTTATTTTCGATTAAAAAAAGGAGACGAATCTATTTCAATAAATGATTTTATTTATAGTGAGGTAAGTTGCGAAGAGATAGATAGAGAATCACACGAATCCATAATGTTTATTGAGCCAATTATTAAAAATGAAGCTATTGACTATGATGGGAAATTACTCCCTCTATATGAAACAGAATCGTTTTTGATCCTTGAAAATATAATTTCAAATTGGACCATAAGGAACTGTAATTTATTAGCTTCTGAAATCTTTAATATTTGTTCTTCTTGGCCTGAATTAAGAACAGTACTTATAAATCCCGAATTACAATCTACAAGAAATTTTGAAAGATTTAGAAATAATATTAATAACTACAATCGCTGGCATGACTATATATATATGCCTATTTACTTGTATGAGAGTAAACGAGAATATATTGATATTATCGATAAAAAATTTACCCGATACTTTAAAAATGAAAATAGAGAGAAAGAATTAGAGAATCTAGAATGGCTACAAAAACAAGTTACATTGTTAGTTGAGATAAGAGATGCCGTAGCACCGCAGTTAGAAGTTGCTGTAAAATATATCGGTAATCTTTTCGTAACTTTCCTTACAAAGGTCGTTGGCAAAGCTATCGGTTTAGTTGGAAAAGGAATCCTTCAAGGATTAGGAAGATCAAGTACAAAGTAAGTTTTTAAACTTTAATGAAAATAATTCAATGGATCCTAATAGTATTAATTTTCTTAAGTCCATATAAAGCAAATGCCTCTAGAGATTCTGATAGTTACGATGGCAACATCTTTCCTATATACGCAGGTAATGGGGCGATAGTTCCTCCCCAGACAACTCTTCAGGAATCATTAAAAAATAAAAGAGTCGCAGTTTTATTTTTTTATCTTGACGATAGCTCAGATAGTAAAGCTATGGCTCCGATAATATCTGGTTTGGATTTGATATGGAGAAATAATATAGATATCATTGCTCTAACTACTGATGAATTACAGGATAAAGAAAAGTCTGACCTTAGAAATGAACCTAATTATTATTGGAACGGATTAATTCCACAAACCATTATTTTAAATAGTGATGGTGAAGTTAAATATGATAAAAATGGAATGATTAATATCGATGAATTAAACAAAGTTATAGGAGAACTAAAAGGAATTAATATAGAAGATACAACTTTTTCTGTAGAAAGTTTTAATGAATACAACAGTATCATTTCTGAAAAAAAAGATAAAAACAAAAATTAATTAAAAAAAATGATATTAATAAATATCCTCTTAGTTATTTTAATTTTTTTAATTCTTTCAGATTTATATATTAAAAACTCACCCAAATCAAAGTTAAAGCTGGTACCTATAAATTACAAAATCAAAAGAAAGGATGGTTTAAACGAATTAATTATTGATTTAAAAATTATAAATAAAAGTAAAACCAAAGAGACGATGGTATCTAATATGAATTTTGAATTAGATTTTTTTAAAAGTAAAGTTAAG
>MWOS01000043.1 GCA_002026165.1 Prochlorococcus sp. HOT208_60m_813G15
GTGGTGGCAAGAGAAAATTCTTAAGATTTATAGGTTGTTATTTGGGCCAATGCAATTTCCACAAAAATATTGATGATGCTATTGACTACATAAAAAATTTGAAAGAATCACAAAATATACAAAAAAAATGAAATAAAGATACATAAATAAGACAGGGACTCAATATTTTTCAAGAACTACATAATTATTGCTACAAATAATAGAGAATTTTCTTTTTATAAGAAATTGATTATTTACTTGGGTTATAGTTCCGAAAGATAAACAGTCAATTAAAAAAGAAATTAATTTATGGAAAACAGACAAATTAATTTTTTTAAATCAAAAGACTTAAATACCGTTGTTAAGCCATTTAAAAAAGGAACGGTAGTAAAAATTGACTCGTTTGATATTAGAGAAAATCAAAATGAATTAAAAATAGGCTTATTTGGTTGGTATGCTATTTGTCCTTCTAAAGAACTAAAGAAAAATAAGCTATATTATTTCTCACTCTATGATGAGCCTCTTGTTCTTTATAGAGATGAAAATGAAAACGTTAGGTGTATTAAAAATATTTGTCCACATAGAGGCGCCTCTTTTTTTGAAGGAACATTATCAGATGGAGTGATAACCTGTCCATATCATGGAGCTAAATTCTCATCTGGTGGAAGTTGCCAAAATCTCGATAGAATAACATGCAGACATATAGTAGATAATAACTACGATAACTATGCTAAAAGAATTCACTTATATCAATATAAATCTTTAGAAAAGGATGGATATATTTTTGTACATTTTTCTAAAAAATCTGACACTGATTTAAACAATATATGTGAAGATGCTCCAATAAGTAATTATGAATTATGCGAAAATGGGTTTACACATAAGGATTATGTGTTTGAAGAGGTATTAGTTGACTTTAAATGTGATTGGTCAAGGATAATTGAAAATCACTTAGATATCCTTCATCTTTTTTGGGTCCATGGCAATACAATACCTGATAAAGATGTTAATAAAAACGTTCTAGTTAGTTTTAACCAGAAAATTAATATTAGTCCAAAATACATTGAAAGTATTTATTACTACAAGAATGAACCTAAAAAAGAATTTATCCGGATAAAATACTTACCACCAGGAAGGATATTAATTTATAAAGGTGATCCCTCTTCAGCTAGATATTTACAGGTTTTAGATCATATTCCACTAGGAAATAACAAAGCAAGAGTGATAGTGAGACATTACAGGAAATTTTTAAAAAATAAATTTCTTAATAACATAATGTTTTTTAAAGAGAATCAAAGAAAGATTTTTTATAAGATATTCGATGAGGATTATATGATTTTAAAAACACAAACATATAATCACAATATGGGTTTCATAAGTAAGGATGGAATAAAATTATTGGGAGAAGACAGAATAATAAATTATTTTTGGAAATGGTACAAAAAGTCTGAAGATAAAGATGAACCATGGAAAAATAATATAAAAACCCAAAAGA
>MWOS01000044.1 GCA_002026165.1 Prochlorococcus sp. HOT208_60m_813G15
CGTTCTGGCCTAAGTAGGGGAACAGCTTGACGTTGCATATTAGAACCCATCAAAGCTCTATTCGCATCATCATGTTCTAAGAAAGGGATAAGAGAAGTCGCAACTGAAATTACTTGAACTGGGGAGAGCTGTACATAATCAACTTGATGAGGAGGTACTTTTTCAAAATCTTGCCTATATCTTACTGGTATTAGATCTGCAAGTATATTTCCATCTTTATCAGTAGCCACATCTCCTGGCGCAACCCTGCACTCATATTCTAAATCAGCAGATAAGTAGATAGGTTTACCTTCTTTATTAACTTTACCATTCTTAACTTCCCAAAAAGGAGTTTCAATAAAACCATATTCATTTACTCTAGCATGAGTAGCTAAGGAATTTATAAGTCCTGCATTAGGGCCTTCAGGAGTTTCAATAGGACATAATCTCCCATAATGGGAAGGATGAATATCTCTTACAGCAAAGCCTGCTCTTTCTCGTGTTAAGCCTCCAG
>MWOS01000045.1 GCA_002026165.1 Prochlorococcus sp. HOT208_60m_813G15
TAAATTAAGTAATCTTTCGGACCTTGATATAAATGAGATTCAAAGAAAATCTTCACTATGCACATTAAATAATCTAAAGAAAATTAGAACCATAGCAATTTTTATAAAAGAAATTGGAATTTCTCCACCTCAAGCATATCTACTTTTACATTCCGGTATATCTTCTATTAAATCATTATCACTAACTACACCTTACGAATTAGAACGCAAAATTTGTAGATTAGAAAGAACTCTTAGAGTAAAGACTGAGATAGATACAAATTTTAATCACTTAAAAGAATGGATTCAAAAAGCTATTCAAGTCTCTAAATCTATTTGAAACCTTGGTTAAAAATTTTTTTTAATGTAGAATTCAGAAAAAGTTAGTAATAATGAAATCTTTATTATTTTTGTTATTTTTGTTTTCAAACTCTTTTTACCCTGTTCTTAGTCAATCTAATTTATTAGAAAGTGTAAAAAAGAATCCAAACGAAGCCGAGAATTTATGTAATAAATTTAGAGAGTTTAATTCAAAAGGTATTTCGGCTAGTTCGGATAAAGTTATAGAGTATGTATCAAACAAAAAAAAGTTAACTCCCGTTAACGCAGAGATCTTTTCTATTTATGTCATTGGGCTTCACTGTCCAGAAATTATTTAAAGCCTAAATGTCTGGTTTAAGATGTTTTGACAAAGCTCTAGTACTTAGAGATGGAGTAAGACTTATATCAAGGATTTGGTTACCTAATAGTAAAGGGCCATGGCCTGCTTTATTAATGAGACAGCCTTATGGAAGAGAAATAGCTTCCACTATTACCTATTCTCACCCCGAATGGTGGGCTTCCAAAGGGTATATGGTAATAATTCAAGATGTTAGAGGTATGGGTTCTTCTGAAGGAGTTTTTAATGGTTTTATTCAAGGAGCCAGCGACACTTCAGAAACACATGAATGGGTAAGGTCTCTAAAGGAATGTAATGGAAAACTTGGCTTATATGGTTTTTCATATCAAGGATTTACTCAACTAACTGGTGAATTAAATTCAAAGCCTCCCGATTGTTTATCTCCAGCAATGACTGGGATGAATATTAAGGATCATTGGTGCTCAG
>MWOS01000046.1 GCA_002026165.1 Prochlorococcus sp. HOT208_60m_813G15
TCATAGAAAATTATCTAAAAAACATGAAAGATAACAAAATGCAAGTTACTAAAAGTCAATCTTTATCTAAGGTAGATGAGATGTTTTGTGAGTTAAAAAGTAATAAAAGATTAGCTTTGATGCCTTTCATAATGGCTGGAGATCCGAATATTGCAATAACGTCTGAGATCTTATTAAAGTTACAAGAAAATGGAGCTGACCTTATTGAATTAGGTATCCCTTACAGTGACCCACTTGCAGACGGACCTGTTATACAAGTGGCGGCCTCTCGCGCCTTAAAGTCAGGAACGAACCTAAGAAAAGTAATTACTCTTTTAGAGTCTTTAAAAGGAAAATTAAATATTCCAATCATCCTTTTTTCTTACTTAAATCCATTACTATGCTTCGGCTTTGAAAAGTTTTGTGAGATGGCATCTAATGCTGGCGTTTCTGGACTAATAGTTCCTGATCTTCCTTTAGAGGAAGCTTATAAATTTTCTAATATAGTTAGTAATCATTCTATGGACTTGATTTTATTGGTAGCTCCAACTACTCCTTTTGAAAGAATGAAACAAATATCAAATCATACAAAAGGCTTTACTTATTTAGTAAGTGTTACAGGTGTAACTGGTGAGAGAAACAAAATGGAAAATAGAGTAGAAAATCTTATTTCTAAATTAAAAGATGTAAATAGCAATCCAATTGCAGTTGGTTTTGGAATATCCACTCCAGAACATGTTAATAAAGTTCGTGAGTGGGGCGCAGATGGAGTAATTATTGGAAGTGCATTTGTAAAACGAATTTCTAGTTCAAGTGAAAAAGATGTCATCAATAATGTTGGGGAATTTTGTAGAGAAATGCGTTTAGCTGCTGATCAAAAAAATTAAATACAAAGATAATTTATTAATTAAAAGAATTTATTATAGAAAATTAATTAAAATGAAATATCCAATTTATTTTTGTTGTCTTTAAGATTCTTCTGTAGGTAATAATCTGATTTGTTTTCTTCCGAGCTTAATTTCGAATTCATCACCTGCT
>MWOS01000047.1 GCA_002026165.1 Prochlorococcus sp. HOT208_60m_813G15
CCGACAAAGTTAATTACATTTGGAGTACTTTTAACAGCCATCATTGTATCTTCATCCAAAATCATTCTTACGAGGACATAACCTGGGAACACTTTTTCTTCAGTAGTTTGTCTGCTTCCATCTTTTTTTAGTTTAATTCCTGGAGTTTGGGGAATTTCAATTTCAATGATTCTATTATTAACCCCTAAAGTTACTGATCTCTGCTCAAGAGTCGCTTTTACTTTTTTTTCACAGCTTGATGCTACTTGAACTGCATACCATCTTGCGATGCTCGTATTTGCTTTTGAAGAAGCAAGGTTTGTAGTTAATTCATTACTCATTTTTCTAGAAGCTTAATTAAGATCTTTATTAATGGATATTCGGGAGATAATTCAACCAAAAATTTGCGAGGCTGCCCATCCATAGAATCTGCTAACAGACGCGATGGCTGCAGCAGAAAAAGATACCATAATTATAACTGCTACTGATTCGCTAAAAAGTTGTTGTTTGTTAGGCCACACGACAAGTTTAAGCTCATCGTAGGTAGATCTAAAAAAATTATTCTTTTTTTTAGGCTCTTCAACTTCAGGAGAATCCTTTTTAAGAGGTTCTTTATTAGTAGTAGGACTTGTCACAAAATTTTTTTGAAATTAAGCTTTATGCTTTAGTATTTATTTTAGCTTATTGATTTACTCCTCAGCTAGGTTTGAAAACGATCTCATCTTTTTTAGCAGGGTTAAGTTTAATTGTTATATTTTTTTTATTTTTGAAGTTATC
>MWOS01000048.1 GCA_002026165.1 Prochlorococcus sp. HOT208_60m_813G15
TAATAAAAAAGTGCCTAAAAATCCTAAGGACAAAATCATTCCAACTAATAGAATTTTTGTATTTAAATTTAGAGATCTAATTTTTTTCAATTTAGAACCCAAAAATAGAGTAGGCTTACAAAATATAAGAAATTAATCAGGTCAAAGCCACTAAATGTCTTTTTTTGAACTATTAGAGAACACACCCAAAATTTTTGGATATTTTGGGATATTCCTTTTTGTTTGCACTATAGTAGCTTTTATATTTAATTTTGGTTTTAAATTTCGAATAATAGGAGCAACTATTTTCTCATTATTACTTTCTTTGAGTAGTTGGGCATTTATACAAAGTTATACTGAAAAAGTAGTAATAGAAAATTCCAAATATCTTCCAATAGTTTATGATAATGGCTTCGATTTGATTATTGCCAAAGCAGATGATGACTTCCCAGTGGAGTCTATTGCACCAACTTTAGAACAAATATCGGAAAACTTAAGGAAAGGTAGCAGATCCGGTGCGAATGTGAAAATAAAGATAAGGAAACTTGAAAAAATTTCAGATGATGTAAGTAAACCAGTGGTTATAGGAGAAGTTCAGAAAAATGTCAAAATGAATTAGTATGTTAGACAATGGCAAGCAAAAACTTTTTAGATTTTTTACCGACTAACTTTAGACATGAGAAATCTTTTTTTGTTCAAAATAATATAACTGACTTTGATAAATTA
>MWOS01000049.1 GCA_002026165.1 Prochlorococcus sp. HOT208_60m_813G15
CAACAAAAAGTTACGACTGATACAAAACGAATCCTCACTCGTTAATAGCTTTTACTTTATCCCCCCTAATGAGGGTCAATTACCTAATTTATCCTAATTCATGAGAATTTCAAGGCGTATTTTGGCAGGTTTAGCTACTGCCTCACTTGCGGTCACTGCAACTTCCTGTGGCGGAGGCGGAACCTCCGGAAGTTTCGATGACACAGTAACCGTTGGTATTTTGCATTCGTTGTCCGGAACAATGGCTATTTCTGAATCAACTCTTGTTGATACAGAAAAAATGGCTATTGAAGAGATAAATGCTGCTGGTGGTGTTACAGTTGGCGGCAAAAGCTACAAAATAGAATACATAGTTGAAGATGGTGCATCTGACTGGCCAACTTTTGCTGAAAAATCAAAGAAACTTATAGACCAAGACGGAGTTCCTGTCGTATTTGGTGGATGGACATCTGCAAGTAGAAAGGCAATGTTACCAGTATACGAATCAAAAGATGCGTTCCTCTACTACCCAATTCAATATGAAGCTCAAGAATGTTCTAACAACATTTTCTATACAGG
>MWOS01000005.1 GCA_002026165.1 Prochlorococcus sp. HOT208_60m_813G15
TTCAATCAGATTTGATGACAATGCGGCAGTATTGATTAATGAAGACAAGAATCCAAAAGGTACTAGAGTCTTTGGTCCTGTAGCTAGAGAACTACGGGATAAAAATTATACAAAGATTGTTTCTCTTGCTCCGGAGGTGATTTAAATGTTGGATTCATTAAAGCAAAAGAAAAATTTTAAGAGAATAAAAATGAGAATTAAAACTGGAGATTTGGTAAAAGTAATTAATGGCAAGGACAAAGGGAAAACTGGTGAGGTTTTAAAAACTATCCCTCTTGAAAATAGAGTAGTTGTAAAGGGAATTAACCTTAGGACCAAACATGTAAAACCAACTCAGGAAGGAGAAACTGGAAGAATACTTACTGAAGAAGCATCTTTACATGCATCAAATGTAATGTTCTTTTCAAAGGATAAAAATCTTACAAGTAAGATTGAATACT
>MWOS01000050.1 GCA_002026165.1 Prochlorococcus sp. HOT208_60m_813G15
CGATCTAGATGTATTAGATAGGTTTTTGAGGATCTTATGGAGAAAAGAGGTTGAATACAAAATAAATATCTGATAAATGTATATTTGAAGGAGATATCTTATGAAAGTTCGAATAGGATTCCTAATTATTCTTTTTATTTTTCATTCATTATCTGATTTTGCAATCAAAAAAGAGTATTAAAAAATAAGTTTAGAAGGGCTCAAAAATTAAATTAAATCATTTGATTAAATACATGAATTTAACAAAAGGTATACAAAAAAGTTTAGGTCCAGGAATTTTGCTGGCTGGAGCGGCTATTGGGGGTTCTCATTTATTGTCATCAACTACTGCTGGTGCAAGGTTTGGATTTTCATTGGTTGGTCTAATCCTTCTTACTAATCTTCTAAAATATCCATTCTTGTTGGTTGGGACTAGATTTACAGCATCTACTGGTAAATCATTATTAGAAGGTTTCAAAGAGCGGAATTCTTTATATCTTCCTTTATTTCTAATAGTTAGTTTAATTACAGGTACCTTTACAATAGCGGCTGTAAGTTTTGTCTCTGGCGTCCTTTTAACTAATATTCCCTTTTTCTCAGCTTTTCCAGCCATGGATTTGTCTATAGGAATCCTTATTGTTTCTGGAATGATATTAATTCTTGGTAAATATAAAGCCCTGGATAGGATTTCAAAATTTTTAGTATCTCTCCTAACTTTTTTAACATTATTCGCAGTCTTATCCCTTTTATTCAAAGGTTCAATAAATGAGTCTCTAAGTATGAGTTTTTTTGAACCAGAAATCAGCCCATGGAAGTTAACAAATTTAGCTTTTTTGATTCCTCTAATGGGATGGATGCCTTGCCCAGTAGAGTTATGTGTTTGGCCTTCTTTATGGATGTTTTCTCGAGCAAAAGATTCAAATCATAAACCAAATATTAGTGAAGCAGAATTTGATTTTAATCTCGGTTACGTAATAACTGTTGTTACCGCTATTTTCTTCCTCACTCTTGGAGCTATAACAATGTATGGTACCGGCGATGGAATGCTTTCTGGAAGTGGAGTCTCCTTTGCTCAAAAATTAATACTCCTTTATACTAAATCCATTGGCAGTTGGGCTAAGTGGATCATTATACCTGCAGCATTTGCCGCAATGTTTAGTACCACAATTACTTGTCTAGATGCATATCCAAGAAGTATTTCTGCTATTCAAGGTTTATTGAGAGGAACTGATTTTGGACATATGGATTCCAATGCAGAGCGAAATAGATTTCAAATCTGGATGATTGTACATATCTTTGCATCATTAATAGCTTTGCTGATTGCAAAGTCTGGAGGTATAGGGGTAAAAGATTTTGTATTTGCTGCAATGACGGGAAGTTTTCTAACCGCACCTTTATTTGCATGGATGGCAATGGATACTGTAAATAGCAAATTAGTACCAATTAAAAATAGATATGGATTATTTCTAAAAACAATAAGTTGGATAGGATTAATTTTCTTAACATTATTTAGTTTGTTATTTATTGCAAATTCATTCTTTGGGATTGGGATTTATTAATTTGAAAATAAAAAATAATTAAAGGGTTGATTTTTCTTCAGAATTCGTTTTTCTAGAAATGTATTATTTTTGATACTAATTATGGTTATGCCTCAATCTACTTTAGAGAGCTTATTATTTTTCTTAATACTATCTCTTGTTGCTACTTACATTGTTAATTTAAAGTATTCTTCAAAGTTAAAAATACAAAAGTAGATTACAACATTTATCTTTTTTTTCTTAATTGCTTTTATTTACTTGGATCACTCCAGGTTTCTTGGTATAACCAACTCAAAAAAGTAAGAGTAAGTATATTTCCAAATGCATAAAGTATTGCTAATAATGGATTATAAATATTGGCAATAATAATCTGGTAAAAAAG
>MWOS01000051.1 GCA_002026165.1 Prochlorococcus sp. HOT208_60m_813G15
GAAAAAGTAAGTTAAATCAAATTTCTGCAAATAATCAATTTTTTTAGTAAATAATTGATCTCCATAATCGAAAAATCTTTGCAACCCCCCCTCTGCCCATCTTTGCCTTTGCGCTAATAGAGCATTTAAATTCTCAACTGCCTCCTCCATGACTGGAGGATCCCATAAGATTCCAATTCTAGATTTTGATAATAATAATCTTAAACTCAAATCAAGATCATCTGTAACTGTATCTTCATTAAAAGAACCACATGCTAATAATGTTTCTTTCTTAATTAATTGACCATTTCCCCTTAATTCGGAAACTCCAGCAACTGATAATCTTCCATATTGAAAGATTGCATCCATAGCCATCTCCATTGACTGACAGGAAGTTAAAAAATTCTTACTTACATTTGTTACTGATTTTCTTAGTTGAACTGCAGACCAATTACCCTCTTCTACAAAACTAAATAACCTTTTCAAAG
>MWOS01000052.1 GCA_002026165.1 Prochlorococcus sp. HOT208_60m_813G15
TATTAACAACAGAAATAGTATTACCAGGAATTGGGCTGGCTGAAAATATTACAGTATCAGTTGTCTTAAGACGAACATGCTGATGTTCACCACGAGAAATTCTGCTTAACGCTGCTAGGGGTTCTCCTTGACTTCCTGTCATTAATAATAGGGTCTCTCTATCTGGCAGATCTCTAATTTGTTTGATAGGAACAAACAAATCATCAGGGCATTTCATATAACCAATATCTCTCGCCTTAGCAATAACATTTATCATCGATCTACCTAACAAACCGACCTTTCTTCCATGTTTCATGGCCAACTCTAAGATCATTGTCACTCTATGAACAGAACTTGCAAAAGTGGTAAGGATAACTCTTTCTTTTGCCTCAGCAATATGTTTTTCTAAAGAGGGATAGATAGTCTTCTCAGAAGGACAAAAACCTGGAACTTCGGCATTAGTCGAATCACTGAACATGCATAAAACACCCTTCTCTCCATAATGCACCATTCTTTCAATATCAAATTGCTCTCCATCTACTGGCATATGATCAAACTTAAAATCTCCTGTGAAAATAATTGTGCCAACAGGTGTTGTAACTGCTAAAGAAAAACTATCGCAAATAGAATGGGTATTTCGAATAAATTCAACAGAAAAATGTTGTCCTACTTTTACAACATCTCTTGGATTTACTGTCTGTATAGTTGTTCTATCAGATACCCCTGCTTCCTCCATTTTCCCTCTAAGCATTGACATTGCCAGTCTTGGGCCATAAATAATCGGAATATTAAAATGCTTTAGATGATGAGAAATACCTCCAATATGATCTTCATGCCCGTGAGTGACAATCATTCCTTTTATTCTTCTTTGATTTTCTTTTAAAAAAGTTGTATCAGGCATAACAACGTTTACGCCATGCATACCATCAGAAGGGAAAGCTAAGCCAGCATCAACAAGCATTAATTCATCACC
>MWOS01000053.1 GCA_002026165.1 Prochlorococcus sp. HOT208_60m_813G15
TTCATCAGAAACCAGATTTCAACTTTTTCTAATTTATCAATTCTGACAAAGACCAGAATTAACAAAAAAATTATGACTCTAAAAAATCGCTACAAAGAATCAATAAGACCAAAACTTTTAAAGGACCTTGGTCTTAAAAACATTCATCAAGTACCTAAAGTTGTCAAAGTCAACGTTAACAGAGGTCTTGGTGAAGCAGCTTCGAATTCGAAAGCTCTTGAAGCCTCTTTAAATGAAATGGCAACAATTACAGGACAAAAGGCTTTAGTAACTAGGGCCAAAAAAGCTATAGCGGGTTTTAAAATTCGTGAGGGCATGCCGATTGGTTGTACTGTTACTTTGAGAGGAGACAGGATGTATTCTTTTTTGGAGAGATTTATAAATCTAGCTTTACCAAGAATAAGAGACTTCAGAGGAGTTAATCCAAAAAGTTTTGATGGGAGAGGCAATTTTACTGTTGGAGTGAAAGAGCAATTGATTTTTCCTGAAATCTCTTTTGATAAAATAGATTCAATAAGAGGTATGGATATAACTATTGTCACTAGTGCAAAATCAGATCAAGAAGGTAAAGCTCTTTTGCAGGAGTTAGGAATGCCTTTTAGTAAGAATTAAATTAAAACTATGTCAAATCACGATCCTATTTCAGATATGCTAACTCGAATTAGAAATGCGAGTCAAAAAAAGCATACAACCACAACAATCCCAGGT
>MWOS01000054.1 GCA_002026165.1 Prochlorococcus sp. HOT208_60m_813G15
TTCACCAATAATGAAAAATCTTGAAGATGGACTAATTATATGTACAGGTTTTTATAAAAATGGGATATTACTTGCTCCGGCTTGTTCTAAATGGGTCGCTAATGAAATTAAAAAATACTTTTACTAATCTTTTGTTTCGGTAAAGTCTGCATCAATTACATCATCTCCATCTTTTTCATTTGAATCGCTCTGATCAGGACCGCCTGCTGCGCCAGGTGATGGTGGCTGATTGCCTGGTTGCTGATACACAGATGAACCAACTGCATAAAGTTCTTGCTGAAGTTCCTCAAGCAGTTTTTTCATTGATTCATAATCTTCTTTTGAAGTTGCCTCTTTTAAAGCATTACTTTTTTCTTCAACTTTAGACTTTGCTGCAGCGTCAATTTTGTCTCCCAACTCACCAAGTTGCTTTTCTGTCTGATAGACAAGAGTTTCAGCTTGATTTTTTAAATCAATTTTTTCTCTTTTTTCTTTATCTGCAGATGCATTTGATTCAGCATCTTTTACCATCTTTTCTACTTCATTATCAGATAGAGTTGAAGCACCAGTAATAGAAATACTTTGTTCTTTACCGCTTCCTTTATCTTTAGCAGTAACACTAAGGATACCGTTTGCATCGATATCAAATGTAACTTCAATTTGCG
>MWOS01000055.1 GCA_002026165.1 Prochlorococcus sp. HOT208_60m_813G15
AAAAAGCCTGAATCCAAGGATAAATATCATAATTAATCCATATACCTTTTTCCCAATATATATCCTCCTCAATGATATCTTTTAACTCGTTTACATCATTAGCATTAAAAATTCCAAACAAATATTTGGTACATTTTGTAGGCCCTAATGTAACAAGAATATCGCGATCTTTTAAGATTTTAAGTCTACTGAGATGTTGTTCACGAAATGGTTCCCTTTTAAAAATTGCATCTTCACAGTACCTTCCAAAAACTACAAACTTTTCCATTTTTGAATATAAATAATAGAATAAATATACACTAAAAAATTGCATATATTACACGCAAATTGCTATGTTATTTAATACAACTTTCTTTTAATTAATTATGCTAACTGGTAGCGATCTTCTTGCAAAAGTTAAAGAACTTGGTGATGTTAGCAAATCCGACCTGGTTCGCGCCTGTGGATATGTTTCCACTAATAAAAACGGAAGCGAACGCTTAAACTTTACTGCATTTTATGAAGCACTTTTAGAAGCAAAAGGGATAAATCTTGGCGATTCAAAAGTTGCGGGTATCGGAAAAGGTGGAAGAAAACTTAGTTACATAGCTACAGTTCAAGGCAATGGAAATCTTCTGATTGGAAAAGCATATACATCACTTCTTGATTTAAAAGCAGGTGATGAATTTGAAATTAAGCTTGGAAGAA
>MWOS01000056.1 GCA_002026165.1 Prochlorococcus sp. HOT208_60m_813G15
AATCTGGAAACTGTAGTTTGCAACGATTGCATCATCAGTGTCGTTAGCAGTAGTTGATCCATCATCTGTGTCTTCTGATCCAAGATAGAAGTCTGCACTAAATGAAGCAGTTGTTGTTTCTGAAAACCCTCCATCATGACTATGATCATCAACTAAACCTTCTCCACCAGCAATTAATGTGTTTAAGCTAGATTCATCACTATCGAAAGAACTAGCAAAATCAACACTTTCTACTTCAGAGTAGTTAGAGATTTCATTTAAATTAACTTTAGTTGCATTAGCAGACATTGGAACAAGTAAACCCAATGTTGCAGGAGCTACAAGTAAGCTTTTAAAAAGCTTCATAAAAAATTCCTCACACAGAAATTGTATACTGCTCAAGATAATTCATAAAGATTGTTTTAACAAGCTTTTGTAGACAAAAAAAAAGTTGTCATCATAGAA
>MWOS01000057.1 GCA_002026165.1 Prochlorococcus sp. HOT208_60m_813G15
GCTCTTAAGAGCGGTTAAATTAATTTAAAAAAACTACAAAATTTTAATAGTCTCTCCATACAAATCATATTCATCTGCAAAAGAAATATTTGCTTCAACAAATTTACCAATATAATTTTTCAAATCAATTTTATCTTTAACAGATAAAATTACAGTTCCGTCAATTTCAGGAGCGAAATTGTAGGACCGACCTATTAATTCGTTATTTTCTGATATTTTTTCTACCAAAATCTTCAATTTTAAACCAACATATGTCTGATTTTTATCTTTAGAGATATTTTGTTGAACTGAAATAACGTTATCTTTTCTTGCCTCTGCAACCTCTGAAGATACTTTATTTGGCAAATGAAAAGCTGCAGTTCCTTCCTCAGGAGAAAAAATAAACACTCCCACATGATCAAATTTATGCCTATCCAAAAATTCTAAAAGATGTTCAA
>MWOS01000058.1 GCA_002026165.1 Prochlorococcus sp. HOT208_60m_813G15
TTAATCTTTTGCCACAAAAAAATCAAAGAAGAGTTAAGAAGTAAATCTTTACTCAAAGTTATTTCAGGATTGAATAATTTCGATGTTCAATCTGTGAAAATAATTGTTGAGGCTGCTTCATTAGGGGGTGCAGATCTTGTCGATATTGCTTGTAAACCTGAACTAGTTGATTTAGCACTTAAGAATTCAACCCTACCCGTTTGTGTTAGTTCAGTAGTGCCTCAATCTTTTCAAGATTCTGTAAAAGCAGGAGCATCATTAATTGAAATAGGAAATTACGATACTTTTTATGAAAAAGGCATTAATTTTTCAGATAAAAAAGTTTTAAATATTACCAAAGAGACGAGGGATTTATTGCCTAATATTCCTTTATCAGTCACTGTTCCTCATACTATGCCTATTGATAAACAAGTTGATCTTGCTATAAAGCTAGTGGAAGAAGGTGTTGACATTATTCAAACAGAAGGTGGTACCAGTTCTACTCCTTACTCTTCAGGAATTCAAGGCTTTTTTGAAAAATCAGTACCAACTCTTGCAGCTACTTATGCTATTCATCAAGAATTTAAGAAGCAATCTCTGAATATACCAATCATGAGTGCCTCTGGATTAAGCCAAGTAACTTGTCCACTAGCAATATCCTCTGGAGCCTCAGCAGTTGGCGTTGGGTCTGTAGTTAATAAATTAGATGATTTAATATCGATGATTGCTGTTGTTAGGGGCTTAAAAGAATCTTTGAAAAATTCAATAATTGGAGAAAAAATTTCTTAGTATAGCAATATCCTTTTGTTACTAGGTTGATGAACAACTATAAGCTTCAAGCTCCTTACGAACCAAATGGAGATCAACCAGAAGCTA
>MWOS01000059.1 GCA_002026165.1 Prochlorococcus sp. HOT208_60m_813G15
AGATGATGAACTATATTCAAATATTCGTGTTACTTTAGGTTCAACAAACAATAAGTCAGAAATAGATAAATTTTTAGAACTTATTCAAATATGTATTGACAAATTTTAATGGAAACCAATTACAGACTACCTAAAGATTTAAATGAATCTCTTAAGAATATGGAGGATGCAATTATTCCAAGTTTATTAGATTCAAATAAAAGATTTACTATAGAATTTAATTTTGAAGGGTTGAAGTTTAACAAAATTGGAATAACTATCTACAAGATATTGTCTAAAAATAATAATGTATTCATAACATTTGCTGATCAAGGTGCTGTGGCTTTAGCTCAAAGAGACTATCCAGATATCAAAGATAAAATCTTTACTTTTAAATCATTTAATGAATCAAATAATATAAATAATATTGATAGTGCAATGATATCGATACTACCTCAGCCATATGATTTCGATTCATTTGAACCAATGTCTGATAATTATCAAGGTACGCACTATTCATTAAATCCAAAATTTGAAGATGCCAATATTGGTATTGGAAGTGTTATTAGAGAGCGACGTAAAAACTTTGTCAAAACATGGAAAAATATTTATTTTCTGCAGCCTTTAAATAAAGCTGCTCTTATGCATATTTATCCAAATAACTGGTTGCTTTTCAAAGAAGAAAATAAAAGATATTTTTTTAAAAAAGAATTTGAAATTAAACCCGACAATGAATCTATTTTTGTAAATCTATAGATTGAATGTGACAAAAAAAATATATTTATTTTTCTTTATTGTTATTGTATT
>MWOS01000006.1 GCA_002026165.1 Prochlorococcus sp. HOT208_60m_813G15
AAAAAGAGGAAGCTTAGAATTAACAAAAACAGTCAATAGTCTTGAAGTATTAGAAAAGCAAGCAGTATTCAGTCTCTCAAATATTCCTGATAGGCCTGGGATTGCTGCACAAATATTTGAAAAACTTTCAGAAGCAAGTATTAATGTAGATTTAATCATACAAGCGACAAATGATGGAAATAATAACGATATTACATTTACTGTTAGTGAATTAGAAGTTCAAAAGACTGCAGAACAATGTGAACTTATAACTAGTCAATTAGGAGGAAAATATAATCTAAAAACAAACATGACTAAATTAAGTATTCAAGGGGCAGGCATTATGGGTAGACCTAGTGTTTCAGCTGATTTATTTGATACTTTATCTCAAGCGAACATAAATGTAAGATTAATAGCTACTAGTGAAATTAAAGTCAGCTGCGTAATTGAAATTAAAAATATACCAAAAGCTATTAGATTTGTTGCTGAGAAATTTAAGTTATCCGATACACAAATATTTGTTAATCCAATCAATGAAAAACAAGATCAACCTGAAGTAAGAGGAATTGCATTAGATAAAAACCAAGTTCAGGT
>MWOS01000060.1 GCA_002026165.1 Prochlorococcus sp. HOT208_60m_813G15
TTCAGCTATTAATCTTCTGCAAAGAGATCTCATTTCTAAAACACTTAAGTTAGGTTTGTCATCTATAAATATTGGTAATTGACCTAATGAATTGATACCTTCTCCGAGTAATGGCCATTCATCTTGCTGTAATCTTCCTGTTCTTAGCCTGCCACTCTCGATTCCAACTTCCATAGACAGTAATCTATATGTTAACTGTTCTTTACTCATTTCAAGGCTAAATACGCACACAGGTAAATCTTGAGATTGTGCAACATTTTTAGCAAGGTTAAGAACTATTGAAGTTTTCCCCATTGAAGGTCTTCCTGCAACAATTATTAAATCACTTCTTTGGAAACCCTGAGTCATCGCATCAAGGTCGTAAAAATTGACAGGAATTCCAGCTACTGAAGTACCTAATGATCTCGACTCTATTTCATTGAAAGTACTTGTAAGGATTTCAGCTGCTTGAGTCAGACCTTTTGAAGGTTTTTCTTGACTGATTTCAAATATTTTTTGCTCAGCTTTATCTAGAACTTCATTAGTATCTTGAGTTTGATCAAAACCTAGTTGAACCACCTCATTTCCAGATCTAATAAGTTGCCTTCTCATGAATTTGTCGTTAATTAAATTAGCAACTTGTTCTATGGAAGCTGTAGAGGAAACATTTTCAACTAGTTCTACTAGTTTGCTGTTACCTCCAATTTTGTCTAGTGATCCATTATCTGCTAACCATGCACTCATTGATGTCAAATCAGTTGGTTTACCCTGGGTATGCAACATTAATGCTGTTCTATAAATCTCTTGATGGGCATTGATATAAAAAGCTTCAGGTTTAATTAAGTCTGCAATTCTTCCGATCGCGTCTGGATCA
>MWOS01000061.1 GCA_002026165.1 Prochlorococcus sp. HOT208_60m_813G15
GAACCCTCTGCTCTAACAGCCATTACAACTAATGGTGGGGTGAAAGAACCTTGAGTCACCCAACTTGCAGTAAATCCATTCACTTCATTTTTATCCTCGTCTCTAACGCCACAAATAAATAATCCGTGAGGTATTTTTCTTAATAAGATTTTTTTTGCTTCTAGATTTAATGTCATAATTGATTTAACTAATATTCTTATTTTAACTAAATTTCTTATTCGATCATAATAAATTCATGAAAATTCTTTATCCAGGTACATTTGATCCTTTAACAAATGGGCATCTTGATTTAATAGAAAGGGCTGAAAAAATATTTGGCAATCTAGTAGTTGCTGTTTTAGAAAATACCTCTAAAACACCAACATTTACTCTTGAAAGAAGAATAATACAAATAAAAAAATCTCTTTCTCATTTACCTAATATTGAAGTTATTTCTTATTCTGGTCTA
>MWOS01000062.1 GCA_002026165.1 Prochlorococcus sp. HOT208_60m_813G15
GAGGGTTTTTTAGCTCTTAACAAACTTAATTTAAATTTGAAGAAAGGAGAATTAAGAGCTGTAATAGGACCCAATGGCGCAGGCAAAACAACATTTCTTGATGTAATTACTGGAAAGGTTAAGCCAACAAATGGTGAAGTAATTTTTAAAGGAAAATCTTTAGTAGGTAGAAAGGAGCATAAAATAGCCAGACTTGGAGTTGGAAGAAAGTTCCAAAGTCCAAGAATCTTTGAAAATCTAACAGTTAAAGAAAATCTAGAAATATCGGTGACAACTCCTAAAAGTCCCTTAAACCTTATAAATAAAAGTATTAAGGATGAGCAGCTTAATGAGATTGATCGTCTTATGAAGATTGTTAATTTAGCTCAAAAAGTTAATTCAAAAGCTGGATCTTTATCACATGGACAAAAACAATGGCTCGAGATAGCCATG
>MWOS01000063.1 GCA_002026165.1 Prochlorococcus sp. HOT208_60m_813G15
CAGTTACTCAGAACCGACAAATGAGTGATTGTCTTGGAATATCTACTGAAAAAGTAGATATAATTACTTTTGGAATTGGATCTGGCTTAGCAGGAGTTGCTGGGGTAGCAGTATCTCTTTTAGGTTCTGTAGGACCAAATGTTGGCGGAAACTATATAGTTGGTTGTTTTATGGTTGTAGTGCTGGGAGGTGTAGGAAATTTATTAGGAACAGTACTTGCTTCATTTGGAATAGGAATAATGACTGATTTAATCGGAGCTGGAAGGCTCTTATCAATATGGCCAGATATGCCTTTACCTTTATCAAACACAATTAACTTTTTTGCAACCACAAGTATGGCAAGAGTAATGATATTTGCACTAATTGTTATATTCTTACAATTTAAACCTACAGGTTTATTTCCTCAAAAAGGAAGGATGGTTGAAAACTAATGTCATTAAGTAAAATTAAATTTGATAGAAAAATAGTATTATCATTTTGGATAATATTAATAGCTTTAATTATTGCAGCACCAACAATACTCCCTGTATTTAGACTAAACCTTCTTGGTAGATACTTATCCTTATCCATAGTTGCACTTGGTGTTGATCTTATCTGGGGATATACAGGTTT
>MWOS01000064.1 GCA_002026165.1 Prochlorococcus sp. HOT208_60m_813G15
AGATAATGATAAGTTGTATAAAGATTTGGAAGATCTTTTTATTTAAAATTACTGCATCGGTACTAAAGAACTTTGTTTCTTGACTAAAGATATACAAAACCTTAAACATAATTAGAATAAATTTATAGATATAAAATCAATGACTGTACATCAAGATTACGAAATAAAAATCAATCTAAATGAATTGATTGAGAAAAGAATTCCATGTTGTGATTTACTTCATCCAGATCATTGTCTAACAGAAAAACAAGTATCTGAAATTGCACATGATATTCGTATGGATTTAAATTTGCATGATCTTTACAAGCAAGTAGATCAACACTCATGAATTATGTAAATGCAGCTGGTATTGATAACAAGGATCATTGGGTTGAACCTCATCTTCCAGATCTGGATAGAGATTTAAAAGAAGAAGTAGGTATAGAATTTGATTAGTCTTTTTTATTACTATAAAGATCAATATATATATTTTTTTTCTAAATCATCTATTAGTTTATAAATACTTTTAGCTGATCTCTTTCTTTTTTTTAAAATTGTAA
>MWOS01000065.1 GCA_002026165.1 Prochlorococcus sp. HOT208_60m_813G15
ATAATCAATAGATCTAATTAAAACTTCTTCTTTATGTTTTTTATATTCTTCTAATTTAAAATCAAATTCTTTAAGAACAGTTGAAGAAAGAATCTTTAATCTCAACGCATCTTTAAATGATAATTTGCCAGCATTTTTTCTGGATTTCTCTCTTATTTAGCAATGATTCACTAATTCTTTTGCTTTTTTAATACTTTCCTGGTTATGGATAAGATTAATGCTTTTTATTGTTGATTTACTTAAACCCCAGTCCTGAATAAGGATGTTTTTATAATCCTGCGCGTTTCTGTTCAAATCATAAAAGTTTCTTAATTCAGATTCAAATAATCTTATTTTCTTTGCATACTCTAATCTCTCATCAACTAACGATTTTACTTTTCCACTTAACCTATTAAGTTCTTTTTCTTCAATTGGATTTTGAACATCTATTGATTTATCGATTAAAGA
>MWOS01000066.1 GCA_002026165.1 Prochlorococcus sp. HOT208_60m_813G15
GAGGCAACATTATTAACTCTTAGGAAGTTGTTAAGCAAACATTTTGGCAGTCTTTCTAAAGTTGTACATATTCTTCCTTTTTTGAAATCTACAAGTGATGGAGGTTTCGCTGTCTCAAGTTATGATTCCCTAGAAGAAAAATTTGGTGGTTGGGCTGATCCCAAAAGTATTTCTAAAAACCATGATTTGATGGCTGATTTAGTACTAAACCATGTCTCATCATCTCACCCATGGGTTCAACAATTTATCAAATCTCAAGAACCGGGCATATCAAATGTTTTTTCACCGAAACAAAATCTTGACTGGTCAAATGTAGTTAGACCTAGAAGTTCATCTTTGTTTTCTCAAATAAATACTGATGATGGTCCTAAACAAGTTTGGACAACTTTCGGGCCAGATCAAATTGATTTGAATTGGCATAATCCTAAAATGACTCTTGAGTTCTTAAATTTAATTACTACTTATTTATCTAGTGGAATTAAATGGTTAAGGCTTGATGCTGTAGGTTTTATTTGGAAGGAATCAGGGACTACATGCTTACATTTACCCAAAGCACATTCAATTGTG
>MWOS01000067.1 GCA_002026165.1 Prochlorococcus sp. HOT208_60m_813G15
TCGCTCATGCCAGAGGTGTATCAAATGAGCCATAGCCCTCCGACCTCTAGATAATTTATCGCGATATCCTAGACTCACAGATAATTAAACTTATCAATAGTATAGTATGATAATATTACATATCGGTAATTTTGAAAATAGTTTTTCAATATCATGAATTCAGTAATTTTCCAAGAAACAGCAAAATTAAAAAAACCTGTACCAGCTGAAAAGGTTATAGAACTATCAGAAAAATTACTGGAGCCTTCGAGCCATTCAAAAAAATATCCTCCAAGATTACATAAGACTTGGGGAACAATAGTGTTCATGGTTGCAATTCATATTCTTTCCCTTATAGCTTTACAACCAAAGTTTTGGAGTCTCCCTGCAGTCACATCATTATTATTTTTTTACTGGTTAACCGCTTGTTTAGGAGTCACTCTTGGATATCACCGATTATTGTCACACAGATCGTTCATTGTTCCAAGATGGCTAGAAAGATTTTTTGCTACTTGTGGAGCTATAAGTTGCCAGCATGGACCAATTGATTGGGTGGGTTTGCATAGGCATCACCACTCCTTTTCAGATACAGAAGTAGATCATCACAACAGTAAAAAAGGTTTTTGGTGGAGTCATATGGGTTGGATGTTTAAAGACGTTGAAGCACTAAAAGCTGTACCAAAACTCAGTGCAGATTTAATTAAAGATCCATACTATAGATTCCTAAATAAATATTTTTTATTTTTGCAAATTCCTATTGGACTTTCTTTGTACGCAATAGGTCAGAAATTAGGAGTTGGTGGTTGGGCTTTGGTACTGTGGGG
>MWOS01000068.1 GCA_002026165.1 Prochlorococcus sp. HOT208_60m_813G15
AAATCTATCACTTATTACCCAATCATTGTTATTTAAAGCAGGTGAAATAATTTTGGAAACATGTTCAGCTCTATCCGCTGAATAAAGCAATAATTCTGCAAGAGATGAAGGCTTATTATTTTCATTATTTTCAAGAATCAGTCCTCTAAGTTTTTTTCCTAAAAGACTGCCCCCAGGCTCTCTAGTCGTGATTAATTTTGACCCTTTCTTTATTAGACCACTATTAGGAAGCCATTTAGATAGTTCATCTATTTGGGTAGTTTTACCACATCCATCAATACCCTCAATAACGATAAATTTTCCTTTCATTTAATCCAAAGATAAAGCATTAATTACAACTGTAATAGAGCTAATAGCCATCAATAATGCTGCTATTGAGGGAGTAAGAAGAATGCCGTATTTAGGGAATAAAATGCCGGCGGCTAAAGGTATAGCTAGTAAGTTATAACCAAAAGCCCATGTTAGATTTTGCTTTATTTTTCTTATAGTTTTTTTTGCAAGATTGAAGGC
>MWOS01000069.1 GCA_002026165.1 Prochlorococcus sp. HOT208_60m_813G15
ATTAATAATTAGCAATTTAAGGTTATCGATTTCTCTACAATCATCAATTATTAATTGAGTCTTATCACTTTTTTTATCAATTGTTCCCCATATCAATAATCTAGTATCAGTCAGAAGAAATTCTGATAATCTGACATAGGTTTTTGGAAAAACTATTGCTTCGCAACTTCCAGAAAGATCTTCAAGCTGAACTATAGCCATCCTATCTCCTTTTCTCGTTGTAATTTGCTTCAAATCAGGAATCATTCCAACTAAAGAGACTTTGCTTCTATCCTTTGTTTCTTCTAACTGCGAAATGCCTATAGGTGATATAAGTTTTGCTGGCTTGGTTAAATGCTTTAGAGGATGATCAGATAAGTAAAAGCCTAATAGTTGCTTTTCTAACTTTAACTTCTCAATAAGTGAATAGTCATCAACCTTAGCTAATTGTGAATCTGAAAAAGCAACATTAGAAAA
>MWOS01000007.1 GCA_002026165.1 Prochlorococcus sp. HOT208_60m_813G15
CCTAAAAAGCTCCTGCCATCATCGCCATTTACTGGAGCATCTAAACTACTTGTTGATAAAGCTTGTCTTAAAACAGAATCTAATTCTTCTACATCAATTTCCATTGCTTCGGCAATTTCAATTCTGCTAGGCATCGCACCAAGTTTATGTGCCAAATCTCTACTAACTTTTCGTATAGATGCTAACCTTTCGCTTAAATGAACTGGTAAACGTATAGTTCTTGATTGACAAGCAATTGCTCTTGTCATACTTTGTCTAATCCACCAAAATGCATAGGTAGAGAATTTGTAACCTCTGGTAGGATCAAATTTTTCAACCGCCCTCTCCAAACCAAGCGATCCTTCTTGAACTAAATCAAGCAACTCAAGACCTTTGCCTTGGTATTTTTTTGCAACACTAACGACCAATCTTAAATTAGCTTTCATCATTCTCTCTTTTGCTCTCCTACCAATTTTTATTGTTCTTTTTTGTTGGGGGGTAAAATCATTAAT
>MWOS01000070.1 GCA_002026165.1 Prochlorococcus sp. HOT208_60m_813G15
CAGCAAGCATTATTAAAAATGCTTGAAGGAACAATTGCTAATGTGCCACCCCAAGGCGGAAGAAAACATCCTTATCATGACTGCATCCAAATTGATACAAGTCAAATACTATTTATTTGTGGGGGGGCTTTTATAGGTTTAGAGGATATCGTTCAAAAGCGTATGGGTAAACACTCTATAGGATTTACCACCAATTCAGATCAAAACAAAGTTGATACAAAAAAAAATAGTAGACACAAGAGATTCCCTGAAAAATTTAGAATTAGATGATTTAGTGAAATATGGCCTAATTCCAGAATTTATTGGAAGAATTCCGGTTTGTGCTGTATTAGATCGTCTTACTAAAGAAACTTTAGAATCTATTTTGACTCAACCAAGAGATGCATTAGTAAAGCAATTCAAAACTTTGCTAAGTATGGATAATGTTGAATTATCATTTGAGCCTGATTCTGTTAAAGCAATAGCAAATGAAGCATACAAAAGAAAAACAGGTGCAAGAGCATTAAGATCAATAATTGAAGAGCTAATGCTAGATATAATGTACACTTTGCCTTCTGAAGAAAATGTAAAAGAATTCACAATTACGAAAAAAATGGTAGATAATTTATTCTCATCTAAAATTGTTAAACTACCTTCAGGAGCAAAAAGAATCATTAAAGAGTCTGCATA
>MWOS01000071.1 GCA_002026165.1 Prochlorococcus sp. HOT208_60m_813G15
ATCTTGATTGAAAATCATCAAGTGCATCCAACTGATACAGGTTCTGTTGAAGTACAAGTAGCAATGCTTTCTAAAAGAATATCGAAATTAAGTGACCATCTTCAAGGAAACATTCATGATTTCGCTTCAAGGCAAGGATTATTAAAAATGATTGGTAAAAGGAAAAGATTACTGTCTTACTTAAAAGACAAAAACGTTCAAAAATATCAAGAACTAGTTAAGAAAATTGGAATCAGAGGATGATCTCAATTAATGAAAAAAAAGCAATCAAAAAAAAAGACACAAAATAAAAAGAAAAAAAACTATTTTGAAACATCTGCTTTCGCTAATCTAGAAAAAACATCTATTCCTGTAACCAAGCCAAAGCGATCATCAAGTGGCATCCCAAAATATGTTGCTGACAGAATGGCAAAAAGAATATTCTTTACTGCTGGAATACCGACAATATTAGGAATGTCTGTTTTTGTTGTTAGCTACATTATAGTTACAAGAAATATCGCTGAAATACCTCCTTCCTCAACCATTGCAATTTCAGCATTGTTTTTCTTGTTAGGTCTAGCAGGTTTGAGTTTTGGAATATTATCAGCAAGTTGGGATAAAGAGCCTGGATCTTTTTTTGGTATTGAAAATATACCAATGAACATACAACGTGCGAAAGCGGCCTTTAAACCTGCAACTCAAAATTTTGAGGATAAAAGTTAATCTAGGAAACTAAAGATTTCAAATTAACTTGGAAAGATTTATCTTCTAATAATTTGCGAGCTCCTTGAATATCTCCAATACAGTATTGTTCACCA
>MWOS01000072.1 GCA_002026165.1 Prochlorococcus sp. HOT208_60m_813G15
GCAGGTTCGAATCCTGTCGCCCCGATCAGTCATAGCAGGGATTCTCAAGTATAGATAAGTTTTGTTCATCTATAATATGGACAAATTATGGACAAATCTGAAAAGCTAGCATTTTACTGGTATCTTTTACATAAATAGATTTCGCGAAACTATGGTTAGTAAATCTAATTTTTTCAAAAAGGCATTTAAGCTCAGTAAAAATGCTGCTTTTGCTGCTGCCCAAAAAGTTAATAAAACTGCAAGAAATTTCTCAATTACTGGAGAATCATCTTTATTAGCTGCACTAAGTCCTCTAAACGACTTAGCCTGGGATCCTAGCTTGGTATCAAAGATTAATAATGTAATAAAGAATCATGGAGTTTCTCAGGATGCTGTAATAAAAGCTTTACCTGGAGATTTG
>MWOS01000073.1 GCA_002026165.1 Prochlorococcus sp. HOT208_60m_813G15
AAGTTTTAATAATGAGTCAGTAATGGGCTGACCCGAACGAATATTGATTTCAAGAGTTGCATCAAGATTTGATGAATCACTTTTATTAATATCTACTATTGGCTTAATTTCGTTAGATAACTCTCCCCAAAAATCATCTATGTGCGTTTCTGAAGCTTTAGCCCAGTTAATATTACCTAAGAGAGTATTTATTTCTCCATTATGACCCAAAAATCTCATGGGCTGAGCTAATGGCCATTTTGGAAGTGTATTGGTACTAAATCTACGATGATAAACAGAAAATGAAACTTTAAAATTCTCTTTTTTTAGGTCTTGATAAAACTCGGATAATATTTCAGAGCGAACCATACCTTTATAAACAACTGTTTGAGAACTTAGTGAGGCAAAATAAAATTCACAATCACCAACATGGTTTTTGAAAGTTTCTCTTATTTTTTTCTCAATTCTTTTCCTTAATTGAAATAAAAGCCTTTCAACATCCTGGTGATCTTTTTTATCTAAATATAAAATCCACTGACAGATGAATGGAGCATTTGCTTTAGCTAAAGGACCTAAGATTTCATTATTTACAGGTACTTTTCTCCAAGATGTTTTGTTGACTTTTAATTTTTCTGCTTCTTGATCACATATTGATTTACATACTTCAATTTTATCTTTTTTATTAGGCATGAAAATCATACCTAAACCTCTATTCAATTCTTGTGTATTTTTTAGATTCATTTCTTCTTCTAGATATCCCCATGGAATTGAACATAAAATGCCCGCTCCATCTCCTGAGTCACTATCGCCTCCACAACCTCCTCTATGCTCCATGCAGTTAAGGCCTTTTAAGGATTGTTTAAGAATCCAGTTGCTTTCTATCCCTTTAATATTTGCTATGAAACCAACTCCACACGCATCTTTCTCACCGATTATTCCATTTGGGGAATAACTATCTTGATATGGCCCAACGATTCTTTTGATACTCTCTGCCATAGATTATTTAATTCTATTTAGTTATTTATGTATTTCTATTATAAAAATAAATATGAAAATAAA
>MWOS01000074.1 GCA_002026165.1 Prochlorococcus sp. HOT208_60m_813G15
TCAAGTTATATCTGGACAAGTCTTAGCAGATGGATCAGCATGTGAAGGAGGGGAAATAGCTTTAGGTCAGAATGTTTTAATTGCGTATATGCCATGGGAGGGCTACAACTACGAAGATGCAATTCTTGTGAGCGAGAGGATGGTAACTGATGATTTATATACATCGGTACATATTGAAAAATACGAAATTGAGGCAAGACAAACAAAGTTAGGACCTGAAGAAATCACAAGAGAGATTCCAAATATTTCAGAAGAGAGCTTGAATAATCTTGATGAGATGGGAATAATAAGGATAGGTGCTTTTGTTGAAAGTGGGGATATTCTTGTTGGTAAAGTTACTCCCAAAGGTGAATCAGACCAACCACCTGAAGAGAAACTTTTGAGAGCTATTTTCGGAGAGAAGGCAAGAGATGTTAGGGACAACTCTTTGAGGGTCCCTAAAACAGAAAAGGGTAGGGTTATGGATGTTCGTATTTACACTAGAGAACAAGGTGATGAGTTACCTCCAGGTGCCAATATGGTTGTAAGAGTTTACGTGGCCCAGAGAAGAAAAATTCAAGTAGGTGACAAAATGGCTGGGAGGCATGG
>MWOS01000075.1 GCA_002026165.1 Prochlorococcus sp. HOT208_60m_813G15
AAATTGAGACAGCACTAGCCTCTGGAATTACAACCATGTTGGGAGGAGGAACTGGACCTGCAACTGGCACAAATGCTACTACTTGTACTCCGGGTTCTTTTCATATTTCAAGAATGCTTCAATCTGCAGAAGCATTTCCCATGAATTTAGGTTTTTTTGGAAAAGGAAACTCAACAAACGAGAGCAATCTTATTGATCAGGTTGAGGCTGGTGCATGTGGATTAAAGCTTCATGAGGATTGGGGGACCACTCCTTCTACAATAAATTCTTGTCTAAATGTTGCAGGTAAGTTTGACGTACAAGTATGTATTCATACTGATACTTTGAATGAGGCAGGCTTTGTTGAAGATACCATCAACGCTAATGCAGGAAGAACTATTCATACTTTTCATACCGAAGGAGCAGGAGGAGGTCATGCTCCAGACATTATAAAAATCTGTGGAGAAAAAAATGTTCTTCCTAGTAGTACAAATCCAACAAGACCTTATACAAGGAACACATTAGAAGAACACCTTGACATGTTAATGGTTTGTCATCATTTAGATTCTAAAATCCCAGAAGACATTGCATTTGCTGAATCAAGG
>MWOS01000076.1 GCA_002026165.1 Prochlorococcus sp. HOT208_60m_813G15
TTCTTTATCAAATTTTATATGCTCTAAATCTTCTTCTTTTTCTATAAGGTTTGCTATAAAATTCAAAATATCTTTTATTTCTTTTTCATTACTAAGCTCATCTAAAGAGATCCCAAAGCCAGTTGAATTTTCAATAGTTGATCCCAACGGCAAAATTCTTAAGTTATAGCCATTTTTTAAAGCTTCATTATGGATCCTCTGGGAGTGCTCAGAATAAACATCAACACTATCAAATCTAATCCCATCAGGAATATCAAAACCTAAAGCAGCTAAACTTGATTCTAAATTTATTCTCAACTCAACTAATCTCTTAGCAATTTGAGTTAATCCAGAAGGTCCATGATAAATAGCATAAAAAGAAGAAATTATGGCTAATAAAGATTGAGCAGTACAAATATTACTGGTGGCCTTTTCCCTTCTAATATGTTGCTCTCTTGTTTGCAATGCTAGTCT
>MWOS01000077.1 GCA_002026165.1 Prochlorococcus sp. HOT208_60m_813G15
CATTTTTAATAATGCTTGCTGTACTCCTTCACCGGAGACATCTCTAGTAATTGAAGGATTCTCGCTTTTTCTTGCAATTTTATCTATTTCATCAATATAAATAATTCCTTTTTGAGCTAGTTCTACATTCATTTCTGATTTCTGTAGAAGTCTTAAAAGTATGTTTTCAACATCCTCCCCAACATATCCAGCTTCTGTCAAAGTGGTTGCATCAGCTACTGCAAAAGGAACATCTAAAAACTCTGCTAAAGTTTGCGCCAATAATGTTTTTCCACTTCCAGTAGGACCGATGAGTAAAATATTTGATTTTTGTAATTTAGTTGCTTGTGAATCAGTTGAATTGCTATTTTTACTGTCTTCTTTAACTTTCCAAGCTAATCGCTTGTAGTGATTGTATACGGCTACTGATAATATCTTTTTTGCAGATTCTTGTCCAACAACTTGATTATCTAGAAAACTTTTTATTTCTAATGGCTTAGGAATTGAGG
>MWOS01000078.1 GCA_002026165.1 Prochlorococcus sp. HOT208_60m_813G15
TATTTTAATTTCGAGGATGATTTTATTAAAGACTTAAGATGCATTCCTTTATGTGTAAGAAGGAAACTTGATTTGATTGGAATAAAATTAAAACTTACTCATTGGCAAGATTTTAATTTAATTGAAAAAAATAAGATAGTAGATTGGCCAGATTCAAAAAACGATCTCATTGATTTAAAAACTTTTTTAAAAGAAATTACATCTAATTCAAAATATGGAGAAGCAAAAGAAATAGAAATTTCAATTAATCAACCTTGGCAAAATAAAAATAAAGTTCCTGACCAAGTTTTAAAATCGGCACTAGCAAGGGGAATTAATATTTCAGTTGAAAAATGGAGAAATTTAAGCGAATTAGATAGATTTACTTTTTGCAAATTAGTTAGACCAAGTCATGAACACAACAATTTGGATAGAGCATTTGATGAGATTCTGAAATAAGATTATTGCCTAGTTTGGAAAAATTATTACTGAGCATGCTTTTAATTCC
>MWOS01000079.1 GCA_002026165.1 Prochlorococcus sp. HOT208_60m_813G15
TCCTTCTTTGGAGTCATCTGCCCAATAAGAATCTCTTTTCCCAATAGCTAACCACAGCCTATCAGGTAATGTTGGCATATACATACTCTCAAAAGCAGATGTCCCGATGTCATTTTCTTCTTTCATATCTTTGCATGCTTCAATCATTAGTTGAGGGCGATTTAAATAATGCCTGACACCTTGCCAATAGTATTTTGTTTCAGCTTTAACTGGTGTGATGAAAAAAATAATAAATAAAAGATATTTCATGACTTGATTTTTTTAATTATAAGAACTGCAAAAAAAAGCCACCTTATATAAAAGGTGACTTTTATTGGTAGTTTTAACTAGATTTTCCCAATATTTAGGAAAAGAGTTTCACCAGTTGATTTCTTTCCAGTACCGTCGTTGTCAGTTGAAATCCATGCCTGACCGTCGCTTGTTATTGC
>MWOS01000008.1 GCA_002026165.1 Prochlorococcus sp. HOT208_60m_813G15
AATACAAGAAGATTAATGTTATACAAATAAGTGTTTAATATTTTATGTAATTATTGCTTAGGAAAAGCTAATTAATGTACTTACTATAGTTATTGAAAGATAAAAAAAAGCATAAAGAGAAACTGCAAAAAATAAATACTGTTCTATTGGAATCATGACAATTTAATAAATAAAAATAGGTGAATTAAAATTAATTTTTTGTTAAAAAAATATTTTCTAAAATATAACTTTGTTCTTTAGATTCATTTTTAAAAGTCATTTTTTTTGGCAAATTATTATTTGTAGAATTAAAAGCACCCCATTTTCTGAGCCAAAATAAGGTGTAGAAAAAGGCAATTACGAAGGGTGCTCCTACAATTAAGAATCTTATATCCATCAAATTACCTAATTAATAAGATTTGAACTGCATTGCCAAAATAGCTCCGAGAAAGAAAACAGTCGGTATTCCTAAAGCGTTAACAGCTGCAGTTCTTACTGTAAAAACAGGATAACCTTCTGCTGGTCTACCAGTGTCAGGAATTAAAGCTGAATCTTCCCATACTTGATAGTTTTTAAAAGGAGCTACTCCCTTCT
>MWOS01000080.1 GCA_002026165.1 Prochlorococcus sp. HOT208_60m_813G15
AATCTATATAGATTTATATATCATAGAATTATCTTATAAAGCTTATGCCTAGTAATTGGTCAAAAATAAGAGATGAATGGCTTGATAGAACCGCGGTTGCGAAAGATGATGCTAAATGGGCATTAGAAGCTTTAATTAATTCTGAAGAAGAGTTATTTGAAATAGAACAAAAAATAAAGAATAAAGAGGACGCTATAAGCCAAGTAAAATTTTTGAAGAAAAAGGTTAAAGAAACTATTTCCTCTAAAGAAATTAGTCTCGATGATATTGCATTAAATACTTCAAATTCAAACAAAGTACAGATCTCAGTACCATCAAATCTTACTTATCTTTTGAAAGTTTGGGCCGCAGCAGAAGGAAGAGATCTATCAAGTGTTGCTTTTCAATGTTTAGAAACTGGTATAAGGGAAATGAAAAGCAAAGGTTCAATACCTTCAGTAGCAGTAAATAGATATGACTCGGCCTGTCAAA
>MWOS01000081.1 GCA_002026165.1 Prochlorococcus sp. HOT208_60m_813G15
TTTCCAGACGGTTGTATTAACGCCAAAAAGTTTATCAGCAGCAATAATTGACCATCCGGGATAAGATTTATCTCCGAGAGGATTACCTTTTGGATCAGTGATAGGAATAAAGTCATCAGTACCTTTGATAGCTGCATAACCATAACCATTACTATCTTTAGCGAGAGTAACAGAGCCATCATTTTCTGTATTGTTGAGAATAACTGGTATAGGAATAGTGAGAGAAGTTGTAGTAACTGCTTCTTTAAAACCTTGATTATCTGTATAAGAAATTAGAGCTCTGATTTGGTTGCCCTCGTCAGAACCTAAGATTGTGTAATTATTATTTGTATTATCAATATTGTTCCAAGTTTTACCATCCTCTGAACGCTGCCATTGATAAGAGTAATCACCATTTAATCCGTCGGGGTCAGAAGATGATGGCTTAATGGTTAAAGTTTGTCCCGCTTTTTTATTGCCAGAGATAGAGAATTGAGCTTGACCACTATTTACAGGAGGAGAGCCAGCAAAGCCGTCATTATTTAAATCTTGAGAGAAAGCAGTTTCTAAGTTAT
>MWOS01000082.1 GCA_002026165.1 Prochlorococcus sp. HOT208_60m_813G15
TTAAACAAAAGTCTTAAAAGAAGATCAACTAGCATTTTAATACCTTGCTTATATGAAGAGTTTGAGCGTCCAGCATTAAAAGATATAAGAGAAGTTTTAAAAAACCTTACAGGCTTAAATGAATTAGTAATTGCTCTCTCTGCAAAAACTGTTGAGCAAGTTAAGGCAGCAAAATCATTTTTTGACTCAATGCCATTCCCAGTTCACGTTCAATGGACTAATTCTCCCTCTGTAATTGAGCTATTAAAAAGCCAAGAAAAAAATGGATTAGAACTTTTAGGAACTCCAGGTAAAGGATGGGCTGTATGGCAAGGCATAGGAGTTGCGACTAGAAAATCAGAAGTTGTTGCTCTTTTTGATGCTGATATAAGAACTTTTAGTCCTTTATATCCTGCAAAAATGATACTTCCACTTCTGGATAGATCATATGGAATATCATATGTAAAAGCTTTTTACAGTAGA
>MWOS01000083.1 GCA_002026165.1 Prochlorococcus sp. HOT208_60m_813G15
GGTGTTAACCTCCTTTTATTTTGAAGTATAGGTTTTAATTAGATTAAAGCTTATACTTTTCTCCTTTTGAAGGATCTGTCCAATCGCATGCAAATCCTTTTGAACTTGGATGCTTTTGCTTCCATGCTTGAGGAAGAACAACTCCTGTCTCTTCAAGAATTGTAAATCCACCCTCTGCATTAATCTCCCCAATTCTTACTGTTTGAGATAAGTGGTGATTAGGCATAACTTCAACAGGACCTTGAGGAGCATCAAACTTTTGTCCTACAAGGGCTTCTCTAACTGCATTGTCGTCGAATGTTCCAGCATCTTCTACTGCCTGTTTCCACAAGTAGACCATGTTATAAGCAGATTCTTGAGGATCAGCTACAACACGATCTGCTCCCCATCTTTTCTTGAAACTATCAGCAAATTTCTTAGATGCAGGAGTATCAATTGACATCATGTAGTTCCAAGCGCCATAGTGACCTTCAAGGAACTCAGGACCAATTGTGCTAAT
>MWOS01000084.1 GCA_002026165.1 Prochlorococcus sp. HOT208_60m_813G15
AATTCATTTTTTTCAAATATAGGACCAAGTCTGGAAAGAACAATTGACTCTAAGTCTTTTACAAAGAATATTAAATGAGGATTTCCCATTCCTACGGCATAACCCATATTATTAAAATCTTTCTCAATAAATTCGTGTGAAGGAATTGAATTTATTTTTTTTCAATTGTTGTTGGAATATTTCGACATTCTAAAATTGGAACTCCCATTTTTACTGTAATTTGCTCATTTATATATTTTGCAATTTTTAGACCTGCTTTAGTCTCAATTTTATATTCTATATTTTTATTATTCATTGAATCATTCACGTGGAGATACTCAACTAAACACCTAATTCCGTTCCCACACATTTGTGCTTCAGAACCATCAGAATTAAAAATTATCATTTTTGCATAATTATCTTCATTAGGTTCTTCTATAAAAATCACACCATCTGCTCCAACACCAAATTGCCTGTTGCAAATTTTTTTTATATCAAATATTTTATTTGTCTTATAATTTTTATATAATTCATTTCCTCTAGTATCTATTAATAAGAAATCGTTTCCGTTACCTTGATATTTTTCAAAAGTTATATTTTTCATTTGTAATTCATATATCTTAAATTTTAATTATAAATTATTCCTTTTAACAATCTATTTCTATTT
>MWOS01000085.1 GCA_002026165.1 Prochlorococcus sp. HOT208_60m_813G15
ATGATTGCTTTAATTCATCAAAATCTATATGTCCTAAGGTGGGTAATTTAGTTGTTGGCCCAATTGAACCTGCTACAAACCTTGGTTTATCAACTGATGAGTATTTGGCAGCAGCTTTTTTTGCTATAAATGCCGCATTTTTATTTATCTCATAAGCCTTATCCGCAATATCATATTCATCAAGAACTATTGATGAGGCTCCAAATGTATTAGTTTCAATAACATGACAACCTGCATCTAAAAATGAATTATGAACCTTCTCAACTACCTCTGGCGATGATAAAACAAGGTTTTCATTACATCCCTCTAATTCTTTTCCTCCAAAGTCATCTGCAGTAAGATTTAGGTTCTGAAAAGATGTTCCAGTACCTCCGTCAAAAATAATTAATGGTTTTTCATCTCTATTTAGATAGGTTCTGAAAGATTCCATTTTTAAGGTAAAAATTAATTTATTTTAGTGAAATTCTTGTTACCCAATTATCATAATCTTGAGAACGACCTTCTGTTAT
>MWOS01000086.1 GCA_002026165.1 Prochlorococcus sp. HOT208_60m_813G15
ATTGGATACTTCTTCTAAAACTCTTGAAAAGTATACTAAAAAGATTTCTAATAAGTTCACTAGGACTTACTGCAACACTTCTAAATTCGGTATTTCTTATGAAGGCGCTTTGGCATTTGCTATTGGAGAAACTAATAAGGAATTTAAAAATAATAAACTCAATAAGTTGATAGATTATTCTCTTCTAAAAAATTCAATAGTTAATGATTTAGAAAATAATTGTAAGATTTATGATTTTGCTATAAGTAATTTAGAAAATTTAAAATTTAATTAGAAAAATGTAAATTTTTAAAGTCTTATTTTTTACCTATCCAATCATTGGGTTTATCCATCATCCATTCAAAAACCCCCTTAGCATCCAGGTTTTTGGATGCATAAACAAATAAAATTGGAAATATTAAAATTACTGAGCCAATAACTGCTAACTCACC
>MWOS01000087.1 GCA_002026165.1 Prochlorococcus sp. HOT208_60m_813G15
TGTTTCTGCATTATCACTACTCGTATGACCAGTTAACAAATAAATATTATTTTTTTGCTGGTTTGTATTTAATAAATTTTGGATCCTTTCTGTTTTAATATCCAGAATTCTCGCTTTCCCATGAATTGATTCAGTAATAATTCCAACCTGGCTACCTGTCATTGAAATTGCCGATATTCCGTATTCGTTTAATGCCATTGAGAGAAGAGCTATTGTTACTTGCTCTCCAGTTGAGAGAAGCATATCCAATTCTCTTCGATTGGGACTTTTACGAATTGATTCCGCTAAACAATTTAAATCATCTGTAGTTTGACCCATTGCAGAGACAACTACGACAATTTCATTTCCTGCTTCTTTACTTTGACAAATGCTACTTGCAATATTTTTAATTTTTTTAATATTACCGACAGAAGTACCGCCAAATTTTTTTACCAGTAAAGCCATATTTAGATCATAATGTAAATTCTTAAACTTATAATTTGGTTAACTTAAATTA
>MWOS01000088.1 GCA_002026165.1 Prochlorococcus sp. HOT208_60m_813G15
TCTTTTTTTTATCTGAATAGAACCAAATTCATATAATTCTGTAGCTTGAGTGAGAGAATCTAAACCTTTCTGCTCGAATTTTACTAAATTTAATTCTTCACTTCTTGTTTTTAGAAATTGTCTGAATACAAAAATAGAAATTATTATTAATACAACAAAAAGGATTATTAAATAAGATTGAAAGGAAGATATTTCCATTATTTAAGTTTACTTTTCTAGATTATATTCTTTTTTCTACTTACTAACGGAAGAAACAATTTTTTCAAAACACTTAGGATCGTTTAAGGCTAATTGAGCAAGCATTTTTCTGTTGATGATAATTTCTGAATTTTTCATCCCATTTATTAACTTGCTATAGTTTATTCCATTTATTCTCGCAGATGCGTTAATTCTAGAGATCCAAAGTCCTCTAAA
>MWOS01000089.1 GCA_002026165.1 Prochlorococcus sp. HOT208_60m_813G15
GGATTTTTATCTTTTCTTTCCTTAACAGCTATTGGTTTCTCTAGGAGAAAGCCTGAAAAATTATTTGAAGCTAGGAGAATTTTAAAGAAATTAAATTTATCGGGTCTTGATTCAATGCCTTTAATTGGTTGTTTAGACTTGCTTTTAGCTGATATTGACCAGGCCTGTGCAAGGTTTTCAAGTAGTTCTGATGAAAATTTACGAGATTGGCTTAAAAATTATCCTGGAAATCAGTTAGAAGCGATATGCATTTTCTGCAAAAATTGGTTAGAGAATGATGTATTAGTTGGATACAGAGATATTGATTCAAAAGAGGTGGATTTAGATTCTTGGTTTGAAGATAGGGAAATTCAAGAATTTATTGAAAAATTAGAAAAGAAATCAAATAAAACTGCAATCAAATTAAATCTTCAAAACCAACAGATTATAAAAGAGTCTTCAGCAAAAACAACTGAAGATTCTGAAAGTAACTTACTTTATGCCGATGAAAGGAGATTACCTTGGCCTGGTGGAATAAAACAAGATTATGAAAAGGTTGAGATCAAAGAAAATGAATTAAATGAGGAATACTTTAAGAAAAAACCAATAGAGTTTTATAATTTTTTAATTGAAAAAATTGCAGAATTAAAGTTTAGTTTTGGAGAACTCTTGGAGAATAAAGATATTATTAATCGTTCACCTTATTTAATTTATATTTATGCGTTTTTGATCTTATTTTCATTTGGTATTGGTGTTGGATTTTTAAGAAATAACTTAAAAAAATCAATTCAAGATGAAGCTATTGCAGAAAAATCTTTAATTGCGATAGATAAAAATCAAAAACTTAGTGAGAAAGAAACTATCAAAGAAATAAAAAAAAATCCTATAAAAAAGTTGAATTTTATCCCCGAGAAATCTACTTCAATAATTTCCTATGAATTAAAAGAACTTAATGCCCCTTCACCTTCTTTGGGAGATATAAGGAATTTAATTAATGGATGGCTTCTCAATAAAAGTAATTACTTAGCTGGAAAGGGTGAAATTAATCTTTCTAAGATTGTAAGTAAAGGTCTAATTGATCGAACAATCGAAGAAAGACAGAAAGATATCAAGAAAGGAATTTATAAGGAGATTAATTCCCAAATACGTAAAATTGATTTGGAATCGCAAACTTCATCTCGGATAGTTGTTTTAGTAGAATTGGATTATCTAGAGAGGTTAGTAAAGAATTCTGGAGAATCTATTAATGAAACATCTTTAAATCCCCTTAAAGTTAAATATATTTTGGGTTTTTCAAATAAATCGTGGAAATTGGTTGATTTCGTGAGCGGCTTGTAATTACAAACTTCAAGATCATCTATAATAATTAAAATTACTTTTTAATAATGTTTGATGAACTCTCTTCACGCTTTGAAGACGCAGTAAAGGGTTTAAGAGGCGAAGCAAAAATTAGTGAAAATAATATTAACGATGCCTTGAAGGAGGTAAAAAGAGCACTCCTTGATGCAGATGTTAGTTTGTCTGTAGTAAAAGAGTTTATATCAGATGTCAAAGATAAAGCTATTGGAGAAGAAGTAGTTAGGGGTGTAAACCCAGGTCAAAAATTTATTGAAGTTGTAAATAAAGAATTGATTAACATTATGGGGAATGAAAATTCTCCATTAAACGAAAATGAAAAAAGTCCTACAGTCATTTTGATGGCTGGACTTCAGGGAGCGGGTAAAACAACTGCAACAGGAAAATTAGGCCTTTATTTAAAGGAAAAAGATAAAAAAGTTCTTTTGGTGGCTGCAGATATTTATCGACCAGCAGCTGTAGAGCAGCTCAAAACATTGGGAAGTCAATATGAATTGGAAGTTTTTTCAGCTAAAGAAAAAAATAGTAAACCAGAAGAAATAGCAAAGGAAGCATTGAATTTTGCTAGTGAAAATCATTTTAATTCGATAATTATTGATACCGCAGGAAGACTGCAAATTGATGATTCCATGATGAGTGAAATGGTTCGAATAAAAGAAGTTTCTAATCCTGATGAGGTTTTGCTTGTTGTTGATTCAATGATTGGGCAAGAAGCTGCAGACTTAACAAAATCATTTCATGAAAAAGTAGGAATCACAGGGGCGATATTAACTAAGTTGGATGGTGACTCAAGAGGTGGAGCTGCTTTATCGATAAGAAAAATAAGTGGTAAACCAATCAAATTTATAGGTGTAGGTGAAAAAATAGAGGCATTGCAACCATTTCACCCAGAGAGAATGGCCAGCAGAATTTTAGGCATGGGCGATGTATTGACACTTGTTGAAAAAGCACAAAAAGAAGTTGAACTTGCTGATGCAGAAGCGATGCAAAAGAAACTTCAAGAAGCGACTTTTGATTTTAATGATTTTGTAAAGCAAATGAGGTTAATTAAAAGAATGGGTTCACTTGGTGGATTGATTAAATTGATTCCTGGAATGAATAAAATAGATGATGGGATGATAAAAGATGGAGAAGATCAACTTAAGAAAATAGAATCTATGATCTCGTCAATGACTCTTGAGGAGAAACAAAAACCCGAAGTTCTTGCCGCTCACCCCTCAAGAAGACAAAGAATCGCTCAAGGTAGCGGTTATGAAGCAAAAGATGTAGATAAAGTTTTAGCTGATTTTCAAAGAATGAGAGGTTTTATGAAACAAATGTCTAATGGAGGAATGCCAGGGATGGGAGGTATGCCAGGAATGGGAGGAATGCCAGGAATGGGAGGAATGCCAGGAATGCCAGGAATGCCAGGAATGGGAGGTATGAGTGGTAATAAGCCAATCAAAAAACAAAAAAATAATAAAAAGAAAAAAGGTTTTGCCGATTTATAGTTTCTATATTTTTACCTTTAAATGATATTATTATTAAAAACGCATTAATTTAAGATGATTAAATTGCGCCTTAAGCGCTTTGGAAAGAAAAAAGAGGCAAGTTTCAGAATTGTTGCATGCAACAGTACTTCCAGAAGAGATGGCAGACCTCTGCAAGAATTAGGTTTTTATAATCCAAGAACTAAGGAAACCAGGCTTGACACAGAAGCTTTAAGAACAAGACTTACTCAGGGTGCTCAGCCAACTGATGTTGTTAGAACTTTATTAGAAAAGGGAGGGTTATTAGAAAAAAAAGAAAGACCCTCTATCGCAATTGGTAAAGCAAAGTTAGAGAAGGAAAAATTAGCTAAGGCTAAAACAAAAGACGAAGAAAATGATAGTAGTAAAGTTGAAAGCGAGGTTAATGAAGCTGAAAGCTAGTGAGTTGATAAATTTTTATTCTTATTCAATAACTAGATGAAGGAAGTTTCCAAAACTGGTCACTTCAAAATAGATTTGCCAAGCTCTGATGCCGCTACAGCATTATCTGGACCTGGTAATTCTTTCTTAAAAAAATTTGAGTCTCTTACAGGAGTTTCTTTAACTATAAGAGGCTTGCAACTTGAGATGAATGGTGTCATATCTAAAATTGAGAGAGCCTCAGCATTAGTAGAACTAACAAGACCAATTTGGGAACAAGGGTTAGAAGTCCCAGAGGTAGATCTTAAAGCGGCTTTAAGTTCTTTAAATATGGGCGAATCGTCTTCACATGCTGAACTAGGAAAAAAAGTTCTTGCGCGTTCCAAAGAAGGAAGATATTTAAGACCAAGAACTATAAGGCAAAAAGAATATGTTGAATCAATTGAAAACTTTGATCTTACCTTTGCGATTGGTCCAGCGGGAACTGGTAAGACATTTTTAGCAACTGTTTGCGCGGCACGACTATTGAACGAGAAAAAAATTGAAAAAATTGTTTTAACCAGACCAGCTGTAGAAGCTGGTGAAAGTTTGGGATTCCTTCCTGGTGATTTGCAACAAAAAGTAGATCCATACTTAAGACCCCTATTTGATTCTTTACATAGTATTTTCGGGATTGACAGAACAAATTCGTTAATTGATAAGGGAATTATTGAAGTTGCTCCTTTGGCATTTATGAGAGGAAGAACCTTAGACAACTCCATAGTTATCCTAGATGAAGCACAAAATACTACTTGCTCTCAAATGAGAATGTTTTTGACCAGATTAGGAGAGAGATCAAAAATGGTTGTAAACGGAGATATTACACAAATTGATTTAAAAAAAGATCAGGAAAGCGGCCTCATCGAAGCATCGAGAATTTTCTCTGAAACTCAAGGTATAAAATTTTGTTATTTAACTGTTGAAGATGTAGTTCGTCATCCTTTAGTTCAGAAAATTATTCAGGCTTATCAGTAACTTCATAACTCTGGAGATCCGTACCCTGAAATTTTAAAAATAGAGTAGAATAAAGCCATATTTTAAAAAGAAAATGCCAGCAAGTAGTAATTTCAATCAAGCTATTCGTGAAGCACAAACTAGTTCAATTGTTGGACCTAATGTTGTTCAAAAAGCTTTACCTTACGTTGGTGGAGGTATGGTTCTAACTTCTTTAGGGGTTTTAGCAGGTGTCTCACTCATAGCAACAAATCCTGGGCTTTTCCAGCCTCTTTCAATAGTTGCATTAATCGCAGAATTGGTTTTGTTTTTTATAGCCACAAGTGCTGCAAATAATGCAAATAATTCAAAGGCCCTACCCTTGTTGACAGGATTTAGTTTGTTAACTGGATTCACCTTAAGTGGAATAGTTGCTTTAGCAATAGGAACAATTGGTATTGGTTCGGTTGGAACAGCTGCCTTAGCCACTGGTATAACTTTCGTTATTGCCTCTTACACTGGCCAAAGAATGAGTGATAGTGTTGGTCAAGCACTAAGCGGAGTAGTTGGTCTTGGATTGATAGGTCTGCTGATAGCAATGTTTGTCCAATTAATTGGAGGATTCTTTGCTCCAGGAGTTTTTGGAGGTTCAGGACTTGAATTGATAATTGCAGGATTTGGAACTGTATTATTTGTTGCAATGTCTTTTGTTGATTTCTATACAATGCCAAGAAGATATAATGATGATCAATACCTTGCAGGAGCTTTAGGTATGTATCTAACTTATATAAATCTTTTTGTTTTTATATTGAGATTAATGATTGCACTACAAGGCGGTGGAAGAAGAGACTAAAAACATTACGTAAATAACTTACCTAAAGCGTAGATTTTTTCTACGCTTTTTTAATAGGAGATATCAAGAATTTGTTTTTTTATAAATTCCTTTTGCTCTGAGTCATACTTTACTGATTTATCAAAACTATTGCCCATATCATCTAAGTCTCTAAGTACTTGATTTACAGACTTTGTAACTGACTTAGTTTCTAACAGTCTTAATATAGCCTTACATCTATCTGAAATGTTTTCTGATGTTATCTCATATTCATTATTATTATCTCTTCGATGAATAATAATTTGAGCGGAACTCATTATTAAATTTTTTACTACTATTTCTGTTACAGCATCACCACCTTCGTTCAGTTTGTAAATTAGTGAAAAAGGAAGTTTATCTAACAAAAGACAATCTTTATCTGATAAAGCATATGCAAAAAATCCTCTAAGTCCATTTCTTGTTTTAGTTAGCTCTGCGATTCTATCTGCTAAAACCTCTTCGCTGAGTAAATCTTCACCCCACTCTTTGCACCATTGTGCGGATATGTTTATTGCTTGGGTGAAAGAAGCTTCTTTTAAATTTATGGTTTTTTTTTTCATTTTTGATCAGAATTTTATTATTGATGCATTAAAAGTCTTTGGCCAATTATAGATCTGGTTTTGTAACTTTACTAGGAAGGCCAAATGTGGGTAAATCTACTTTAATAAATAAATTGATTGGAGAAAAAATAACAATTACTTCTCCAATAGCGCAAACTACTAGAAATAAATTAAAAGGAATACTTACTACAGACAATGGGCAAGTAATTTTTGTCGATACACCAGGTGTTCATAAACCTCATCATCGACTTGGAGAGATATTAGTAAAAAACGCAAAATCTGCAATTAATGGAGTTGATATAGTAATTTTTGTAATTGATTCAAGTGAAGAACCTGGTAGAGGTGATGAATATATTTTGAACTTTCTACTCGCAAATAAAACTGAGTTTATTGTTGCATTAAATAAGTGGGATTTGGTTAATAAAGAATTTAGGAATTTACGATTAAATCAATATAGAAGATTTTTTGGAATTAATAGAAACTTTCAAGTTGTAAGTGCTTCTAAAGGAGAAGGATGTTCTGAACTAGTCGATATGGCTCTTAATCTTCTTCCTGAGGGACCAAAACTTTATGACGAAGAGACGATTTGCGACCAACCATTAGATAACTTATTATCTGATTTAGTAAGAGAACAGGTTTTAAATAATACAAGAGAAGAAGTACCTCATAGTGTCGCAGTAAAGATAGAAAAGAGAGAGGAAATGAAAAGGAAAAATGGAAAAGTTTTTACAGCTATTTTGGCTACTATTATTGTTGAAAGGTCCACTCAAAAAGGCATTCTTATTGGAAAGAAAGGTTCAATGTTAAAAATTATTGGTCAGTCAGCAAGATCAAATATGTCAAAATTAATTGATGGTCCAGTTCACCTAGAGTTGTTTGTGAAAGTTGTTCCAAATTGGAGAAAAAAAGAATCAAGGTTAATTGAGTTTGGTTTTGAGGAAGAACTCTAGATGATTGGTTTTAATTTTGATGTAATTACATTGTTCCCTAAAGCTTTTGAATTAATAAATAATTTAGGGGTCATAACAAGAGCTCTAGATAAGAATTTGATCGATGTAAATTTATATGATTTAAGAGAATATGGAGAAGGTTCTTATAGACAAGTAGACGATAAGCCTTATGGAGGAGGAGCAGGTATGGTATTAAAACCTGAACCTATTTACAAGGCATATGAATCAATTAGAAAATCACCTAAAAGTAAAACTTTGCTGATGACCCCTCAGGGTAAAGTTTTAAAGCAGAAGGATCTTGCGAGATGGTCTACTTTGAATCAAATAATAATTATTTGTGGTCAATATGAAGGTTTTGATGAAAGGATTAGATGTTTAGCTGATGAAGAGATATCGATAGGCGATTATGTTCTTTCTGGAGGTGAAATACCTGCCATATCAATAATTAATGGTTTGACTAGGTTATTACCAGGAACTCTAGGTGATCCAGACTCCTTAGTTGATGAGAGTCATAATTCCTCTTTATTAGAATATCCTCAATATACAAGGCCTTTAACTTTTAAAAATATGAAAGTGCCAGATATTTTAGTGAGCGGTAATCATGAAGAGATTAAATCATGGAGAAGAAAAAAAAGTTTTGAAAGAACATTGGAGAGAAGAAGTGACTTAATTTCAAATGAAAACTTCAAAAAATCCCCACAAAGTAAGAGAATAATAAAAGAAAATAATCATTTCATGAAATTTAGAATAGGTAATGGATACGATATTCACAGACTAGTAGAGGATAGAGATTTAATTATTGGAGGTGTAAAATTGCATCACCCTGAAAGTTTAGGATTGGATGGGCATAGTGATGCTGATGTTTTAAGTCACTCAATAATGGATGCATTATTGGGAGCTCTTTCGTTGGGCGACATAGGAAAGTATTTTCCCCCATCTGATGAAAAATGGAAAAATGCTGATAGCTTGTTTTTGTTATCAAAAGTAATTGACTTGATAAGACAAGATGGTTGGGAAATAAATAATATTGATAGTGTTCTTGTCGCTGAAAGGCCAAAAATCATGCCATATATAAAACTAATGAAAAAAAATATTTCTGAAATTTTAAATATTGATGAAGATTTAATTGGGATTAAAGCAACCACAAATGAAAAATTGGGTCCAGAAGGTAGAGAAGAGGGTATAAGTTGCCATTCAGTAGTTCTTCTTGAGAAAAAATGAGATTTAATTTAAATTTGAAAAAAATAATTCAAAGATTTTGTTTATTATTAATTTGCTTGGTAGTTTTAATTTTTCAATATGATATTCCCAATTTAAAAGCTCTTACTATGGATAATTTTCAAAGTGAAATGGTTATAGAGGAATTAAGACTTAAAGTACCTGCTAATGTAAAAGCAGCTTGGCTGAATGCGGAAAAAGAAATATGGGAGCCATGGTTATCTTCCCAAGATGGTTTTTTGGGTAGACAATTATTTTGGGATAAAGAAAAAGAAGAAGCTTTAATATTGGTAAATTGGAAAAGTAAGAAATTATGGAAAAGTATACCAATGTCAGAAGTAAATCTAGTTCAACAAAAATTTGAAGATAATGTTAAAGCTGCTCTAAATCTAGGCGATAATCCTTTTGAATTGATTTATGAGGGAGAATTAGATAAACAAAGATGAATTTTGATATCAAGTTTGATTTTCAAAGAAGAGATAGGCTTGGACTCATTGAGGCTATTTGGGGGCAAGATAAGAGTATCGACCAATTAGAAAGATTATGCGGAAATGTATTAAGTAAAAACGAGGTTGTTTTCATTACTAGGATTAATAGTGAAAAAGCTAATTATCTTTTAGATTTGTATGATGATGCACGATTCCATGAAGAAGCAAATTGCCTAACAATTGGGAAAAATTTTAATAAAATAATTACGAATAAAAAAGTTGCCATAATTTCAGGCGGCTCAAGCGATTTGGCCGTAACACTTGAAGCACAATTAGCGCTAGAAATTTATGGAGTGAATTGTCAATCTTTTATAGATGTTGGAGTAGCGGGACTTCATCGATTGATGAGTCAGTTAGAAGAAATTAATAAATATGATGTATTAATAGTTTGTGCTGGAATGGAAGGAGCTTTGGCAACAGTTGTGGGCGGATTGTTAGCTCAACCGATAATTGCAGTTCCTGTTTCAGTAGGATACGGCGTTAGCAAGGATGGAGAAACTGCTTTAAATAGTATGTTGTCAAGCTGTTCTCCAGGTATTGCAGTTATGAATATAGATAATGGTTACGGAGCAGCAATGGCAGCTCTCAGAATTATTAAAAGTATTTCCTAAATAGTCACTTTTTTTCTATTTCTAATAGGTTTTCTATCCATAAATTTAGTTGTTTTGATAGCATTCCTTCTTCTCTCATTTTGATTGCTTTTATAACTACTTCTGTATTTACCCACTCTGGAAATCTTTTAGGCATTTATTTTTATATTCAGTAACTTTAATTTGGTACAAATTTTGATAAAGACAAGATCTAAGTAACAAATTTAATCTTTTATGTTTGATTTTGTACCTAATCTAGACAGCTCAGATGAAGTATTTTCACTTTCTACATTTTTTAATCTTTCGATTAACTCAGAGAGATCTTTTTGAGCGAGCTCCCCATTTTGCTCCCATTTCAAGGACCTTGAGTTATTATCATTATTTTCTTTCATTGTTCTATTTAAGTATTAAGAATATAAAACGAAAACAGGAAAAATTTGGATATTGTTTCAAGCCTAAACTTAAAAAATTATGAAGATTTTTAATATACAAAAATTTTATCTTTTAACCGCCACCAACTATTGAAACGATTTCTAAATTATCCCCATCTTTAAGTTTAACTTTTTCCCATTTTATTGAATTAATAATTAAATTATTTAACTCTACGACAATTGTGTTGGGTTTGTATCCCATTAAATTTAGAGCTTTTGATAGTAAAGCATTATCTTGATCGAGTTCTATTTTTTTTTCTTCTCCATTTACTTTAATTTTCATTAGACAATTCTTTTAAAATCATAATAGCGTCTTCTTTAGGATCTTCAGAATTCATTAATTGAGAAACTAAAGCAATTTTTTTAAACCCATTTCTTTTTAAATATGAAATATTTTTTGACTTAATTCCTCCAATGGCAAACCAAGGAATATTTAAATCTTTTGTTAATGTTTTAATCTTTTCAATACCTAAAGGTTTTTTGTTCTTTTTAGTTGCAGTTTCAAATACTGGTCCTATTCCTATGTAATCACAACCCTCATTTAGAGCATTAGAAATATCAATTTCATTATTTGCACTTATGCCAATAATTTTTGAATAGCCTAATAATTTCCTTGCATTTTTTAAGTCTAAATCATCTTGTCCAAGATGAACTCCATCCGCATTAGATGCTAAAGCTATGTCAAGTCTGTCGTTAACGATGAACAAAGAATTATATCTTTTACATAGATTTTTAATCTTGATTGCTTCTTGAAGATGATCTTTATCAGTTCCATTTTTAAATCTATGTTGAATGATTCTTACTCCCGCAATTAAAATCTCTTCTATAATCTTTAGTAAATTTTCCTTTTGATCTGTAATTACATATAAGTCATTTTCTTTTAATATTTCCTCAGACTTCTTACACTTGCTTAGACTTAATAAGTCAATTTCTATGGTATAAATTTCATATCTAATTTCCGAAGCGATTTTTGAAAGCTCATGATTATGTAGCCTTGAGAATTCTTCTATGACTCTTAATGCTTCTTGAACTCGGGCTGAATTAGAACTTATAATTTGCTCAGAAGTTTTTCTGTTGATTTGCTCGTGATGAGTCAATCCTTTACATTTGTCCTCAATGTGATTTCTAGATTGTTTATAAACTTCTAAATGATTTTTTCCTAAAATTTGTCTAAAATTTTTGATCTTTTCAACAAATTTTTCTTTGCCTAGACCAAATCTGGCCCAATCCTCAAGTACTCTTAATCCTTCTCTAGCCCTGTCGAGATTAGCGTCAATAATTTGATAAATTCTTAGATCTTCAGCTTTTTTAGTATTGAAATTTAGCATTTGTAAATTATTTTTTGTTGTTTTTAAAAATTCTTAGGGCATTATCTCTATCTTTTTTAATTTGATTAGAAAGTTGATCTATATTTTTGAACTGGATTTGAGATCTAAGTTTTTCAACTGGTTCTACAGATAGATTTAAACCATATAGATCAATATCCTTATTAATTAAATGAACTTCCACTGCAGATGGCAATAAGGGATTTATTGTTGGTTGAGAACCTAGATTCATAACAGATTCAAGTTTTTTATTGGAATTTTCTATAGTTGTCCAAGCCGCGTAAACTCCTTCTCCAGGTAAAAATTTTCTACCATCTATTTCAAGATTTGCGGTAGGCCATCCTATATTTTTCCCAATCCCTTTACCTTTAACAACTTTTCCATTAAAACTATAAGGCCTATTAAGCATTTTGAAAGCATTTTTCAGATCACTTTTCTCTAATAAATCTCTTATTCTGCTGCTGCTTATTCTGCCTTCTTTATCTTCTAGGATCGGTATGATTTTTAGTTTTATGTCTGTATCTTTAATCGTATTTTTTATGGTATTTATGTCTCCACTCCTTCTGAAACCAAATTTAAAATTAGCACCCACAGAAATCTTTTTTGCTTGTAATTGATTTATTAAAATATCTCTTACAAATATTTCCGCACTTAATTTGGATAGTTCCTCATTAAAAGGAATCAGAACTAGTTGTTTAATCCCGAGATCTTCAAGAATATGTAGTTTTTCATAAGGAAGATCAAGTCTAAGCCGAGTCTCTTTATATAAAATTTCTCTGGGATGAGGCCAGAAGCTCGCAATTGTTGGGGTATATTGATTTTCTTCAACCACACTTTTTATTAATTGTCTGTGACCAGCATGTAGACCATCAAAACTTCCAATAGCTATTGATGTAGGATTCTTAACTTCAGATGGCGATATTAAAGAGATCAAAAGATTACGTGCAATTTTATGATTTTGATGGCAAATTTGAATAGACTATAGTTTAATCAATCAAATGAATGTCTGACAAAATTGATTTTCAGTCCCTTTCATTTGGAATGCGGCGCATTGGTTGGATACGCTTTTGGGTTCAGTCCATTTTAGGTGTTGTTGTTGCAGCTGTTTTGCTTTTTTCAAATGTTGTAAATAACAGCGAAGGTCAGCTTGGCTTAGCACCTGGTCTATCACTTACAACAATATCCTTGATCTTACTACTTTTTTGCCTTTGGCAAAGTTGGTTAATAGTTAGAACAGGAAGAGCAATCGCAAGCAATGCAAGACCCTCAAGAGGACAAACCAGTAAATTAATAAAAAGAGGCTTAATTGTTGATTTATTGGGAATTTTGTTTGGATTAATTGGATATCAAGCTCTTATGGGTGCCTTATTTATACAAGCATCCTCTCAGACAACTGGACAATTGATAACAGCGACATCTGACATCCCAATTACTGGACTTGAAATATTATCAGTGCTGAGTAACACACAAGTTATTGCGGCTCATTTTTTTGGACTTTGCTTTTCTTTATGGCTTTTAAGAAGGATTTACAAATGAATTATTAATTTTAGGTAAGTTTTCTAAATTACCTCGCCAAAATAAATCTGGTTCTACAGGTGTTAGCGATATTTTATTATCTTGTATTTGAGATACATCACTAGGCCAATTCTTAGGACCATAACCTTTTGATTTAAGATCTAAAACCACCTCACCTGCTAACCAATAATAATCATCACCCCTCGGATCTTCTCTTTTGGAAAATTGATTTTTATATTTTCTTACTGATAATCTTGTCCAGGATAATTCTTTTATTTTGCTTTTATCGCAAGGGGGGATATTCAAATTCAATAGAAGTGAAGCTGGCCAACCATCATGAATGGCTTGTTCGGCAATATTCATTGCAATTTCTCCAGCAAATTCAAAATTCTTCCATTTAAAGCTAGCAACACTTATTGCCATGGAAGGAACATTTTCTAAAGTACCTTCCATAGCTGCTGCAACAGTGCCTGAACAAAAAATATCTGTCCCTAAATTGGGCCCGTGATTTACTCCAGATAGAATTAGATCAGGTTTATTATCCAATAGTTCAGATAGCGCTAATTTGACGCAATCAGCAGGTGTCCCCGAACATCCCCAAGCTTCAATTCCTTTCTCAAATAATTCGTCCGCCCTTTCAACTCTTAATGGAGATTGTAAAGTAAGACCATGGCCAGTAGCTGATCTTTCTTGGTCAGGGCATACCACTTTTACCTTATGTCCTCTTTTTTGTGCTGATTTTGCTAAAGCTCTTATCCCCGCTGCAAAAACACCATCATCATTGCTAATTAATATATTTAACGGTTTCATTAATCAATAAATTTTATTTATGGACAATATTTAAGTAAGATAAAACAATACTTATTTTTACTATATCAGTGAGTCAGATTGAATCATTAAGTCAAATTGAGGAAAAACTAAATAATCTTTCTCTAAAAGCAAAAAATAATATAAACAGTGCTAATACTCATGAAGAACTGGATCAATTAAGAGTTTCCTTGCTTGGAAAAAAAGGTGATTTGTCAATTATTTTAAAAACGATGGGTCAATTATCAGCTACTGATAGACCAATTGTTGGCCAGAAGGCAAATTTAATAAAGATAAATTTGCAAGAATTAATAACTGAAAGAAAAAATCAACTAAATAGTGAAGCCTTAGATAAAAAGATAAAAACAGAAAAAATTGATGTAACTATCCCTTCAATTGGAACACCCCCTGGGAATAAACATCCTTTAATTTCAACTCAAGATGAAATAATTGATATTTTTTGTGGTTTAGGATACTCAGTTGAAAGTGGCCCTGAAATAGAAACTGATTTTTATAATTTTGAATCTCTGAATATACCCAAAAATCATCCCGCAAGAGATATGCAAGACACTTTTTACTTAGATGAAAATCGACTTTTGAGAACCCATACTTCCCCTGTTCAGATTAGGTACTTAGAGAAAAATCCTCCTCCAGTAAGAATTATTGCCCCAGGAAGAGTTTATAGGAGAGATGCTGTAGATGCTACTCATTCCCCTATATTTAATCAGGTTGAGGTTTTATGTATCGATCAAGATATAAACTTTAGTCATTTAAGAGGAACAGTTCTTACATTTTTAAAGACCTTTTTTGGAGATATTCCTGTAAGATTTAGGGCTAGTTATTTCCCATTTACTGAACCTTCGGCAGAAGTAGATGTTCAATGGAAAGGTAAATGGTTAGAAGTAATGGGATGCGGAATGGTAGACCCAAAGGTCTTAGAAAAATTAGAAATAGATTCTGAGAAATGGACCGGATTCGCTGCTGGATTAGGAGTTGAAAGATTTTGTATGGTAAGACATCAGATTGACGATATCAGAAAATTTTATACAAATGATCTTAGATTCTTAGAACAGTTCTAAATAAAATTGAAATTTGAAATTAGGATTGTCTAACAAATTAGTTTAAGATAGGCATAGTTTTACTTTTTTGTTTGGTACGTAAAGCAGGGCTAATCGTTAATGATGGGAAAGAACTTGCTGTTAAAACTGCAAGTTCTGTTCAGGAAAAATTGGAAAAATCCAATTATGAAGTCGTAAGGGTTAGTAGCTCTGGCGGAATGGTTGGATTCGCCAATCCTGATCAACATGTTCGTCCTTTGGGATATACGAACTGTGTTCCAGAGGGGTTTGACTCGGCTATGGAATTTGCAATTGTTCTTGGCGGAGATGGAACCGTACTTTCTGCAGCAAGGCAAACAGCACCTGCTAAAATTCCAATCCTTACAATAAATACTGGTCATTTAGGTTTTCTAGCGGAAGCTTATTTATCAAATCTTGATGAAGCAATAGATAAAATAATTGCAGGTAATTGGGATATTGAAGAAAGAACTTGCTTTATTATCAGCGTAATGAGGAATGATCAGAGGAGATGGGAGTCTCTCTGTCTTAATGAGATGGCTCTTCATAGAGAACCTCTGACAAGCATGTGTCATTTTGAGATTTCTATAGGGCGTCATGCGCCTGTGGATATCTCAGCTGATGGAGTAATTTTATCTACTCCAACTGGTTCTACTGCATATTCGTTGAGTGCTGGAGGACCAGTTATTACACCTGATTGCCCAGTTGTTCAATTAACTCCAATTGCTCCACATTCATTGGCATCTAGGGCATTGGTTTTTAATGATTCAGAGCCGGTAACTGTTTTCCCCGCAACTCCAGAAAGATTGGTGATGGTTGTTGACGGCAATGCTGGTTGTTATGTTTGGCCTGAAGATAGAGTTTTAATCAGAAAGAGTAAACACTCAGTAAAGTTTATTAGACTTGAAGATCATGAATTTTTCCAAGTTTTAAGAAATAAACTAGGCTGGGGTTTACCCCATGTGGCAAAACCAAACAAATAAAAATTATTTAAATAAATTTTTTACCTTTTAATATAAAAACAGGATTATTAGGTTCTAATCTTATTCCTTCAGAGATACTCAAGCTTTTATAGGTCTGAATTAAATTTAAATTTGTTTTGAAATTATTTTTTTCTAATTCCTCTCTTAATTCTTTAATAATTTGAATATCAATTATTGGGATAACGATAATATCTCCAATACTCATTCCCTTAGACAGGGTATTAATAATTTGAAGTTTAGTCTTTTTATCACATCCTCCAATGACTAATCTATTAGGGTTTTCAAAAGAAGTTAAATTTATCGCGTTCAAGGTATTCTTTATGTCTTCCTCAAAAATAAATTTTGGTTTAACGCCAAGCCTTTTTGAGTTTTCTAGTATTAATGCCTTTGAACCAATCCTTTTATCTATACAAAATAAATCTAAATTAGGCCTTAATTTTAATGCTTCTAATCCTATTGAACCACAACCCGCTCCTACATCCCAAATGACACCATTTTTAGGTAGCTCTAGATCAGCTAATATTTGAACGCGAACCTCCTTTTTAGTTAATAAATTTGGTCTATCGTTATAAGTTTTAAAATTATGGTCACTTATTCCGAAAAGAGGGAGATTATTATTTGAATAATTTTTCTTTGTTTTTGTAATAACAACAATATTCAAACTTGAAACATCAGAGGGTAATGATTCTTGAAGATTTAATTTTCTTATATTTTCATTGTCGAAGCCTATCTCTTCACAGAGCCAAAAATCATATAAGTCGATAAGATTTAATTCTGATAAGTTTTTTTTGATTATTTCTAAACTTTTGTTATTTGAATCTGTAATAATAGCCAAACTTGAAGGGCTTGCTTTAAGAGCTTCAACTAACTTAATCGAATCTCTTCCATGAATACTTACATTAGCAGTATCTTGCCATGGGATCTTTAGCTTACTAAATGCTAATTGAATGCAAGTATTTGAAGGATAGAAACTTAACTCTTCTTTTGTAAAATTTTCTAGAAGTATTCTCCCAATTCCAAACCAAAGAGGATCTCCTCTTGAAATTAAAATAACATCAGTTTTTTGAGATCTAAGCCACACAATAAGTTCGTTATTACTTTGGCTGCAAAAATATACTTTATTTTGTCCAAAATCATTTTCACCCCATGATTTAATTTTTTCGAAGTATGCATTAGGGACAGCAATATTTTCTGTGTTTATAAATAAATCTTGTAATTTGGAAGATAAATCTTCAAAAATATATGAATTAATACCTATCACATGAATTTTTCTATTAACTGCAGTCATCAATATCTATTGAAAAAAGAACTAAACTGTTTGATTGTTTTATTAAATTATCTTATTATTATTTGAGCTATAATAATAAATTAATTGTCTGAAAGAAGAAAGAGATTACATGATTTATTGTTAACTCTAATTAATAAAGATAATGAATTTGAGTTTATTGAAGAAGATTCTAGCGATTTAACATCTAGCTATTCTGAAAAAGACACTTTAAATTTATCTCGAGTTATAGAAAAAAATCGTAAAATAATCAAAAAGTTCCAAGCCATTGTAAGAACAGCTGTAACTTTAGATGCCTTAATGGATTCTGAAAATGAAGAAAATTACAAAATCAAATAATAAAAATTTTTTAAAAGGAATATTACCTTTACTTTTGCTAATATCCTTTATTTTTACTCCAATAAAAGTATACGCAGAAGTCGCAGAAACAGAAATAAATGGGGAATTAATCAATGCTAGTAGTGAGTTTCTAAGGGACTTGGACTTTGAAACTTGGCAATTAGTAGCTTATAAATCACCTCTCTTTGAAGATAAATTGATCTTAAGAGTAATAGGATATCCAGGGAACCTTAGGATTGACCATCCCACTGAGTTGCGGGTTGAATCAGGAAGAAAACAGTGGCTTTTAGATGACAAAACATTACTTAATGTAGAATTAGCCAATGATGGGAGACAAGCTGCTGCAGAATTTGATCTTGAAGAGCTTATTCAAAATATTGATAAAAATAGACCTTTGAGATTATCTTTGTCAGGTGTTTTTTCAGAGTTACCTGTACCTCCTTTTGTAGTTAAAGAATGGAGATCAATATAATAATTTTGGTTTTGTAGATGTCTAAAAAAAATGTAAGCCATATAAAATGGATGAAAAGATCAATTTTTTTGGCTTCTTTAGGCAAAAATTCAACGAGTCCTAACCCTAGGGTAGGAGCAGTGATAATTGATAAGAATGGAGAGCTTATTTCAGAAGGATTTCATTACAAGGCTGGTATGCCCCATGCTGAAGCGATGGCTTTTAATAATTTAAAAAAAGATCCTAAAGGTGGATCAATTTATGTAAATCTTGAACCTTGCTGTCACCAAGGTAGAACACCTCCATGTGTAGATAAGGTGATATCATCTGGGATAAAAAAGGCTTATATATCTATTGAAGACCCTGATGCAAGAGTCGCCGGTAAAGGTATTAAGTTGCTAGAAGAAGCTGGAATACAAGTTCACTTAGGATTATGTAAAAAGGAAGCCTTAGATTTAAATAAGGCTTTCATTCATAGGAATATCACTAAAAAGGCATTTGGTGTTTTTAAATGGGCAATGAGTATTGATGGAAGAATAGCTTTAAAAAATGGAAAAAGTAAATGGATTACTAATGAAGAATCAAGGGCATTAGTACACTCTTTTAGAGCAGAATTTGATGCAATAATCATTGGCGGAAACACATTAAGAAGAGATAATCCCCTTTTGACTACAAGAGGTTTAAAAAATCCTGAGCCTTTGCGAGTTGTTTTTACAAAAAGTTTAGACCTGCCAACAAAATCTAATCTTTGGGATTGTAATAAGGCAAAAACATTAGTTATTTATGATTCTTCAACAGCAAATGAAAGCTACCTTACTAGGATTCCTAAATCTGTTGAAATTGAAAAGGTATCATCAGATAATCCAGAGTTAATTTCAAAAATACTTGCTAAAAGGGGATGTAATAAAGTTTTGTGGGAATGTGGTCCTCGATTGGCTACTGCTGCAATTAAATCTCATTGTATACAGGAAATTATAACTTTTATTGCTCCAAAAATTTTAGGAGGAGAAAATAGTATGAATCCCGTTGGGGATTTTGAGTTTGGAGAAATGCATGAAATTATTAAATTAAGTGAATCTCAGTATAGTTTGATTGGTGATGATATATGCGTTAAGAGTTCATTCAAAAATTAATTTTTAAGATATTTTATATGGGTTAAAGTACCGTACGGTTCTCACCCAAAAAAAATAATACAGATACGGAAACTCTTGGTTTAGTTTATAATGAGTTCAAAGTTGTTTCAATTATGCCAATAAGACAAGACGATAATCAACCTAATAGAAGATTTGGAATTATAAATATCATTTTGATAGGAGTTGGAGCACTACTTTTATTTAGTAGCCTTTTCCCTAATCAAAATATGCAAATCCCTAGGGTCCCCTACTCCTTATTTATTGATCAAGTTAATGATGGGGAGGTAAAGAGAGCATATATCACCCAAGAACAAATCAGATATGAGTTAAATGGAGTTGAAGAGGGTGCTCCCTCAGTTTTGGCAACAACCCCAATTTTTGATATGGATCTGCCTCAAAGGTTAGAAAGTAAAGGGGTGGAATTCGCTGCTGCTCCTCCAAAGAAACCTAATTTCTTCTCAACTATATTGAGTTGGGTTGTTCCTCCTTTGATTTTTATACTTGTCTTGCAATTTTTCGCTAGAAGAAGTATGGGAGGCGGTGGTGCTCAAGGGGCTCTAAGTTTTACTAAAAGTAAAGCTAAAGTTTATGTACCAGATGACGAATCAAAAGTAACATTTGCAGATGTAGCAGGAGTTGATGAAGCTAAGGACGAATTAACAGAAATAGTTGATTTTTTAAAAAAACCAGAAAGATATACTGATATTGGAGCACGAATTCCTAAAGGTGTACTTCTTGTAGGACCTCCAGGAACAGGGAAAACTCTTCTTTCAAAGGCTGTGGCTGGTGAAGCAGAAGTCCCTTTCTTCATTATTTCGGGTTCTGAATTTGTAGAGCTTTTTGTTGGCGCTGGAGCGGCAAGAGTACGAGATTTATTTGAACAGGCGAAGAAAAAAGCTCCTTGTATCATATTTATTGATGAATTAGACGCGATAGGTAAGAGTCGTTCTGGTTCTATGGGTGTAGTAGGTGGGAATGATGAAAGAGAACAAACTTTAAATCAGCTCCTTACAGAAATGGATGGGTTTGCCTCTGCTGACAAGCCTGTAATTGTCCTTGCAGCTACTAACCAACCAGAAGTGCTTGATGCTGCCTTACTAAGACCCGGTAGATTTGATAGACAAGTTTTAGTTGACAGACCAGATTTATCTGGAAGAAAAACAATCTTGGAAATTTATACAAAAAAAGTTAAACTTGCGGATTCAATAGACCTAGATTCTATTGCTCAAGCCACTAGTGGATTCGCAGGAGCTGATCTGGCTAACATGGTAAATGAAGCTGCTTTACTTGCAGCAAGAGCAAAGAGGAAAAGTGTGGAACAACAAGACTTAAGCGAGGCGATAGAAAGAGTTGTTGCTGGATTGGAAAAGAAGAGTCGTGTCTTGCAAGATGATGAAAAGAAAGTTGTCGCATATCATGAAGTCGGTCATGCTATTGTTGGTCATCTTATGCCTGGGGGTTCTAAAGTCGCAAAGATTTCAATTGTTCCAAGAGGTATGAGTGCACTTGGTTATACCCTACAATTGCCAACTGAAGAAAGATTTTTAAATTCTAAGGAAGAATTAAAAGGCCAAATAGCTACACTTCTTGGAGGAAGATCTGCTGAAGAGGTAGTTTTTGGAAAGATCACTACGGGAGCTTCAAATGATTTGCAAAGAGCAACCGATATAGCTGAACAAATGGTTGGTACATTTGGAATGAGTGATATTCTTGGCCCGCTTGCTTACGATAAACAAGGCGGTGGTCAGTTTTTAGGTAATGGTAATAATCCTAGGAGATCTGTTAGTGATGCTACTGCTCAAGCGATAGATAAAGAGGTTAGAGATTTAGTTGATGATGCGCATGAAACTGCACTTAATATTTTGAGGAATAATTTATCTCTTCTGGAATCGATTTCTCAAAAAATCCTCCAAGAAGAAGTTATTGAAGGGGAAGATCTCAAAAATCTCTTGGCAGAAAGTAAAATGCCTGCGTAGTAGAATCTTGATCTAATTAGAAATATTCATGCTAAAACCAAATAAGCTTGCTAATAATAATTTCCTATCAAGCTTGGATTTATCAAAAGAAGAGGTTTTGCATATTTTAAATCTTGCAAATAATTTTAAAAATAAAAAATTAAATATTGATCTTGGCAATAAAATTTTAGGATTAATTTTTGATAAGGCATCAACACGTACAAGAGTTAGTTTTCAAGTTGCGATGACTAAACTTGGTGGAACTACTATTGACCTCATTCCCACAACATCACAAATAGGAAGAGGCGAGCCAATTAAGGATACTGCAAGAGTTTTAAGTAGATATTGTGATGTTATAGCAATTCGAACATTTGATCATTTAGATTTAGAAGAATATGCGAAGTGGTCTACAAAGCCAGTTATTAATGCTCTTACAGATTTAGAACATCCATGTCAGGCTTTAGCTGATTTTTTAACGATTAAGGAGGAATTTCTTGATTTTAAAGATGTAGTTTTGACATTTATTGGAGACGGTAATAACGTCGCAAATTCTCTTATTTTATGTGGAGCGTTATTAGGAGTAGAAGTTAGGATTGCATGCCCTAAAGGTTATGAACCTAACCCTTTGGTGATTAAAAGAGCATATGAAATATATAAAAATGAGGATTTATTGAAAATAACAAATGATCCAAATACTGCTGTTTTAGGGGCAAATGTTCTTTACACAGATGTTTGGTCATCTATGGGGGAAGAAAATCAACAAGAAGAGAAAGATAAATTCTTTAATGGATTCACTATTGATAAAGATCTAGTAAGCAAGGCTGAAAAAAATGCAATTATTCTCCATTGCCTCCCTGCGTATAGATCTAAAGAGATAACTGATGAGGCATTTGAAAGTAAGAAAAATAGAATTTTTGAACAGGCTGAGAATAGATTGCATGCTCAACAAGCTCTTTTATCATGCATTCTTTCTTAATGGAACTTGCAATCTAATCCTTAAAAAGGTACAAATGTATTAGAGTACATTTGTTTTAATGGCGCTAATTCCAGAAGATGATTTAACTGTCGCTCAGCATGAGCTATATGGATGGATAAAAGAATATATGAAAAACTTTCAACATAGCCCATCCATCAGACAAATGATGCAAGCTATGGGATTAAAATCTCCTGCTCCAATTCAAAGTCGCTTAAAACATTTGCAAGAAAAGGGCTACATCTCTTGGCAAGAAGGTAAAGCTAGAACAATGCAAATAGTTGATGAAATAGTTGAAGGAGTACCAATTTTGGGTTCTGTCGCTGCGGGTGGTCTGATTGAGACTTATAACGATATTAATCAAAACTTAGATATTTCTGATGTCCTTACAAAAAAAAATGTTTTTGCTCTTAGCGTTAATGGAGATTCAATGATAGATGCTTGTATAGCTGATGGTGATATGGTTCTAATGGAGCCAATTAATCATTCATCTAGTGTAAGAAATGGAACTATTGTTTCAGCATTAGTTCCAGGTTTAGGGACAACTTTGAAATATTTTTTTAAAAGAAATAATAAAATATTTTTAGAGGCTGCTAATACTGCATATGAGCCAATTCAATTGAATCAAGAAGAAGTTATCTTGCAGGGAAAACTTCTAGCGGTTTGGAGGAGAATTTAGTTTAGTAGATGATTAAAATTAACAAAAGCTAAATTACTAACTAAGGTATAATGAATATGATTTAGTTCTAGATAATTTGAGAATTAATTTATTCCTTAATTTAATTGAATGACAGAGAACAAACAAACAGGGAATAACGAAAATTTAGATTTTGATAAAGATCAAATTCAAATTAGTTATATATTTAATTTTCTTTTTAGAAATAAAAAAATCATTGGATTAGCAGCTTTATTATTTTTTATATTTGCCTCTTTACTTTCCCTTACAAAAAAAAGAGTATGGGAAGGAGAATTCCAAATTGTACTAAATACTAAGAAAAGTACGAATTTTAATTTAGGAATTGATTCGGCTTTAGATAGAATTGGTGGTTTAAGTGGACCTTCAAAAGACTTGAAAACTGAAGTTGGCATTCTAAAGAGCCCATCAGTCTTAATGCCAATATTTGATTTTATAAATTCTCAAAAAAAATTAAATAAAGAAAAAATTTACCCTGATTTTTCTGAATGGAAAAAGAATAATTTAAAAATATCCTTGCAAAAGGGTACTTCTATTTTGGATATATCTTATAGAGATACTGACCAAGATTTAATAATTCCTTTTCTTACTAAAATGTCTGATACCTACCAAGGATATTCTGGTAGAAGCAAAAAACGAAAATTAGAATTTACAAGAGATTTTCTTAAAAAACAAATTTTGCTTTTTAAACAAAAAAGTTCTAAATCATTGAAAGTAGCTCAAGAATTTGCAATTGATCAAGATCTCATGCTTTTTATTGAAGGTGGATTAACTAAAAACAAAATTAAAGAATCTGAAAAATCTAATAAAAATTTTCCAATATCAAATATAGAGATTGAAAATCTACGTGTTCAGTTGACGAATAAAATTAAAAAAATTGACTTGCAAATTAAGAAAATTAAAGAAATGGTAAATGATAAAGATCAAATCAAATATATAAGTTCAACAGTGCCAGCTTTAGTAGATGAGAATCTACCAGGAATGTTGAGGGATATAGAACAAGAAATATCAGAAAAAAAGTTAGTTTTTACCGATGAAGATAAAAGTCTAAAAAAACTAAAAGAGCAAAAAGATATGATGATTGATTTTATTCTAGAAAGAACAATTGGCTTGTTAAATGCACAGAGACTTGATGCAGAAGTTCAATTAGAAGCTGCTAGAAGGCCAAAAGGTGTTTTATTGAAATATAAAGAGTTAATTAGAGAGGCAATGAGAGATGAAAATACACTTATTAACCTTGAGAATCAATTAATAATTGTTGAATTAGATATGTCCAGAATAGAAGATCCATGGCAGCTAATTACCGAACCATCTTTACTATCAAATCCAGTCGCACCAAGCAGAAGAAAATACGCTATTTTTGGATTAATAGCTGGAATATTTGGAGGAGCTATTTTTTCATTTTATAAGGAAAAAAAATCTTCATTTATTTATGAAAAGCAAGATTTGGAAGCAATAATGGAAACAAAAATTATCAGTATTAATTCAAAAGATAATTTTGATTGCTTACTTTTGAAAGAAAAAATAAAATCTTCTCAAAATAAAGATATAAAGCTCTTAAACTTAAATCAAATAAAAAATAATGATATTAAATTCATAGAGAGTTTCCTAAATGGTCTTAATCTTAATATGGAATTTTCTAAAGATAATCAAATTAGCTATGAGGATAAAAATAAAATGGTTTTTTTGGTCACAAATCTAGATAATTTAAAAATAAATGATGCTATTAATCTGAATAAGATTTTGAATTTTTATAATATCCAATTAGAAGGAATAATATTATTAGGTTGATATTTTAGTTTGTAGTTTTAAAATTTAAAAAATAAAAAATTAAAAAGGTAATTTTTTCTTTTAAGAAATATAATATTAATGTATTAATTTTGAAAACTTACCATGTGTCGTTTCTGGATTTCAATAGGTAAGGAATCAAGAGTCGCAAATATTAACGAAGTCCTTTTAAAGAAAAAATTAGATTCTTTTTTTAAAAATGGAGGCCCTGATTACCAAAATATTGTAAAAAATCAAGGATGTACAGCTTATCATTCTAGGCTGGCGATTCAAGATCTAACTTTTGAGTCAAATCAGCCCTTCGTCTCAAAAGGGAATGATATTTTAGTTTTCAATGGGGAAATATTAAATTGGAAGGAAATTTTGAAATTAATTCCAAATAATTTATTGGAAA
>MWOS01000009.1 GCA_002026165.1 Prochlorococcus sp. HOT208_60m_813G15
AGCATTTTTGGAGGAAGCTTCCAAACAGCCTGGAAAAGCATGGGTTTATAATCCTAAGGATCCAGGAAAGTTATTACTAAAAGATGGAAGAACAGGTGAACCTTTTGATCAGCCAGTTGCGGTTGGATATTCTCACTTCCTTAAGCTAGTTCATTTAGTTGATGATAAGATTCATGCCAGATCCACAGGTCCTTACTCTTTGGTTACACAACAACCATTGGGCGGTAAAGCACAACAAGGTGGACAAAGACTTGGAGAAATGGAAGTATGGGCTCTTGAAGCTTACGGAGCTGCTTATACTCTCCAAGAACTATTAACAGTTAAATCTGATGATATGCAAGGAAGAAATGAAGCTCTAAATGCAATCGTTAAAGGTAAACCAATCCCTAGACCTGGAACGCCCGAGTCTTTTAAAGTTCTTATGAGAGAATTACAATC
>MWOS01000090.1 GCA_002026165.1 Prochlorococcus sp. HOT208_60m_813G15
TCTTCCAGTTAATTTATCCCATCCAACAGAAAATAAATAAACAAAAATAGGTATTAGCGTCTGCCAAAGTCTTTTAAAAAGTCTTTGGGGGTTTTTTTTGTAAATTTTAGAAATTGTGTCTGGATCATAATTTAGGAGTCCAGATACCTCAATAAAATCAGTAAAATCTTCTTTCATAACTTTATATATTTAAAACCTTTATTTTTTTTAAAAAGAAGTTAATTTTTTTATATGGAAGATTTATCATGTTAATACAACTAAAAATAGAAAATATTGCCTTAATAGAAATTATAGAAATTAATTTCGAAAAAGGTTTGAATATCATAACTGGCGATTCAGGTTCAGGAAAATCATTAATTTTGGATTCCCTAAATGCTTTATTTGGTGGAACTAATATACCTCTAAAACATTTAATACGTCCAGGAAAAGATTTTTGTTCTATTAAGGCAATATTTTCATCTTCCTCTCAAATTAATAATTGGTTAATTAGTAATGGTTTTGAAATAACTTCTTCAGAACTACAAATTAAAAGAAAATCATATAAAAAAAATAATAAAATTTTTTCCAAATATAGTCTTAATAATTTACCAATTAATAAACAATCATTAGAAAAACTTGGACGTTTTTTTAATAGATTTTGCAGGTCAATCTGATACTTTTATGTTTGATTCTTTAGATAAGAGAAGATTAATTATTGATGACTTATGTTCCCAAGAATCAAGAGAAACCAGCGAAACGATTAAAAATATATGGGGAGAAACTAAAGTTTTAAAAAGTTTAATGGATGAAAAAATTGAAACTTCTAGGAATCAAGCAGAAAAAAACTTAGCAATTAAACAAATGTTGAAGATTTTAGAAGAAGCTGATTTAAATTCCAGTGAAGAAATTTTAGAATTAGAGTCATTAGAAAATAAACTTGTAAATAATCTAGAAATTAATAATTCAATTAAATCATCATTAGAAAACTTAAATAAGTTTAGTCATGACGAACCGTCAGTAACATCTTTGATAAATCAATCAATAAAGATTTTAAATAAAACAGCAGATTTTGATTTAAAGATTCAAAATTTTAGAGAGAAGTTATTAAATATCCATGCTGATGTTGAAGATTTAATTTTTGATCTAAACTCATATTTGCAAGACATAGAAAATTATGAATCTAATCTTCCAGAAATACAAAAAAGATTATTTTTTTTAAAAAACTTAGAGAGAACTTTTGCATTAGATTTACCTCAATTAATTGGAAAGCGCGATCAGTTAAAGACATATTTTCAACAAAATGATCAAGGAAATGAAATTGGCAGGATTCAATCTCAAATTGAGAATTTACAAAGTAACTTAAAGTCTTTATTTGTTATTCAATCTACTGAAAGAAAAAAAATTGCTAAACAGTTACAAAATTCAGTGATGTCGATTTTAATCAATCTAGGTTTAGAAAATGCAAATTTTTCAATTCAATTTTCTGCATGCAAGCCTTCTGGCGATGGAATTGACGATATAAATTTTTTGTTTTCGGCTAATCCTGATCAGAAGCTTGCTCCATTATCAAATGTTATTTCTGGCGGAGAAATGTCAAGATTCTTGTTAGCTATTAAATCTAGTATTTCTAAAAAACCCAATACTTTCTTTCTAGATGAAATTGATAGTGGTTTAAGTGGTAAATCTCTATTTTCTTTGGTTGAGCTAATAAAAGCAATTTCTAAAAATCAACAAGTTTTATGTATTACACATCAGCCTTTTTTAGCTGCTAAGGGATTAGCTCATTTTAAAGTTAATAAAAACGTAATTAATGGAATAACTTATACTTCAATAACAAAACTAACCTCAAAGAGTCAAAGAAAAAATGAATTAATAGAACTTATAGGTGGAGGTTCTTGCGAAGTTAACGAATATGCTTCTAGACTTCTTGATCGTCAAACTGCGTAAAACAGAAAAAATTCTACTATAATAGCTTTTTTAAATCATTAATTAGATTTAAACATGGTTAATAAAGCTGATAGAAGTTTTGGAGAAGATAACTCAATTAATATTAGAGGGGCTCGTCAGCATAATTTAAAAAATATTGATCTTTCACTACCTAGAAACAAATTTATAGTTTTTACAGGCGTGAGTGGAAGTGGGAAGAGTTCTCTAGCCTTTGATACTATTTTTGCTGAAGGTCAAAGAAGATATGTTGAGAGTCTTTCGGCATACGCAAGGCAATTTTTGGGTCAAGTAGATAAACCAGATGTTGACAATATTGAAGGTTTATCACCTGCTATATCAATTGATCAAAAATCTACAAGTCATAATCCTCGATCAACAGTTGGAACAGTAACAGAGATACAAGATTATTTAAGATTATTGTTTGGTCGGGCTGGTGAGCCGCATTGTCACCATTGCGGTGTTCCAATCGCACCTCAAACAATTGATGAAATGGTTGATCAAATTCTTCTTTTACCAGAGGGAACTAGGTACCAATTGTTGGCTCCTGTTGTAAGAGGTAAGAAAGGAACACATATAAAATTAATAAGTGGACTAGCTGCTGAAGGATTTGCTAGGGTAAGAATCAACGGAGAGGTAAGAGAACTTGCTGATAGTATTGAATTAGATAAAAATCAAATTCATAATATTGAGGTAGTAGTTGATAGATTAATTGCAAGAGAGGGAATTCAAGAAAGATTAAATGATTCTCTACAAACTTGTCTCAAAAGAGGCGATGGCTTAGCAATAGTAGAAGTTGTTCCAAAAAAAGGAGAAAACTTACCTTCTAACTTAGAGAGAGAAAAACTTTATTCAGAAAATTATGCATGTCCTGTACATGGTTCTATTGTTGAAGAACTTTCTCCTAGATTATTTTCTTTTAATAGTCCATATGGTGCCTGTCCAGATTGTCATGGGATTGGTTATTTAAAAAAATTTACTGCGGATAGAGTTATACCTGATAAAACATTGCCTGTTTATGCTGCAATAGCTCCTTGGAGTGAAAAAGATAATACTTATTACTTCTCTTTACTTTATTCTGTAGGACAAGCTTATGGTTTTGAATTAAAAACACCTTGGAGAGATTTAACTGATTTGCAAAAAAATGTTCTCCTTTTGGGATCAGATAAACCAATATTAATTCAAGCTGATAGTCGTTTTAAAACTTCTAGTGGTTTTGAAAGACCTTTTGAGGGGATTTTGCCAATATTAGAAAGGCAATTGAATGAAGCCAATGGAGAATCAGTTAAACAAAAATTAGAAAAGTATCTAGAATTAGTTCCTTGTAAGACATGTTCTGGAAAAAGATTAAGACCTGAAGCTTTGGCCGTCAAACTTGGTCCATATAATATTACTGATTTAACCTCTATAAGCGTTTCTGAAACCCTAAATCACATAGAGCGCATAATGGGTTTAGGTAAGACAAATAAGGAAAATATATCTTTATCAGAAAAACAAAAGCAGATAGGTGAATTGGTTTTAAAAGAAATTCGTTTACGTTTGCAGTTTTTAATTAATGTAGGTTTAGATTATTTGACTTTAGATAGACCAGCAATGACTTTGTCTGGTGGTGAGGCTCAGCGTATTAGATTGGCTACGCAAATAGGTGCAGGTCTTACTGGTGTTTTATATGTATTAGATGAACCAAGTATTGGCTTGCATCAGAGAGACAATGACAGATTATTAGAAACATTAAAAAGCTTAAGAGACTTGGGAAATACTTTGGTTGTCGTTGAACATGATGAAGATACTATGAAATCCGCAGATTATTTAGTAGATATTGGTCCAGGAGCAGGTGTTTATGGTGGGGAAATTATTGCTAAAGGATCTTATCAAGATGTCTTAAATTCAGAAAAGTCATTAACTGGAGCGTATCTTAGCGGGAGGAAGTCGATTCCTACTCCAAAAGTACGTAGATCATCGGTAAAAAAAAGTTTAATTTTAAATACTTGTTCTAAAAATAATTTGAAAAATATTTCTGTGGAATTTCCTTTAGGAAGATTAGTTTCTGTAACTGGCGTGAGTGGAAGTGGGAAGAGCACTTTGATAAATGAATTACTCCATCCTGCATTGTGTCATTCTCTAGGATTAAAAGTCCCTTTTCCTCAAGGCGTAAAAGAGTTAAAAGGTATAAAGGCAATCGATAAAGTTATCGTTATTGATCAATCTCCAATAGGAAGAACTCCAAGATCAAATCCTGCTACATATACCGGTGCTTTTGACCCTATAAGGCAGATATTTACTGCCACAGTAGAAGCAAAAGCAAGAGGTTATCAGGCTGGTCAATTTAGCTTTAACGTGAAGGGAGGAAGATGCGAAGCTTGTAAAGGTCAGGGAGTCAATGTTATTGAAATGAATTTTTTACCTGATGTGTACGTTCAATGTGAAGTATGTAAAGGAGCTCGTTTCAATAGGGAAACTCTTCAAGTTAAATACAAAGGTTTTAATATATCCGACGTTTTAGAGATGACTGTTGAACAAGCTGCAGAAACTTTTTCTGCTATACCTCAAGCTGCGGATAGATTATCTACATTAGTTGATGTTGGTTTAGGATATGTCAAGTTAGGTCAACCTGCCCCTACATTATCTGGCGGAGAGGCTCAAAGAGTTAAATTAGCTACAGAATTATCTAAAAGGGCTACCGGAAAAACTTTATATTTGATTGATGAACCAACTACAGGTCTAAGTTTTTATGATGTTCATAAATTAATGGATGTAATACAACGTTTGGTAGATAAAGGAAATTCTGTAATTGTAATTGAACATAATCTTGATGTTATTAGATGTTCTGATTGGATTATTGATTTAGGACCTGATGGAGGAGATAAAGGTGGCGAAATTATTGTAGAAGGTATTCCTGAAGATGTAGCTGAACATCCCACAAGCCACACAGCAAAATATCTTAAAAAAGTTCTTAAATAAAAAATCTTTGTTGTATTTCTTTGTATTTTAAATTTTCTAAGCAAAATGAAAGCTTTATTTAGAGGGGTACAATATCAGTCTGCATAAGCTTTTTTTAAAATTTTTTTGATTAATAAACTTTAAATCATAATTCTTTCTTAATATTTCCTTTGGAAATTCAGCTTATTTGTATTAAAGGCGTTTGATCTGAGGATTTGCTGAATGAGGTTGAAATTTTTACATTTACATTTACATGGTCTTATACGCTCAAAAAATCTTGAATTAGGCAAGGATGCAGATACAGGAGGGCAAACACAATACGTTTTAGAGTTAGTTAAGAGTTTGGCTAACACTTCAGAAGTTGACCAAGTAGATTTAGTAACTCGTTTAATCAATGACGCTAAAGTCGATAGTGAATATTCTCAAGAAGAAGAATTTGTAGAACCCGGAGTTAAAATTTTAAGATTTAAATTTGGACCAAATAAATACTTAAGAAAAGAATTGCTTTGGCCTTATTTAGATCATTTAACTGAGGTCCTTATCTCTTACTATAAAAAAAATAAAAAGCCTAATTTTATTCATGCACATTATGCAGATGCTGGATATGTAGGAGTTAAACTAAGTAAATCTTTAAATGTTCCACTTATTTTTACTGGACATTCTTTAGGAAGAGAAAAAAAGAGGAAATTGCTTGATACAGGGCTAAAAATGAATCAAATAGAAAAGTTTTATTCCATTAGTAAAAGAATTGAAGCCGAAGAAAAAGCGTTAAAGTCTGCAGATATTGTTGTTACAAGTACTAAACAAGAGTCAGTTTACCAATATTGCCAATATTCTTCTTTTTCACCTGATAAAGCCAGAGTGATTCCTCCAGGTGTTGATCATAATAAGTTTCACCATATTTACTCAACAACAGAAACAGCTGATATAGATAATATGATGAAACCTTTTTTAAAGGATTCTACAAAACCCCCATTATTGACTATTTCTAGAGCTGTACGAAGAAAAAATATTCCTTCTTTGATTGAGGCATACGGAAGATCTGAAAAATTAAAAAGAAAAACTAATTTAATATTGATTTTGGGCTGTAGAGATAGTACTTCAAAACTTGACCCTCAACAAAAAGATGTATTCCATAATATTTTTGAAACGATTGATAAATATAATTTGTATGGAAAGGTAGCTTATCCAAAAAAGCATCTTCCAAATCAAATTCCTGCTTTGTATAGGTGGGCTGCTAGCAGAGGGGGTGTATTTGTAAATCCAGCTTTAACAGAGCCTTTTGGTTTAACTCTTCTTGAAGCTTCTTCATGTGGATTGCCAATAATTTCTACAAATGATGGAGGACCAAAAGAAATTCGTTCAAAATGTGAAAATGGACTTTTAGTAGATGTTACTGATATTAATAAGTTGAAAGTTATTCTTGAGCAAGGAATTTCTAATAATAATCAGTGGAAATTATGGAGTAGAAATGGAATTGAGGGTGTCAATAGGCACTTTAGTTGGAACACTCATGTACGCAATTATTTATCAATACTCATAAAAGAGTTATCAAAGTCAAATGGTTATTCTTCATCTGATATTAAACAGAGTTGTTTAAAAGGAAGTTCTTCACTTATAAAACCCCATTGATCAAATACTTTAGGATCAGGATGAAGAATTAGTTGATTGTTATGAGTTTTTTTTAGTTTGAAACCTTTTTTTGATAGTTTTTTCATTAAGTTAGCAGTTTCTTCAAATCTTGATGCCATTGCATCAAGACTTGAGCAGTCACTTGTTAATCCATTGTCTTTCCATGTAAAAAAACTCATAACAAATTTTTTAAAGATTAATTTTTAAAACTATACCTAAAATTACAAGTAAAATGTTGATTTTCCAAAAATTTTCAACTATTTTTTGTTCCTTAACTCCTTGAAGTTCAAAATGGTGGTGCAATGGAGCCATTAAAAATATACGTTTACCATTATGAAAAAATTTTTTTGTTATTTTGAAAAAACTTACTTGAATTATTACCGATAATGATTCAATGATAAATATACCTGAGATAATAGATAAGGTAAAAACGCTATCGGTTAATAACGCTATAGAACCTAGAATTGCGCCAATACTGAGAGATCCTGTGTCACCCATAAATATTTTTGCAGGATAACTATTGAATTTGAGAAATCCTAAGCATATGCCGCACATTGCATAACATAGGATACTGAAAATAAACAGTTCTTGCTGTTCTTTTATTAATATTTCTGTTCCTAATCCATAAAAGACTATTCCACTACATCCAGCGGCTAATCCATCAAGTCCATCAGTCAAATTTACTGAATTACTTATGCCAACTAGTACTAAAAAAGAAATTGGCAATATGAAAATATTCATATTTATTCCCCAAGAGTCAGATACTGTAATTATTGGATTTATTAAATTTTTTTCATAGGCTAAAAATATAAAAACTATAGAGATGATACTTTGTAGAGTAAATTTTTCTTTTGTTTTTAAACCTGTGTTTTCTTTGTTTTTAATACTTAAATAATCATCTAAAAATCCTATAATGAAGAATCCAAAAATAGTTAGTAATAAAAGAAAAAATTTTATAGAACCATAGTATATAGTTATTATCAAGAGAAAAATTAAAAATGGGATTATCATAAAAATCCCACCCATTGTTGGGGTATTATTTTTTTTAACGTGACTATTGGGACCTTCAGTCCTTATATTTTGAAGTAAATTTAATTTTTTGATTATCTTGAGACCATTTTTTGTTGTGAAAAAAGAAATAAAAAAAAATAACGTGAAAAATCCTATAAAAAGAAAATTATTGAATAAATAAGAGGTAATTATTAAAGCAAAAGTATTTAATATTAGTAACGATTTAAACTCAAACTTTTTAATCTTCCCAATCATCTTCTACGGAAGGCTCATCTTCGGTCTTATAATCTTCTTTTTCTCCCATTAGCGCAGAAAGTTCTTCTTCTTCTATAGTACTAATTTCTTGTGAATCTCCTTCTTTTTCTGTAACAAGTCTTCCTGTATTTTCAAGCCAAGATAGTAGATCAGGTTCATCTCTTAATGGCAAAACAGGAGCTGGATCGTCTCTGTGGTAGCAAGTCAAAGCAGGGTTGACTTCAGCAATATTGTCTAATCTAAGTTTTAGTTTATTTGAGTTCATTAATGTTTTCATTCTATATATAAGATAATACATAATGATGCACCCGAAAAACTTTGTTTGATAAACCAAATTTAAAATATTTTTTTATCTGGCTAATTTCATTGTTGTTGTCTGGATTATTTAAACTTATTGGATATTTGAATCCTAATGTTTTAATAATAAATAATTTTCTTCTTTTGTTATTAGTTTTTGGTCCAGCTCTTTTAGTTACAATAATATTAGTTTTAAAAAAGTTTTCAAATTCTTGATTACGTCAAAATTTAAATTTATGGAGCAAATTTAGATGCAGCAGGTAAAAAAAGTTGTACTAGCTTATTCTGGCGGGGTAGATACAAGTGTTTGCATTCCATATCTAAAAAATGAATATGGAATTTCAGAAGTGGTTACTTTTGTGGCAGATCTTGGACAAGGTGAGGATTTAGAACTTATTAAGCAAAAAGCTTTAAATTCTGGCGCATCACAATCAATCATTGGTAATTTAGTTAATAGTTTTGTTGAGAGATATGCTTTTCCAGCTATTAGAGCAAACGCATTATATTTAGATAAATATCCTTTATCTACAGCTCTTGCAAGACCATTAATTGCTGAAAATCTTGTAAATATTGCACGGGAGATTAATGCTGATGCAGTAGCTCATGGATGCACTGGTAAAGGTAATGATCAAGTTCGATTTGATTTAGCAATTAATGCTTTAGGCCCTGATTTGAAAATAATTACTCCTGCGAGGGAGTGGAATATGAGTAGGGAAGAGGCGATAGTTTATGGAGAAAAATTTGGTATTCCTGCACCAGTATCGAAAAAATCACCATATTCAATAGATGTTAACTTACTTGGCAGGAGTATTGAAGCGGGGATTTTAGAAGACCCAATGCAAGAAGCGCCTGAAGATATATTTGCGATGACATCATCAATTGATAATACTCCTGATTTCCCCCAAGATATAGAAGTTATCTTTAAAAATGGTTTTCCAGTTGGAATTAATGATGAATTTTTAACTCCAGTAGAAATTATTCAAAAAGCAAATGATCTTTCAGGTGCGCATGGTTTTGGAAGAATAGATATGATTGAAGATCGAGTAGTAGGAATCAAAAGTAGAGAGATTTACGAAACACCTGGCCTCTTGCTTTTAATCAAAGCTCATAAAGAATTAGAGAGCATTACATTAAATCCAGAAGTCGTGGACTTTAAAGGAATAGTGGAAAAAAAGTGGGGTCAATTAGTCTATCAAGGTTTTTGGTTTGGACCTCTTAAAGATAGTTTAGATGCATTTATTTCATCGACTCAAACTTCAGTTAATGGCAGAGTAAAGATCAGACTTCATAAGGGGAATGCAAGAATAATTGGTAGAATGTCGGAAAATAATTCACTTTATAGGGAAGATTTGGCAACTTATAGCAAAGACGATGTTTTTGAGCATTCCTTAGCAAAGGGTTTTATTTATATGTGGGGCATGTCTAATAAGATATGGGCTGAGTTAAACTTGAAAACGAAAGAATAATCTTTAAGATTCTGCTTTTTCTGTGGTTTCAGTATCATCTTTTCCCGAAGTTGAAGTATCTCCGCTTATTGCTGGTTGTTTTTCCTTAGATTCAGCTTTATTTTCTGTATTTTTTTTATCATCTGGTTGATTTGCACTCTTAGTAGAGGGTCTTCGTGTTGGCAATGGCCCTTCTTGTTTAACGGTCATATATCTTATAACATCTTCACTAAGTCTCATTGCTTTTTCAATTTTGAAAATATGTTGTCCATCACCCTGATGACTTAGTTGGACGTAAATACCTTCTCTATGTTTTGCTATTTGATAGGCTAATCTTCTTTTACCTCTCATTTGACTATCGAGAATAGTACCTCCAAATTCTTCTAAAAGCTTATTGTATTTATCTATGTGGTTAGTTACTTCATCTTCCGCAATATCTGGGCGGAGGATGTACATGGTTTCGTAATAAGATTGTTGATCGTTCATAGTTTTCAGACAAGGACTTTGGCTCATAAATTAACGTAATGAGCGTCTGTTCATCTTTAACGATACATCATGAAGTGCATTTCCTTAAAAATTAGCATCATTTATTTTAAAGATAATTTTTGAGTGCGTCATTCATAATATGAAAAGGTACTTCTAAGCCATTTGTCCAAAAAGATAATGATTTCAATCCCTGGGCAACAAGCATTTGCAAACCATCGATAGTCTTGCATCCTCTATTGGCGCTAAATTTCAACAAGTGAGTTGGAGCAGGATTGTAGATTAAATCATAAACAATTGTTTTTGATTTAAGAGATCTCCAAAAAGATTCCCCATATGGCAATACATTCATTTCAAGGTTGCCTGTTTTCATTCCTACTGGTGTTGTATTTACTACTAAATCTGCTTCTTCAATTAAATTTTGAGCTTGATTATCATTATTTAACAAAACCTGAAGATCAGTCTGATTTTCAAAATTTTTTATTAATTTATCTAGTGATGATTTGTTACGTGATACTACAGAAATTTTTGAGAGATTTAAATTTATTAAGCCTTGAATAACAGATCGTGCTGCACCACCGGAGCCAAGAACAATCGATTGTTTTTCTGTTAAGTTTAATTTTTTTAATGGATAAATAAATCCTTCTACATCTGTATTAGTTGCGCTCCATTCTTTTTCAGAATTTAATCTAAGGGTATTAATTGCTTTCAGTTTGCGCGCAATAGGGGAAATTTCACTACATAGGTTAAATACTTTTTCTTTATGTGGAATTGTAATATTTAAACCTTTGCAATTAATTTTTTTCAAAGAATTCAGAACTAGTTCTAGATCTTCATCTTTGCAAGGTATAGCAATATAAATTAAATCTATGCCTAGATATTGAAGGGCAGCATTTTGCATAATCGGTGATAAGGAATGATTTACTGGGTTGCCGATTAATGCAATAAAAGATGTATTACTTGAAATCATGTTTAAAATTTTTTTCGTAAAAAATAATTGTCTGTTCGGGAACCACACCCCGTCTTTGAGTAACAATAATGACGACGATGACCGATTATGGAGAGGATAAAATAAAAGAATTTACCCATGGGGAAGGTTGTAGGAATCGATTTAGGAACAACTAACAGTTGTGTCGCTGTGATGGAAGGTGGTAAGCCTACTGTAATAGCAAATGCGGAGGGTTTCAGAACTACTCCATCAGTTGTTGCATATACTAAAAATCAAGATCAGCTTGTTGGACAAATTGCTAAAAGGCAAGCTGTTATGAATCCTGAAAATACCTTTTATTCTGCTAAGCGTTTTGTTGGCAGAAGAGTTGAAGAAGTTAATGAAGAATCTAAAGAGGTTAGTTATTCCGTTGAAAAATCTGGTTCTAGTGTCAAATTAAAGTGCCCTATCTTAGATAAGCAGTTTTCTCCTGAAGAAGTAAGTTCACAAGTTTTAAGAAAGTTAGCTGATGATGCAGGAAAATATCTTGGTGAAAAAGTCACTCAAGCTGTAATAACAGTTCCAGCTTATTTTAATGATTCTCAAAGACAGGCTACAAAAGACGCAGGAAAAATTGCAGGCTTAGAAGTCCTCAGAATTGTCAATGAGCCAACTGCTGCAGCACTAGCATATGGTTTGGATAAAGAAAATGAAAAAATACTTGTTTTTGATTTAGGTGGAGGAACTTTTGATGTCTCAGTTATTGAAGCTGGTGATGGAGTAACTGAAGTTTTATCTACATCAGGAGACACCCATCTTGGTGGTGATGATTTTGATAGATGTATAGTTGATCATTTAGCCAGTTCTTTTAAATCAAATGAGGGGATTGATCTAAGGCAAGATAAGCAAGCTTTACAAAGACTCACTGAGGCGGCAGAAAAGGCAAAAATTGAGCTTTCAAATGCCACGCAAAGTGAAATCAATTTACCTTTTATTACAGCGACTCCTGAAGGGCCAAAACATTTAGATCTTAATTTAACTCGAGCAAAGTTTGAAGAATTAGCAGCCTCATTAATCGACAGGTGTAAGACGCCAGTAGAAAGAGCTATAAGTGATGCAAAAATTTCTACTAGTGAAATTGATGAAGTTGTAATGGTTGGTGGCTCATCTAGGATTCCTGCTGTTTTAGATTTAGTTAAAAAGATAATAGGCAAAGAGCCAAATCAAACTGTTAACCCTGATGAGGTTGTTGCTGTTGGAGCAGCTATTCAAGGGGGAGTTTTAGCAGGTGAAGTTAAAGATATATTGTTGCTTGATGTTACTCCACTTTCCTTGGGTGTAGAGACTTTAGGGGGAGTTATGACAAAAATGATCAATCGAAATACTACAGTTCCGACTAAGAAATCTGAGACATATTCAACTGCTGTAGACGGACAAACAAATGTAGAAATACATGTGTTACAAGGTGAAAGAGAAATGGCATCTGATAATAAAAGTTTAGGAACTTTTAGATTGGATGGTATACCCTCAGCTCCAAGGGGTGTTCCCCAAATTGAAGTTACATTTGATATTGATGCAAATGGAATTCTTAGCGTCACCGCTAAAGATAAGGGAAGCGGTAAAGAGCAAAGTATCTCTATAACTGGTGCTTCTACTTTATCGGATAATGAGGTAGACAAAATGGTAAAAGATGCAGAAACAAACGCATCTGCCGATAAAGAAAAAAGAGAGAAAATTGATTTAAAAAATCAAGCTGAAACACTTGTATATCAGACAGAAAAGCAACTTGCTGAATTGGGAGATAAAATTGATACTGCAGCAAAGTCTAAGGTTGAAGAAAAAAGTAATGCCTTAAAAGAAGCAACATCAAAGGAAGATTATGAATCAATGAAAAAACTTCTTGAAGAGCTTCAGCAAGAACTCTATGCTGTTGGTTCATCTGTTTATCAACAACCCGGTAATCAGCCTCCAACACCTGGCTCAGCAGATAGTGCTGATCAGAATGACTCAAATGATAAAGGTGGAGATGATGTAATTGATGCTGACTTTACTGAAACTAAAGATTAGGAAAGGTAATTTTTAATTTCATTGGCAACCCATTTAGAGCAAGCTGGAGCAAGTAAAATTCCATTTTTATAAAAACCTGTACATATAATTAGACCATCTTCTAAATTTTTCATTATTGGTGATGGTTCTCCATCAGGTCTTGACCTTATTCCATACCATTTTTTAGAAATTTTACCCTTGGTAAGCCAATTTGGTTGTTTATCAAGAAAATTTGTGAGTTTTCCGAATATATTTTCCTCTGGTTTATTACTATATTCGTCAGTTGAACCAATAATGAGCTTATTTTTTGATTTTGGAATTATATTTTTACCATTTATATTGAATTGTTTTGGCAGTGATAATAAATCAACTTCTGCATCATTTATATCAACTTCTATGGCTTGACCTAGAACAGGTTTTAATTTGATGTTATGAGTTAGGCCATATATTAAATCAACTGCTTTTAGAGAATTACACAAAATAACTATGTCAGATTTGATTTCTTCATTGTTTTTTGTTGTAGAAATCCATTGATTTTTTGCTCTTCTAATTTTTGTTATTTGCTCTTCTAATAAAACAATTTTTTTATTTTTTAAACATATGTCTAATGTCTTCAGTAAAGAAAAAGCATTTATTCTCCCATCTTTAAAGGAAATGATTCCTTGTATATTGTTTGTTTGGAAGGCATTATTTATATTCTTAATAATTATCGATTCTCTCCCTAAAATGCGTAGGTTAAGATCATTATTTTCATAAATAAATTTCTCTAATTTTTTAAACTTTTCTTTATTCGTAGTTAGTTGTATTAATGGCTTTTCAATATTTAATTCATAATTAAATTTCTGCAAGAATGAAATCCATTTCGGCCATAATTCAATGCTTTGTCTCCTTAGATCCCAACTTCTTCCTCTCTTTTTTTGATACATATTGCCCATTAGTATGCCTAACGCTGCATTGCTACTGTTTTTATGTTGATCTGGATCTATTATTGTTATCCTAAAACCTAATTCTGATAATTCTAACGCGTTAAATTTTCCTATAATTCCTGACCCAATAATAACTATGTGTGTTTTTTGAAAATTTTCTTTTAAGCTTTTCATTGATATATTAGATATACTTCTCTATTTGATTAAATAGTAAAAAATTTTTTGGAACATCCTTCAATTATATTCAAAATTGTTTGTCCCGATCGTCCTGGTCTAGTAAGTTTACTTACAAGTTGGATTTCAAATTACGGTGGTAACATAAAGCATTCTGATCATCATACAGATCAAGATGCCGGTTTGTTTCTCAGTCGAATTGAATGGAATAGTAAAAAAGCATCTTTTAACAGAGAAGAGATTTATAAAGAATTTGAAAAAATTGCAGCCGAATTAAATGGAAAATTTAATGTCAATTATTCTGATGAAATTCCAAATGTTGCTATTTTCGTAAGTAAACAAAATCATTGTTTGATTGATTTGCTTTGGCGAGTAAGAAATGGTGAACTGAACATGAAAGTGCCATTAATAATTTCAAATCATTCTGATCTTGAAAATATTGCAAATGATTTTAATGCAAAATTTGTCCATATTAATACTTTTAATACTGATAAATCTGATGTTGAAGATCAATTTTTAAATTTATTAAAAGAATATGAAATTGATCTTGTTGTATTAGCCAAATATATGCAAATTTTGAGTGACTCTTTTTTAAAAAAGTTTTCCTCAATAATAAATATTCATCATTCCTTCTTACCAGCATTTAAAGGAGCGCAACCATATCATCGAGCATGGAAGAGAGGGGTTAAATTAATCGGTGCTACAGCTCACTATGTTACTGAAGATCTCGATGAAGGGCCTATAATAGAGCAATGCACAGTTAATGTAAGTCATAGGGACGAAATTGATGATTTGATTAGAAAAGGAAGAGATATTGAAAGAATAGCTCTAGCAAGAGCGGTTAGATTACATTTAAATCATCAAGTATTTGTCTATAACAGCAAAACTGCTGTTTTTGATTGAAAAAATTTTTTTAGTCTTCTAATTCTATTTGTATTTGTCTTTCATAAATTGATTCTTCATGAAAAGCTCTTGCTATTAAGAAACTGGCTACGCAGCTTATTAGCACAGGTTTCATTATTAGTAAATTTTTTGTTAAGGCAAAAGCTAAAAACATAGCTGTTATTGGTGTTCGCGAACATCCTGCTACGAAAGCTCCCATTCCGGCGAAAATATATGTACTTGGTGCATGTCCTGTCGCAACTTCCACCCAGCTCCCCATTATTAGACCGATTGACCCTCCTAGAGTGAGCATTGGATAGAACAAACCCCCAGGAGCTCCAGATGCTGCAGCTAAACCTGTTGTGATAAATAATACTAAAACTGCTAAAAAAGCAATTCCAATACTTGTATTTTGTTCAGCTATTATTTTCTGTAATTCATCTAAATTATGAAATGTACTGGGTAAACAAGAGTAGATACTTCCCAAAATAAGTCCACAGACACTCATTTTTAAAACAAATTTATTTTTATACCACTTTTTCCCAAGATTTTGCATTAACAAAACAAATCTGCTGTATAATTCTGCAAACATTCCAATAATTATTCCTAGTAAAACTAAGTAAATAAAATCTATAGGTAAGAAAAAAACTGATGGGTCATATTCTTTTTGGATTAAAAATCCGAGGTTAAAATCAAAGCCTCCTGCTTTAGGATCTAAACCCAAGGCTTGGATAATATCAGCAGATGAATCTGCAATAAAAGTTGTGATTACTACTAGTAGCAAAATTACTGGTCTAGCAGAGTTTAATAACTCTTCTATTGCATAGACAAATCCTCCTAATGGGGCACTAAATACGGCAGCTATGCCAGCACCACCACCTGCTGCTACTATTACTCTTCTGAAAGCTGTAGGAGCTTTGAGCCACTTGGCCATTTGCCATGCTACAGATCCTCCCATTTGAACTGATGGACCTTCCGGACCCAAAGGAAATCCACTACCAATAGCAATAATTCCTGATATGAGTTTTACTAATCCTACTTTTATATTCATTGGAACTTTTTTATGCCTTAAGAACCCCATGATTTGACTCACACCTGAACCTTTTGCAGCGGGTGCTATATTTTTGATCAAATATCCTGCAATTGCTCCTCCAAGAGCTCCAAAAATAGGTAAGACCGCAATAGACGGGAATTGATCTAATAATGCCAATCTCCAATTATTAATAAAGTAAATTCCAGTTTTAAAAAATATGCTTGTAATTGAGGCCCCTAAACCTGTCAATAAGAGCGAAAATACAACAACTAGAGATCTTTGTTTTAATAATTTTTTGATGGTACGAGAAGAATTATTACTTGTTTTTTGAATATTATCTTTTATAAGGTTTGGCATAGTCCATGATTACTTTGACAAGCTGAAATCGTTTATTTCATCAAATTGAAGATAACGATAAAGTTCCTCTGAATATGGATTAATTTTATTTTTAGTAATATCCTGATATTCTTCTATTTCAGGTATTTTTCCAAGCAGTGCGCAAACTGCGGCTAATTCTGCACTCCCTAAAAATACTTGTGCATTCTTGCCAAGTCTATTGTCAAAATTTCTTGTACTTGTAGAAAATACTACAGAACCTTCATCTACTCTAGCTTGATTTCCCATACATAAAGAACACCCTGGCAATTCTAGTCTTGCACCACAATCTTCGAATATTTTATAATAACCTTCAGCTTTTAGAGTTTCTTCATCCATTTTTGTTGGCGGACAAATCCATAATTTAGCTTTCAAATTTTGTACTCCTTCAAGAACTTTCGCTGCTGCCCTGTAATGACCAATATTTGTCATGCAAGAACCTATAAAAACCTCGTCAATATTTGTATTTGCAACATCCATGATTTCTTTTACATTATCTGGATCATTAGGGCAAGCAACTATAGGTTGTGTTACTTTTGCTAAATCAATTTCAATGATTTCTTCATACTGAGCGTTTGAATCTGGTTGAATTAATGATGGTTTTTTCAACCAATTTTTCATATCATTTATTCTCCTTGAAATCGATTTTGAATCTTCATAATTGCTCTCTATCATTTTTTCTAACAGGCAAATATTGCTTTTTAAGTATTCTTGAACAGTTTCTTGGGATAAAAGTATTGTGCTACCAGCGCATGAGCGTTCTGCAGTAGCATCAGTAAGTTCAAAAGCTTGTTCAAGTTTTAGGTTTGGTAATCCCTCAATCTCCATAATTTTCCCGTTGAATATATTTCTCTTATTTTCTTTCTCAACAGTTAAGAGTCCCTTTTTAATTGCGAAGAGAGGAATTGCATTTACCAAATCTCTAAGAGTAATTCCTGGTAATAATTCTCCCTTAAATTTAATCAGCACAGATTCCGGCATATTTAATGGCATTGATCCTATTGCAGCGGCAAAGGCAACAATGCCCGAGCCTCCAGGAAATGAAATTCCAAGAGGAAATCTTGTATGACTATCTCCACCTGTGCCAACAGTATCAGGGAGAAGCATTCTGTTAAGCCAGCTATGAATTATGCCGTCTCCAGGTTTAAGAGCTACCCCACCTCTTTGAGATATAAAATCAGGCAATTCTTTATGGGTAATTAAATCTACTGGTTTAGGATATGCAGCTGTATGACAAAAACTTTGCATCACTAAATCTGCTGTAAATCCTAAACAAGCAAGTTCTTTTAGTTCATCCCTAGTCATTGGCCCAGTAGTATCTTGACTGCCAACTGTGGTCATAATTGGCTCACAGGTCATTCCTGGCCTAACTCCATCTAAACCGCATGCTTTTCCTACTATTTTTTGAGCTTGAGTAAAGCCGGCACTACTTTCGGTTGGATTTTGTGGTCTGATAAATATTTCACTTGGTTGATAATCTAATTTGGTTCTAATTTTGTCTGTAAGAGATCTTCCAATCATAAGATTAATTCTTCCGCCAGCTTGAATTTCATCAGTAAGAGTTGATGGATATAAGTCGAATTTGCTTATAAATTCTTCAGTATTTGAATTTTTTTCAATTTTTTTAATAATGCCTTTATAAGGATATATTTTAATAACATCTCCTGTTTTCATATTAGATACGTCAGCTTCTATAGGTAAAGCTCCTGAATCTTGAGCAGTATTAAAGAAAATTGGGGCTATTTTGCTACCAATTATTATTCCACCTGTTTTTTTGTTTGGAACAAAAGTGATATCTTCTCCTATATGCCAAATGAGTGAATTAATAGCAGATTTTCTAGAACTCCCTGTTCCAACAACATCTCCAACATAAGCTATCGGTAAATTTTGTTTTTTTAAATTATCAAGAATCTTGAGGCCATCAGGTTTTTTAAATTCCAACATAGCTAATGCATGCATCGGAATATCAGGGCGTGTTGTTGCATGTACAGCTGGAGATAAGTCGTCTGTGTTTGTCTCTCCGTCAACTTTAAATACTAAACAAGTAATCTCTTTCTCCAGAACTTTTTTATTTTTGAACCATTCTGCATTTGCCCAACTATTTACAACCTCTTTTGCATACATATTATTTTGAGATAATTCAAAAATTTCATTAGCGGAGTCGTAAACAAGAATAATATTTTTTAAAACTTCTGCCGCTTTTTTTGCAAATAAACTATTGTCTCCTTTAAGTATTTCAACCAAAGAATTTACATTGTATCCGCCTATCATTGTTCCTAGTATTTCAATTGCTTTTTCGGGATTAATTGATTTGCAATATTTTTCGGAATTAACAATAGCTGTAAGCCAGCTTGCTTTTACATAAGCAGCCTCATCAACTCCTGGTGGTACTCTATTTATTAATAAATCAAGTAAATAAGATGAATCGTAAGTGCTATCTTGTTCCAATAATTTTGTAATACAATTTGTTTGCTCAGCATTTAGAGGTAAAGGAGGTATACCTTTGGCATCTCTTTCAGCTACGTGAGCTTCATAATCTTTTAGCAATGTTTCCAAATTCTTCATTAGTAAGGTTTAATGCCTAATCTATTGTTATTTTTAATATTGAAAAGGAGAGTATTCATAAATGCTTTTTTAAATATTCAAACATCTTAATTAATCAATGACGACATCATCAAATAATTCAGCTTTAGAAAAGACATCTGATTTACATGTTGTTGAAACACGTCCATTAATACCTCCAAGCAGATTACATAATGATATACCTTTAGATCACGCCTCTGCTAATACAGTATCTAAAACAAGAAGTTCGATACAAAATATTTTGCATCATAATGATCAGAAGCTTTTAGTCATTGTGGGTCCATGTTCAATTCATGATCTTGAGGCAGCAAAGGAATATTCAAAATATATTCAAAATTTTCGAGCAATTTATAAAGATAAATTAGAAATAATCATGAGAGTATATTTTGAAAAACCAAGAACAACTATTGGTTGGAAGGGAATGATAAATGATCCTCATCTAGATCATTCTTATGATATTAATACTGGTTTAAGAAGGGCAAGAAGTTTGCTTTCATATTTAGCAACTCGTGGCATACCTTCTGCTACAGAATTACTAGATCCAATTGTTCCTCAATACATTGCCGATTTAATAAGTTGGACTGCTATAGGTGCGCGGACGACAGAAAGTCAAACTCATAGGGAAATGGCATCAGGATTATCAATGCCTATAGGCTTTAAAAATGGAACGGATGGTTCTTTTGCTACTGCAATTAATGCAATGGAGTCGGCTTCAAAATCCCATCATTTCTTGGGTGTAAATGAAAATGGGATGGCTTCCATAGTAAATACTACAGGAAATCCAGATGGACATATAGTTTTAAGGGGCGGTTCAAAAGGTCCAAATTTCGAAAATGATCATGTTAAAAGAATTTCAGCTGAATTGAGGCAATGTAATCTTCCTCATAAAGTGATGATTGATTGTAGTCATGGTAATTCTAATAAAGACTTTCGAAAACAGTCGGAAGTGCTAAAAAATATAGCTTCTCAAATATGTAATGGTGAAAAAAATATTTTAGGAGTTATGCTTGAAAGTCATTTGAAGGAGGGAAATCAAAAACTTTTAAAAAAAGAAGATCTCCAGTTTGGCAGAAGCATTACAGATGCATGTATAGATATAGAAACAACAAAAGAATTACTCGCTATTTTATACAATTCACTTAGCTAGTTATAAAAAAATTAAAAAATAATGCTGAACAAATTGGAACAATGAAATTATCTATTCCTAAAACACTAAATTGTTCGAGCAAAGTCGCAAAAAAAGCTATTGTAAAATAATTTAAATTTAAACTATTTTGCTGGGCGTATCCTACTGAGTAAACTACTATCAAACTTGTTAAAAACATTGTCATAGTTCCATATAAAGATTTTTTTTGCTTAAAAAAAATCCAACTCTTTGAATTAAGGCTTTTTCCTATTAACCCAGCTAATCCATCTCCAAAAGTCATTATGAAAAATCCACTAATTAATGCATATGGATCTTCATCCCAGAAAAGATAAATCAAAATAAATAAACTTAGACAATAAAATAATGTTCCATAACTCTTTCTCTCAACATCCTCAATTGTTGGAAATAATTTATAGGTGTAATTGATGAAAACCATTAATGAAACAATTCCTGTAAAAATTAGAGCAGAGTTTTGATTAATTTTTAAAAATTGAGCAATTGGTATTAAAGGTCCGATTCCAATATGTATTATTTTTCTGACAATTTCATTGCCATCTTCATTATATTTTTTAAAAACTATTGATATTAAAAAAATTGAAAATAAATATAATAAAACTACAATAAATTTTATCAATTTGATTAAGCTGCTTTTTGATGAGTTGTCATTACTCTAAGTTTTAATATTGCTTTAGCTTCTAGTTGCCTTACTCTTTCTCGTGAAACATTAATTTGTCTTCCTATTTCTGCAAGTGTTAATGGCTCTTCACCATCTAGGCCAAATCTGAGCTTCATTATTTTTTGTTCTCTTTCATTTAATTGAGAAAGCCAAGTTCCTAAATGCTCTTTTTGTATAGTTCTATCCATACCTTCCATAGGCTCTTCACAGTTTGGATCAGGTATGAGTTCACCAAGAGTACTTCTATCTTCTTCGCCTCTTGCGTGAGCATCTAGGGACGCGCAAGGAGCACTTTGAGAAATTAAATCTTCTAAATCTTTTTGATCAATTCCCATTTCAGTTGCCATTTCCAATCTGGTAGGTTGTCTCCCAAATTTATGTGATAATTCTCTAGAGATTCTTCTCATTTTGGATAGTTTTTCACTTATATGAATAGGTAAACGGATTGTTCTTGCACTGTTATCAATAGCCCTTGTCATTCCTTGCCTAATCCACCAGTAAGCATAAGTTGAAAATTTATATCCCATAGCAGGATCAAATTTATCTACAGCCCTTTCAAGGCCAATAGCTCCTTCCTGGACAAGGTCTAATAATTCAAGCCCTTGGTTTTGGTATTTTTTTGCAACGGAGACAACAAGCCTAAGATTAGCTGCCATCATTCTATCCCTGGCTCTTTTGCCAATTTTAATTTGATAAAGATTTCGTTGCGTTCTATCAGTTTCAGGAATTTGTAGCAATTTTTTCATGTTTTGAACATGATGAGCTAACTCTATTTCCTCAGCGGGAGTCAAAAGAGGTACTCTACCAATGCTACTTAAGTAATGGCCAATAGAATCTGAAGCGAGTCTGCCAGATTTTTTTTGGCTTTGTTTTGCCGTAAGACTGGATTTCGATTTGCGAGACTTTCCCGCAGTGTTTGGTAATCTTGGCTCATCAAAATTATTATCTGAAGAGCTTTTCGCAGATTCCAGAGGGATCCCCATCACCCTGGCCTCCTAAATAATGGATTTTTTAAAAAGCTAGCACTGAAATTGAAATAAAAACTACTTTTACGTTGAAATTTTAAAGACAAAAAATTTTTTTTTCATGCTTATTTATGGAAATCCATTGATATGATTGGATTTTATAAAAATTAAAAAAAATTTAAAATATTAAGTAATTTTTTAAATGTTGTAAAAATCAATATTAATTTTATTTTTCTATGAGGTCAATTTGTGAACGATTATTCGATGAATCTAATTTATATTTCGAATAAGAACCATCTTCCTTCATTATCCAAGAAAAGTAATCATCTTTAATGTAGGTTTGCAAAAGCGAGTATATTTTAGATTTCAATTCATACTCCTCTATCGGAGTGATAGCTTCTATTCTTCTATCAAGATTTCTTCTCATCCAATCTGCACTCCCAATAAAAACCTCATTATCACCGTTATTACAAAACCAAAAAATTCTTGAGTGTTCCAGAAAATGGCCAATAATGCTTATGACTTTAATATTGTCACTTAAATTTTTTCTTTGGGGATATAAGCAACAAATACCTCTAATGATAAGGTTAATTTTTACACCTGAGTCTGAAGCTGAATAAAGAAGCTTAATTATTTCTGGGTCTACTAAAGAATTCATTTTTGCAATTATTTCGGCTTTTTTGCCTTCCTCTGCATTTTTAATTTCTCTTTTTATCAGAAATATAAATTTCTCTCTCATCGATGAGGGTGAAACTAATAACTTTTGATAATTTTTTTGTTTAGAAAAACCTGATAAGTAGTTAAATAACTCAAGTAAATCTGATGCTATATCAGGATCAGTTGAAAGTAATCCTAAATCTGTATAAAACTTTGAAGTATTAGAGTTATAATTTCCTGTACCTATATGGAAATAATTCCTTAATCGTCCTTTTTCTTTTCTTACTATTAAAGCTATTTTTGTATGTGTTTTAAATCCTATTATTCCATAGACAACATGAATTCCAGCTTGTTCAAGTTGTTTTGCCCATTGAATATTATTGTCTTCATCAAATCTTGCTTTTAGTTCAACAAGAGTCATTACTTCTTTCCCATTCTCTGCAGCTCTCATTAAAGCTGAAATGATAGGCGAATCCTTGGAAACTCGATATAAGGTAATTTTTATAGCCATTACAAGTGGATCATCAGCTGCTTTGTTTATAAACTCTTCAACTGAAGTTCTAAATAAGTCGTATGGATGATGAAGCAGAATATTTTTTTTTCTAAGTATATTAAAAATAGAATTTTGGCTATTGTTTGAAGGTAAATCTAAATTTTTTAATTTTGGGTGAGTTTTCCCAATTAGTAGATTTTCTTTTAAATCCTCTCTATTAATTTTTGTAAGCTGATTTAAATCGTCAAGGCCTAAAAAACTTTTGCTAAAGTAGATGTATTCTTTTTGTATTGAGATACTTTCAATTAGTAATTTCAGAATATTTTCTGGCATATCCCATTCAACTTCTAATCTAACTACGTCTCCACCTAATCTTCTCTTTTGCAAACTTTGTTCAACTGCTAAAAGAAGATCATCAGCTTCAAGTTCTTTTAATTCTAAATCTGCGTCCCTTGTCACTCTAAAAAAAGAGTAATTTATACACTCCATTCCATTAAATAAAGTATTTATATTATTCCCAATTAAATCTTCAACACTTATGAAAAAATATCTACTTTCATCTCCATGTTGAATAATTTCATTGGGAATTTTTATAAATCTTTTTATATTTTTTGTTGGTATTTTTACTCTGACAAACTGATTTTTAGAATTTTCTCCATCCCTTATTAATGCTGCCAAATTTAGACTTAAATTACTTATAAAAGGAAATGGATGTGATGGATCGACAACTAATGGAGTTAATAAAGGGAAAATAGATGAAGTAAAGAAGTTATTACACCAATTCATTTGATTTTCGTTTAGGTCCTTATATTTTTTTAAAATTACACCTTTTTCTTTTAATTCATTTTTTAATTCATTATTTACATAGCTTTCTTGAAGAGTAGTTAATTTTTTTACTTCTTTGTTGATTTTTGATAATTGCTCTTTAGGGGTAAGTCCGTCAATACTTTTTTTAGTAATTCCTGCTTCAACTTGAGCCTTTAACGAAGCTACCCTTACCATAAAAAACTCATCAAGATTATTACTAAAAATTGAACAAAATTTTACTTTATCTAGGATTTTATACTCCTTTTCCATACCAGTTAGAAGTACTCTTTTATTGAATTCAATCCAACTTAATTCTCTATTAATAAAAACATCAGCCTGGCTTTTCATTAAGATACTTTTGAATTTTGATTTTTAAAAGAATTATTATTTTTACCCTCTGCAATAAGGTATATCATGAAAAGTAAGATAACGGAACCAGCTATAAAAGGTGATTTGGGACCAAAACTATCATAAACCCTTCCGGCCATTGCAATGCCTAAAACCCCTCCAAGACTCTGCAGACCCTGAAGGTTACTTAGAATTGAGCCTTGTTTATTAACGTCTAATTTCTTTGATATTAGTGCTCTTAACGTGGGTGTAATTAATCCTGCCCCAACGGCTAAAAATGAAACAGCTGAGTAAATATTAAGTGTCGCATTTTCTTTTGGAGCAATTATTAAAAGAGCACACGCCACAAGAATAAAGCCTGATCCTATAAGTGTTAATCGCATTTCGCCAAATTGCTTTACCAGAGGCCCAATTAATCCTCCCTGAACGATAATCGCAATGATTCCTACTACAACAAGAGTTCCACTTGATGCTTTGGTCGTCCAGTTTAAAGATTCTTGGAGGAAAAATATAAGGATATTAGTCAATCCAGTAAAAGCAATAAAGTAAATAAAAAAAGCTAATGATAATTTCTTAATCTTTTTTTCTTTGAAAACTGTAAATAGAGCTTTTAAAGGGTTTTTTAAAGTAGTTTTTGATTTATTTATTTCACTATTAGGCTTGGTTTCTGGTAAGTAAAAATATACAAGGAGAAAATTTATTATTGGAATGATTGAGGCTATCAAAACTGGAATAATAAAATTATTGTTTGTATTTCTTGCAAAAATTACTACAAAAATATTACCTAAGAAAAAACTTAAACCAAAAGCTACACCAATAAGACCAAATGTTTTTGCTCTTTTTTCAGGGCTTGAAATATCTGCAAGGATTGTTGTTGCAGTAGCTGCAGTCCCCCCACTCAAACCGTCAATAAGTCTCGCTAAAAATAATAAAAATAACGGGATAGCGGCTATTGAATTTGACCAATTAAAAAGAACTGTAAAAGATAATATTGATATTCCTATTACTGACCCAGTAATACAAAAAAGAGTGACAGGTCTTCTTCCATATCTATCACTCATAAGTCCTATAAAAGGAGAAGCTGTAAATTGAGCTAATTGGTAAGTACATGATAATAAACCATATGTACTTGCTTTAGAGTCAAAAAGTAAAACAAAAGAGGGTAATATAGGTAACAGTATACTTTCACTTAAACGATCATTTAGAAGAGTTATAAACGCACTAAGGAGAGTAAATTTTTTATTTGGTTTTAATAAACTTTCTTTCACAATATTTACCTTCATTGCTATTAACTTTTACTACCATACTTGTTAATGGAGATTATTGTGCCCGGCATTGTTTATTTAGTTGGAGCAGGTCCTGGTGATCCTGAGCTTTTAACTCTTAAAGCTTTACGCCTAATAAAAAATTGTGATGCATTAGTTCATGATGCTTTAATCCCGGATGAAATAACAAAAGAGGCAGGAAAAAATACAGAAATTTTCCATGTAGGCAAAAGAGCTGGGAAGTGTTCTGTACCACAGGCTGAAACTAATGATCTTATGTTGAAATTAGCAAAAGAAGGCAAAAATGTTGTAAGGCTTAAAGGGGGAGATCCCTTCGTTTTTTCTAGAGGTGGTGAAGAGGTATCGATTTTAGAAAAAAATGGAATTTCAGTTGAAATCGTTCCTGGTATTACTTCTGGGATAGCTGCCCCCACATATTTCGGTATTCCACTAACCCATAGAGATGCTGCGAGTTCCGTAACTTTTGTCACTGGACATGAGAGAGTAGATAAGGGAAAAAAAACGGTGAATTGGAGAGATTTAGCTAAATCATCAGATAGCTTAGTAATTTTTATGGGTATAAAAAATATCGAATTTATTGTGGAAGAATTAATTCTAGGTGGTTTAGATAGGAGTACTAAATGCGCTGTTATTCAAGAAGCTACTTTAAAAAATCAAAAATGTTTGATAGAGAAATTAGATACTCTTCCAGATAAAATCAAAGATAAAGAATTTTTAGCTCCATCAATTATCATTATTGGAAAAATTGTTGAATTTAAGGTTAATAACAATATAACTAAAGTATCTGATGTCTATTTACCAGATATTAATAAAGTTCAACTATATAATAAATCCCAAAAGTAAATTGGATCGAATTTAGGTTTAAGCTTTAAATCATTAACTTGATTAATTTGTCTGCAAGATAAGCTATTAATTGCAACTATTATGTCATCATATTGGAATTCTGGAGGAATTAATTCTTCTTTTACAATTTTCAATTTTAAAGCTTCAGAAACCATAATCCCTTCTAAACAGCCGCTCTCTTTTCTAGGAGTTACCCATTGATTATTTCTTTTAATTAGAAGATTAAATGTACTTCCACAACAAAGTTCACCTGACGTATTCAAAAGGATAGAATCATCAAATGATTTTTCATTAGCTTCTGTCAAAACTTGTATTGCCTGATTATATGAAAATGTTTTGCATTTACTTATAAGACTGAATTCATTTATTTTTTCCGTTTGACTAATGCAAACGCTTATCGGATTAAAATTTGGTTTGATTCTATAGAACTCAAGCCAAAAATTATCCAAATCTTTTGTCTCTGAAGTGCTATCAATTGTTAGTGTTCGACCTTCATTAGTTCCTCGGCTATAGTTTATTCTTACTGAAGCAAATTGATCTTTTTTAAGCGATAACTTTTTAATTCCATCGTGAATAAGTTGTCTCAAAGTTAATTTATTTATTTTGAGATTAATATTTAAAATCTTGCTACTTTTTTCTAATCTTTTCAGATGTTCATCAAAAAGAATAGGTTTATTTTCTTTTATCAAAATGGTTTCAAAAATACCATCAGCAAATTTTAATCCTCTATTATTAGCAGCAATAAATATTCTATCAATATCCAACCATTGATCCTTGTACCAGCCTAATGTTTTAATCATTTTAGTGAATCAATTAACGGTAAAAGTTTCCACTTTAGTTCATCAGTTTCCTCTTCAGGGTTTGAGTCAATAACTATCCCGCAACCAGCATATATGTTGATTTTTTTGTCTTTAATTAAAAATGATCTTATTAGTATATTGCTGTCAAACTCTCCATTCCAGTCAAGCTTCAAAAATGAGCCACAGTATGGTCCGCGTTCACATTCTTCCAATTCAAAAAGTCTCTGGCATGATCTTAATTTAGGTGCTCCAGTTATAGAGCCCCCAGGCCAACAAGCTTTTAGTAAATCAATCCAGTTCTTGTCTTTTTTTAATTTGCCTCTGATTACTGAAGTTAGATGATGAACTTTTAAGAAACTTTCAAGTTTTAATATTTCTGGCACCATAATACTTCCTGTTTCGCAAACTTTACTTAAATCATTTCTTATGAGGTCAACAATCATAATATTTTCGGCTCTATCTTTTTCGTTCGTTATTAAATCGATAGCATTAAGTGCGTCTTGATTTAAATCTTTATCTCTGGATCTAGTTCCTTTAATAGGTCTTGATTCTACAAAATTTTTATTATCTATTTTTATAAATCTTTCTGGCGAGGTAGATAATACAGCCTCTTTATAATTATCATTATTTATTATTATTCCTCCAAAGGGAGCTCTTAATTTCCTTCTTATTTTCAAATAAATATCTAAAGGGTTATAGTTTTTGGAAGATTCAATTTCGCATTTAGTTGTTAGGTTAGCTTGAAATATATCACCTAGGGAAATTAATTTTTTCAATTTTAAAATATTTTTCTGAAATTTTTCAGCCATTTCGTCCAAATTTATTTTTGAAAAATCAAAATTCAAATTTGTTTTAATAATATATGCTTCTTCAATATTTTTTATATTGTTGATTATGTTTTTATAATTCATCAGTTCAGATGAGTTTGTGCCTTCGATAATTATTTCTTTTTTTATTAGATTACATTTAATAATTGGATCATATGATGCAATCCATAATGTTGCCATATTAGATTTTCTCCATGGGTTTTTTGGTTCTATGTAAACTCCAGCTTCATAACTTAACCATCCGATCCAAAATCCTTCTCCAATATTTTTTAAATTATTAAATGGATTATTAGTTTTGTCTAAGTTGTTGATATCTCTTGATTGGATTATTTTTTTAGGTTTAATTCCTATTATTGACCATTCCCCATTTTCTTTGCCATCACTGTCTAGCCAAGCTAATCCTTTATCTCCGAATTTTTTTGTTAGATCGCGCGTAATCAGTGCTGGATCTATCCATTTTTCTAGAATTATTTTTTTTATTTTCATTTTTTATTATTGTTATTAAGCCATTTTTCATAAGCGGCATTTCTAATTCTGCAGCTATCACACTTTCCGCATGGTTTTGAACTACCCGAATAACAACTCCATGTTTTATCTAAAGGGACATGATTAGCAAAAGCTAATTTAATAATTTCCTCTTTATTTAAATCTAATAGTGGCGTCCAAAGTTTTATGGGATTATTTTCTCTTCCTCTTTTATTGGCTAAATCTGCTAATTCTTGAAATTTTTTAATGTAGTCAGGTCTGCAATCTGGATAACCAGAATAATCTAGTGCATTAACTCCTAATCCTATAAAATCAGCATCTATTGCTTCGGCATAACTTAGTGCAACGGAAATAAATATAGTATTTCTCCCAGGAACATAAGTATTAGGAATTTTATTAGTTTGTATTCCTTCTTTCGGAATATTTTTTTGAGTATCAGTTAATGACGAGCCTCCCCATAAAGATAAGTCAAGCTTAATGATTTTAAATTCTTCGATATCAAAGTGTTTTGCAATTATTGATGCAGAATTTAATTCTTTTTTATGACGTTGACCGTAGTCAAATGAAAGGCCAAAAATTTTAGCTTCGGATTTTTTTGCGATACCAGTAACTGTAGAAGAATCTAAACCTCCAGATAATAAAACTACTATCGATTTATTTTTAAGAGTCATATGATTTCAATTAATTTTTAAGTATTTGTGAGTTTGAAGGCTCAATTTCCAATCTGGATTTTTTTTTACGAAATCAATAGCAAGAGAAAAACCATTCGCATTGTTCCATGCAGGCTGTAAATAAAAAATTTTATCTTCTTTTTTTAAGCCTTCTTCGCTTTTAGAGAGTTGATATTGTTTTAAAGTTTCTTTTTTTATTTGAATAGCAAATTTAATATCCTCTATTTCATTTATGATTATTTTGATTTCATTACAGTTTTTTAAAAAATAATTTTTTGGAGGTGAGTGTCTTTTAGGAGATAAAGTAATCCAGTCATAGCTTCCTGATATCGCATTTACACCACTTGTCTCAATATGAATCTTCATTGGCTTTTGTTCTTCTCCCATCGTCATTTTTTTTATGGCTTTGCAAAAATTATCCAAGTTATGTTGTAAAGGTTCTCCACCTGTAATAACGCAAAAAGATGCTCCTTTTTCTCTGGCAATTTTTATGCGATCTATTATTTTTTCAATTGATATAGAAGGGTGTTTTTTCTCGTTCCATGAATTCTTGGTATCGCACCAAGAACATCCAACTTTACATCCCGCTAATCTTACAAAAAAAGCACTTTTTCCAGCGTGATAACCTTCACCTTGTAATGAATGAAATTGTTCGACTAAGGGTAAAAAATTTGTCATTTTCATTCAAAAAAATAAAGAATATTAGTTTGATTGAGTTAACTTATCTTGAGAGGCTTTTATTAAACCTTTAAATAAAGGATGAGGTTTGCCAGGTCGTGATAAAAACTCAGGATGATATTGACATGCTAAGAAGTATGGATGATTTTCTAACTCAATTAACTCAACTAATCTGCCATCTGGTGATGTACCGCTAATTTTGTATCCAGAATCTAAAAAACTTTGTTTGTAGTAATTATTAAATTCGTATCTATGTCGATGTCTCTCATAGATAACATCCTCATTATATAAGTTTTTTCCAGTTGTATTTTTTGTCAATCTACATGGATAAACTCCAAGTCTCATTGTCCCACCTAAATCAACTACATCTTCCTGTTCTGGTAATAAATGTATCACTGGATTGGGAGTTTTTGGGTCTAGTTCTGAACTAGATGCATCTGGAAGATTAGCTACATTCCTGGCCCATTCTATAACTGCACATTGCATACCAAGGCACAAACCTAAAAAGGGAATTTTATTTTCTCTTGCAAATTTTATAGCCGAAATTTTTCCATTGACTCCTCTATTGCCAAATCCCCCGGGTACCACAATTGCATCAACTTTATTTAAGTAAGTTTCTGCTGAATTTTTTTCTATCATTTCGGCACTTACCCAATGTAAATCTAATAAAGCCTTTTGTTCAATGCATGCATGTCTTAAAGCTTCAACAACGGATAAATATGCATCTCCAAGTTCAATGTATTTACCTACTAAAGCAACTTTGATTGGATCTCCAGGATTTCTTAGGTTATGTATAAGTTGCTCCCAATTTTTCAAATCACATTTTTTATCTTCAAGGTCTAAATACTTCAAGGTTTCTTTGCATAAACCTTCTTTTTTTAAAGAAAGAGGTACAGAATAAATACTGTCTGCGTCTAAAGCTTCAATTACAGAGTTGATACTGACACCGCAAAAACCGCTAAGCTTCTTTTTAAGAGCTTGATTGATAGATTTATCACTTCGGCATACAAGTAAATCTGGCTGAATTCCAATTGATCTTAATTCTTTCACTGAATGTTGTGTTGGTTTAGTTTTTATTTCGCCAGAGGTTTTGATGAAAGGAAGTAATGTTACATGTATGTATGCAACATCGTTCCTATTGACATCATTTTTGAATTCTCTTATTGCCTCTAAAAAAGGTAGAGATTCAATATCACCAACTGTTCCACCAATTTCAGTAATTATAATATCTGCATTACTGTTGGAGGCTACTCTATGAATTCTTTCTCTTATTTCTCCTGTTATGTGAGGTATTACTTGCACAGTTCCACCTTCATAACTACCTCTTCTTTCTTTATTGATAACTGCTTGATAGATAGATCCTGTAGTCACACTATTTAACCTAGTCATTGCAGTATCAGTAAATCTTTCATAATGACCTAAATCTAGATCGGTTTCAGCTCCATCTTCGGTGACAAATACTTCTCCATGTTGGAAAGGGCTCATTGTTCCTGGATCAACATTTAGATATGGATCTAGTTTTAATATTGAAACACTATATCCTCGAGACTTTAATAATCTTCCTAAGCTTGCAGCTACAATTCCTTTACCAATGCTAGAAACAACTCCTCCGGTGACAAATACAAATTTTGACATTAAATATTTTTAATTAAGCACATCCTCCTTATATTTTATTTAAACAAAAAACTTTTAGAACATCCATATATATTCTTATTCATCAATTGTTATTTCAATATCTAATTCTTTTAATTGTGATTCAGAGACATTTGAAGGTGCATTTGTGAGAAGACATTTTGCTTGTTGATTTTTTGGAAAAGCAATGGTTTCTCTGATTGAATCTGCACCAATGATCAGCATGGTAATACGATCCAATCCAAACGCTATTCCACCATGAGGAGGAGCACCCATTTCTAAGGCTTCTATTAAAAATCCAAATTTTTCATCAATATCTTTATCAGTAAGTCCTACTGTTTTCAGAACTTCTCTTTGTAAGTTAGCTTCATGAATACGTAAAGAGCCACCTCCTAACTCCAATCCATTGAGAACTAAGTCATAAGAATTTGCTGTAGAACTCTCAATTTCTTTTTTCAAGTTTTCAGAATCTTTGGATTTTATATTTTTTGGAGAACAAAAAGGATGATGTAAAGCTTCATATCTATTTTCATCTTCATTTTTCTCAAACATCGGGAAGTCAGTTACCCATAAGAAATTCCATTTACTTTTATCAATGAGATTTAAGTCTTTTGCGATATATTGTCTAACCCTATCTAATGACTGATTGACAATTTGTTTATCTCCAGCTCCTAAGAGGATTAAGTCTCCATCTTTTGCTTCTGTGATTTTTAAAATATCAGCTATATGTTCTTCAGTTAAATTATTTTTAATTGCCCCAATAGTCTCGAGCTCATCTCCTTTGACCCTTATAAAGGCCAAACCACCAGCTCCTGCATCTTGCGCTACTTGGAAGATGTCTCCTCCTGGTTTAATTCTAACGTTGCTAATACTTGAATTGCCTCCTTTGACTGTTATGGATTTGATATAACCTCCAGACTTAATTGCCTTGGTGAAAATATTAAACCCAATATTACCTAATACTCCTCCTAAATCTTTTAATAACATTTGATATCTAGTATCTGGTCTATCAGTGCCGTAATGATCCATTGCTGCCTGCCACGTCATTCTTGGAAAAGCATTATTAAAATTTATATTTAACACTTCTTTCCATATTTTTTTTATGAGACTTTCATTAAAAGAAATTATTTCTTCTTCACTAATAAAGCTCATCTCAATATCTAATTGAGTAAACTCTGGCTGTCTATCTGCCCTTAAGTCTTCATCACGGAAACATTTTGCGATTTGATAATACTTATCTAAGCCCCCAACCATTAAAAGTTGTTTAAATAGTTGTGGGGATTGAGGTAAAGCAAAAAATTCTCCAGTTGATAGACGTGCAGGAACAAGAAAATCGCGAGCGCCTTCAGGAGTTGACTTTGTAAGTAATGGAGTCTCTACTTCTGTAAATCCAAAATTATCAAGAAATTCTCTAGCAACTTTAATAATCTTATGTCTTGTTTTTAAATTTTCTAGTAATTTTCCCCTTCTTAAATCAAGGTATCTATATTTTAATCTGAGTTCCTCTTTTGTATTTTCATAATCATGTATAGACACTGGAAAAGGTAAGTTGTTTTTAATTTCGTTGAGAATTTGCAAATCTTTAACCTTAAGCTCTAACTCCCCAGTACTTAAATTTGTATTTATGGAATCTTTGGGCCTTTCATTAATAATTCCGCTAACCATTATTACTGTTTCATTTCTTAGAGTTTCTGCCTGATTAAATAGATCTGCACCATCATCGGGGTTAATTGTTATTTGTAAGAATCCACTATGGTCTCTTAAATCAATAAAAATTACACCACCATGATCTCTTCTTCTATCTACCCATCCGCATAAATTAACTAATTTACCAATATCTGTATTATTGAGTTCTTTGCAAATTTTGTTTCTCATCTAAGTATGATTTATTTATCAATAACTTATTTTAATTCTTTAAGGGTAAATTTAGTTAATAATTTTTTTTATAAAATGCTCTTTTTGTTATTACTCCTTTGAATTTTTTGCCTCTTATTAATATTTGAACTTCATTATTTATTAGGGCGTGCGAAGTATTGATGTATGCAAAAGCTATAGCTTGTTGTTTACTTGGAGACCAACTGCCGCTTGTGATAGTACCAATATTTTCTTCGCCTTTAAGAACTGCGCAACCTTTTCTTCCTATTGCTTTACCTTCTATAGAGAGACCAACTAACTTTTTTTGAATACCTAATCTTGACTGCTCTTCAAGAAATCTTCTTCCAAAGAATTCGTGATTATTTTCTAGATGTACTAGCCAGCCTAACCCTGCTTCATATGGAGAAGTTTCTTCATTTATATCTTGACCATAAAGATGCATGCCTGCTTCAAGTCTAAGAGTATCTCTAGCTCCTAAACCACAAGGTGCAACATTTTTGGAAATTGAGAAATCCCATAAATTAATTGCTGCTTTTTTAGATAAAAGTATTTCTAGACCATTTTCCCCCGTATAGCCTGTCTTTGAAAAGAAAATTTTTTCTTTAGGCGAAATATGTTCAAAAATTTTATATTCGCATCCAAAGTTAGGGATATGTGAGATCGAAGATTCAATCCATTCTTCAAATAAATCGAATGAGTTTTGTCCCTGTAATGCTAAAAGTACTTTGTCTTTTTTAAAGTTTGTTATCGAAATTTCAGACATATTTAAATTATTTTTTATCCACTGAAAATCTTCTTCATATCTACTTGCATTAACTATTAACAATAATTCTGATATATCATTTTGTTGTATACCAAGGTCATAAATTATTAAGTCATCTATTATTCCTCCTTTATCATTGAGCATTACTGTATAAAGCCCCTGACCTTCAGAAAAGGAATATAAATTAGTAGGAAAAAGTTTTTGAATATAATCCTTTGGATTGATTCCCTTTATAGAAATCACACCCATGTGAGAAATATCAAATAATCCTGCTGAAGATCTAACTGATTCATGTTCTTTAATTAATCCTGAAAATGATATTGGCATTTCCCAACCTGCAAAATCCACTAATTTTGCATTGGATTCAACATATTTTGAATAAAGAGGACTTTTTAGCAAATCCATGAAATATTTAGTTTATATTTAGTATTTTTATACTGTAGTTTAGAAATTTTTTATTGCATATTTTCTAATAACAAAATTAAGCTTCTAAGTACTTTGGCTGCAACTATGCTACTTACTCCGCTTTTATCAATTTCTGGAGATAATTCCACAATATCTGAAGCCACAATTCTAAGGTCTTTTAAAGTTTTCAGTATTTCTTCAAAATCATTCCAAAAAAATCCTCCCGGTTCTGGAGTGCCCGTCCCTGCTAATAAACTAGGATCAAACCAATCTAAATCTATTGTTAAATAGATTGGAGACTTAGCGTATGGTAGAAGAGCTTGTTTTAACTCATGTGCATTTCCGCCTGGACAAAAGTTAACTAATTGGTTGTTGTTATGCATAATTTCAAATTCTTCCTTAGTCCCACTTCTAATTCCTATTTGCAAAATTTTCTTTTCAGGTAGTACTTCTAAGCATCTTTTCATAGTACAAGCATGACTATTTTCATTTCCTATATATGATTCTCTTAAATCTGCATGAGCATCAAGTTGAACCAATATTAAATTTGGATATTTTTTTACTAATGCTTCAATAGCTCCTCTTGTGATGGAGTGTTCGCCTCCAAGCATAATAGGACTAAGGCGTTTACTAATTAAATAATTTGTTGCTGATTTAACTGATTCAATAACGGACTTTGAGTCATTTTTATCAATTAGTATTGATCCAAAATCAACATACATAATATCCTCTAAGTCTTTTTTTATTTTTGGACAATATGTTTCTAAACAAGAACTGACTTGTCTTATTGCTTCTGGACCAAATCTTGCTCCTGGTTTAAACGAACATGTCCCGTCATAATTAACTCCAAATATACCAATTGAGCAATTCTCAGGACTTCTTTTTGCTCCCATATAAATTGCATTTTCGTTGTCAAATAAATTTTTTGTCATCTTATAAATCTAGTTCTTTTACAATTTTATTTGGCATCATTTTGAATGCTGCATTTTGAAAATTGAAATTCCAAATTTCACATCCTTTTTCTATTTTTAGGACTTCATCATAATTTTGCTTTGATAAATTTATATCTTCTGCAGAAGCAAATGTCCAACTCCAAATCCCGCTTGGATATATAGGCACAAAGGAATACATAGTTTCAGAAACTTTAAATATATTTTTTAGGGTTTTCAAAATATTTATGTGAATATTTTTGAAGGATTCAGGAGATTCGCTTTGCGTTGCTAATATCCCACTTGGTGTAAGTATTCTTTTACATTCTTTATAAAAAGAATCTGAAAATAATAAATTTGAAAATTCTGAGGGATCTGAACAATCTATAAATATTACGTCATAAAAATTATCTCTTGTTTTTTTTACCCATTTAACACCATCATCAACATGTATTTCTAATCTATTATCATTCCATGCTTCGCCTCCAATTTCTTTTAGAAAATTTTGAGATATTTTGATTACCTCCTCATCAATTTCTACTAGATCAATTTTTGATATTTGAGAATATTTAACGCATTCTCTTACAGTACCACCGTCACCCCCGCCAATAATTAGTACATTAGATTTTTCGGCAATGCTACTTAATGCAGGATGCACAAGACACTCATGATAATATTTCTCGTCTTTTAAAGATGTCATCCAGCAACCATCTAACATTAAAGCTTTACCATAATATTCATTTTCAATAACAATAATTTCTTGATATTTTGAGGTTTTTTTAATTAGTATTTTCCCATTTAGGCCTAATCTTGAGCCTTTATGATATTCATCTATCCATGTTGTAATATTTGTCATTTGCTTTAAGGAATTTTTCTCGCCAGTTTTTGTTTGGCTATTTGCCAAAGCCGTTGAAAGTCTTTAGCAGTTTGTTTTTTAATATTATCTCCTGCATACTCCTCTACGATTGAAAATCTGTTTAAAAATTTTATATTAGTTTTTTGAAGAGCCGATTCAGGATTGATCTTTAAAAAGTTTGAGAGATTAAGAAGGGTAAAGTAAATATCCCCAAATTCATTTTTTATCTCTAAGTCATTTTTACTTTTAATTGCTTCCTTTAATTCATTAATCTCTTCTTCTAACTTTTTAAAAATCTCATCAGTACTTTCCCATTTGAAACCATGTTCTTTAACAACATTTGTGATTTTATCTGTTCCAACTGTTGGCGGTAAATTTTTAATTTTCAAATTTAAATTTCTACTAATTGAAGATTTCATATGAGGTGCTTCTTTTTCTAAATTTTTTATATTTTCCCAAATCTGTTGTGATTTTTTTAATGATATTTTTTCTTTTTTGTTAAAAATATATGGATGTCTATTAATAATTTTCTTGTTTAAATTTTGTATAACATCATTTAGTACAAATTCTTTTTCTTCGTAACCGATTTCAGCATGAAGCATTACTTGTAATAAAAGATCTCCTAACTCCTCACATATGTTATTTGCATTTTTTTCATATATCGCATCTATAAATTCATTACTTTCTTCATATAAAAATGGGATCAATGATACATGAGACTGTATTTTCTGCCATGGGCAGCCCCAAGTTTTATCTTTTAATGCTTTGATATTAGATATTAAGATTTTAAAACTATTTATAGTCTCTAAATCGGAATTGTTTTCCAATTTATATCTATTGTTTGAGGACATAGGATATATTTTATTAATTAAATTTTGCCTCAATCATGAAATATTTAAATACTTAGTATAAATTTTTCAACTTCATCTATTAGAATGATTTATTATAAGGGCGATTAGCTCAGCGGTAGAGCGCCTGCCTTACAAGCAGGATGTCCCTGGTTCGAACCCTGGATCGCCCATTTATTATTTTTCTAATGACTGAGATCGTCAATCTTTCAATCAGTCAAAGTGCTGCTTCAGAATTATCTAGGCAAGCTTCTTTTGGAGGTTCTCCAGGAGAAATGTCGATTGATTTGGTAGAGGATAAAAATTGTTCAGAAGGATGGATGCATATTAAATTAAGGCCAGGTATATGTAATGGATACCCTATTTCAAGAACTGAAGGAGTAACTTTATACGCCGATTTAAAAAAATTTAATTTACTGAAAGATTTAAAATTAGATTATTACGGAGATTTGAGCGGTGGTGGATTTCTTATTTCAACACCAAAAAATGCAAAACGTTGTTCCTGTGGTTCTGGCTTCAAACTTTTGTAGAATGGATGTGTCTTTTTTTGCAAACTAATATTATTTTCATTAATTGGCTGCTCTCAAGATAAAATAAACAAAAGGTTTATTGAAATAAAATTTGCACATGACAGAGATGAATGATCAATTATCTTTAGAGAATTATTCACCTTTTGAAGTAGAGAAAAAGTGGCAAGAAAAATGGGAAAGTCTTAAGGCGTTTAGTCCTAACCCTGAGGATGATGGGGAGCCTTATTGTGTTGTTATTCCGCCACCAAATGTAACTGGATCTTTGCATATGGGGCATGCATTCAATACGGCTTTGATAGATGTTGTAGTACGTTTTCAAAGACTTTTAGGTAAGAATGTTTTGTGTTTACCGGGAACTGATCATGCTTCAATAGCTGTTCAAACTATTCTCGAAAAACAATTAAAAAGTGAAGGCAAAACAAGCGAGGATATTGGAAGAGATGAATTTCTTAAAAGAGCATGGAACTGGAAAGAACAAAGTGGTGGAAGAATAGTTTCTCAATTAAAAAGAATAGGATATTCAGTTGACTGGACTAGAGAAAGATTTACTCTTGATCAAAAATTAAATGAAGCAGTTATTGAAGCTTTTAATATTCTCTATAAAAAGAATTTAATTTATAGAGGCGAATATTTGGTCAATTGGTGCCCTGAATCTCAATCTGCAGTAAGTGATCTTGAAGTTGAAATGCAAGAAGTAAATGGTCATTTATGGCATTTTAAATACCCTTTAATTTCTGAAAGTGGTGAACAGTTAGACAAGTACTTAGAAGTTGCAACAACAAGACCAGAAACTCTTTTGGGTGATACTGCTTTGGCGGTTAATCCTGATGATGATAGATATAAAGAATTTATTGGTGTCAAAGTAAAAGTTCCTTTCGTTGATAGAGAAATACCTATTATCGCTGATTCACATGTTGATAAAGATTTTGGTACTGGTTGTGTGAAGGTTACTCCAGCCCATGATCCAAATGATTTTGCAATAGGGAAAAGGCATAATTTAAAACAAATTAATGTAATGAACAAAGATGGAACTTTAAATAATAATGCAGGTATTTTTCAAAATTTAGATAGATATGAGGCTAGAAAGAAAATTATCAAAGATTTGGATAATTTAGGCCTTTTGACAAAGATAGAGGATTATAAACATACCGTTCCTTTTTCTGATAGAGGTAAGGTGCCAATTGAACCTTTATTGTCAACACAATGGTTTTTGAAAATGGATGATATATCACAAGGATGTCTTAATGAAATTGATTCTAATAAACCATCGTTTATTCCTCCACGCTGGGAGAAAGTTTACAAGGATTGGTTAGAGAATATTACTGATTGGTGTATCAGTCGGCAATTGTGGTGGGGGCACCAAATACCAGCCTGGTATGTTTTAGATGAATCTCAAGATTCAATAGAACAAAATACTCCATATATAGTTGCGAGAAATGAAGAGGATGCCTTAATCGAAGCTAATAAAAAATTTGGATTAAATATTAAATTGGTCCGTGATAAAGATGTTTTGGATACATGGTTTTCAAGTGGTTTATGGCCTTTCTCAACCCTTGGTTGGCCAAACACAAATGATCCGGATTTTAAAAAATGGTATCCAAATAGTGTTCTTGTTACTGGTTTCGATATTATTTTCTTTTGGGTGGCGAGAATGACAATGATGGGGAATACTTTTACAAATAACATTCCTTTTAAGGATGTTTATATTCATGGTCTAGTTCGAGATGAAAACAATAAAAAAATGAGTAAAAGTTCAGGTAATGGTATTGATCCAATACTATTAATTGATAAATATGGTTCTGATGCTTTGCGATTTGCGTTGATTCGAGAAGTTGCAGGCGCTGGACAAGATATCCGGCTTGATTTTGATAGGAAAAAAGATACATCTTCAACTGTTGAAGCTTCAAGAAATTTTGCGAATAAATTATGGAATGCAACTAAATTTGTGTTAATTAATAAAACTTCTAATAATAATTATTCTCTTAATGAGAGTGATGAAACTTCTTTAGAGTTGTGTGATAAGTGGATTTTATCGAAATTGAATCAGGTAAATATAAAAGTCGCTGCTTTGTTGAAAGAATATAAATTGGGAGAATCTGCGAAACTTCTATATGAATTTACGTGGAATGATTTTTGTGACTGGTATGTAGAATTTGCTAAACAAAGGTTTAATAATAAAGAGACTCAAAATAGACAAATATCTGAAAAAGTTTTAATAAAAGTGCTCAATGATATTTTGGTAATGATTCATCCTTTTATGCCGCACATTACTGAGGAACTTTGGCATGTGTTGCAACTAAAACCAGATAATGTAATATTATCACTTCAAAAATGGCCAATTCACGAAAATAAATTTGTTGATAATAAGCTTGATAGTTCTTTTCAGCAACTCTTTGAAATTATTAGGCTGATTAGAAATTTGAAAGCTGAATTAGGTCTTAAGCCATCAGAAAAAGGCCCTGTATATTTAATTTCAGACAATGATGAATTGATTGATTTTTTAAAAACTTTAGTTGATGATATTCAAAACTTAACTAAATCTTCTGAAGTATTTATTTTTAAAAATAATGCTGTTGATAAAAAAAAGTTTGCTAAATCTTTTTCTGGGATAATTAGTGATTTAGAGGTTTACTTACCTTTTCAGGATTTTGTAAATATAGATGCATTAAAGGAAAGGTTAACCAAGGATTTAAAAAAGGTGACTATTGAATTAGAAAATTTAAATAAAAGATTATCTAATAAAAATTTTGTTGATAAGGCTCCAAAAGATATTGTTGATGAATGCAGATTTAAATTAAATGAGGGTTCTTTACAAAAGGAAAGAATTACTAAAAAACTCGAACTTTTGAATTAAGAATGAATATATTTCTTGAAAAAATTTATAATTTGTCTTTTTTTTTTAATACTGGTTTTGGGATCTTTTCGTTTGTTTGTATTTATATTTTAATTGTTCTACTAATACTTCCAGCTTCTTGGTTATCTTTATTATCAGGTTTTTTATATGGCTCATATTTAGGATCAATTATCGTTTTCATTTCCGCTTCCATAGGAGCATCAGTTGCTTTTTTTGTATCAAAAAGTTTTTTTGCAAAAAAGCTAAAAAATCTTTTTAGCCGTTATCCAAAACTAAGTATCATGCAAAAAGTAGTAGAAAAAGGCGGTCTTAAATTAATTTTTTTAGCGAGATTATCGCCGATATTTCCCTTCAGTATTCTTAATTATTTTTATGGTTTGAATAATGTAAAATTTAGAGATTTCGCCCTTGGTCTTCTTGGAATAATTCCAGGAACTTTTCTTTATTGCTCAATAGGTAGTTTGGCAAAAAGTATTCAGGAGTTAAAAAATTTGCAATCACCAAATAATTTATATATTACTATCGTTGGAATTATTTCAACTTTTTTAGTTGTATATTTCTCAGCTAAATACTCCAAAGAATATTTTGAAAAATCTTAAGAACTTACTCTTTAATATTCCAATCTCTTATTGATGCAATTAAAATAAAACACAAAAGCCTTAATTTACCTAGAAAAGTTTTGTTGTCTTCTAATTCCATATATTTTGCCTGTCCACAAGGTGTTTTTATGAAGTTGAAAACTGTTTTCTTCGTCATGAGTCTCTAAAAAAGTCCTGATAATTATTCTTATATTTTATAGCCAAGATTTTTATTTTTAAAATTTAAATTTTTTCTCCAGCTTTAAATCCTCTAAAACATTTGAATCTTGGAAATCTAAGACTAAAAGCTACCGCGTCCTTGGATTTTGTTTTAGCATCAGCTCTGATTTCTACAAGTTGACCTATAAGTTGACTCCGTTTTGACCAATATTCTTGACGTTGGATATCACTAAATCCACTTCCACAACTAAGACTGTATTCATGCCCATCATCTTCCCCTTCTACTAGGACAGCTCCTAGTCTACCTTTATTGCGACCTGTGCCTTCCTCAACCGATACAACCTTTAAAGTGACTTCAATGAAAGGTTTTGCTTTTAACCAACTGTGTGTTCTTTTACATTCATACATAGCATCAGGATCTTTAATCATTACTCCTTCATATCCACCTTCCACTGCAGATTTATTTAGCTCTACAAATTTTTTCTGTCCTTCAATGGTGTCGAGATCTACATTTTCCCATTCAAGTGTTTTTATATGTCTTAGAAGCATCGAATGTTTTGCAACCCATTCTTTTACTAATAAACTTCTTGCTGTTTGACTAGTGTTCCATCTCCCTCTTTGGAAGTTTTCAAGGGGACATAAGTCAAATAGATGGAGAACTGCGTCTTTTGTTTGTTTGCCATCTTTTCTATGAACCTGTTTCATTAAATCCTGAAAGTTAGCACTCATTACTTCACCATCTAGTACTAAATCATGAGGTTCAGGATTTTCTTTTAAGACGTTTTCTATTTCTGAGATAATATGACCAAAATTATGGAATTGTTTCCCATTACGAGAAAACATTTCTACTTTATTTTGTCTAATAATAGTTAAGACGCGCACACCGTCTAATTTGATTTCAATTTGCTTTTTTCCTATCATTTTTTTTTCATGATTTGCACTGTCATGAGCTAAAGGACAAGAAAAAATAGGAATCGCATATTTGGGAAATTTCTTGGCTATCTTGTTGATTGTTTTTTCAGATACACCACATCTAAGATCTTTAATTAAAACTCGTCTATAAAATCCATTCCACTCTTCTTTTGTAGCAGATTCCATAGCAGTAAGAATTGCATCGCGAGCAGCGTGACCAGTAAGTTCTCTTTGAATAAGCTTATTTGCTAATTTCCTAAAATCTTTCCATGAAAAGTTTTGACTTTTTTCATTCTCTTTTTCAGGAACAATTTTTACACCAAAAGTTACCAATGGATCAAGTGCCATACGGATTCCCTCAAAAAAATCATCTAGACCTTGTTCCATTGCGTCTGAGATGATTTTTTCTTTGTCTAATCTACTTGGGTGTAATTCTAATTGATGTATTATTTCTTCTTTAAACAATTCTTTTTGCCTCACAAGAAATTTTTAATTTACTTTTGCTATTCTGTCTATTTTCCAATCATTGTCAGTTTTTGAGAAAGTAAAATCTAATGGGAGCTCATCTTGTTTATCTTCTGATTTTAAATTCAAAGTTATTATGATTTGATCTTCTTGAACTCTAGGTCTTCCTGATTTTAAATTCCTGTATTTATTAAGGTTTAAACTAGCTAAAAATTTAAGAAAGTCTTGGCGCTTCACATGGGTTTTATAAGTTTTTGTAGTCAAACCATAAGCTGCATCAATTCTGCCAGCAGCTATTTGATCAAAAAACTTTCTTACTAATGGATTAATTCCTCTGGCACTTATAACTAATTTGACTGCATTAAAAGTCCAAAACGAAACTAGTACAGCTCCTCCAACTAATAATGCTTTAATTCCGATATCTTTAACTAGTGTTGCATCCATGTTGATTTTAGTTTTTTTTATTACTTTAAGAAAAGAAATCGTTTTTGATGGCTTTTTTTGTCAAAATAATACTAATTTTAATCCATAATGTCTGTAATTCCTCTTTTGCCTTTATTTCATAAATTTAATAGCCAATATTTTGAAAATTCTCTCGCGGTTAATAATCAACCTTTAGTAAAAGTTAGATGGAGTGATAATAGATTGAAAACAACTGCTGGTTTTTATAAAAGAAAACGCATTAATGGTCTTGTAGATTCTGAAATTATTTTATCGAAACCTATTTTGAGTAAATTATCTATTAGTGAAATAAACAGTACTTTATGTCATGAAATGATTCATGCATGGGTAGATAGGATATTAAAAAAAAATGAGATACATGGTCCAAATTTTTTAGAAAAAATGAATGAAATTAATGAGAAAGAGAAGAATTTTCAAATTTCCGTGAGGCACTCATTTCCTATTGAAAGGAGAGAATTAAAATACATAGGAACTTGCCAAAATTGTGGTGAGAAATTTTTCTACAGAAAAAGGATAAAGAATATTGCCTGTAAAAAATGTTGTGTAAATTTTTTTAATGGATCATGGAATAAAAAGTGTTTAATTTTGTTTGATTAAAAATATAAGATGTGTTTTTGTTTCTATATTTGGAATTATTTATTTTTTTAATGTA
>MWOS01000091.1 GCA_002026165.1 Prochlorococcus sp. HOT208_60m_813G15
TCTACTAATAATTCATCAATTAAAAACAACCAAATAGTATTTGAAAAAGGATTAATTGAATTTAATAATTCTTTTTTTAATATTGACTTTTCCCTACTAATAAATGATTCTAAAATTCCTATAAATATAAAAGGATCAATACCTATTAATAGATCAGATAACTTAGATCTAAGATTGATTGGGGATGAAAAATTTATTGATTTAATAGATATTTTTGCTGATGAATATTTTACTTTTAAAGAGGGTGAATTAAATCTTAGAGCTTTAATAAAAGGTACCTTAAACAAACCAATATTAAATGGATTTATAGTAATTAAAGATTCTGAAATTGAATTCTACAAAAATATAGTAAAAGATATTAATAGCTTGATAATTTTTGATTTTGACTCTTTAGAAATCAAGAATCTAAAAGCAAAAGCGGAAGATTCTGGAGAAATTTTTATAAGTGGATCTTTACCTTTTTATAGTAAGAATGATTCTGGAAAATCAGAGATTAATATGATAACGAATAAATTTACTTTAAAGACAGATAATTCTAATTTTCTAATTGATTCAGATATAGATTTAAGTGGATCATTTGAAAGTCCTGTTTTAGGAGGTTATTTATCTCTAAATAATGGATTTATTAACTTTAATAGCAATAATGAAAATAATAAATTAGATCAAAATAATTTAAGAAAGGAAGATAAAAAGGATTGGCAAGAACTCTATTGGAATAATAAGCAGAATATTGAAATAATTTCAAATGAAACAATTTTAAATTCGGTCCTTTTAGGAGAAACATTACCTAAATATTTGGAGAATTTGAGTTTCAATAATCTAAAATTAAAACTTGGTCCAGATTTCAAACTTCAATATTCAGAAATAGTTCAAGCTTATTTAGATACTAAATTAGACCTTAATATAAAAGGTAACGTAGGAAAAGATTTAAATGCTAGAGGTCTAATTTATCTTAAAAAAGGTAGAGCCAATCTTTATACAACTCCATTTAAACTTGATAAAAATAAGGACAATTATATTTTATTTGCATCAAGAAGTGGAGTCGTTCCATTTATTAATTTTTCTCTGGTTAGTAAAGTTCCAGATTCTATAATACCTATAAGTGAAAATAACCAGGATTCAAACGTATCAGGGGATCTTGATGTAAATGCTACTTCGAGTGGTTTTGGATCATTTGGGATTGGTAATTCAAGGCTTATCAAAATTGAAGCATCTTACGAGGGATTTTTGGATCAATTGTCTTTTGAAGATGAAAATAGACGAATCCAACTAAGAAGCACCCCAAGTTATAACAGATCACAAATAATAGGTTTAATTGGAGGTAACTCTGCAAATTTAATAAATAGAGCATTTATTTCACAACTAAATAATGCTGATGCTTTTAGTGAAAGATTTCAGTTGTCTTTATATCCGGCGTTAATAGAAAATAATGATTCTTTAAATAATATTTTTTCTAATGAAAATTTAGATATGGAAAATGATGGGCAACCATCTTCCAATGAGGAATTTTCTTCTCAAGCTTGGGTAGCGGAACTAGGACTTGATATTACTGATACGATAAATTTTGCCTTTCAAACCGTTCCAGGCAGAGATGACATTTCACCTTTAGGAATTTTGACTTTTCAGGCTAATCCAAACTTAGAATTATTAGGCTCTTATGATTCTAATGGAGATTGGAAAAGTCAAGTCCAATTATTTTTTAGATATTAATTCAGAAAGAAATTTAGTTTAAAGAATCAATAATTTGAATTATTATTAAATTAAATAAAAAATATTATGGCTAATATCTTTGAAGTTCCTCAACCAGGAAATGATCTTTTAGAAAAGGCTGATCAAGTTCGTTTGGCATCAATAAAAATAAGTCAGACTGAAAATCAAAATAGAATTAAAGCCTTAAATTTTATGGCAGATTATCTAGAAAAAAATACTAAAGAAATTTTAGAGGCTAATAGTGAGGACTATAAACGAGCGGAAAAGAAAGGGATTTCAAAGGCTTTACTTTCTAGATTAAAGTTATCAAAAGAAAAATTAAATACTGGTATTAGTGGGGTAAGAAAAGTTGGAGACTTGGCTGATCCTGCAAATCAAGTTCAAATAAAAAGGGAACTTTCTAAAGGACTAATCCTTGAAAGGAAAACTGTACCTATAGGCGTTATAGGGGTTATTTTTGAATCTAGACCTGATGCTGTTATGCAGATTAGTTCTCTGGCAATAAGATCAGGTAATGGAGTAATGCTAAAGGGCGGTAGTGAAGCTAATTTTACAAACACTGCGATAGTCAAAGCATTACAACAAGGACTGCGTGAATCAGGTCTTGATAAAAATGCAATATGCTTACTTACAAGTAGAAAAGATAGTATGGCGATGTTAAAGCTCGAGAAATATATTAATCTAATAATTCCTAGAGGAAGTAATGAATTAGTTAAATTTATTCAGGAGAATACAAGAATTCCTGTGCTTGGTCATGCAGATGGAATTTGTCATTTATTTATAGATAATGAGGCAGATCTTGAGATGGCCTTAGCAGTGGCTCTAGACAGTAAAATGCAATATCCTGCAGCATGTAATTCAATAGAAACTTTATTAGTGCATAGAGATATTGCACCAGTTTTTCTTGAAAAGTCTATACCTCTATTTAATGCAAATGACGTTAAATTAATCGGAGATAAAAGATCCTTAGAATTAGGGATAAAACATGAGGCTAGTTTGGAAGATTGGCAAACTGAATATTTAGATTTAATTTTATCAATAAAAATTGTTGACGATCTTGATGAGGCAATCATGCATATTCAAGAATATAGTTCAAAGCATACAGATGGAATAATTACTGAAAATTTAAGTACGGCTAATAAATTTATGAATGTAGTTGATAGTGCAGGTGTTTTTCATAATTGCTCTACACGGTTTGCAGATGGGTTTAGATATGGATTCGGAGCTGAAGTTGGTATATCTACTCAAACCCTTCCACCGAGAGGACCTGTAGGTCTAGAAGGCTTGGTAACTTATAAATATTTCCTAAAAGGTGATGGAAATATAGTTGATGATTTTTCATCCGGCAAGGCTGTTTATACTCATAAAGATCTTTACAACGCCTGAAAATGGAAACGTTTTTAAAAATTGAGAATATTAAACTTTGGGCTAGGGTTGGAGTTCTTGATGAAGAAAGAAAATTAGGACAATTATTTAGTTTGGATATATTTTTGTGGACTGATTTTGAAAAATGTACTTTAAATGATGATATAAAAAAAACAGCTGACTATTCAAAATTAGTTCAAATTTTAAAAGAACAATCAAAGAAAATATATTGTTTCACAATCGAAAAATATTCAAATGCAATTTTAGAAATCATTGATAAAGAATTTAAGCTTTCTAAAATTAAAATTATTTTGACAAAATGCAATCCTCCAATTACAGGTTTTAATGGGAAGGTCTCAATAGTAAGAATTCTAGAAAATAATTAAAAAATATTGGAAAAAAGAAATCCTATTATATTGATTCATGGTCTTTGGAATACTTCAAGTATTTTTTCCTCTCTTGCTTCAAAACTTGATGATATTGGAATTGAATATTTTGCCCCAACTCTTAAGCATTCATATGGAATAACTTCAATTATTGATTTGACTAATACATTAAACGAATTAATTTTAGAAAAATACGGTTTGAAAAAAAAAGTAGATATTTTGGGATTTTCTATGGGAGGGATAATTGGCAGATATTGGATTCAAAAATTTAATGGTTATAAAAGAACAAGGAGATTTATATCTGTAGGTTCTCCTCACAAAGGAACTTTTACAGCTCAATTAGTACCTAAATACCCTTTTAGGGGAATATCAGAAATGAAAATAAATAGTAAGTTTTTGAGAGAGCTTGCAACAAATGATTTTTTTCTTGATGATATCGAGTGTATAAGTTTCTTTACTTACTGGGATCTTATGGTCTTCCCTGGCTGGTGGACTAATTTAAATTTTGGAGAAAAGATATCAGTAAAAGTTTATAAACACAGAAATTTATTAAGTAATAGCTTTTCTCTTGAGAAAATAATTGAAAAAGTTATGAGATAGCTCTTGACAAGCCCAAGTATCTTATTAAGGGGTCTGTTTGTGGTTCTCTCCCTCTAAATAGTTTGAATACCTCTAATGGAGGTAAGCTTCCTCCTAAGCTAAGTATTGTGTCTTTAAATTTCTTTCCTATCAACTTCAAGTTTTCAGTATTTCCAAGATCAGCCTCTTCGAACATAGAAAAAGCATCAGCACTTAGGACCTCAGCCCATTTATAGGAGTAATATCCTGCAGAATATCCTCCTGCAAATATATGGCTAAAACAACAAAGAAATTGATCTTCTGGAATTGGAGCAATAACGGTAGTTTGTTTTGCAATTTCTCTTCTTACTTCATCTGCTGTTTTGCCTTCGTTTTTGTCAATACTACTGTGTAATCTGAGGTCTGTAATCGCAAAATGCAGTTGTCTAAGAGTAGCCATACCACAATTAAAAGTTCTATTCTTTAAAAGCTTTTCAAAATTTTCATCGGATAGTTTTTCTCCTGTTTTATAGTGTTTAGCAATATTCAAGAGTGTATTTTTATGGAAACACCAGTTTTCCATAAATTGACTTGGAAGTTCGACTGCATCCCATTCAACATTATTGATGCCAGCCGCTTGTGGAAGATTTACAGTGGTAAGCATGTGTTGAAGACCATGGCCAAATTCATGGAATAGTGTCTGAACTTCTTCAAAACTCATCAAACTAGGCTTATCTTTTGATGGTGGAGTTTGATTACAAACAAGATAAGCTACCGGTAGGGACTTTCTGCCAACATTATTTTTATTCAAGCATTCATCCATCCAAGCACCTCCTCTCTTTGATTCCGGACGAGAATATGGATCGAGGTAAAAAGATGCTATTTTGTGATCTTCTTTATCAAAAATATTAAAAAATAAAACATCATCATTCCATAGAGGAGCTTCTTCAGTTGCTTCGACTACTTTAATTTCAAAAAGCTTTTCGCTTAATTTGAATAAACCTTTTAAGACATCATTTAGAGGAAACCAAGGTCTCAAAGACTCCTGGTCTAAATTGAATTTTTCCTTTCTGAGAAGTTCAGACCAATAACTAATATCCCATGGTTCAATATTCTGCGATTTTGGAAACCCATTCTCTTTAGAAAACTTATTGAGAGTTTCTAATTCAATTTTTGCTGTCTTGAATGCTGGTTCTCTCAATTCTTCTAAAAGGGTTTCAACATTTTTAATTTTTTTTGCCATTTTCGTTGACAAACTTAGTTCTGCCCAACTTTTATAACCGAGAAGATTAGCCTGTTTAGTTCTGAGAGATAATATCTCCTCAATGATTTGAGAATTATTTTTTTCTCCTTGAGACGCCCTACCAACGAATGCCTTATATATTTTTTCTCTGAGGTTTCGATCGGTGGCATATGTCATAAACGATGTATAAGTTGGAATATCTAGGCTTAATTTCCAGGGCCCATTTTGAATATCAACATCGCCATCTTTTTTTAAGTGGTTGTGTGCAGAAATTGCCATCAATTCAAGTGCTCGTTCAGGAAGACCATCAACTTCAGATTTTTTATTTAATATTAAAAACCATTTGTTAGTGGCATCAAGAACATTGTTGCTGAAATTCGTTGAAAGCTTTCCAAGCTTTTCTGAAATGTTGTTAAATTCTTCTTGATCCTTTTTTTGTAGTGAAATTCCTCTATGTTGCATCTCAAGAATTTCTTTATTTAAAATTCTGTTTTTGATTTGATCAAAGTTATTTGTCTCTTTAAGCTTGATTAAAGAATTGTAAATTATTTTACTTTGTCCAAATTTGTTACTCAAGCTAATAATATCTGGAAGAAATTTTGAATAAATATCTCTAAGATTTTCAGAATTATTTACAGCATTTAGATGACTTATTACTCCCCAACTCCATCTAAGTATTTCATTGACTTCATTTAAAGGATTCATTACATTATTCCAATTTAAATCTTTTTGAATTAAATTAGATAAATTTTTCTCTATGTTTCTAAAGTCTTCGGCAATCTTTTCTAATACTATGGGAAATTCTTTACTTATGTTTTCGGGAGTAAATTTTTTAAATTCTGGCAGTTCTCCATATTTAAAAATTGAGGTATCCATTTATTAAACAGTTTAATTAAGTAAGGTTGGTATGTGTCCTACCAATTTAGCTAAAGTAAGTTGCTGACTGAGAGCATTGGTTGAAGATTCGTATAAATTTATGGCAATTTTCGGCCAAAAACCTATTACTAAAGTAGGTAACAATAAACTGAAACCTATTGTTAATTCTCTACCATTCATTTCTTTAACTGTGGCTAGTGCAGGTATTCTAGGGCCAAAGAATACTCTTCTACACATTGATAGTAGATATATTGGCGTTAGAACTAAACCTATTGCTGCAATCAGGATAGTGATCGATCTAAAGATAGAGCTGAAGCCTTCTTGACTAGTGATCCCTAAAAATACAGTGATTTCACTTATAAATCCACTCATCCCAGGAAGTGCTAGAGAAGCCAAAGAGCTTGCTAAGAAAAATGCAAAAGTTATTGGTAAGACCTTTGCTAAACCGCCCATATTGGGTATTGAAAGAGTATTTGTTCTTTCATAAAATGAGCCTGTAACAAAGAACATAGCTGCAGCTATAAGTCCGTGACTGATCATTTGGAGCATTGCTCCGCTTATCCCTAAGGCATCCACTGCACCAATCCCTAAGAGAACAAAACCCATATGACTCACTGAGCTACATGCAATTCTCCTTTTGACATTATCTTGTGCAAATGCATTTAGTGCTCCGTAAATTATATTAATGATTCCAAGAATAATTAATGCTGGTGCAATTTGAAGATGTACTTCAGGTAGTATTTGAACATTGAATCTTAAGAGTGCGTAACCTCCCATTTTTAAGAGTATTCCAGCAAGTAACATTGAAACTGGTGCATTAGCCTCTCCATGTGCATCGGGTAACCAAGTATGTAATGGAAAGATAGGTAGCTTTACTCCAAAACCAATTAAAAATCCTAAATACGATAGTAAAGCCAGGCTGCCTGTTACGTGTTTATTGGTTAAATCGGTAATATTTAATGTAAAGGTATCACCACTCAAGGCAAGTGCTAATCCACTTATGAGTATTAATAAAGAAGCTAAAGCAGTATAGAGAATAAATTTAGTGGCCGCATATAATTTCTTTTTCCCTCCCCAAATAGCAATAAGAAGATATACGGGAACCAATTCGAGTTCCCATGCCAAGAAAAATAATAGGAAATCTTGAGAAAGGAAAACTAGTGCCTGTGCTGATGCTTGGACTAATAAAAGAGCAAAATAAAGATTAGATTTTTTCTTAATTTTCCAACTTGCGGCAGCTGATAAAAAAGTAATTAACCCACTTAAAGCCACCAAAGGAGCAGATAACCCATCTACTCCAAGAGACCACTCTAATCCTATTGAGGGTAACCAGGAAGCTCTTTCTACTAATTGCAAAGAGCTATCTGAAGTATTGAATTTTTGAAAAAGAACTCCGATTATTAGTAAGAAATCAATAAATAAAAAACTTAAAGAGATATTTCTAGGGAGTGTATTATCTTCTCCTTCTTTCGAACTCAAGAAAGGCATTATTAATGCCCCAACTAAAGGCAGTAAAACAATTAATGATAGCCAAGGAAAAGATTCTAAATTCATTATGTGGAATGAATAATTTTTTTATTCTAGTTGAAGTAGTACTAGCTTGAGACTATAACATTAAAAATGCCTAAGTAAAACTACTTACCAGAGATAGTTCTAAATTGACTGCCTGTTGTTTGAACGTTTAAGAATGGTGCTCTACTAGCGACACCTATCTTCTCCCATGCTTTTACCATGGCCTGACTAACGTTTTTACCATTTTCTTTTTTACATAAAGCTAAGATACTTGGCCCAGCCCCACTAATTGCGCATCCTAGAGCACCTGCTTGTAATGCAGCATCTTTGACTTCTAGTCCGCCTTTAATAAGTTTCCATCTGTAGGGTTCATGAAGTTTATCAAACATTCCCTCTTTTATTAGTTCGTCATTTCCTGATTTTAATCCATTTAGCAATAAAGTAAGTGCTCCCATATTTGTCACTGCATCAGATATGGGCACATTCTTGGGCATAACCTTTCTCGCTTCACTTGTGCTTAAACGAATCGCAGGTATTGCTACAACAACTTTAATGGAATCGTGCCAATCACATCTAATGATCCTCCATCTTTGAGAAGAAGACCTGGCTGTCAAACAAAGCCCACCCAGGAGAGAGGGTACTACATTATCAGGATGACCTTCTATATCAATGGCAAGCTCAAGGAGTTTTTCTTTGGACAAAGGAGAATTCATTATTGCATTTGCTCCGATTAGCCCAGCAACTATTGCTGTAGCACTACTTCCAAGTCCGCGCGCAGGCGGCACTGCCAATTTAACTCTTGCTTCAAGTGCAAAAGGATCCATATTTGCGCTCTCCCATACTTTCTGAGCTGCTCTAAAAACTAAGTTTTCAGGTCCTCCCCTTAAATGATTACCATCTGTACTTTCCATTATTAAATCAAATCTATCTCCACCACCTTCAATTCTTGTAAAAATAAACTCATTATATAAATCTAATGCTGCACCAAGACAATCGAATCCAGGCCCTAAATTGGCAGTTGTGGAAGGCACTGTTACCCTTATTTTTTTTCCTACTTCAGGAATAGACATCTTTATATTTCTAAGTTTTTAAAAGCATTTTTGCTCTGCAGGCTGCACTAAAAAGTCCAAACTCTTCATCTAAAATTACTTTCATAGGTATTGTTTTAAGAATATCTTTTAATCTTCCCTTGTCGAAAAATTGTTTCATAAATAAATCTGATTTAAAGTTTTTGAAATGTTTTGATGCGGTCCCTCCAGAAATCCATAACCCTCCAAAGCACAACTCTTGAAGAGCAACATCTCCAAGTAAAGAGGCATAAGCACCTAACCAAATCCTCTCAACTTCGATCATTAGCTGATCCCCTTCTTTAGAAAGATTGCAAATTTTTTCAGGCAGTTCTTTTCTCGCCGCATCAAAAAATTTAATTTCTTTTAAATATTTTTGTAGTGGATGGTTTTGGGCATCAGGTTTGCTTAGTCTCCATTCAGCAATTCTTGATAAACCAGTGCCGCTAATAACTCTCTCACAAGATATCCTCTCAACTTTTAGGTAATTCTTAAGCCAAATTTTTAATTCCCATTCTAATTTTGACTTTGGCGAGTACTCAACATGACCACCTTCACTGGCTAAAACTTTTACCTTTCCGCCTGAAATTATGCCTCTTGCAATGCCCAAACCAGTTCCCGCTCCTACAATGGCATGCAATTCATTATTAGCACCTTCAGAATGAGATCCATTTTGGATAGTAGAATATTGATTTTTTTTTAAATAAGGTATTCCATAAATTTGGACTGCGAAATCATTTATTAGCTCGCAGCTTTTGAAATTAAATTTGTCCTGTAAAGAATTTCCAGAAATATTCCATGACAAGTTAATAATTTTTGCTTTGTTGTTAGATAAAGGACCCGCTACGGCGAAACATGCATAAGAAGGATGAGAAATATTTTTGCATTCATTTTTTAGAAAATCTTCTAGGATTAGTTCAAAGGAGTCCCAATCCCTAGATATATATTTTTTTTTAAATATTAACTTAGGCGAATCATCATTTATTTCTTTTTCGAATATCCCCAATAGAACCTTCGTACCACCTAAATCACAAGCTAGAAAATTCATTCGAAATTATTCTATTCTCCCTTTTTTTTCTATTAAATCATCCATTAATTTGTACAAATTAGGGAGGTCGAAAATTCCTAAATTTGTTCCATCCAAAGCTCTTAAAGCGACTGAATCAATTTCCTCCTCTTTATCTCCAATAACTGCGATTAATGGAACTCTCCCGAGAGTTGCTTCTCTTATTTTATATCCTATTTTTTCATTCCTAACATCAACTTTTGATCGGTAACCACTATCATTTATTAACTCATTAAACTTAAAACACTTTTCAATGTTTCTATCAGTAATGCTTAACAAAATAATTTGATAAGGCGCAAGCCAAATTGGGAATTTTGCCTCATATTGTTCAATTAAGATTCCGATAAATCTTTCAAAGGATCCTAAAATTGCTCTATGAAGCATAACTGGATTTCTTTTCTCATTATCAATATCTACATAAGTTGCATCCAATCTTATAGGCATTGAGAAATCAACCTGAATAGTGCCGCATTGCCAGACTCTATTAAGACAATCTTTTAAGGAGAATTCTATTTTTGGGCCATAAAAAGCCCCTTCTCCTGGTTGGAGTTCCCATTTTAGATTCTTATTATCGAGAGCTTTGGTAAGAGCCTCCTCTGATTTATCCCAAATCTCTTCACTACCTACCCTTTTTTCAGGACGGGTTGATAACTTGATAATAATTTCATCAAAACCAAAAGTTTTATAAACCTCGAAAACAAGATCTATAAAAGTTGATACCTCTTCTTGAATTTGGTCTTCTGTGCAGAATATATGTGCATCATCTTGAGTAAAGTTTCTTACTCTCATTAAGCCGTGTAGTGCACCAGAGGGCTCATTTCTGTGACAAGAACCAAATTCAGCAAGACGAATAGGTAAATCCTTATAACTTTTTAAACCTTGATTAAATACTTGAATGTGGCATGGACAATTCATCGGTTTAATTGCATAAGTTCGATTTTCTGATGCAGTAGTGAACATATCGTCTCTAAATTTTTCCCAATGACCGGATTTTTCCCAAAGAGATTTATCAACAGTTTGTGGGGTTTTAATTTCTAAATAATCATTTTTTTTGAGTATTTCTCTTATGTACTTTTCTAGTACTTGGTAAATTGTCCATCCATTTGGATGCCAAAAAATCATTCCTGGAGATTCTTCTTGTATATGAAATAGTGAATGTTTTTTACCAAGTTTTCTATGATCCCTTTTTTCCGCTTCTTCAATTCTTGTTAAGTAGTCATTGAGTTCTTTTTCTTTTGCCCATGCAGTTCCATATATTCTCTGCAATGATTCATTCTCACTATTCCCTCTCCAGTATGAACCTGATAATTTAAGTAATTTAAAGTGTCTCAAATGTCTAGTATTAGGTACGTGAGGCCCTCTACACATGTCGATATATTCTTCGTGTTTGTATAAATTGATGAGACTTTCTTCGGGAATTTCTTCAATTATTCTTAATTTAAAAATCTCATCTCTTTCTTTAAAAGTTTTAATTGCCTCTTCTTTAGAAACTTGTAAAATTTCAACGTCATAGTTTGTTTTTATTAATTTATTAATTCTATTTTCGATTTTTATTAAATCTTCAGGAGTAAATCTGTGTTCAGAAAAAACATCATAATAAAAACCATCTTCAATTACAGGCCCAATCGCCATTCTAATATCAGAGTATATTTGTTTAACTGCATGACCAATAAGGTGAGCAAAAGAATGTCTTATTATTTCAATTCCTTCTTTATCTTTTGATGTGATGATTACAACTTTGGAATCGCTATTTATAGGAATAGTTGCATCAAGAAGAACATCATTTACTTTCCCAGCAATTGTTGCTTTAGCTAATCCAGCGCCTATACTCTGGGCAATTTCTAGAATAGTTACGGATTTTTCGAAAACCTTTTTTGAACCATCAGGTAAGGTAATTATTGGCATAATTTATTTCTCCATTTCGAAGAATCCTAATTTTGATTTAACTCTTTTTAAAGTCTGATTTGCTAAATCTTCAGCTTTTTCTTTCCCTTCTTCAAGTATTTTATTTAATTGATAGGGATCATTAATTAATAATTTATATTTTTTCTGAATAGGTTCTAGTGATTCAATAAGTTGTTCTGTAATTAATTTTTTAAATGTCCCCCATCCGGTCTCTGAGAAATCATTTTCACATTGAGAAATGTCTTTGCCAGACAATATTGAATAAATCATCAAAAGATTTTTAGATTCTGGTCTATCAGGGTTGTTAAATTCAATTCCAATAGAACTGTCACTTTTTGCTCTTTTTATTTTTTTCGTAATTATTTCAGGAGCATCTAATAAATTAATACGACTGCCCTCATTAGCATCACTTTTGCTCATTTTTTTTGAACCATCAATTAAACTCATTATTTTTGATCCATTCTTCATGATTATTGGTTGAGGGATTTTTAAAATATTTTTATCCTTACTAAATCTGGCATTAATTCTCTGTTGTGCAATATCTCTGGCAAGTTCAAGATGTTGTTTTTGATCTTCACCTACTGGTACAAAGTCAGCATCATACAGAAGAATATCTGCAGCCATTAGGATCGGATAGTCAAATAATCCAATGGATACATTATTTCCCTGTTGTATGGATTTTTCTTTGAATTGAATCATTCTTTCCATCCAATTTATTGGAGTCATGCAATTTAATATCCAACAAAGTTCTGAATGTGCAGAAATCTGACTTTGGACAAAAATTGAGCATATATTGGGATCTATCCCACAAGCGACATACAAAGCTGCAGTAGAGATAGTGTTCTGAGATAATTCTTTGGGATTATATGAAGCCGTAATTGCGTGCAAATCAACTACACACAGAAATGTTTCATATTGCTCTTGAAGCGCAACCCAATTATTTATTGCCCCAAGCCAATTCCCAATATGTAAATCACCAGTTGGTTGAACTCCCGAAAGAATTCTTTTTTTATTTGCCATCCTCTTCTACTTTGCTAGATTGGGTCTCTTCTGTTGATGTACCTTTTACAGGCCTTGCAAAAGGGTCAGGTTCTGTTTTTGTCTTTTCTTCATAAGGATTTTGTGATTGTCTATTCGGAGAAGAGTTTTTATTATTTTTTGCATATTCTGTGATTGATTCAATTAAATTTTCGTCTTTGATCATTTCGCTAAGTGTTCTAACAGAAAAACCTAGAACTGCAACGGTAGATCTCAATTGAAAAGTCTCTTGTATTGACTTAACAGCTTTCATTTCGTTATCACTCAATCTTATGCGGAATCCTCCTCCATCTCTTCTGCCGCCAGATCTATCTCTGAAATTAGATCTTTCATTGTTAGAACGAGCTCTGTAACTTTCTTGTCCAGGATTATTGCTGAAATTTGAATTAGACATCTTGATGTTTCTTAAGTTATTTAAATAGTCTATTAACTTAGCATCTAGTTATGCAATAAGTCTTTTTGTAAGCCTTAATTTTTTATCTTTTGATTAACGACTTATGAAATTTTGCTTTTCTCAATCACAACTTGCATTAAAATAAAAATAGAAAAAAAAAGTATTGTGTTTGATATTAGTAGAGACAACCTTTTAAAGGATTTCATAAGGTTTCCAAAAAAAAATCTTATTATTATTTTATTACTGTTAGGTTTTGGGGAATGGTTTGTCAGTGACTTAATTCATTTTGCAGGGGGCTCAATAGGATTTTTTGCGTTGTGTTTAGGGGGATATTTTTACTTGAAGAATGATAAGCCTAAATTTAATGAACCAAATAATTTAGATGGTTGGATAAATCTATGTAGTGAAGATTTAAATTTTTTTGAAGAACTTGAAGCAACAAATGAATTAGAAAAACAGAATTCAAAAAGACAAAAAATACTTGAATCGATTCTTAATAGACGTGAAAAAGAAAAAATAAGTTGTATTGGACAAAAAGATTATCAAAGTTGTCAGTCTGTCTTTAGTAATCATTTCAAAGCAGATAAGTTTGAGTTTGATTTATACAAAAAATTACCTAAATACAGTTCTTCTCAAGTTATTCCAGAAGAAGTTTTGAAGAGTGATGCAATCTTGTTTTTTACAAACTTGCCTTTGTCGGCAACTGATTTTTTGTGGCTAGAAAAGTTTCCTAAAAATATGCCAATCTGGTTGGTGGCTTTAACTTCAAACGAAATAGAAGCCAAAAATCAGATAGAAGATTTAAAGTCTCAAATTTCAAGTGACTTTATAAATAAAATTATTCCTTTTGATGTGAATAAGAATGAAATAACAAATATACCTTTTTCGTTAAGGAAGTTTTTCATAAATTCATCTAAAAATATTGAAAACACAAAAAAAAGGCTCTTGAAAGAACTTCATGCTGCATGGCAATCTGAAATTGAAGGTATAAGAAGAATGCAGTTGAAAGGTATACAAAGAAAAAATCAAATTCTTGTAGCAACAACTGTTTTCTTATCTCCTATCCCATCAATTGATGTTATGGCAATGACAGTACTTAATTCTTTAATGATTAAAGAAATTAAGTCTATATGGGGATGTAATTGGTCTCCTGAAATTTTAGATAAAGTATCCAAAGAGATTTTAAAAACTGCAATTGCTCAAGGAGTTATTGAATGGAGTGGACAGACTCTAATTGGTATAACAAAATTACATGGCCCAAATTGGCTTATCTCTGGAACATTTCAGGCTGTAAGTGCTGCTTATTTAACAAGAGTTGTATCAAGTTCTTTGGCTGATTTTATGGCAATAACAAAAGGAGTAAAAGAACCTGATTTGGATTTTATAAAGAAAAATTCTGAGAAAATTGTTGAAGAAGCTTTTGAAAAAGAAAAAATAAATTGGAAAGGATTTATTTCTGATCTTAGAAAACCACTTATGAAACTATCTTTTAGTTCATAATCTAAGGATGAATGTTAAATATGAAAAAAAATATTCTTTTTTTAAGTTTGATACTTCTGCTTTCTCTTTCTTCAGGCTCATGTAAGAAAATATCAAATAAAAATGAAACTAAAGAAGTAATACTGACAAGTTTCACTGTTTTGGCGGACATAATTAACAATGTCACTAAAGATGATTTTATTGTTAGATCAATAACGAAACCTGGCGTTGAAGTTCATGGCTATCAACCAACTCCAGGCGATTTGGTAAATGCATCTAATGCTTTTGTTTTTATTGATAATGGATTTGGATTTGAATTATGGGCTGAAAAATTTGTTTCTAATTTAAAAGTTAAAAGAATTACTGTCGCGGAAGATTTAGATCCTATTTTTATCAGTGAAGATTTTTATAAAGGGAAACCCAATCCTCATGCCTGGATTTCTCCAAAAAGAGGGATCCTATACGTAGATATTCTCGTGGATTCTTTATCAGAATTGAGGCCATCCAAAAGGACATTATTTGAAGAAAATGGCAAAATTTATAAAGATAAACTATCTAAAATAGATAAAGAATTTTCACTTTTTATTAATAACTTAAATAAAGACAGGAGGTATCTAGTAAGTTGTGAAGGTGCGTTTTCATATCTAACTAATGATTATGGATTAGAGGAAGTTTATTTGTGGCCAGTTAATGCTGAGAGTCAAATTACTCCCAAAAGAATGGCAAGAACAATCTCACTAGTTAAAGAAAAAAATGTTCCATCTGTATTTTGCGAAAGTACTGTAAGCAACGAATCTCAAATGGTTGTTGCTAATGAAACTGGAGCTAATTTTGGAGGAAATCTTTTTGTTGATTCATTATCTGATGATAGTGGGCCTGCTAGTTCCTATATAAAAATGCTTGAGCATAATTTGGATTTGATAAAAAAAGGGCTTTTTTGAATTATGGAAACAATCAATTATCAAAACTTTAGGATTGATGCAGAGAATATTTGCGTAGATTACAACGGTAAGGTGGCTTTATATGATGCCAATTTAAGATTGAAACCTGGCCAGATTTGTGGGTTAGTAGGGATGAACGGTGCTGGTAAAACAACTTTTTTTAATGCTTTAACTGGCTTTGTTAATATTTCAAAGGGAAAAATTAGAATAAATGGAGAGTCTGTAAGATCTGCTCAAAAAGATCAGACAATTGCTTATGTTCCTCAAAATGAGGGAATTGATATTCAATTTCCAATAAGTGTTTGGGATGTAGTAATGATGGGAAGATATGGTTCGATGAATATTTTCAGGTGTCCAAGAGGGTCTGATGTTCAGGCGGTTAAAGATGCTATTCGGAGAGTTGATCTTACTGATCATTTATCTACACCTATTGGAAACTTATCTGGGGGGCAGAGAAAACGAGCTTTTTTAGCTAGAGCAATTGCGCAAAGAGCTTCAATATTACTTCTTGATGAGCCTTTTTCAGGTGTTGATATAAGAACTGAGAAACTTATCTCGGAATTATTTATTCAATTTAAAAATGAGGGGAAAACTATATTATTATCAACTCACGATATGATTCATGTCCGTGAATTTTGTGATTTGGTTCTTTTAATAAATAAAACTGTTGTAGCTTACGGCGAGACCTCTGAAGTGTTTACCCCTGAAAATATTACAACCACTTTTGGAGGGATCTCTCCTGATTTCTTGTTTGGACCTGAATCCTAAATTTTAAATTCTATGGAACTCTGTTCTTTTTTAACTTTAGATTCATTCATAACAGATCCTTTAACTCATGATTTTATGAGAAAAGCACTGCTTATGAGTTCACTAGTTGCAGCTGTTTGTGGTTTCCTGTCAAGTTATTTGACTCTTAAAGGATGGGCTTTAATGGGAGATGCCGTGTCACATTCGGTAATGCCTGGTGTAGTGGTTGCTTATGCGTTAGGTCTTCCTTTCTCGTTAGGCGCATTTATTTTCGGAGTTGGTTCTGTAGCATTGATAGGGTTTATTAAGCAGAAATCTAGAGTTAAGGAAGATACTGTTATTGGGTTGGTATTTACTGGATTTTTCGCTCTTGGAATCGTATTGGTTTCTAAGATTAAAAGTAATATTGATCTGCACTCTATTCTCTTTGGTAGTCCATTAGGAATATCACTTTCAGATGTAAAACAAACTATATTTATTTCTTTATTGGTAGTAATCCTTTTATCAATTTTTAGAAAAGATTTAATGCTTTATTGTTTTGATCCTAGGCATGCAAAAACAGTTGGGATTAATGTATTTTTTCTTCATTATTTACTTCTCACATGCTTATCTTTAGCAGCAGTTGTGGGCTTGCAGTCTGTTGGAATTATTTTGGTAGTTGCAATGTTGATTACACCAGGGGCTACAGCATATTTACTTACGGATAAGTTTGATAATATGACATTAATTTCAGTATTAAGTGCAATTATCTCAAGCCTAATAGGAATCTATGTTAGTTTTTGGTTTGATCTTGAAACAGGTGGATCAATCGTCTTGGCACAAACTTTTATATTTTTATTTGCTTTTTTATTCGCTCCAAGATACGGAATATTTAAGTTAAAGAAATTATTTGCTGGGTATAAAAGATAGTGGTGGAAGAAACTTTAAATAAAAAATGGAATTGGTGGCCATTATTCCCCTTATATCCTTATGGAAAAAAGAAAACAATTTTAAGAGAATTAATACCTGATCAAATATGGTCCTTAGAACAAATACAGGGACTTTATTATGTTGCTGTTCCAATAAGAATGACTGTAATAAAGGTTGATAATGGACTTATGCTAATAAATCCACTGCCTCCTACAAAAGAATTAAAAAATGAGTTAGACAAATTAATTGCGAATTACGGTAAAGTAAAAACAATAATTCTACCGAGTGCCTCTGGACTAGAACATAAAATTGGACTGCCAGCTCTTTCAAGAATTTTTAAAGATGCAGAAATTTGGCTTTGTCCTGGACAGTGGAGTTTTCCCATCGATCTTCCACTAGATTTTTTAGGAATTCCATCAAAAAGATCAAGAATACTGTTTGATGAAGGTACTCCACATACAAACTCCTTTAAATGGTCTTCATTAGGTCCACTGAATTTAGGACTTGGAAGATATCAGGAGATAAGCTGTTTCCATTACCCTACGAAAACTCTTCATGTAACAGACGCAATAGTTGGAATAGACTCAACACCACCTGAGATATTTGATTTTGATCCAACTCCACTTCTTTTTCATTCTAGAGAGAGAGGAGATGAACCTTTGATTAACACCATCGAACAAAGAAAGAAAGGCTGGAAAAGGTTAGTCTTATTTTCATCTTTTTTGAAACCAGGTAAATTAAATATTCCTTCTTTAAAAAAAATATTTAAGTATTCGTTCAAAAAAGATCTTAGAAATTGGAGATCTCATTTCGGTATTTATCCCTTTTTATGGGATGAAGATTGGGAATCCTCTCTTGTTGAAATAATGGGTAAAGATACTCCTAAGATTCAAATCGCACCAGTTTTGCAAAAATTAATTTTTCCGCGTTCAAAAGAAGTTTTACTTAAATGGTTAGAAAATATCAAGTCTTTTGAAGATATGGAATTTTTAATTCCAGCTCATTTTACGGCACCAATAAAATTTACAATAGAAGATTGTCAAAAATTAATAGATGAAATTAATTCCCAAAAGTGGGATAAACTACCTGAGGATAATAAATTTCTCATGGATTTATATAAAAAGTTGTTTGAGCTAGGAATAATTCCTAAGGAAGTAAATCTTTAAAAACTATTATTCTTCAATAGACATGTTTTCATCATTTTTAAGAGTTTGTTCCAACTCTTTTCTTTGCTCCATTTGTCTTAAGAAATATCCTGTCATCATTGCAGAAGATAATAAATTGGCAATGTTGTCTTTTGAAGATGTTATTTTTACATCAAATTGATCTGAAGGAAGCATTCCAAGGAGGCCTTGAACATTATGTCTAATAATTTCTTGAATATCTTCGCTAGCTGATTTTGCTACTCTTTGCAAAACTTCTGGAGATTGTTTTTGTAAATATTGGATTAAATCATTCTCATCGTTTGGATCATTATTTTCAGTAGCAAGGAATTCTGGATTAAACATTTCTACAACCTCAAGATATAAAAACCCTACAACATCACGTACCCATTAATCTAAATTATTAAGGGCAGGGAACCGAATAGGCCCAATTTTATTAAACGGCCAATATCTAAAAATAGCTTTACCAATAACCTTTTCATAAGGTAAAAATCCCCAAATATGTGAGTCCATACTGTTATTTCTATTATCTCCCATCACCCATAATGACTCTTCTGGGACAATAAAAGGCCCTATAGAATAATTAATATTTTTGTCAAAAACGTAATTTTTTTGAGCGATATCATTTAAGTAAAGGTTACCATCTCTTACTTCTATCTTGTCTCCAGGTATTCCAATTACTCTTTTTATTAGTGCAGTATCTTCTTCATAACCAGCATTTATTAATTGTTCGGGAGCCTTAAAAACAACTATTTTATTTTTTAATTTTGAAAGATTTGATTTGGATGTGATTTTGGGAGTTACTTTCTCAACGAGAATTTTATCTTGTATTTGAAGAGTTGGAAGCATTGAACCGGATGGGATCCATCTTGGCTCTATAACCTGCCATCGTATAATTAAAGCAATAGATATCCAGATTAAAAGATTTTTTAAATCCTTTAGTATTGAATTTCTTTTTTCTTGAGTTGTAGACATGGTTTATTTAATTCAGTTATAAGGAAAATCCCAAAGTATTTATATAAATTATGACATCATCTATTGAATGCAAAAATTTTCTTAGAAGTTTACAACTTCTTAATCTTCTTATAAAAATAGGAGTTCAAAATTTAATACTATGTCCCGGTAGTAGATCAGCACCTTTAGCTATAGCTGCTGGAGAATTAAATAAATTAGGAATGGTAAGTATTTATAATTCAATAGATGAGAGATCTGCAGGATTCCACTCTCTTGGGATTTCTGCTGCATCAGGTAATCTTTCTCTAGTTATTACCACTTCTGGGACTGCCGTAAGTAACTTATTGCCAGCAGCAGTTGAGGCGGACCGATCTTGTAAAGGTATTATATTTCTTACTGCTGATAGACCCTTAAGACTAAAAGATTGTGGCGCTAATCAAACAGTAAATCAAGAAGATTTTTTGAGTTCAGTCTGCAGAAGAGTTTTAAGTACAAATCTAAATGGACTTCATGAAACAGAAGAAAATGAAATCTTTAATTTAGTTCGAATTACTGAGAAACAAATATCAACCTTCCCAGGTCCTATTCATTTAAATATCCCTATTGATAAGCCTTTAGGTATTTCATATTTAAATAAAAAAAATGTTTTAGAGGTTTTTGAGAGAATTTATTTAAAGAAAAAATATATATTTCAGGAAGTTGATTTAAAGTCTGATAAAAATAAATTCTTAGAAATTTCAGAAGGTTTAAATTTAAATGAATCCGGCATTATTTTTGTAGGTCCCTATCAAGGTTCCATAAATGATTTAACTTCTTTTAATAAATCGTTAGGGCAATTACAAGAAATTACTGGTTGGCCAGTATTTGCTGATCCTGTTTCAGGTGTTTATTCTGATTTGAGAGGATTAGTTGTTAATTGGGAATTAGTCTTAAGAAAAAATAAAAATTCAATAAATTGTCATCAACTTTTGAGGCTTGGCCCTATGTCATCTTCAATTGATTTGGAAAAGTTTTTAACAACCTTTGAAGGGATACAAATTCTTATAAAAGAAAAAAACTATAGAAAATTGGACCCTATAAAAAAATCATTAGAATATGATTTTGGGCTGTCAAATTTTACTAATCTATTATTAGAAGAATTACCAATTAACGAAAAAAACAAAAAGTCTCTTATTCCGATGGCTAAAAATCTAATAGAGGAAGGAGAACAGATTCAAGAAATTTTAAAAGAGAGAATTTCTCAAGATAATCAAATTACTGAGTATATGCTTGCAAATCTTGTTCCAAAATTTTGGCCAGCTGAAAATCCTATTATGCTCTCTGCAAGTAGCCCGATTAGAGATTGGCTTACATTTTCTGAGAATGGTACTTTAACAAGAAATTGTTTCAGCTTTAGAGGGGCTTCAGGCATAGACGGTACTTTATCTCTTGCATTAGGTATTTCTAGAATTAAAAATCCTTTACTTCTTGTGACTGGAGATTTGGCTTTTCTTCATGATATAAACGGGTGGCTGATTGAAAATTCAATCGATATGAATTTAACAATTCTTCTGATTAACAATAATGGCGGAAATATATTTAATCGTATTTATAAAGAAAACTTAAAAGAAGATGAATTAAAAAAACTTTTTCTTATGCCAAAAGAAATAAACTGGCCAAAACTAGCAGAGACTTATCAAGTAAGCTTTAAAAGTGTGGCAAATTTTAAAAAATTACGAGAGGCATTCGATTGGAGCATTTCTATCCAGAAATCTGTAATAATTAAAGTTGATATTGATCCAGAAAATGAAATTTGTGAAAAAAATGCACTGCTAGAAAAAATAATTGGCAGTTAAATTTATCATTTTCTATCTTTGAATAATTAGGTTTCATGAAAGTATTACCTGGTAAAACAACTTTAAATTGGTCAGAATACAAATCTTATGAGGATATATTGTTTCATAAATCAGATGAGGGAATTGCGAGAATTGCAATTAATCGGCCTGAAAAAAGAAATGCATTTAGGCCGCAAACTGTAGATGAGCTCATTAACGCCTTTAATATCGTAAGAAATGATGAAACTATTGGCGTAGTTCTCTTTACAGGTGCGGGACCTGACAAGAAAGGTATTTATTCTTTTTGCTCTGGAGGTGATCAGAGTGTAAGAGGCGAAAATGGATATAAAAATGATGAAGGGAAGCAGAGATTAAATGTACTTGAACTTCAAAGATTAATAAGAAGTTTGCCTAAAGTGGTTATTGCCTTAGTTCCTGGGTTTGCTATCGGAGGAGGCCAGGTACTTCATTTAATTTGTGATCTCAGTATCGCCTCTGAAAATGCAATATTTGGTCAAACAGGTCCAAGAGTTGGTAGTTTCGATGCGGGTTTTGGATCAAGTTATTTGGCAAGACTTGTTGGTCAAAGAAAAGCAAAAGAAATTTGGTTTTTATGCAGAAAATATAATTCCAGGGAAGCTCTTAAGATGGGCTTGATAAATGCAATTACAAAGATTGAAGAATTAGAAGCTGAGGGTGTAATCTGGGCAAGAGAGATTTTACGAAATAGTCCGACGGCTATTCGTATTCTTAAAGCTTCATTCAATGCGGAGAATGATGGGATTGCGGGTATTCAAGAATTATCTGGATACACAACTCAATTATTCTACTCGACGGAAGAAGCTCAAGAAGGTAGAGATGCCTTTCTTGAAAAGCGTCCACCAGACTTTTCTGACTATAAATGGACACCCTAGTTTATTTTTTCAAAGAACTTTTTAAATAATTATCAATGAGAATTCTTCTTGCCGCTGCTGAATGTGCTCCAATGATCAAAGTTGGAGGTATGGGAGATGTGGTTGGTTCGTTACCTCCATCTTTGATAAAACTTGGTCATGATGTAAGGATAATAATTCCAGGATATGGAAAATTGTGGAGTCTTTTAGAGGTATCTAATGAACCAGTCTTTAGAGCAAATACAATGGGAAATGATTTCGCTGTATATGAAGCAAAACATCCCATTCATAATTATGTGATTTACCTAGTGGGTCATCCAACATTTGACTCTGATCAAATATACGGAGGCGAAAATGAGGATTGGCGCTTTACATTTTTTGCTAGTGCCACTGCAGAATTTGCTTGGAATTGTTGGAAACCTCAAGTCCTCCATTGCCATGATTGGCACACTGGAATGATTCCTGTGTGGATGCATCAGGATCCTGAAATTAGTACTGTCTTCACTATTCATAATTTAAAATACCAAGGCCCTTGGAGATGGAAACTTGAAAAAATGACTTGGTGTCCTTGGTATATGCACGGAGACCATACAATGGCTGCGGCGATGTTGTACGCAGATAGGGTCAATGCTGTTTCTCCGACTTATGCAGATGAAATTAAAACCCATGAATACGGGGAAAGCCTTGAAGGATTACTTAATTACATTTCAGGTAAATTAAGGGGAATTCTTAATGGCATAGATCTTGATGAATGGAATCCAGCCAAAGATCCAGTTTTACCTGCAAAATTTAGTATTAAAAATTTAGAAAATAGGCAAGAAAATAAAAAAATTCTGCAGAGAGAAATGGGTCTCGAAGTTAATCCTAAAAAATATCTTTTAGGTATGGTCAGTAGGCTAGTTGATCAGAAAGGGGTTGACTTACTTCTACAAGTTTCAAGAAGACTTTTAGCATATACAGATTCGCAAATAGTTGTTTTAGGGACAGGAGATAGATATTTAGAGTCAGGATTATGGCAACTTGCATTAGATTACCCAGGAAGATTTTCTGTATTTCTTACCTATGATGATTCTTTATCAAGACTTATATATGGTGGCTCTGATGCATTTTTAATGCCAAGTAGATTCGAACCTTGTGGTATTAGTCAACTTCTTGCTATGAGATATGGTTCGATTCCAATAGTAAGACGAGTAGGAGGTTTAGTTGACACAGTCTTACCACATGATCCAGAAAATAATAGTGGAACTGGTTTTTGCTTCGATCGCTTTGAACCTATAGATTTCTATACATCTCTAGTGAGGTCTTGGGAGGCTTTTAGGCATAAAGATAGTTGGAAATTATTGCAAAAAAGAGCAATGAGCCAAGAGTTTAGTTGGCAAAGATCCGCAATCGAATACGAAATTATGTATAAAGATGTTTGTGGGATAAAAGAACCATCTCCAGATTTTGCTGAAGTTGAAAAATTCTCTTACGGACAATCGGCTGATCCATCTTTAAAAAAAGTATGACTTAATTTTTAATGGAATTCTCTTTATCAGAATTAAACAAGGTTTTGGGGGATATTAAAAATCTGAGTGAGGGGAAAAGAGATTTTTTAAATTTTAAAAATATAAGTATTGATAGTAGAACTTTATTAAAAAATGATCTTTTTATAGCTATAAAGGGTAAAAATTTTGACGGACATAGTTTTCTCCCAGATGTTTTAGATAAAGGAGTTAAATCAGTAGTAATTAAAAAAGGGATGCAGAAATTACTTCCTAGTAATTTTCCTTATTGGGTTGTAAATGACACATTAGAGGCCTTTCAAAAATTAGCATTGCTAAAAAGAAAAAAATTAAATATCCCTATTGTCGCAATAACTGGTTCAGTAGGTAAAACAACTACAAAAGAAATGATTGGAGGAGTTCTAAATCAGCTTGGAAGAATTAAATTATCCCATGCAAATTTCAATAATGAGATTGGACTTGGTCTTACTATTCTTGCTACAGATATAGAAGATAAAGTTTTAGTTCTTGAGATGGGGATGAGAGGTCTTGGACAGATCGAGAATTTATCTAAATATAGTGAACCTGATATTGCAGTTATTACAAACATTGGCACGGCTCATATTGGATTGTTAGGTTCAAAAAAAAATATTACTTACGCAAAGTGTGAAATTAGTAAGTTCTTAAATCCTAAAGGTGTTGTAATAATTCCAGCAAATGATCCATTCCTAGAAAAAACTTTAAAAGAATTTTGGAAAGGTAGAGTTATAAAAGTAAAACTATTGAATATAGAAAATCAAAAGGAGAGTTTCAAGAAAGATGATATTTTGCGAGGATTTTATAATCCTTCGAATAAAACAATTCTAATTGAAGAAAATATCTTTGATATTTCATTTGAAGGATTTCACAATGCTTCGAATTTCTTATTTGCTTATGCAGTTGCCAAAGAACTAGCCATTGATTTTGCAAGTTTTAATAAGTTTGATTTTGCTATTTTAAGTGGGAGGAATAAAATTCTTAAATCAGTAAAAACAACAATATATGATGAATCATATAATGCTTCTCCAGAGTCAGTGAAAGCATGTATTAAAAACCTGCTTGAAAAACCGAGAAATAAATTTTTCATATTTGGAAGTATGCAAGAATTGGGAGAAGAATCTGAAAAATATCATAAAGAAATATTCAATTTAATAAATGATTCAGAAATAAAAAAATGTTTATTTATTTGCGATAAAAAGAATGAAAAAATTTATACCAATTATTTAAAAGAGAAGAAAAAATTTTTAGTTTTTAATAATATTAAAGATGTACCTAGAGAGATAAATAAATCTACAAAAAAAGGTGATTCTATTCTTATTAAAGGGAGCAGATGTTGGCAACTTGAAAAAATTATTGAGTTAATTAATTAGATCCAGATTTCTTTCTTTCCCAATTTTCTATATTTACTTGCTTAGTTCTTGAGATTGCTAATGAATTATCTTTGGAGTCTTTTGTGATCACTGAACCAGCTCCTGTTGTAACTGATTCCCCGAGATTTATTGGTGCTACAAAAACAGTATTTGCACCAATACTGGAATTTTTACCAATTTTTGTTTGATGTTTTTTCTGACCATCAAAATTTGCAGTAATAGTACCTGCTCCAATATTTGTAGATCTTCCAATAATAGAATCGCCAATATAACTTAAATGGTTTACTTTAGATTCTTCCTCTAATTGACTATTTTTGATTTCAACAAAATTACCTATTTTGCTGAAGGAAGATATTTTGGAATTAGGTCTTATATGACTATAAGGGCCAATTTTTATAAAATCCATTATCTGAGAAGCATAAACAGTAGAATTTGAAATTTCACAATTTAATCCCACATTAGAATTCTCAATAAAAGTATTTGGTCCGATAATGCAATGACTATTTATTTTGGTATTTCCTCTGATATGTGTATTAGCCTCAATAATTACGTCCTTACCAATTTCAGCTTCTTCACTAATTGAACAACTTGCTTTATGTATAAAAGTTACACCATTAAGCATATGCTTTTCTTTAATTGAATTCTGAATACTTTCCTCGCAATCTGATAGTTGAATTCTGTTATTAATTCCTTGAAGCTCTCCATTATCCTCTACTTCGAGGCTTAAGGAATTTTTTAGTAAAGATATTGTATCTGTTAAGTAAATCTCTTTTTGATTATTGTTGCTTTGCAAGGTATTAATTATTTCTGATAAGTTACCCCAGTTAAAACAGTAAACACCTGCATTTATTAGTGGATTTTCTCTTTCTAAATTATTGCAATCTTTTTCTTCAACAATTCTCTCAATAATATTACCTTTCAAAAATACTCTGCCATATCCATGAGGATTTGTTTTCTTAGTAGTAATTAAAGAAACATCTGCATTTTTTGAATCGTGTAAACATAAAAGTCTTTTTAGAGTGCTAGGCCTAATGAGTGGCACATCGCCGTTAAGTACCAAAAGTTTTCCTTCATGTTTTTTTACTTCTCTACAAAGTACCTGGATAGCATGACCTGTTCCTGATTGAGGTTCTTGAAACACAACATGGATTTTTTTATCGTTTGGAATTGATTTTTGTACTTCTTTGGATTTGTGTCCAGCAATTACGAAAATTTGATCGGGTTTTAATGCGACACATGAATCAATTACTCTTTCTAGAAGACTTTTGCCAGAAATTTTATGTAAAACTTTTGGCAATGAGCTTTCCATCCGAGTGCCCTTTCCTGCCGCTAATATCGCAACACTTAACATTTTTATTTGAAATCCTTATTTAAATCTAACTCTTAACGGATAACTTCGTCATTCCCCACTTCTCTCTCCATATATTTGTAGATGATAGATTTGAGAAAAATTGCTCATTTAATCTTCTTTTGATTATATCGTCTTTACTTGAGTTTAAATGTTGATCTCTATATGGAATACTTGCTTTAGTTAAGAGATGTTCCTCTTCCATTAAAGATAACTTTTCAAAATTAAAATTAGATTTCAATTTATTATTGTCAAATTTTGATATTGCGACAGTTCCCTGACTCCAAAAAGTTCTGTTTTTAATACTTGGCTTAATAGTAAAAATTTCTAATCCTAGATGTCTTAAAGTATTTCTGACTGCCGCTGAAGAAGAATAAGTTATTAAATAACCCTGAGAATTAAGCTTTTCTGTGACTTTAGATAAAAATTCAATTGTCCATACTTGTGGGCATTTTTGAGGAGAAAAACCATCTAAATAAATCAGATCGAATTTAATAGATGATGGAATAATGTTGATTTTTTCTCTAGCATCACCCCACAAAACACTGCACTTAAAAAATGGATCCTCAAAGTAATCTTTTCGATAAAGTGATTCAAATATTTTTCTGACTTTTGGAGCCCATAATTTTAAAAAAGATTCATTTCTAAGCGAATATTCAAGAGGCTTTTTATCAATCTCCAACGCATACAAATTTAAATACGATTTTTGTGTAATTAATTCATCTAATAAAGAAGCGGAATTGTATCCTAAACCAAAACATATATCCAAAACATTTAGAGATTTCCCCTTAAATCTTTGCAAATTAGAAGTAGCTGTAAACTTTGACTTTGTTTCCTCTAATGCGCCTAATAAACTATGGAAGTTCTCTTGAAAAAACATACTTCTTAAAGAGTAACTTCCATCTTTAGTTAAAATTTCTATTAATTCAGACAAAAACTTTAAGGCTAGTTAGTTAGTTTGGCCAGTTCTTCCCAAAAAGTGGGATACGAGACGCTGGCTGCATCTGCTCTCATGATTTTTGAGGTACCTTTGGCAAGAAGTGAAGCAATAGCAAGACTCATTGCTACTCGATGATCTGTCTCACTGTCAACTTCCGCGGAGTGAAATTTTGATTGCCCATTAATAATTAACCCATCTTCTTTTTCTGTTATTGCAGCACCGAATTTTTGTAATTGTCGTGCCATGACTTTTAATCGATCTGTCTCCTTAACTCTTAATTCTTGTGCATCCTTAATTTCAGAAACTCCATTACAAAAGCAGGCAGCCACAGTAAGGATAGGAATTTCATCTATAAGTTTTGGGAGAATATCTCCTTCAATAGTGAATGATCTTAAATTATTTGAAGTCTTTACTTTAATAGATCCAATAGGTTCACCAGCAATAGTCGATTTATCTAAAATCTCATAATTGCACCCCATTGAATCCATTACATTTAAAATCCCTGTTCTGGTTGGATTTAGTCCGACATTCTGAATTAAAACCTCTGAATTTGGAACAATAGATGCAGCAATCATCCAAAAAGAAGCAGAGCTTATGTCTCCAGGAATCAATATTCTCTGGCCAATTAAGTCCCCCCCAGACTTGATAACTACATTCCTTCCTAATTCTCCTCTGATACTGATGTCTGCTCCAAATGCTTTTAACATTCTTTCAGTATGATCTCTTGAAGATGCTGGTTCAATAACAGAAGTGGTTCCGGAAGCTTTGAGGCCTGCTAATAAGATTGCAGATTTTACTTGAGCACTGGCTACAGGGGTTCCTATAACACACCCTTTTAATTTATTCCCATCAATTGAGATTGGAGCTTTGTTTCCTTTTTCTCTACCCAAAATTTTGCCACCCATCAACGATAACGGTTTGCCCACTCTCCCCATTGGCCTTTCATTAAGAGAAATGTCACCATTTAAGATGAAATTCTTGCCTTCTTGACCGGCAAGTAACCCCATTAATAATCTCATGGTGGTTCCCGAATTCCCACAATTTAGTATTTCTTTAGGCTCTTTAAATCCATCAAGACCCAATCCTGAAATCGTAAAAGGCTCATTTTTTTTTATTTCTGGTATATTTACACCTAACTTTCTAAGACAATCTGCAGTTGAAAGTGGATCTTCAGAATGTAAGAACCCCTCTATAGTCGTCTCACCCTTAGCAATACTTCCTATTATTAGAGCTCTATGAGAAATAGATTTATCTCCAGGTACCTTTACTTTTCCTTTTAAGTTAACTCCACCTTTTATTTTGCGGATATTATTCATTTTCAAATTAAATACTTGATAAAATTTCTTTAAAAAAACAAATTAGTTATATATTATCAATAAGTTTGTTTTAAAAAAAAAATAATCAAATTAAGTAACTGTTTTCTATAATAAATTCAGAAAAAAAAGGATTTGATTATTAACCTTACTTATTATCACGTTGCAAAGGATGTTCCTGAAAATTGTCCAGATATTGCAGTGGTCATTGATGTTTTAAGAGCTACAACCACAATTTCTTGGGCTTTAAAAAATGGAGCTGATTCAATACAAGTTTTTGCAGATTTAGATTTATTAAAAGAATCTGCAATTAAGTGGCAGGCTGAAAAGAGACTTATGCTTGGAGAGAGAGGCGGAAAGAAGATTGAGGGCTTTGATTTAGGAAATTCCCCTTTATCAGTTTCAAAAAAAGTTGTTAATGGTAAAAGACTATTTATGAGTACGACTAATGGGACTAAATCATTGGAAAAAGTTAAAAATGCTAAGCATTTATTTGCTATGGGTCTCCCAAATAGGAAAGCAGTTGCCGAAAAAATAATTTCATTAAAAAGTAAAAATGTTTTAATACTTGGTAGTGGTTGGGAAGGCTCTTATTCACTTGAGGATTCTTTAGCTGCTGGTGCTTTGGCCTCATACCTAAAACAGAACTGTGATTTCGAAATTAATATTCTAAATGACGAATTACAGGCTGCTTTGGCACTTTGGGATGTCTGGAAAAATGATATTTTGAAATGCTTAAAAACAGCAACCCATGGCAAAAGATTGACAAGTCTTGGAGATTATGAGGATGATTTTAAATGTTGCTCTGAACTTGATTGCTTAGATATTGTTCCAGCTCAAGTTGAAAGGGGTGTGATTCGTGCCTCATGATTTACGAATTGGTTCATTAGGAGTAAAGTCTTGACTGATTTTTTGGTAGCTGCATTGCAAATTACAAGTACTTCAAATGTTGAAGCAAATTTTACTGAAGCAGAAGAACAGATTGAATTAGCTGCTAGAAGAGGTGCTGAATTAATAGGATTGCCTGAGAATTTTGCTTTTTTAGGAGGAGATGATGAAAAACTTAGATTAGCTTCTGAATTGTCAGAAAAGTGTGCAAATTTTCTAAAAACCATGTCTCAAAGATATCAAGTATTTCTTTTGGGAGGAGGGTATCCTGTCCCTGCGGGTGATGACAGCCATACTTATAATAGGTCAGCCTTATTTGGAAAAGATGGACAGGTTTTGGCAAAATACGACAAAATTCACTTGTTTGATGTTGATTTGCCAGATGGGAATTTATACAAGGAATCGTCCACTATTTTATCTGGGGCAGAGTATCCACCTGTTGTAGATGTCCCAGGTTTATGCAAAATAGGATTATCGATTTGTTACGACGTTAGATTTCCTGAACTTTATAGATATTTGTCTTCGAATGGAGCAGAGCTAATTATGATTCCCGCAGCTTTTACAGCATTCACTGGAAAAGATCATTGGCAAATCCTATTACAAGCAAGAGCAATTGAGAATACAGCATATGTAGTCGCGCCAGCTCAAACTGGAATTCATTATGGAAGAAGGCAAAGTCATGGCCATGCAATGGTAATTGACCCTTGGGGGACAGTTTTATCTGATGCCGGAAAAACTCAGGGAGCCGCAATAGCACCTGCTGATAAAGAAAGAGTAAAGAAAATTAGGGAGCAAATGCCAAGCCTTAAACATAGAAAAAACAAATTGTTTTCAAACTAATGATAAAGTTTTTAGATAATAAACTTTTTCGTTATTTATCCGTTTTTTTATTTTTAAATTCTTCAATCCTCCCAGTTAAATCTTCAAGTGCTCTGGCAGCATGGGCGATAAACACTAATGGAGTATTAGAATTAAGAACCAAATCAAATTCAAATTTAAAAGCATATTTTCAGAAGGCTAACCAAATATATGGAGACAGATTCTGGGTAGATTTTCCAGGAGAATTAAAAAATCCCAGAATAATAAAAGGTAATGGCCCAATAAAAGAAATTAGATTAGGTAAACCAAATAAAGGTAAAACAAGATTAGTAATTGAATTTAAAGAAGACACCTATTTGAAACCTTTGACTTGGAAAGTGGTTGGCTTAGATCAAAATAGATGGAGAGTTAAACTATTTAACCCAAAATATTCATTTAAAAAGATTGGTGAAGGTTTAGTTGAAAAGAAAAGAGGAAATATTAAAGCAAATCAAAATTTAATTCATAAGAAGAAAAACAATTATGGTTACTTGAAACTACCCGAGGTAAAACGAAACAAGTTTGAGGTTGTAATCGATCCAGGGCATGGAGGACCTGATCCAGGAGCAATAGGTATTGGTGGTATTAGAGAAACAGATGTTGTTCTGGAGGTTTCAAAAATAGTTAAAAATTTACTTTCTGAGAAAGGTATCAAAGTAATGTTGACTAGAACAAATGAGGTTGATTTAGATTTACCTCCAAGAGTTTCCTTTGCTAATAATACGGATGCAGATATCTTTGTAAGTATTCATGCAAATGCCTCAAGAGGTAAAAGAAGGGACATAAATGGATTGGAAACCTTTTATTACAGAGGGTGGAGAGGTAGATTACTCGCGAAAAGAATTCAAAAACAAATTTTAAGAGTTTCGCCTGGGAGTCCTGATAGAGGAGTTAAACAAGGTCGATTTTATGTGATTAAAAATACTAGCATGCCTGCAGTCCTTGTAGAAGTTGGATTTTTAACGGGAAGATTAGATGCAAGAAGATTAGAAAAAATAACCCATCGAAAAAGATTAGCCTACGCAATTGCAAAAGGCATCCTCGAATATCTTGATAAAGTAGGGTGAAACTTAAAATAGGTATATTTGATAGCGGAATAGGTGGTTTTACTATCCTTAATTCTTTACTAAAAACACGTAAAGATGTAGAAGTTTTTTATTTGGGGGATACAAAAAGAATACCTTTTGGGAACAAAAACTCTAAAGAGATAAGATTAATTGCAAAGGAGATTTGTACTTTTTTTGTTGATAAGAATTTGGATGCACTTTTAATTGCTTGTAACACTACAAATGCGTGTGCCCTTGATATTCTAGAAGATAATTTAAAGGTCCCTTGTTTTGATCTTATAAACTCAGTATCGGAGATAGTTGATAAACAAATAATTGGTGTCCTAGCAACAGAAACAACTGTGCGATCATCGTATTACAAGAAAGCTATAAATGCTAAAGAAAAGAATACGATAATATTTCAGCAAGAATGTCCAGAATTTGTATCAGAAATTGAAAAAGAAAAATTAAATCTTGATAAGTTAAATAGTCTTTCAGAATTATACTTAAGACCACTAATAAACAAAAATATTGAAGAATTAATACTTGGATGTAGTCACTATCCTTTAATTTATGACTTTTTAAGAAAAAAATTAGATTCAAATATAAAGATTATTGATCCATCGGTAGCACTAATAAAAAAATTTAATGAATCTTTTGCTGTTCCAAAAACTTACGGCTATGAGAGTATTTCTTTCGAAAATGTAAAATTTTTTGTTACTTCAGAAATAGAAGAGTTTTCCAATAAAGTAAAATTTTGGCTTGGAATTAATAAAGAAATTAGGTTGGTTAACCTCCGAAGTAATGTTTGATTCCTTAAGATAAAGAAGAGGTCAATCATGAATACAGTAACAGAGCTACTACAACCAGTTGAAAATGATCTTGATGATCTTATTTTAGAACTGAAAAATTTAATAGGAGCTGGTCATCCAATTCTTCAAGCTGCTGCAGAACACCTTTTTAGTGCTGGGGGGAAAAGGTTGAGGCCAGGTATAGTTTTATTGATTTCAAAAGCTATATCACCTGAATTTTGTTTAACAAGCAAACATAAAAGGCTTGCTGAAATAACTGAGATGATCCATACAGCCTCATTAGTCCATGATGATGTTGTTGATGAAGCGTCTACAAGAAGAGGAGTGGATACAGTTCATAGCAGATTTAATACCAGAGTGGCTGTTTTGGCGGGGGACTTTTTATTCGCTCAAGCAAGTTGGCACCTAGCAAATCTTGACAACGTAAATGTAGTTAAATTACTTAGTAGAGTAATAATGGATTTAGCAGAGGGTGAAATCAAACAAAATTTAAATAGATTTGATTCGGCTCAATCTTTTTCCAAATACATCAATAAAAGTTATTGTAAAACAGCTTCATTAATAGCCAATAGTTGCAAAGCAGCTGGAGTTTTGAGTGAAATCAATAACGAAAACTCAAATTCTTTGTACGATTTTGGCAAAAATATTGGTTTAGCATTCCAAGTTGTAGATGACATTCTTGATTTTACTGGAAATGATAAACAACTTGGAAAACCTGCTGTAAGTGATCTTGCTAGTGGTTATCTTACCGCCCCAGTTTTATATGCCTTGGAAGAAAATAAACAATTGTCAGTTCTTATAAACAGAGAACTTGCTGAAAAAGATGATTTAGATAATGCTCTTAATATCATTATGAATTCTAAAGCTATTGAAAGTTCCAGGAAACTAGCTGAGGATTTTGCAATGCTTTCTAAAGAAGCTATAGTCTGGCTTCCTGATTCAGAATATAAAAGAGCTTTAATGGCTCTTCCAGAATTTGTTCTTAGCCGAATTTATTAGATCTATTAGAAATAAATTTTTGAGCTAAATTAATATTAAAATTTTTGAAAACCTTAGTTTTTTCGATTAAATTTATTAAGCATAGATTTATTTAATGTCATTAGATAAAAAAAATTCAATTAATAACATACTTGAAGAAAAGAGAATTTTCCCTCCATCAAAAAAATTTGCAGAAAACTCAAATATTAGAACTCAAGAAGAATTATTAAGTCTAAAAAAACAAGCATCAGATAATCCTATTCAATTTTGGGAATCTTTTGCAAAATCTGAATTAGATTGGTTTGAACCATTTCAAACTGTATTAGATAACGAAAATGCGCCCTTTTTAAAATGGTTCAAAGAAGGGAAACTTAATATTACATATAACTGCTTAGATCGACACATTAAGAGAGGGCTTGGAGGAAAGACTGCGCTTATATGGGAAGGCGAACCCGGAGATAGCAAAAAATATACTTATGAAGAACTTCTAAAAGAGGTATGTAAAGCAGCTAATGCATTAAAAGCAATTGGTGTAAAAAAAGGAGATTTGGTATGTATTTATATGCCGATGATTCCTGAAGCGATGTTTGCGATGTTAGCTTGTGCAAGAATTGGCGCGCCCCATTCAGTAGTCTTCGGAGGATTTTCTTCAGAAGCTTTAAAAGATAGGTTAATTGATGGAAACGCCAGATTCGTTATTACTGCTGATGGTGGCTTTAGAAAAGATAAAGTAATTGAACTTAAGCAAGCAGTTGATGCGGCAATTGAAAGTGGGGCAGAAAAAGTTGTTGAAAAAGTAGTGGTTGTTCAACGAACTAAAAAAAATATTTCTATGGTTAACGGTCGAGATTTATGGTGGCACGAATTATTAAAAGATCAAAAAGATCAGTGTGAGCCAGAAATAATGAATAGCGAAGATAGACTTTTTATTCTCTATACTTCAGGCTCTACTGGAAAGCCCAAAGGAGTAGTTCACACTACAGGTGGTTATAATCTTTGGACCCATTTGACATTTAAATGGATTTTTGATTTAAAAGATGACGACATTTACTGGTGTACGGCTGATGTTGGTTGGATTACAGGCCATAGTTACATAGTTTATGGACCCTTATCTAATGGCGCTACAACCTTGATGTTTGAGGGAGTTCCAAGACCCTCTAATTTAGGGGCTTTTTGGGAAATTATTCAAAAATATAAGGTTTCTATTTTTTATACTGCACCAACTGCAATAAGAGCATTTATGAAGTCTGGTCGTGAAATCCCTGATAAATATAATCTAGAGAGTCTTAGACTTTTAGGTACAGTTGGAGAACCAATTAATCCTGAAGCATGGATATGGTACAAAGATGTTATCGGTAACAATAAATGCCCTATTGTTGATACTTGGTGGCAAACTGAAACTGGAGGTGTAATGATAAGCCCTTTGCCAGGAGTCGTTGCAACAAAGCCAGGTTCAGCTACTTTCCCTCTGCCAGGAATCGAAGTTGAAATTGTAGATAAGGATGGAGATAAAGTTAAAGAGAATGAGGGTGGCTATTTAATTATTAAGAAACCTTGGCCAGGAATGATGAGAACAATTCACGGAAATTCAGAGAGATATTTGGAGAGTTATTGGGAATATATTTCCTTTAAAGGAGAAAAAAATGTTTATTTTGCTGGAGATGGAGCACGCATTGATGAAGATGGATATATATGGATTATGGGAAGAGTTGATGATGTCATAAGTGTTTCAGGACATCGGTTAGGAACAATGGAAATAGAATCTGCTTTGGTAAGTCATAAATCAGTTGCAGAGTCTGCAGTCGTTGGCAAAAAAGATGATTTAAAAGGTGAAGTTATAGTTGCTTTTGTATCCCTAGAGAAATACGTGAACGGTTCTTCAGAATTAGTAGCGGATCTAAAGAAACATGTTGTTAATGAAATTGGAATTATTGCAAAGCCTGAAAAGATTATAATTTCTGACTCTCTTCCTAAAACACGTAGTGGAAAAATTATGAGGCGAATTTTAAGATCTTTGGCTGCCGGAGAAAAAATTAGCGGTGATATAAGTACTCTTGAAGATAGCTCTGTTTTGGAAAAGCTGAAAGAATTATCCTAATAAGATTCATCAATTAAATTGGAAATTTTTTTTATAGTACTTCTTTTGAATTCGTCATCAGCCCAGTCTCCCAAAAAATTTTCTCTTAGTCCTGCGCTTGCAATTATAGTGTGTGTGCCTTTTAATATTACACCCTTAGAATTATCTTCTTTTCTTGCTTTCAGACAAGAAAATAATTTATCTGTTTGATCTAATTCGTCTGAGTTGAATTTTATTAGGAAGTTATTTTTTTGATTATATGTTTTTTCAATTAATCGCAAAGTTCTTTCAGGGCTTGGGCTGAATTCACTGTTGAATTCTAATTTTTGAGAAATTTGTTTCAATAATGGAATAGATTTGTTAGCACTGAAGTTATTAAAACTTATTGATATGAATTTTTCGCAATTTCTTCCACCATCAGGGGAAATTAGATGAAGTTTGCAGCCTAGGCTATGACCAATTCTTATTGAAGGTATTGATGCTCCAATTCTCTTGGATAAAGATATTCGGCAATTCTTAAAATCCCTCCATGCTTTGATAGCAAGTTGTTGGTGATCGAATTGTGGAGTGTATTTATATGCATGTACTGCATAGTTTTTATTAATTAAACTCTCTATGAATCTTCTATAAGTTAAATCTGGTTTAGAAGCTAGATAACTTCCACCAATAAATTCCACAATTTTTTTAGGATTTGAAGGCCAATAACAAAAATTATTAAATTGATATTTTGTAAAAGTCATCTTTCATAAACTAAGATTGTTTCAGAAATTATTTTCTAATCATGTTTCTTAATTTATATTAATTTAAGAGAAATTTTTATTAAATGCGTCAAGATAAATGAAAGTATTTTCAGCTAATTGGAACTATCTAACAAAAAAGAATTAAATCAATTGGATATTCTTCAGGATGAAGTTATCAGTTATCCATCTGAAGATAGTGTCAATAATCAGAATAAAAAAATTGAAAAAATTTTAATTCTTGATACTGAAACAACAGGTTTAGATGAAAATAAAGATGAAGTGATAGAGATAGGTTGTATTTTGTTTGATGTATCTTTTAAATGTGTACTTTCACAGGTCTCATTCTTATTCCCGGTTAATAATAATGAAGCAGAATATGTTAATGGTATATCTGCAGAAGTAACTAAAATCTCTCAACCATGGGAGGATGGATTGAATTTCTTTTTAAAACTTGTTGATTGTTCGGATTTCATTGTCGCGCATAATGTAGAGTTTGATAAGAAATGGTTTGGGAAAGGAAGATTACCTAAACTTAATAAAAAATGGATATGCAGTTTAGAAGATATTAATTGGTCTTTTCAAAAATCATTAAAAAATAGACCCTCAGTAACTGATCTAGCTTTATCTTTTTCAATACCAGTTTGGAATTTACATAGAGCTTTATCTGATTGCTTTTACATATCTGAGGTCTTCAAAAAATGTGATAATTTAGAGGAACTTTTACTTAAAGCTACTGAACCGAGGTTTTTGTACAAGGCACTGATTAGTTACGAAGATAGGTCTTTAGCTAAAAATGCTGGGTTCAGATGGAATAGTCCTGTGCAAGGAGCTTGGTCAAGAAAATTAACTACTGATGAGGCAAAAAATCTGGATTTTAGAGTAGAGATTTTGAATTAATATTTAATAAATTTTTGACTAAGAAAATATTTAGTGCATCTTACAAGGCATCCATTTATTGCCCATTTTATGTGCTCCAACACATCCGTATTTTGATGCAGCTTCTTCAGCCTCTTGTTTAGTATTAAATAGATCTGATATCATATTTTCCTTATTTGAATTTGAAATTTGTTTGGAATGATTATGATGATTGTTATGAGAATTAGGAGAATACTCCCATATTCCCATAGTCGTAACACCGGCAGAGATAATCCCCATCCCAACTACTGATAAATTGACTATTCCCATTGCTACTGCACCAAAAGAAAATACACCCATTGGGACTACTCCAATACTTATTACTCCCATTGGCACTATTCCTATTGAAACTATACCAAGAGGTGCTATTCCAAAAGCAATTTTTTTTGGCTTTGTGCCGCAATGCTGATTCTCTTTACTTTTATTAATTTCCAATAGTTTTTCTAAATGTTAAATTAAAATTGTCTCACAGAATAACTAATCAAAGATTACTTTCTTGATGAATTAAAAATTTTGAATTATTTTTTAGAACATTGAATAACTTAAAAAATCTAAGAGGAACAATAGACTTATTGCCTGATCAATTAATAAAGTGGCAAAACGTTGAAAAAATTGTCTTGGAACAGCTTTTAAGAGCATCTGTTAAAGAAATAAGAACACCAATACTGGAAATGACCGAGTTATTTATAAGAGGAATTGGTGAAGGAACAGATGTTGTCAGTAAGGAAATGTATACATTTCTTGATAGGGGGGAGAGATCCTGTACTCTCAGACCCGAAGGAACAGCATCAGTCGCGCGAGCATTAATACAAAATGGAATATCGTCAAATCCTCTTCAAAAACTTTGGTACATGGGTCCTATGTTTCGATACGAAAGACCTCAAGCAGGCAGACAAAGACAGTTTCATCAGTTAGGCGTTGAGTTTATAGGGCATGATTCAGTTAGAAGTGATGTTGAAATTATTGCTTTAGCTTGGGATATCTTAGGAAAATTAGGAATAAAAGAACTCAATCTTGAATTAAATACTTTAGGCGATAAAAATGACAGATCAAATTTCCAAAAATCCTTTTTAAAATGGCTAGAAATAAATAAAGATTCTCTAGATTTAGATTCTCAGAATAGGATTACTAAAAACCCTTTGAGGATTTTGGATTCAAAGAATATTCAAACAAAAAAAGTTCTTGAAAATGCACCAAGATTGTTTGATTTTTTGTCTGAAAAAAGTCAAAACAGATATTCAGACTTAAAAAAAAAAATTAGAGGTTTTAAATATACCTTATGTGGAAAATTTTAATTTAGTAAGAGGTTTAGATTATTACACCCATACTGCTTTTGAAATTACTAGCGGTGCTTTAGGTTCTCAAGCTACAGTTTGCGGGGGAGGAAGATACGATGATTTAATAAAACAAATGGGAGGGCCAAATACGCCGGCAATTGGATTTGCTATTGGTCTAGAAAGACTAATTCTACTAGCAGGAAAAGATCTTGAAGTTCCAAGAAATACTGATATTTATATTATAAATCAAGGTTTAATTGCTGAATCATTAGCTTTGGATTTATCTAGAAGATTGAGAAATTATGATTTGATAGTTGAGTTGGATTTAAGTGGAGCCTCATTCTCTAAACAATTTAAAAAGGCAAATAAATTAAAATCTAAAAGTATTATTGTAATTGGTGATGATGAGGCAGTTAAAGGTGAATTTATTATAAGACTCTTTGATCAATCAGTTAATGGGAATGAAGAAGAGGTTATTTCTTTTGAGAATGATATCGAATTGAGAAAATGGATAAATAACAATTTACTTGCAAAGTGATGCTCTTAAAGTTTGTGTTAATTTTTCTTTTTATATTTATTTTTTTTTATTTAAGGAATTTTCTTAAACTAAATAGAAAACAAAAAGTTTTGAAGGCTAAAAAATTTACAACTTTCAATAAAAAGAATCTTAATAATTGGATGAATTTAACTAAAAAAGAAAGATATAACTTATCTAAACAAGATTCTGTTAACTATATGGATAGAAGAAAACTTTTATTAGAAGAAATTAGGAATGAATATAAGAAAATATCTAGAAAAAATTCTGAGGGGAATATTAAGAAAAAATAATTATGGAGAATTACTGGACCTCTAATAAAACCATAAATGGATTGAGACATTTTGTTTTAGTAAATGAGACTAAAGAAAAAAGAAATATTAGTTTTTTAATGGTTTCTGTCCTTGATTCTGAAATTAACTTAAAAACTACTTACGATGAATTAATAAATAGTGGAAATTGGCAGAAGGGTTGGGTCAATCTTTCAAAGCATCAATCTATTACAGAAGAATACGCCAACTTTAAATCCACTAATAAAGGAGAGGGTATCGATGAGATATTCATTAATGACAATTCTTTGTTTAATATTTCTTAATTTGATATAAATCTTTCAAATTTATCTCATTGTAAATACTAGGTTTTTTGTTACTTAATAATTATTTAAAAGTTTTACCCCTTTCAAAAAAATAAAATTAACGTTATCAAGGATTAATAATATTTACTTAATTCAATGTTAGGGGATATGTGGACCTCATCTGAGTTGACCGCTGAAAAACTAGGAATAACTGAAATTAAACTTTCTTTTTTACGTGAAAATGGAATACTCAAGCCTGGGATTCATTGGAAAAGTTCTCCACTCGGTCAGGCAAAACCTTGGAAGCCTAGAGCCCTATACAATATAAAAATGTGCAGAAAAATAATTAATAAATTTTATTCTGAAGAAAACTTTAATATCGCAGCCTAAAAACGAAATATATTTTTTTGATTAATTTGAAAAAATTAAAAATTTTATTCAATTAGGTTCTCATCCTTACACTCAATTAGAGTGTTTTGCAAAGTTGGATATAAGTTAATCATATTTATATATTGTTTTGATTTTCTGTAAGATTTTGCAGCCTTTTTATAATGAACTTCAGATTTCATTTCTAGTGAAAATTTTCTAGAAGACTCTTGAGAAGTAGTCATAATATTAGATGTCTTATCTCATTTTTAATAAGTGTTTGAGAATGAGGCAATAAATAGGATGGTTTAATGAAACAAAACATCGTTTAATGTCAGCAAAATGAAATTTTTTAGAATTATTTGAATTGGAAAATAATGTTTTATTTTATGAAACTTGTATCTCTTAGAATAATTTTTCTTCATTAAATCTACCTTCTTTGCTCTTGGATTGCCTTATGAAGATTTTTTGTTTAGTAATTACTAGGATTACTAACCTTTACAATTTTGTTATTAATTCAACTGTTTGGTGAAATATAAAGTATTCTCAAAACGTTTAAGCTAATCAATTCCTAAATGCAAACCTATGGAAATCCAGATACTACCTATGGATGGTGGGCTGGTAATTCAGGTGTAGCGAATCGCTCAGGAAAATTCATTGCTGCTCATGTAGCTCATGCAGGATTAATTGTTTTCTGGGCGGGTGCATTCACCCTTTTTGAACTTTCACGATTTGACCCAAGCGTCCCTATGGGGCATCAACCTCTAATCGTTCTTCCTCATTTAGCAACTCTTGGAATAGGGTTTGATGCTAATGGTGTTGCTATGGGAGATACTAAACCTGTTCTAGCGATAGCAATAGTTCACTTAGTTTCTTCTATGGTTTTAGCAGCAGGGGGACTTTTACATTCTTTACTTCTTCCTGGAAATCTTGAAGATTCTGAGGTAGCAAGAGCTAGAAAATTCAATATTGAATGGGATAATCCAGACAAATTGACATTTATTCTTGGTCACCATCTAATTATTCTTGGTTTCGCAGTTATTGCTTTTGTCGAATGGGCAAGAGTGCATGGAATTTATGATCCAGCTATTGGTTCTGTAAGACAGGTTGAGTATGAATTAAATTTGGCCAAAATTTGGAATCATCAGACAGACTTTTTGACTATTGATAGTCTTGAAGAAGTAATGGGAGGTCATGCTTTCCTTGCTTTCGTTGAGATTACTGGTGGTGCTTGGCATATTGCTACTAAGCAAGTTGGTGAATATACCAAATTCAAAGGTAAAGGTCTTCTCTCCGCAGAAGCTGTTCTTTCATGGTCATTAGCTGGAATAGGCTGGATGGCTATTATTGCAGCTTTCTGGAGTGCAGCAAATACAACAGTTTATCCTGTTGAATATTTCGGAGAACCACTAGAGTTGAAATTTAGTATTTCTCCATATTGGGTTGATACAGTTGATCTTCCTGATGGAGAGTTTACATCAAGAGCATGGTTAGCAAATGTTCACTACTACTTTGGTTTCTTCTTTATTCAAGGTCATCTTTGGCATGCTCTTAGAGCATTGGGCTTTGACTTCAAGAGAGTAACTAATGCTATTAGTAATATAGATAGTGCTACAATTACTCTTAAGGATTAATCTCATAATTAATTCAATAAAATTAAAGGCCCTCTACAGGGCCTTTTTTATTTGAAAAATTTTGTTTATTAACTTAGATTTAGGTTTATATGTTTTTGAAATCATTGAATTTTTTTTCTCTACAGAATAAAATTATTTTTTCAAATTCTCTATTAATAAGTTTTTATGGATTATTAATTATATTTTTCTTGTTGATTTTTGGGAGAAAGTTTAAACTTGCTGTTCAACTTGAGAGATTCGGATTGCCGATAGCAGTTATCTCAGGAATTTTAGGTATATCTATAGGTCCATTTGGAGCGATACACCTTTTGCCAAAAGAAACAATAAATGTTTGGAGTAACTTGCCTACTCCTCTTTTGTCATTAGTCTTCGCAACTTTAATGATGGGAAGACCCATCCCAAATATAAATGGTTTAGTTAAACCAATTTTTAATCAATTTCTATTAGCTCTTTCCCTAGGTTTCGGACAGTTCTTTGTTGGCGGCCTAGTTGTTAAATATTTTCTGCCTCCATCTATGGATGCAAATCCTCTAATGGGATGTTTAATAGAGGTCGGTTTTGAGGGTGGTCATGGAGCGGCATCAATAATAGGTGAAAGTTTTAATAAACTAGGTTTTCCAAATGGTTTAGATCTTGGTTTGGCTATGGCAACAATGGGTCTTTTATCCTCCTCAATATTGGGTAGTATATTTATTTTTCTTGGTAGAACTTTAGGGTTTTCAGATACTGAAGAAATTCTTGAACAAAAGGAAATTGTAAAGGAAAAAAGTAAGATAGGAATTTTTGCAGATTTAAGAATTTTTATGGTAAATCTTGGATTCTCCGGTTTGGCAATTTGTTTTGGTGTTTTGCTACTTAAATTTTTAAGGTATTTTTCAAGTTATTTTGGTGATTTTTCGAAGGAAATTATTTTTTCACTACCAGTATTCCCTTTTATCCTTATAGGTTCTCTCCTTATTAGATATATTTTAGAGAAAACCAAAAATACAGAATTCATTTCAAATATTCTGCAAAGGGAGATTGGTATTTTATCAACAGACTTATTAATTTTTTCAGCTATGGCAAGTTTAGATATTGCCGTTGTTTTTGACAATTGGATACTTATTTTAGTGTTTACTATTTTCGGTTTATTTTGGAATTTAATCTGCATTGCTTATTTTGCCTACTTTATTTTTGATGATTATTGGTTTGAAAAAAGTTTGATAGAGTTTGGTAATTCTACAGGTGTGGTAGCTTCTGGGTTACTTCTTTTAAGGCTTGCAGATCCTAAAAATATTTCTAAGACTTTACCAATTTTTACATCAAAACAGTTATTCGCTCAGTTAATTCTTTCCGGGGGACTATTCACAGTTCTTGCACCATTAATGATTTCTAAAATTGGATTAGATTATTGGACCGAAATTTGTGCCCTAATTACGTTTGCTATTCTTTTTATTGCATTGATTTTTAATAAATTAGAAATGAAAAAGTTTCAATAATAACCTTAGAATGATCTTAGGTTTAATTTTATTTTAATGTCATTTACTTCCCACGATATTCCACCTCAAGAAAATAAAGGGAAGTGGTTTAGGAGTCATTTACTCGGGAGGGAAATCGAACTTGGTGAATTGTACAGTCTTGGATCAAATGATTTAGATTTGCTTATGGCAGAGACTGCAGAAATTAGAAGCGATCTTGATTTTAAGGAAAAAAACATTGGAAAATTTAGGACTGCAGGATATTTTTTGGAGTTGGCAAGAATTATTGAGAAAAGGAAATTGTTGGAAAGTTAATTAGATGGAAAATAATTCTTTCTAGAATTTTGTTCAAATAATTCGTATTTATACATTAAGGATTTAAATTCTCTATTTTTCTCAAATGAATCTAACCAATTCTTTATCGAGGATTCTAAATAATTTGTTCTTTTTTGACTTTCACAAGCGATCCTAAATTGTCTTACAAAAGGCCAAATAGACCAATCAGCGATTGTAGGGCTATCTCCAAAAAAGTATTTATTTTCTGTAAGAAGTTCGTTCCATTTTTTTATAAATTTAATAGCATTTGTGAAATGAAATTCTTCATTACTATTTTTATATCTTGTGGCATATTTAAATCGATCTAAATGATATTTGAATTCGTTATCGTTTTCATTAATTATTTCAAAAATATCTTCCTTTTTATTCTCAGGAAAATAAATTAATTTGATGTTTTCCTTTTTTGACTCTGAGAGGGCCCATAGGATGATTTCAAGACTTTCTTCAATAACTTCTCTATTTTTTTTTATAAGTATTGGAACCGTTTTGGTATTTGAATTATTTAAAAAATCTAGAGGTTTATTTTTTAAATCAATTTCTCTGATCTCTACTTTTATTTCGCAAATTAACAGGGCCCATCTGGCACGAATTGCATATGGACATCTTCGAAATGAATATAAAATATCGTTTTTCATATTGTAAAAACTTTTAATTTCCCTAATTCTTTTAGTATTATCTAAGTAGGAACAGTATTAATTTTACAACGCAAATGTCAGGATATGTTTACCTTATTAGAGTAGGAGACCTTTATAGGATTGGGAAAACCGATAATCTTGAAAAGAAAATCAAGAAATTAAAGCCCGATGAACTATTAACATCAATTATGACAAAGGAGCCAGAAACTCTTGAAGCAAGATTACTAAGAAAATATAAGTCGCAAAGAATTCCTGAAACTGGTTATCTAAAGCTTTCTAAAAGACAAATTAGAGAATGCAAAAAACAATTTGAATTAAAGGGTAGCTTACCTCACACTTTAGATGCTGAAGTTTCCATAACTCTATTTGCATCTTTTTTATTGTTTTCATTAAGCTCCTTTATTTTTAATTATTTAAATTTTGGATTTGTAAAATCTATATCTTATTCTTTCGGAATGGCATCTCTACCAATGGTTTTATTATTTATTACAGGTAGTTTTGGCGGATACTTTTCTGAAGATTTATCTCTTTTTTCATTGTTAACTAATCGAATAAAAGGGTTATTTATTGCAATTGCAATGCTTTCAATGGCTTACTTAATTTTCAATTTAGGTTAAATTTCATAATTACAATTTAAGGCAATTTCAAATGGAACTGATTGGGTAGGTAACTTCAGAATAGTTGAGCATATTTCAGCAATATCTTCAGGTTGTGTCATGCTTGATTTGTCTAGGGAAGAGATATTTTGGGCCATTTTTGTATTAACCCAGCTAGGGCAAATTGCTGAAACCCTTATATTTTTATCCCAACCTTTATTTTTCATGGTTTGGCATAATCCCATCAAAGCAAACTTTGAAGAAGAATAAGCGGCTAAATCACCTTTAGATCTCTTGCCACTCATTGAAACTAAAACAATAATTCTTCCTCTGCCTGAGGTACATAAATGATCCCAAGAAAGCCTACATAAATTCCAAATTGCCAAAAAATTGATATTTAATGTATTTAAAATATCTTCTTCATCACCATCTTTGTATAAGAAAGGAACTTTCGATAATACTCCAGAACAATTTATTACTGAATCAAATCCTCCAAATTCATCTATGGTATTCTTTATCCAATTTTCGGCTGTAATTTTTTTTAATGCATCATAGTGATTGATTATAATTCTCCCTTCAGGCCATTTTTTTGGATCAATAGGGCTTCCTTTTAATGATTCTAAATCTCTTATGCCAACACTGATTCTATTGCCTTCTTTTAATTCCTTATGTGCAATATTTAGTCCAATACCTCTACTAGCTCCACTTATTAGTATGGTTCTCATTTTTAAACTATATGTTTGGGAATATTATCCTAAGTAACATTTTAAATTCTCTACCATGCATAATCATAAGACCTTTCTTTACACTCCAAGGAGCCTTTATAAACATTACGCACATCGCATATACAATCTCTTTTAATGAAAGAGTATCAGTTAGAAAACCATACCATTGATTTTTAGGTAGTTGGAAAAAACTGCCAAAAAATTCTCTTAATAGTTTCTCGTCAAACCTCATGAGTTTTTCTAATCCAAATTGGTAAAGTGATTTCTTTCTAATTAGTTCTTTTGACCATAAAGTTTCCCAACCTTTTCTAGCAATATGATAGGTACTTAAATTTTTGTTTTTAATTGCTTCCGAGACTGCCTTTGCGACAAGTGGAGCTCTTCTTAAAACATTACCAATTAAATATCCAGATGCAGGATGCACCATTGAAGCAGCACCACCATACCCAAGTATTTGTTGTTTGAAATCTGGTATTGGCATATTCATAGGGAGAAATAAACCAAGCTCTTCATGTTGCATGCTTGTGATTGATATATTTCGATAAGAAAGTCTCTTCTCTAGTCTCTCTTTTAATTTTTCCATTGTTAGAGGATTTACTAAACCTAGAGATGTCTCTTCAAGAAAATATTTACCATCTCCCATATCCATGGCATAAAGAAAAGTGGGCGGTTCTTTTTTTTGCTCATCGTTAAGATGGTCATTTCTATAGTCCATTAATACAAACTGCCCTTTCTTAAGTGGAGGTTTACTAAAATTACCTACTATTCCATAACAAGTTTGGACTGCTAAGGGACCACACGATTTTAATTTAAGAAAAACAGGATCATATCCTGTTGCATCTACTACTAATCTTGCAGAGTAAGTCTTGCCATCTTTTGTGGTTACTGTACTTTTGTATTTTTCAAAATATATTTTGTTTGCAAAGCCTTGATGCCATTTAATAAGAGACTTATTACATTCATTAAACCAATAATTGTGGAGTTTCTTCTTATCAAATAGTCCATAATCTAGTGAATGTTCCGTGGCTTTATTCTCGTCGTCCTTTTCTTCTAAAGCGCCATGCCCAAAAAAACTTACAGTATTCTTCCATCTATATTCAAGTAAATCCTGAAGCCCAAGTTGATCAACTTCTTTCCCCCAAATGCCATATGTGTTTGGCCAAGGTTCATCTGGTCCATTTGGAGAAAGCACTTCAACATCTAATTCTTCCTTCCCTAAAGCTGAGGCAATTGCCATACCTGCAGGCCCTGCACCCAAAACAAGAACATCTGGCATATTTGCATTTGACATTAAATATAAATCTTATGATTAAAGAAATTTATGGAAAAAATTATTACTTCTGCGCCTAGGATTATATATTTCATCCAATACTTGTAATGAGAGTAGATTTATAATAATCAAATTACACAATTACTAGTGACTAAGTTTTCAGTGTTTTAACAATAATTTATAAGATTACAAAATAAAAAATACTTAAAAATTTTTTTATTATAAAAAAATAAATAGCAAGTTAAATGATTAAAAATAAAAAAATTTTAATTACTGGAGGTAATTCTGGAATAGGGCTTTTCGCTATCGTTAATTTATTAAAGACAAAAAATAATTTATACATTGTAATAAAATCTGAATTAAGAAAGCATGAATTTCTCAAAACAATTGAGAAATATTTTGATAAAAATTACCACAGTAAATATTTAAATATTATTGAAAATTGTGATCTTTCAAATCTTGAGAATATTAAAAAAATTAGGGATTACTTTATTAGTAAAAAGATTTTCTTAGATGTTGTTATTTTAAATGCAGGTTTGCAATATACCGGTTCTTTTTACCCTAAAGTATCAAAACAAGGCATAGAACTAACTTTTGCAGTTAATCATCTTGCACATTTTTATTTGATTAACATTTTAAAAGATTTAATTAGAGATAAAGAAGAATCTAGAATCATTATTACATCATCAGATGTACACGATCCCAATAGCTCAGGCGGAAATATAGGAAAGAAAGCTGGGCTTAATAATCTAGTTGATTTTAGAAAAAAAGTTGCGGGTCAATTTTTAAATTTTAATGCTGATGAAGCTTATAAAAATAGTAAGTTATGTAATATTTTGTTTGCTAAAGAACTTGAAAAAAAATTAAAAATTTCCTCTAGCAAAATTTCTGTAATTACTTGGGCTCCTGGTCTAGTAATTCCAAATGATGATTCAGGTTTTTTTAGATATAGTAAACGTTTTAATTTCTTTGGATATTTAATTTTTTCTAGAACTGCAAAAAATATTTTAGGAATTTCTGAAAGTATAGAAAATGCTGGTAAGTTACTTTCTGAAATTGTTTTTGATTCAAATTTAAATAATGTTGGTTACGTTCATTTAAGTAATAAACTTATATCTTTTAAAAAACATAAATTAGTTGAAAGTAAGGTTAGTGATGAGGCAAATAATTCTGAGTTGGCTTCAAAACTCTGGATTTTAAGTGAAGAGATTTGTAGATCATTCGGCTTTGTTACTTTCAATATTTAACGTTTGTGTTGGGAATGCAAACTCTATATTATTAACAGAAAATTCCTCAATAATTCTTAAATTTATAGATTGTTGAGCTTCCATCGCAGCGAGATAATTATTTGTTGGGATGTAATAAACAAGTTCGAAATTAAGGCTGAAGTCTCCGAAATCCGTGAAATGACATCTATCAAAAGACGCGTCTTTTGTTTCTTCAACTATTTTTTTAATTATTTTTGGGATCAATTTCATAAGTTTTGGAGAGGTTTCATAAACAACTCCCAATTTATGAACTAACCTCCTTTTTTCCATTTGTGCGTAATTTGAAATTATTCCATTTGTTAAGGCGCTGTTGCTCATTACTATTACTTCTCCATTAATACTTCTTATCCTTGAGGATCTTACTCCCACTCTCTCAACCATTCCTAGGACACCATCAGATTTTATAAACTCACCTTTTTGAAAAGGTTTATCAAGCAAAATTGTTATATATTCAAAAAACTCTTGAACGGGATCTTTCAAAGCTAATCCTGCTCCAATTCCTCCGGCACTTAGTAAAGCCCAAATAGCAGTCATTTGAACACCAATATTTTGTAAGAAAAATATTGAGCCAATGGTCCATGTTAATGCTTTTATCAATGGAGTTAGTGAACATACCATTGAACTAATTGAGGAATCATTAATTTTCGAGGTCGATTCTGTTAAAGATCTTATTAAAACTTTGTTAAGAGCTTTTATGATGATTATTAATATAAATAATTTCAAAATATTCAATAAGACAGAGATGAAAGTTATTTCATCAGCAAAAAAATAGTCAATTGAAAAATAAAATGAGAGTAGGAACCCTATGGGCTTTATAATTCCAGAGATTACCTCAAAAATAAAATCATCGAAATTTGTTTTTGTTCTTTTGGAAATCTTTTTAAAAAATGTTTTTGAAAGTTTAGAAATTATTATCGACAATAAAGTTCCAATAAAAAAAATAGATATTGCCAGAAGGAAGTTTTCAGTAACTAATTTCATATTCAAATAAACCCTAAAAATTTATCTCTAATAAAATTTTAAATTATCTCTAAACAACAAACCAGTCTTTATTTTTCTTTAACTCATTATTATATTTCTAATTTCTTTAAATTCTTTTCTATCGGCAGTTTTGCATAATTCAAAAATTATTGATTCAGTTGTTGTTAAGATCGCCCCACTCTGATTCATTCGTTGTAATGCTATTTCATGATCTACTCTATTTCGACTTCCCATGGCATCTGATATGAGAATAACTTCAAATCCTTTTTGTAAACAATCTAAGGCAGTTTGTTGAATACAAATATGCGTTTCGATCCCACAAACTATCAAATTACTAATTTTCTTATTTTTTAGTTCATTTAAAAAATCTTGTATATTAGCCAAGCTAAATACCATCTTTTCAATCTTTTTAAATCGAGCTTTGGGTAATAATTCAGGGATTGTTTCTCCCAATTTGAGTGGGTTCTGCTCAGATATAAATATGTTTTCTTCTAAAATTTGGTAAGCATTAACAAGCTTTTTGATGTTTTTTATTATTGAATCCTTATTAAAAATTGGTCTTATAATTTTTTCCTGAATATCAATAATTAGCAAGGCGTTTACTTTTGAGGAAAGTTTATCAGAAGAGTTTTCATGTTCCTTCATCATTTCTATACAAAGTTATATTCAACATAATATTTTGAAGTACTTTAGTAAACATTTTAAATCAAAAAGTTGTTTTACTCTCATCTAGAGTTATTATTGAGAATAGCCATTGGTTACTTTTGTCATTATCCTCGCAATACAATGTCATTACATCCCCTCTTGGTGATGGTTTACATAAAGATGGAAAAAGGTTAACTCCTCAGAGGCTAAAGGTTCTTAATTTATTTGAAAATATTGGCTCTGGGAAGCATCTTAGTGCTGAAGAGGTTCACGAAAAGTTAGTTAAAACAAGTTCCAAAGTTTCACTAGCAACAATTTATAGAACTTTAAGACTTTTAGTTCAAATGGGTTTGCTTCATGAATTAGAACTCAGTGAGGGTGGACACAGATATGAATTGCTAAGTAACGACACACCGGATCATCATCATTTGATTTGTATTAGGTGTGGAAGAACAGAAGAATTCGAAAATGACGAAGTTTTAGAAGCAGGCAAAGTTGCAGCAAAAGTAAATGGTTTTAAACTAATTGAATCCTCTTTAAATGTACGAGCTATTTGTCCTAATTGTATTTAGTAAGTTTTAACTTAAAGTTCCTCCACAACTTGAACCTGCTCCTGCAGTGCAAGCAAAACAATGTTCTTTTACAGCTACCCCGTAGTCAAAAGTAAATGATTCATCCAATAGATCAAAAAGTGTCTTTGGTCCTTTATTCTCTCTAAAATTTATCTGTTGGTTAAAGTCACAATCATAAATTTCTCCTAGCCAATTTACGCTAATTGTCCTTTTACACATAAGATTTTCTAAATTTTTTTTATTAAAATTTTCTTTTAGTAATTTGTAATAATTATTTAGTTTACCTTCTCTTCTTAAAAATTCTTCATATCTATTTATTGGCATATTAGTTATTGTATATAAATTATTAAAAACGATATTGTATTTTTCGAATAGTATTTTTTTATAATCCTTCTCTAATATTTCCTGAGAAGGAGGAAGAATTGGGCTTACAGGATTGTAAACAAGATTTAATTTTAATCCATTTTCTATCTTTCCATAGCCCAAATCATTAAGAATTTTTATGGCATTAATACTTTTTTCAAAAACCCCAAACCCCCTTTGAAAATCAACATTATTTTTTTCATAACAAGGAAGTGAAGCAGTAATTATCACTTTATTCTTTGCAAGAAATTGAGGAAGATCTTCATAACCTTCTTCAAAGAAAATTGTCAAATTGCACCTATCAATAATATCAACTTGTTTTGTGCTTAAACTGGTTATTAGGTTTTTAAATTCTGGGTGAAGTTCTGGCGCCCCACCTGTAATATCTAAAGTCTTGATTTTATATTTTTCAATGATCTTTGGGATAAGAGATATCATCTCATTGGACATCTTTTCAGTCCTTAAGGGACTCGAATTGACATGACAATGCTTACAAGCCTGATTGCATTTATAACCTATGTTAATTTGCAATGTTTCTATAGGTTCTTTATATATTGAGGGGAATTTTTCTTTCATGAATCTATTATTTATAAATTGTCATTCGAAAATTAAAAAGTCAACTATTTTTTTTGTAGTTCGATCTCTTACTAGCAAGTTCAATAAACCAACTTATGTATTCTTTTGGACCATTTTTAAAAACCAAGTCAAACTTTAAGTTGTCATAAACATCACTGATCCCTGTTAAGCCAGTTTTTTTTGTAGAGGGTCTTTCAACTTCGCCAGAACTACTATCTACAAAAATTATTTTATTCTTAATCCCAAATTCATTACCTAATATTTGTATTAATTCTAGAAAAGACCTGTCACTTCCTCCTCTTTGATAACTTTCTTCATCAATATTTTTTTTTGATGTAACTGTGTCACCAACTCCTACAATTAAAGGCATATCTTCTTTTTGAATAGTTCTTTTGCATAATTCAATTTTTTCCGCAACAGAATTTGGAGAGTTTCTAAAATTAAAATTTATTCCAAAAGGAGCTTTACCAGTCTTATCCGCAATAAATTTATTTAAAAGAAATAAAACTCCAGAATCTTTAACTGCTCCTTTAATAAGTAATTGTATGTCTGTTGATCCGATATCATTTTGAGAAGAAAGTTTAATTTTTTCTCTACCATTTTTATTACCTAAATTTGGTGAAATATGAAGGAAAAATGAGTCTTTGAGGCCTTCGGATTCACCTTTTAAGATGATTTCGTTCATCATCTTTTCAAAACTAATTTGAATAAGCTTTCTTTTATCAGAATCTTTTTTCACTAAATCAAATAGACTATTGAAATTAATCGTTGGCGAGAAGCGTGTTTCACAAATTGATTTTACCGCGTGAAAATTGATATCTTCTTGGCTAAGTTCAGGAAAAATATTCTTAACTATGAAATTAAATTTTGGTCTTATTAAACTAGGCACTTTTGATAAAAAATTTAGTTCTTTTTCTGAGACTCCTTCAAAAGTTATTTCACCATTGTTGTCTTGATACTCTACTCCACAGGCAGCTAAACCTCTTAAATATAGCTTTTCATTTTTAGGCACAGTAGTGCTCCCTAAACCCCTTTCTATTATTCTGTTAACTCCTCTTGAACCTTCATGTTCCCCGCAAGTTAACACGAAGAATTCTTCGGCAAAATCTTTTACTGCATAAATATATTTTGATTCTAACTCTCTAGTCATTGGATCTTTAACTAGAGGGATACAAACTCCGTCAATGTCTTGAATAAATAAGATATTATTAGAAGAAATTAATTGACTTTGTACTTTCAAATTACTTGCCATATATTCCATATTTATGATTATTTCTCTTTTTATTAAATTTCTTTTTATGAAATTATAAATTAAAAAATTCAATATTTACAATAAATAATTTGCTATGGTCAAAAATTGCTTTAATGTAGAAAAATGTTGTTAGAGGTAAGAAATTAAAAAAATTATCAAGAATTTCCAAAAATGAAAAATAATTTTATAGAAAACATAAATGATGAAAAATATTTTTATTCATTGATTGAAGATTTAGAGAAGAGCAAAGTCGGATTCTACAGTGTTGGTTTATATCCTGCATCACTAGCATATAACTGCGCTATGCATGGAAAATCAAATAATATTCTCTTGGCACCTCGGGAAGATAGAGATTTGTTAGGCGCTTTCTCAAATGATGTTCTTTCTGATATGGATAATGAGACTATTGAAAAGATTAAGAGAATGGGACATTATTCTTCAGAGGGAAAAAGAAAGTCTTTTGATCTAAAAGATCTTCTCTTGGAATGTGAGATAGTTATTCTTGCTTCAAACAGTAACCACATACAAGATGATGTTAAAAATGCTTTAAAACTTAGAAAAACTTTAAAAAGAGAAAATGTGGTTCTTGGCTGTCTCGTTGGTTCTTTTTGCATTGATAATAAAAACAAAAACCCCTTTATTCTCTGTAATAAATATCCAAATTTAGCTTTTTTTACAGGATTTCATCGTCACGGAGCTTTACGAAATCCTAATGATAGTTTTACTGCGAATTTCTGCCATCCTGATGCCCTAACTGCTTTAATTGGAGCTAGAATTTTAAATCAATTGTCCCCGAAAATCCAAGTTTCTCCTGGAGTGCATAATATTGAATGTCAATATATAAAATCAATAAAAAATATCTCATCTATATTTGCAGGTTTTGTAAATAACTTTCATTCCGATAAGCCAGGGATGCTACCTACCATTAATACGATTTTGTTAACACAATGTTTGGATCAGGCCGCATCAGTATCATTACAAGTTAGAAAAGAAAATAAATTAGAAAATAAATATCTTTCATTAAAGGAACTTGGTTATGGTGAAGAAATAATTAGTGCAAAGGAAAAAATTAATGATAAATTTTTCGAAAAAGGAGATTATACTTTTTCTCAATTAAATGCTGTTAAGGCTGATGTTTTAGGGAGCATGACTCTGCCAACTGAAGGAAAACCAACAAGGAATTTCCAGGCAGGACAAGTTTTATCAGATATGCTTTTGCAACTCAATAGATGTCCAAAAGATGTCGCAGAATTTGTAAATTGGTGTAATAAATACTCTCTCAGTCAAGGAGGTTTAGAAGGTCTAAAATCCCTAAAATTTTGGCCAGATATCTATAAAGAATTCAAAATCAAAAATAATAATTGTTCAATGATTAATCTGATTTATTTATGCTTTAATGCTAATTCAGAAGAAAAAAAAGAAATTTATAAGGTTTTAATTAGTTCAGAAGAAATCACTAATTTTTGCCAAGAATCTGTGAAATCTGAATTATCTTTAGAACTAAATGAAAAATTAAAAGGAAATTATCTTTTTAATGATATTGAAATCTTTTACAAGAAAATTTTTATTGATCGAGAGGAAAATGATCTTAAAAATAATGTTTATAGTAATCAAATTCCTAAAAAAAATCCAAGTTATATTAATGTATTGAAAATCATTAATAATTATTTTAATAATTGATTATTTGTTGAATTTAAAAAAAACTAAGTTTTCCCTTTTATTTACTAATCTTGATTGCAAGGTTAGAATTATTATGGTTTTAAAAGGTTTTTTTGAAAAAGGAATTATCACATCGTTCTCATGAACTGAAAGCTCTTGGTTGGAATCAAGAAGATTTAACAAGATACGAAGATTTATGGGACTACAGTCAAAGATGGGGATTAATAAATTTAGAAAGAGAAGATAGACAGTTTTTAAAGAAAGCAGAAAAGTTACTCCCAAAGATTCAAAATAAAAAGATATCCATTAAAAAAACTATTGAAGAAAAATCATATTATTTATGGTTAAATTTTTACCTAGATGAAATTAACATATTTAGTAATTCTAATCTCCCAAAAAATAAACATGGTGTTTGGACACTCTTAATTGAAGAGGAAATAAAACTTCTTAAGGAATTACAACCAGTTATGGGTCTTCCAGATACTCTAAAAGCCAAGAATCTATTCGAAAATAGAAAACAGCTCATAAATAAAGCGTTTAGCGAATTTGATGCTCAAAGCAATGATAAGGTTTTCAACTTTGATGAAGTTTTAAACAACTCTGAAAAAGATGTTGGTAAGAATTGGAAATCAATTACTGAAAAAGATCCTGCAGCTAATAAAACTTTTCCAATAATTGAATCTGCAAATATTGATAAACTAAGATCTGTGATAAAAGAGGATTTGAGTAAATATATGAATGATAATTACCCCTCATTAAAAAAGGATTTATAAATATTTATCTTTTTTTTGTTTTTTTTTGGGACTTTTCTAAGTTAAATAGATAATAGGATTATTTTAAAATTTTGAGCAACCAAAAGTTCGAGACACTTCAGTTACATGCAGGCCAAGTTCCTGATCCAACTACAAATTCTAGAGCAGTTCCCATTTATCAAACTAGTTCCTATGTTTTTGATAATGCAGAGCATGGAGCGAATCTTTTTGGATTAAAAGAATTTGGAAATATTTATACTCGACTTATGAACCCCACTACAGATGTCTTCGAAAAAAGAATGGCAGCTTTGGAGGGAGGAATGGCAGCACTTGCAACATCCTCAGGACAAGCTGCTCAATTTTTGGCGATAGTGAACTGCATGACAGCAGGGGATAATTTTGTCTCTACATCTTTTCTATATGGAGGGACCTACAATCAATTTAAAGTACAATTTCCAAGATTAGGAATAGAAGTTAAATTTGCGGATGGTGATAGTATCGATAGTTTTAGAAATAAAATTGATGATAAAACCAAAGCAATATATGTCGAATCAATGGGAAATCCTCGATTCAACATCCCAGATTTTGATGGACTTTCTGCTTTGGCGAAGGAAAATGGAATTCCTTTAATAGTTGATAATACCCTTGGAGCTGGTGGTGCTTTAATAAGACCAATTGATTTTGGAGCAGATGTTGTTGTAGAGAGTGCAACGAAATGGATCGGTGGACATGGAACAAGTATCGGAGGGGTTATTGTTGATGCAGGAACCTTTGATTGGGGAAATGGTAAATTCCCACTAATGAGTGAGCCAAGCGCTGCTTATCATGGGCTCGTTCATTGGGATGCCTTTGGTTTCGGTAGTGATATCTGCAAATCTTTGGGTGTACCAGATAATAGAAATATAGCTTTTGCATTAAGAGCAAGACTTGAATGCCTGAGAGACTGGGGATCAGCCCAAAGTCCTTTTAATTCGTTTTTGTTATTGCAGGGTCTGGAAACTCTAAGTTTAAGGATAGAGAGACAAACTTCTAATGCTCTTGAATTAGCAAAATGGCTGGATTCTAATTCTTATGTGAGTAGTGTTAATTACCCAGGCCTAGAATCTGATCCATACTACTCAAGTGCCAAAAAATATACTACCGGAAGGGGAATGGGTTGCATGCTTATGTTCTCTCTTAATGGGGGTTATGAAAATGCAGTAAAATTTATTGATTCCTTAAAATTAGCGAGCCACCTTGCTAATGTGGGTGATTCAAAAACACTAGTAATTCATCCGGCTTCGACAACTCATCAGCAATTATCTGAAGAAGAACAATTATCTGCAGGCGTAACTCCCACGATGGTAAGAGTTTCTGTAGGAATTGAGCATATTGATGATATAAAAGCAGATTTCGAACAAGCACTTTCACAAATCATATAGGAAACAAGATTTATTGGCTTTAATAATTCCTAGTAACTATCACAAGATAAGTGATGTTGAGAAAAATCATATATCTTGGATCGAACCAGAATTGGCAAAAAGACAGGATATACGTCCTCTCAGGATTGGTATTTTAAATATCATGCCTCTTGGGAAGCAGTATGAATTTAACTTATTACATCCACTTGGTTTATCTCCTCTTCAAATTGAGCCGGTTTGGATAAAACTTGAAACTCACTCTTATAAAACATGGGATCTTAATCATCTAAATAATCTATACATAACTTGGGAAGAAGCAAATAATCCAGAACCGTTAGATGGAATCATTATTACTGGAGCGCCTATTGAGCACCTAGCCTTTGAGGAGGTTAAGTATTGGGATGAATTTATGAAAATTGTAAATGAAGCTAGAAATTCTTGTGCGAGTACTCTTGGATTATGTTGGGCGGGCTTTGCACTTGCTTATTTGGCAGGGGTTGATAAGCAAGTTTTTGATAGGAAATTATTTGGGGTATTTCCTTTAAAAAGTCTTGTTCCAGGACACCCTTTGATGGGTACCCAAGATGATGAATTTATATGTCCTCAAAGTAGATTTGCAGGATTACCAGATTTGGAAATGGAGAAGGCCCAAAAAGAAGGGAAATTGAATTTGTTGGCTTATGGAGAAAATGTCGGATATACAATATTTGAATCTAGTGATCAAAAACAACTTATGCATTTAGGTCATCCTGAATATACGGTGCATAGAATTATTAGTGAAATTGAAAGAGATAAAGAAAAGGGAGATGTTCCTCCTCCTAAAAATTTTGATCCAAATAGTTCAAAAACGGCTTGGAGATCTCATAGGAATTTGCTTTTTCAGCAATGGCTTTGGTTTTGTTATCAACAAGTTAGTCTTAATTAACTTTTTTCAATGAGCACTTTCCATACCACCTAGTCTTTCAAATAGGTTAAGACTTTCTTTGTTTAATCCTAAAATTTCAACTTTAGATCCACCATTCTGGAATTTTCTAATAATTTGCTCAAGTGCAACAACGCCACTTTGATCCCAAATATGAGCTAAAGACATGTCAATTACTATATTTTCTGGATGTTCATGAATATCAAATCCTTGTAAAAAATAAATTTTACTTACAAAAAATAATTGTCCTTTTACTTTGTAGGTAGTTAAATTATTTTCTTTTGCTCTTGAGACAGTTATAACTTTTGCAACTTTTCTGCTGAAAAGAATTGCAGCTAATGCAACTCCTGCAATAACTCCAAGTGCAAGATTATGCGGTTTTGTAAGCATAGTAACTGCAAAAGTCATAAGCATAACTGCAGTATCGCTTTTAGGTATCTTTCTAATATTTTTTAATCCATTTATATCTGCCGTACTTATTGCGATAGTTATCATTATTGCCACTAAAGCAGCCATAGGTATTGCTCCAATCCAAGACTTCAAGAGGATGATCATAATTAAGAGTGATATACCTGAGGAGAGGGTTGATAATCTTGATTTACCACCATTCTCAGTATTCATTACAGATTGCCCAACTAAGGCACATCCAGCCATTCCACCAAATAAAGATGCCACAATATTTGCGATTCCCTGTCCTCTTGCTTCTTTATTTTTATTAGAACTTGTATCAGTTACATCGTCTAAAATGTCTTGAGTTAAAAAGGTTTCCATTAAACCAACGAGAGATATTGCAAGTGAGGTCGGCAAAATTATCCCTAATGTTTCAAGACTAAAAGGTACTTTTCCATTTTCTATTGATCCAAAAGGAAGAGAAATACTTGGTAATCCATCAGGTAATTTACCCAAATCGCTAACTGTTGGGACATCTAGATTAAAAAATATGCTTATAAGAGTAATTACTACTATTGCGATAAGTTGAGATGGGACTACTTTTGTGATTTTTGGAAGCCCATAGATAATTACTAATCCTAGGATTACAAGAATCCAAACTACTGGAATCTGAGAGTTAATTGGATATTGACTGATAGTTTGTTCAACTAATCCTTTTGATTCTTTAATCCCTATTCCTAACTGAGGTAGTTGTGCTTGAAATATTAAAAGTGCTAATGCATTTACAAATCCACTTAATACTCCTGTTGGAACAAATCGCATTTGGTAGGCAAGCCTTAAATATCCCCAAAGAATTTGGAAAATTCCAGTTAATATTCCAGCTGCAATGAGATATTGGACTCCTAATCCAGGAGCTTGTGATTCTCCATAAGCAACAAGTCCAGTCATTAAAAGAGCTGTTGAACCTGTGGCTGAAGTGATCATCCCCCTTCTTCCTCCAACAATGGCAATCGTCATAGATAGGCAAAATGCACCAAAAAGGCCAACTTTAGGATCTACACCGGCTATACCTGAAAAAGCGATTGCTTCTGGGATCATTGCAAAAGCAACAACTAAGCCAGAGAGAATATTTGATTTTGGATCATCTAACCAATTTTTAGATAAATATCTTGAGAAATTTGACATTTTGAGTTTCTTTATAATTAAGAAGTTACCTCATAGAGGAGGCAAAATACCTTGTGGGTCAAAAATATTCTTTAAAGTTTTTAATTCGTTCATTCTATTTCCAAAGGCTAATGTAATTTCTTCTTCATGAGAATTCAAATGATTATGCAATTGGGCTAAGTGAATATTTGGATAAAACCTTTTTAGCTTGCTCCATGATTTATAAATCCATTCCAGAGCGACTTCTTTTTCTTGAAGATCATTTTTTTTCCATGATGCATATATCCATGGTTTCCAAGTACTTTTTCTATGAACAAAAAAGCTTGCTCCATGATTTAACTTTTTAGTTTTGCCACCTAATTGTTGAGAAGCAATATAACAGGAATTATTAGGTTTATTATCCATTATTTCATCCAAACATTTTATAAAAATTGGGATATCATTTTTTAAATCTTCTCCAAGAAGACTAATTACCTCAGAATGGTTATTTGCATTCAGCTCATATAAATTCAATTCCTTTGGAAAAAAATTAATTTTGTTAAAGTTTTCATGAAATTGTTTTTCTAGAGCAGGAAATTTGTCTAGAAGCATTAAGCTTTCTTCTGTTCTTTTATCCTCTAAATTATTGAGTTCAGCAAAAATATATATATAAATTTTTTGGGCATAAATCCATTGAAGACTAATATTTTCTGGAAATTCCTCTGATAGTTTTATTATTTCTGAAAGTTCATTTAGATTTACAAATCCTTCAATAACCTTTATTGGATTAGATTGGATAGTCTTAAGTTCTATTTCGGTAATAATTGAAAAGAAGGGTGCTGCGCCTTTAATTGCTTCCCAAATCAATTGTTCTTCTGGATTTATTTGATTTTTTTTTAAAGAGATAAATGTGCCATTTCCCAAGAAACCTTTTATTGATTCAATATTATCAATGGCTAATCCGTAGGCTTTACTGAGCGGGCTTACTCCACCGGTGAGTATATAGCCTGCTCCAGGAAGTTTAGAAAGTCCGATTGGAAAACTTCGATTATGTTTTTGTAAATGATTTACTAGATCCCCCATTATTACTCCACCTCCAATTGTTACTAAATTGGTTTTTCTATCTAGGTGAATTTTGTTGTAATTTTTTCTTAGATCAAGAGTTGTAAAACCATTTTTTGCACAGCTAGAGGTTGTACCTCCACTACATACGCAAAGGTGCTCGAATTCTTCATTAGAATAGTTATCCTTATAAAATAAGGAATCATCAACGTCATAAATTAATTTCTTTAATTTTGCATCTTTTGAGTTGATATTTGGAACTTCAAGCAAACTATTATTTTTCACTACATGATATTGTTCTTTACTATTATGGTATAAGTAATAACTTGATTTTGGATAATTTAGATTCGAAGTTAAATAATCAAGTCGCGATACTTATCTGTGGACACGGCAGTAGAAATAAACTAGCCATTACTGAATTTCAAGAATTAACTCAGTTTATACAAAAAAGATATCCAAACTATTTGGTTGAATATGGTTTCTTGGAATTCGCCAAACCTTCACTTGTTGATGCTCTAGACAAATTAAGAGATCTTTCTATAAAAAAAGTAATTGCAATACCCGCAATGCTTTTCGCTGCTGGCCATGTGAAAAATGATATACCTAGCTTGCTTATGAATTATTCAAGTAAAACAGGTATTGAAATAATTTATGGAAGAGAATTAGGTATTAATAATTTAATGATTAGTGCAGCTTGTGAAAGAGTTAAAGATGTATTTAAACAAAATAATACACTCAAACCTGAAGAATCATTATTAGTTGTTGTTGGTAGAGGTTCTTCTGACCCAGATGCGAATTCCAATGTTTCGAAAATTACGAGAATGATCGTAGAAGGTATTGGTTTAGGGTGGGGGGAAACAGTTTTTTCTGGGGTAACTTTCCCTCTAGTTGAACCTGGCTTGAAAAATGTTGTGAGACTTGGTTATAAAAATATAATTGTTTTCCCTTATTTCCTTTTCTCAGGTGTCCTTGTTACAAGAATAAAAAGGCAAAGTGATTTAGTTGCGATTAAAAATCCAAATATTTCATTTATACATGCAAAATATCTTTCGTCACAGTCTTATGTGGTTGACACTTTTGTAGAAAGGATTGAAGAGATTCTTAATAACGAAGGTAATAATTTTATGAATTGCTCAACTTGTAAATATAGGTCAAATTTATTTGGCTTTGAAAAAGAAGTTGGAATGGTACAAGAAAGTCATCATGACCATGTAGAGGGCTTGGGTATCAGTTGTGATTTATGTGATCCTGAATGTAATGGTGCTTGTGAAATACAAAATCAAATACCAACTCATAATCAAGAAAAATCAGAATCAGGAGGAGGAGATTACTTGGAACATGAACATGTAGAGGCTCATCAACATGAACATAATCACCATCACCATCACCATAGTATTTATCCAAACTCAAAACACCCTTTAGGACCTGTCACGCTTCGCTTGCCTAATAAAGACTAAATCTTAAGAAAATCCGTTGAAAATCAATTAATCACCTGTCTCTTTCTCGACTTAGTCTTAATAGACTCAGTATATATAAGTATTCTTAATGTAAATTCTTGAAAGTATTTTGGACTAGATTTTCCACAATTCAGAGGTTGTTTTCCACGTCCAAATCCACATTGAATTAGAAATGCCAGTATTTTTCAAAAAAAACAGGACATCAACATTATTGTTGACTTTTCTTTAAGATTTATTCAATTACCTTTTTTAAAAAGTGAGTTTTTTAAAAACTAACTTATAACATGAGTCTCATTTGATAAATTGAAAAGTTTAAATGCAGATTTTTTTTGATTTTTTTAGAAAAAAATATCATTATAGTTATGCAGAAAACATATAAATCTATGGATCAAATCAGCCAGCCAAATTTAACTGATAAGAAACTTGTCGAGTGCTCTCCAAATAAAGTCTCTTTAGAAACAGAGCTTTCAGAGACTCTTTATAACACTATGAAAGATTTCGTATTAAGTAACCCAACTTGGGATCAATATAAGCTTATAAATTCAGCATTAGCCACTTTTCTCGTTCAAAACGGATGTACAGATAATTCTGTCTCAGAAATTTATTTAAATGAATTATTTACACCATCTAAGTCTTTTTAATATTTAAACAGGCTCTTCTACTCAAGGCCATCATTGTAAGTGTGGGGCTTTGCCAAGATGATGTGGGCCAGCACGCTCCATCTAATATAAGTACATTCTTGCATCTCCATAATCTATTAAATTTATCAACTACGCTATTTTCTTCATCTACCCCCATTGGTGCCCCCCCTACTTCATGAATGTAATATCCAGGAGGAGGAGGACTATCTGAAAGTGCGATCAAATTTTTTGTAAATAGACTCCCAAATGGGATATTCATTAGTTCATTAATATTTTTTATTTCTCCATTAGCAGCTGTGATTGATTTACGGATTGTGTTTTCCATATGTTTAGCCATATTTAACTCATTTTTGCTCCATTCGAATTCAATGTAGGGAATTGGGATACCCCATTCATCTGTTTTTCGTGAGAGAGAAACTGAGTTTTTCTCTCTAGGAAGGACTTCGCCATGGGCGATAAGAAAGCCAATGGATGTATTTGTGTCTTTTTGCAAAAATTTAGGAATCCCTAATCGATCAATTGCCCCCCAGATTCCATAACCTCTATGGAAATTTATGTCGTCAGTTTCTGGTAAATTTGAACCAAATGGAATAAAGAAGCTGCCTGCTCCAGAAAGATCGGGAGGATTATCTAATGGTTTATCTGAGTTTTTTGTCTTTGGGACTGAAAAAAATCTACAGATAGATATGTGATCCATGAGGTATTTGCCTAATTTTCCAGAATTATCTTTAAACCCTGAGGAATTTGTTTTATATTCTGAGTTCAGTAGTATTCTGAGTGTTGAAATTGTTGATGCGCAGAGAAGAATTAAATCACAATTCAATACTTCTTTTTGTCCATTTTCTAGGTTTACGATCGTTAGTTTTGAGGCAAGCTCTGTTGCCTTGTTAATCTCAAAAGACTCCACTAGGTAATTAGAGATTATTTGTACATTTCCAGTATCTAAAGCTTTTTTTAAAGAGCTTCCTAAGCTAGAGGACTTTGGCCATTTTTTTTCTTTTACTGATGAATTACGGTCAAATCCTCTTGATTGGATAAATGGATAGTTTAATTTTGATTTTACTTTGCTGCCAAAAACATTTTCGTTTTCTGTAAGAGGTATTTCTCCAATATATTTACCGTTTGGGACTTCTTTAATGTCATCTTTTCGTCCATAGATGCCGCAGAAATTTTCAATGAAATCATAGTAAGGGGATAGTTCATCGTATGAAATAGGCCAGTTTGGTCCGAATCCGTCTTTTTTGGCGGGATGAAAGTCTTCTGAGGAAAGTCTTAATGTTATGCCTCCCCAAGTTAATGATCTCCCCCCATATTGTTTACCTTGGGTCCAAAGAAATGGCTTTTTTTTTGGGAAGTCATAAGGATGCTTTAATTCATTTGAATATAAGTCAGGATTATTTTTCCAATAACCAGGATGTTGGCATTGATTTGCATGTTTTTTTGTTAGAACTCCTGATAATCTTTTGAATGTACTTTTTGGCTCATGATTACTAGCTTCATGCCTTTTAACTTGAGGCCCTGCTTCTATTACTAAAACTTTGATTCCTTGTTCTGCCAATGTAAGTGCTGCTATTCCTCCTGTAGCGCCAGAACCAACAACAATTGCATCATAAGGACTTATATCCAAAACCTAGTTCGTGATTTGTTATTTCAATAAATATAGCATTCAGTAAATAATTAATTTTTAGATTTCAGCTTAAGAAGTTAGAATTTATTGAAATACTACTCAAAAAATGAGATTTATAATTTTAACTGTTTTAATGATTGTTTTAACTCTCCCTTCTAGAAGCTTCGCTGCATTGGATTATGGTAAACAATCCTTAATTGGAGCTGATTTTTCTGGATCTGATTTAAAAGGAGCAACTTTCTATTTGACTGATTTACAAGATGCAAATTTATCAGATTGTGAACTCCAAAATGCTACTCTTTATGGAGCAAAATTGAAAGATACTAATTTAAGTAACTCCAATTTAAGAGAAGTAACTTTAGACTCGGCTATTCTAGATGGAACAGATTTATCAAATACTAACTTAGAGGATTCATTTGCTTATAGTACACAGTTTGAAAATGTAAAAATACAAGGCGCAGACTTCACAAATGTTTTTTTGCCAAAAGATATTATTAGGAAATTTTGTGAAAGTGCTACTGGAACTAATCC
>MWOS01000092.1 GCA_002026165.1 Prochlorococcus sp. HOT208_60m_813G15
GAAGGCCTTTAGGATCATTTTCCATCTTTTTAGTTCCTAAAGAAATAAAAACTAATAATGCTCCTAATAAAATCCAAGATGTTAAAAATACCTGCCCATGTAGTCTGATATTTCCAATTTGCCAATAAAGATGTTGACCAACTTCTAATGCTGCAAAATTTGTTAGCAAGGAATTAAAAAACATTTGTTTTGAATAAAAAAATTTACTTAAGTACGTGAAAAATAAAGAATGAGTGAAGGCTTATAAATGAAAAAACCTATCATTGAAGGAAAAATATCCAAAGATCCTAGCTTGCTCGCAAAAATAAAGAGGCAAACTGGAACTAATAGTTGCAATTTTGATACACCTGATGATTCTTTACCAAGTTTCCCTATACTTTTGGCAAGCAAACGTAGGTAAAAAATACCGGCTATTGCACCTATAAAAATACTAAAACCAAAAGTAAATCCTAGAAAAATTCCAGTTATTGAGGCTAATAAAATAGAAACAATAAAAGTAATTCCAAAAATTGTTAATTGCAATTTTGTGTATTCATCATTTTGAGAAAGCAAATTATCTAATTGATTGGCAATGCCAGATTTACTTTCTTTGATGATCGAATTATTCAGGGATCGAGGAAATTGAACATTCTCATTAGAGGGATGCTCAAGTTTTTTTCTATTTGAGTCCACTGATGTGAACATGGTTTAGAACCCTCTCTGAATGGTTTGAAGTAAGTATATAAACTCACGGAATCTATCACGGAGAGGTACCTTTTAGCTAGTTTTTTTTTATAAAAAATTAATTCTTAAGATTTATCATGAATCTGTAGTCCCTTTTTTTACTTTATTCTGCAAAAAAAAATTTATGAAAAGTAATCTTTTTTATTGCTTCAACAATATAAAACGTTAATAAAAGACTTGGCAAAATCTCAATTAAACGTCTAGATAGTACATATACATCTAAAAAATTGGAGATAAGTCAAGAAAAAATAAAATACAAAAGAATTTCTAAAAGAAAAAAAACCTTTAGTTCTAATTACAAAAAAAATCTAAGCAATTTAACAGAGTCTATATTTCCCTTACCTTGGACGATATGGCCGTATGAGTCAAAAATCCTCGTTGTTCTCATTGGAATTTGGTCAATATTAGGCATATGCATTCTTGGATCATCAAGTTGGTGGGTGGCTAGTAGGGAAATAGGAAATTGGGCTTACTTCTTAAAAAAACAAATTATTTGGACAATTCCAGGAATTGGTCTATTTTATTTTGTCCTGAATACAAACATTAGAAATCTTTTAAAGTTTTCAAGAATTATTTTTTTTATTTTATTTTTTCTAATATTACTAACCAATATTACTGGAATTACAGTTAACGGATCTTCAAGATGGCTAGTACTAGGAAATTTACGTTTACAACCATCTGAATTAATTAAGCCTTTTCTAATTCTAGAAGCTTCTAACCTTTTCGCTCATTGGAATTTGATTAAGAATGATAAAAAATTAATTTCAATATTCTCTTTTGGATTATTAATTTTATTAATACTAAAGCAGCCTAATTTGAGTACCGCATCATTAACTGGAATTCTTTTTTGGGTAATGGGTTTATGTGGAGGCGTAAAACTAAGTTCTCTCTGCTCATTTGCCTCATTAGGATTTATTACCGGATGTATTAGTATCTACAATAACGAATATCAAAAACTTAGAGTTACTTCATTTATTAATCCTTGGAAAGATCAACAGGAAAGTGGATTTCAATTGGTTCAAAGTTTATTAGCTATAGGTTCAGGTGGTCTATTCGGTCAAGGTTTTGGCTTGTCTATCCAAAAATTACAGTACTTACCTTTTATGTACACAGATTTTATTTTTGCCATTTTTGCTGAAGAATTTGGTTTGTTAGGGTGTACTCTATTCCTAAGTTTTCTAGCAGTTTTTTCTTATATAAATTTAAGAATTGCTCTAAAGTGCAGGAACAACTATACAAAATTAGTTTCTATTGGATGTGGTGTATTGTTGATAGGTCAATCAATAATGCATATTGCTGTTGCAACAGGCTCTATGCCTACTACTGGCTTACCACTACCTTTCATTAGTTATGGTGGGAATTCATTAATCGCTTCATTTTTTATTGCAGGGATGTTACTGAGATGTTCATTAGAATCTACAGGCTTTATAGGTATGATTAGTACACGAAAGACTCTTAATTAGTTAGAATTTATGAGATTTAAGTCAAGCTATCGAATCATTTAATTTAGTTATTTCAGAATTATCTCAAAAGGGTAATCTGCTTATGCAGAATGGCCTTGATAACCCTGGACCATTTACTATATTTTTGGTTTTCAGCGCAGGACTTTTAACAAGTCTTGGACCATGCTCATTATCACTACTTCCAGTGACAATTGCTTATATAGGAGGAACAGAGAAAAATAAATTTAAACTTATTAGTTTTTCAGGAGGAGTAGTTTTTTCTCTTGTTGCACTGGGGGCTGCGAGTGGATTCTTAGGTAAAATATACGGGCAAATTCCAGCTTATTACACTTCGTTTGTTGCCTTGATAGCAATAATAATGGGTTTAAATTTACTAGGAATTTTAAAGTTTCAATTCCCGAATGGACCTGATCTAAAAAAAATAGAGGACAAGATACCATCCCTCATAGCACCTTTTGCGATAGGAACTACTTTTGGACTAGCCTCTTCACCTTGCATTACTCCAGTTTTAGCAACTCTTCTAGCTTGGGTATCGCAAGCTAAAAACCCGATAATCTCAATTATTTTTTTATTTTTCTTTGGAATAGGCCAAGTTACTCCACTAATTATTGCGGGAGCCACGGCAGAAAACTTAAAAAAATTTTTAGAGCTTAGAAAATTTAGTCAAATAATTCCTACCTTAAGTGGGATATTTTTAGTAGCTCTAGGATTATTAAATTTATTTTCAAATTGGATTTAAATGATTATTTTTAAGAATCTAATTTTAAAAATATCAAGTTTAAGATTCGCAATATCACTGATAATCTTCATAGCTATTTCCAGTGGCATAGGTACTTTTATACCTCAAGATAATAATAATAAATTTTATATTGATAATTTCGATAGAACTCCCATTTTTGGATTTTTAGATGGAGAAAAAGTCTTAAAACTTCAATTGGATCATATTTATACAAGCTTTTGGTTTTTATTTACATTAATTCTTCTTTGCATTTCTCTGGCAGCTTGTAGTTTCAGAAGGCAAATTCCTTCATTAAAAGCTTCATTAAAATGGATTGAATATAAGAGCGAAAAAAAATTTAGCAAACTGCAATTAGCTATAAGTCATAAAATCAATCAAGATGAAGAATATATATCAAAAGTTGATTCATTACTGAAAAAAAAAGGGTGGAAAACATACAAATTTAATAGTCATATTTCTGCAAGAAAGGGGTTAATTGGAAAAATCGGTCCTTTAGTTGTACATATTGGATTAATAGTCTTACTTATAGGTTCAGCATATGGAAGTTTTACAAGTCAATCAAAAGAACAATATTTACTGCCTGGAGAAACTTTAGATCTTGTTAATGAGAGCACAAACTCAAAAGCCAATGTAAAATTAGTCGATTTTTCTATAGAACGTGAAAGTGATGGTGTGCCCAAACAGTTTATTTCAAAATTAAATTTTTCTTCTGAAGATCTAAATTTAAATGAAATAAAAACAACCAAAGTTAATCACCCAATCAGGTTTAAAGGATTAACTATTTATCAAGCAGATTGGGCAATATCAAATGTTGTTTTAGAAATAGATAATATCCTTTATCAATTACAATTAAGAGAGATTCCAGAAATCGGTAATCAAGTTTGGGGAGTTTTAGTTGAATTAGGATCGGAGACTAAAAAAAATTTCCTTTTAACAATAGATAATGAAAATGGTCCACTTAAAATTTCGAATATAGAAAATTTTTCCGGAAATAATCTCTATATCAATGACGATCCTTTAGAAGTTAACTCTTCAAAAGTATCTCTGAAAAGAATAATCCCCAGCAGTGGATTAATAATTAAAAATGATCCGTCTATACCATTTATTTACTTTTCTTTTATCTTAATAATTTTTGGAACAATAATAAGTCTTATACCAACTAACCAATTATGGATTCTGGTAAATAAAGAATCACAAAAGTTATCTATTGGAGGCCTTAGTAATAAAAATCTAGTTGGTTTTAAAAAAGAATTCTTTAAATTATCAGACGAAATAAAAAATTCTTAATTTTTTTTCTGCCCACTAAAAATATCTAACTGCATAGAAACATTCCCTCTTGGATTAAATGCAGCATTTAAATGTATCCAGTGAGGTGAACCTTCATTAACTAAATCATCCATAATTCTATTCACAACTTCCTCATGTGATATTTTTATATCCCTAAAATTATTAATATAAAGCTTTAAAGACTTCAACTCATAGACTTTCAAATTAGGTTGATAAATAATATTTAGCTTTGCAAAATCTGGATAACCAGAAAAGGGGCACTTACATGTAAATTCAGGTAACTGAATAGAAATTTCATAAATTCTTTTCTTATTTGGATTATCGAAACAAATTATTTTTGATTCTTCAATAATTCTTTCACCATATAGCGGTCTTTGAGTCGAATCTTCTAATTTAGCTGTACTCATTTTTAGTAGAACTTTTTTACTAAACCTATATAAAAACTATATATAAAGATAAAAATTCGCAAAAGTATCAATAACTCTAAGTATTACAATTAACTAAGTCAAAAGATGTTAAATCTTATTTTTGTATCAATAGTAACTTTCATAATGTCCGCCGAAAGGTTTATATGTGTTTAGTTCAATGCAAAATTAATGGACATTTGTTTGATAACTATCGATAACAATTTAAATAAATCTCTTCAACCACAAAGTGCAATTGGTATGTTATGGCTTCAAACACACTTCGAAAATGATCAGTGGGAAGCATTATCAAATAGTACAGTAATAATTTCCGAAGAAAATTCCCAACTATTAATTGAAGACGCCAAGAATGCAGGACTTAATGTGGAATGTTTTTCTGATATTTCAATGTTGGATGTTTTTCTAAAAAACAATTAAAATAACATTACATAAATTCAAAACATGAAGAAAATTGAGGCAATCATACGTCCATTCAAACTGGAGGATGTAAAAATTGCATTAGTGAACTCTGGTATAGTTGGGATGACAGTTAGTGAAGTCAGGGGTTTTGGAAGACAAAAAGGACAGGTTGAAAGATATAGAGGTTCGGAATTTACTGTTGAATTCCTGCAGAAACTTAAGGTAGAAGTTGTAGTGGAAAATGAAAAAGTTAATTCAGTTATAAACGCAATTGCTGAAGCAGCAAAAACTGGGGAGATAGGTGACGGGAAAATATTCATCACATCTATTGATTCTGTTGTAAGAATTAGAACTGGCGATAAAGATGAAGAAGCTCTCTAACTCAAAGAGTCTCTTTTACTAAATTTTGTATATATTTACTATTAATCCTAGGATTTGATTCATTTCCTAAGCACATCCAAGCTAGATATTCATGATTTCCAGCAGGTCCTACTAATGGAGAGGCTATCAAATTCTTTATATTCCACTTAAAGTTCCTACCTGTATTAATAACTGACTCTATAGCTTCAATATGGAATTCAGGATTACGAACAACACCACCTTTGCTTACTTTATCTTTACCCACCTCAAATTGGGGTTTAATTAAAAATATTCCCTCTATAGAATCGCCTACTAATAAATTACCAATAGATTCAAAAACTAACCTTAAAGAAATAAAAGACAAATCAGCAACAACAAAATTTGGTAATTTATCACTTCTAGATAAAAGATCATGAGGTTTTAAATTTCGAATATTTGTTCGTTCAAAAAGTATGACCTTTGGATTTTCCCTAATCTTCCATGCAGTTTGTCCATAACCAACATCTATCCCATAAACTAGCTTTGCTCCTTGTTGCAATAAACAATCAGTAAATCCTCCTGTTGATATTCCTGCATCAATGCATATTTTATCTTTTACTACAACTTGAAGTTTTTTAAATGCCTCAAATAATTTTTCGCCTCCTCTTGAAACAAACATTGGTTCGGAATCAATAAAAAATTCAGAACCAATTATTACTTGCTGTCCAGGCTTATCTAAAACTTTCCCATTTATATCTTTAACCTTGCCAGCAAGAATTAAACCTTGAGCCTTTTGACGGGTTTCACATAAACCTTTATTGAGTATATAGAGGTCTAATCTACTTTTTTTAATCATCTTTTCTATAAAAAGTGAACTTCTGCAAGATTAAGATCCAAATTCTTTTGAACCCTCCAATTTTAAATAAGAACTAAAAAATTACCCATTATTAACTAAAGGAATAAATGCAAACATTTTTATATTTAAGCTTTCTTAATTAGCCAGAAAAATGTTACATAAGAAAATAATAGCCAGGCAAATATGTTCAATGGCAAGTACATCTTTAAGGTATAGAGCAATAATTCGATTTTGGTTATAAAGTTTAAATTGATAATTAATAAAAATTGTGATCGAGCGTTACACATTACCCGAAATGGGGAAAATCTGGACTGATAGCGCAAAATTCCAGAGTTGGCTTAAGGTTGAAATAGCTGCATGTGAAGCAAATTTTTCCTTGGGGAAAATTCCTGAGAATGCCATCAAAGAAATACGTTCAAATGCAAAGTTTGATGAATCTAGAATTACAGAAATTGAGAAAGAAGTTAAACATGATGTTATAGCATTTCTTACAAGTGTTAATGAATTTGTAGGAGATTCTGGAAGATATATACATGTTGGCATGACCAGTAGTGATGTACTTGATACCGGCTTATCTCTTCAGTTAAAAGATTCTTGCGAATTGTTATTAGCAGAAATTGAGAACCTAGAAAATGAAGTCAGATTATTAGCAAGGAAGCATAAAAATACATTAATGATTGGCAGATCTCATGCAATTCATGGTGAGCCAATTTCCTTTGGTTTTAAACTTGCTGGATGGTTAGCAGAAATAATAAGGAACAAAAAAAGATTGTTAACACTGAAAGAATCTGTAGCTATTGGACAAATTAGTGGTGCAATGGGAACTTACGCTAATACGAATCCCAAAGTAGAACAAATAACTTGTGATTTACTTGGTTTAAAACCAGATACAGCAAGTACTCAAGTCATTTCGAGAGACAGGCATGCAGAATATGTTCAAACTATTGCACTAGTTGGCGCTTCTCTAGATAGATTCGCAACTGAAATAAGAAATTTGCAAAGGACTGATGTTTTAGAAGTTGAGGAGGGCTTTACAAAAGGTCAAAAAGGAAGTTCTGCGATGCCTCATAAAAGAAATCCTATTCGAAGTGAAAGAGTAAGCGGTTTAGCAAGAATTTTAAGGAGTTACGTCTTAACAGCACTGGAAAATGTTCCACTTTGGCATGAAAGAGATATAAGCCATAGTTCCAATGAACGTATTATGTTACCTGACGTATCAATCTGTTTGCATTTTATGCTCAGGGAAATGAAAGATATAGTAAGCAATTTGGAAGTTTATCCAAAAAATATGCTCAAAAATTTAAATATATATGGTGGTGTAATCTTTAGTCAGAAAGTTTTACTTTTGCTGGTAGAGAAGGGCTTTTCTAGAGAAAAAGCTTATAGATTAGTTCAAAAAAATGCTCATCAGGCCTGGAATACTCAGAATGGGAATTTCAAACAAAATATAGAGAGAGATAATGAAATAATGGATCTTATTGATCAAAGTGACTTAGAAGAATGTTTTAATCCTTCAATTCATCTCAATAATTTAAGTGTAATATGGGAGAAGTTAGGTATCTAGGATTACTGAAAACCCTATCTAAGTTAAACCAGTGTTTTCAGAGGAATAATGACAAAAAACTTTAGGATTGAAAAAGATAGTATGGGAACAATAAAGGTTCCTATGGAAGCTTTGTGGGGCGCTCAAACACAAAGATCGATAATAAATTTTTCTATTGGAGAAGAATTAATTCCAATTGAGTTAATTTATTCACTCACCCTCATAAAAAAAGCTGCTTCAATTGCGAATTTCAATTTAGGTTTAATAGATAAAAGGAAAAAAGATTTGATTGTAGAGGCATGTACGGAAATACTTGATGGGCTTCACGATTCACAGTTTCCCCTACAGGTTTGGCAAACAGGTAGTGGCACGCAAACAAATATGAATGTAAATGAGGTAATTTCAAATATTGCAGCTTTAAAAACTAATTCAGAGCTTGGGTGTCATCAACCAATTCATCCGAATGATGATGTAAATAAATCTCAGTCAACTAATGACACTTTTCCAGCTGCTATTCAAATAGCTGTTGTTAATGAAATAATCAAAAATTTAGTTCCAACGATAAGAGAACTTACTAAGATCCTTGATAAAAAAAGTGAAGAATGGAAAAACCTTATAAAGATAGGAAGAACCCATTTTCAAGATGCAGTTCCCCTTACTTTTGGGCAAGAAATATCAGGATGGTCAGAGCAACTTAAAGATGCTGAGAATGCAATTATTATTAGTCTGAATGAATTGTATTTCTTACCTTTGGGAGGAACTGCAGTTGGAACAGGTATTAATTGTCCAAAAGGATTTTGTGAAGAGTCTATAAAATCAATTTCCGATGATACTAATCTAATGTTCTATAAATCAAAAAATAATTTTTCTATCATGGCCTCTCATGATCGTCTAGCTCAAGTAATGAGTCAGATAAAAATATTAGCAGGTGCATTATTTAAAATTTCAAATGATATCAAAATTCTATCTTCTGGTCCAAGATCAGGAATATATGAACTAATTATTCCTCAAAATGAACCTGGAAGTTCTATCATGCCGGGTAAAGTGAATCCAACTCAATGCGAAGCTTTATCAATGGTTTGCACTCAGATAATGGGTCTTGAATATGCAGTTTCAATGGCAAATTCTAGCGGAACTTTACAGATGAATGAATATAAGCCTCTTATTGGGTTTAATATTCTCACAAGTTTAAAATTACTAAAAAATGTAATAGAAAACTTCAGAATAAAATTAGTTGATGGGATGGAACCTAATCAAAAGAAAATGAAGTTAAATTTAGAAAATTCACTAATGTTGGTTACAGCCATAGTGCCAAAAGTTGGTTATGAAAAAGCAGCCGAAATTGCAAACCTTGCCTTCAATGAATCATTAAATTTAAAAGAGGCAACACTTAAATTAGGTTATTTAAACGAAGATGAATTTGATGAAGCAATGAATATCAATTCAATGATTTGATTAAAAAAATTAAGAATTATTTTCAATTCTTTTTGTTGCAGGATTAATATCTTCAGAAACTTTTATAAGATCATTAGATTCAGAAACAGGAAAACGATTAATAGCTTTTAATGCTAACTTTGCTTTGCTTTTTAATTTATTACTAACACCAATACAGTATTGAACTTGAGAAAGGACATCAATTGATCTTCTAATAATTCTCACTACATCCCCTTCGTCTAATGAAGTATTAAAAACCAAATCTTTCCATTTTTTTCCTCTTGCCCATTCAGAAATAATTCCAGTTAACTCAGTTTCTAAATAAATAGGGATTTCAATATGAAACTTATTTTGTTGAGAAGCGACTAATTTTCTTAAACCATCTAATTCATTAAAAACATCTATTACCTTTAAAGAAGGCTTGAAATTACACCAAAGATTAGGCCTCCTTATATCAACACATATAGCTTGAATAATTGCAGCTAACTCAGGAGGATCTAAATCGTCTAAATAACCACTAACTAAAACAAGACCAATCCATAATTCATTTTCACTTCTTATTGCACCAACAGTTTGTCCAACTTCTGTCAATTCCAAATCATTTAAACAACCGAAATGATTCAAAATTTTAATCAAATCGGTAAAAGTTCTCCAGTTATGATTTTCTTTATCCTCAAGAAGTTTTTTTCTCATATATATTTCTTGTTCAACATCAACAATTCTTTTTCTATATTTCTTTAATTTCCTAGAGTCTCCAAATCTATGTGCAGTATGATCATTAACTATTTCTTCTAAATTATTAATTTGTTGCTGTTGTGCCAAAACTTCCGTTGACAAATCATATTGTGGAGTTTGTAAATCATTTTTTTTAGAAAATTCTAAAATTCGATCCGCATAATACTGGGACATATCATCTCCCCTAAATACCTCTCCAGAAAAATACATCTTTGGTACTTCAAGTCCTAAGACATCAATTTCATCCAAATCATTGAAAATACTTACAATGTATGAGGGTTTTATAAGAATAAATAAATTATCAACTGTCAAACACAATAAACTCTTTATTTTTTGGGATTCATATATTTTCTTACAAATTAATCCTGGAACAATTTTTCTTTTAATTTGAGGAGCTTTGATTGAAATTAAGCTTCCATCTTTAATATATGGGAGTGCATTAGTGATCTCTTCTGATAATTTTTCTGCTGCTTGTTTTTCTAAAATTTTCAAGAGTCTTCTCTCTTCTTTAAGACGATTTTTTAACTTTTCGTAGGCATCAAAATCTTTCCATGAAACGTTAGATGTAATTTTTTTTAATTCAATTAAATCCTTATCTAAATTTTCAAGAATTATATTCTCACCTGAAGATTCACCAAAATATAAAAAACTCCCAAAACTTCTTTTAATTAATTCTTTAGACTTTTCTAAAGTATAACTTTGTAAAAGATTAAGTACCATTCCATAACTAGGAGTGAATTGACTCTCTAAAGAATTTGGTTTGCTAATAGCCAGTGCACTTGCTTCTTTGGCACCTTCGAATCTTGTTTGTAATGTAACAACATATCCTTGGGTATCTTTTCCTCTTCTTCCAGCTCTTCCAGACATTTGCAAAAATTCACTGCTAAATAATAATCTGTGCCCATCTTCTGTCCTTTTTGATAAAGAAGAAATAACAGTGGTTCTTGCGGGCATATTAATTCCTGCAGCAAGTGTTTCAGTTGCAAAAACAACTTTTATCAAACCTTGCTGAAATAATTCCTCAACCAATTCTTTCCATGCAGGCAATAATCCAGCATGGTGAGATGCAATACCTCGTTTTAATGCCTCGCATTGAGATTTATCTTTAATTGCCTCTTGATTATTTTTAAGATAAACATCTAATTTTTGGGATATCATATTCGCTTCTGAATAACTTACTAAAGTTAAGTCTTTTATATTCTCAATAGCCTTGTCGCATCCTCTTCTACTAAAGATAAAATAAATAGCTGGCAACATATTTCGTTCAGCTAGTTTAGAGATCACAAAGCCAATTGAGGGAGACTTTGGTTGCATTATCCTGCCCACTTTTCCTCTCATTTTCTGACCTTTAGGAGCTCTCCAAATCTTACAGTTTGGATGAATTCCATTACCCTTTTTATTTAAAAGTGGATGGAGGCCTTTAACACTACAAAAAATAAAATCAAGTGGGACTGGTCTCTTATCGCTATTAATTAGTACTGTGGGCCCATGAACTTTTTCTATCCAATTCTGTAGTTGATCTGCATTGGCTATTGTTGCTGATAAAGCTATTATTTGAGTTCTAGTAGGGCAATGAATTATAGTTTCTTCCCAAACTGTGCCTCTTTGGGGGTCATTCATATAATGGCATTCATCAAGAATTACAGATTCTAAATTCTCTAAGGGATCATCAAATTCATCAAATTCGCCATAAAGCATGTTCCTAAAAATCTCAGTCGTCATAACTAAGATTGGTGCTTCTCTATTTATACTTATATCCCCAGTTAAAAGACCAACTTTATTATCACCATATTGATTAGCAAAATCTCTAAACTTTTGATTTGATAGTGCTTTTAAAGGTGTTGTATAAAAAACTCTACTGTCATGAGATAAGCCTCTATATATAGCAAATTCACCTATCAATGTTTTACCCGAACCTGTTGGTGCCGTTAAAACAACAGAATTTCCGCTATTTATAGCTCGAATTGCTTCTAATTGGAAATCATCTAGTGGAAAGGGGAAATATTCCTCTAAATTAAGCAATAATTGTGATTGAAGAGAGGATGAGTTAACTTCTTAATATATGATCTATATAGATATTAATAAACAAAAAATACCTTGCAAACTTTAATAGTAAATCTAAATCTTTTTAATTAATCCACTATATTTTATTTTGCCAAAATGAAAAAAATAAAAATTCCAAAAAATAGAATCCGTAAATTAAAAACATTTTCTTTAGGTAAAAAATCATTTGAACTTCTAAGTTTAAATTCGCAAAATAAAAAACTTATAGACTTATGCAGTAATGATTATTTTGGATTAAGTAGGGACAAGGATTTAATAAAAGCTGCTTACGAAATAAGCATTTTAGAAGGTATTGGTTCAGGAAGCTCTAGGTTTATTACGGGTTCAAGACCAATACATAAATTATTAGAAACAGAACTTGCTAAGTGGCTTGATCAAGATAAAGTATTACTTTTCCCAAGCGGATTTCAAGCAAATATAGCCGCTATCCAGACTTTAGCAAACAGAAATAGCATCGTAATAGCAGATAAATTAATCCATAACTCTTTATTGGTTGGAGTTAAAGCCGCACAAGCTAAACTAGTTCGATTCTCACACAATAATTTAAAAGATTTAGAAGATAAAATTATTAAGTCTAACCCCACAAAAAATTCCATTTTAGTTGTTGTCGAATCTCTTTATAGCATGGAGGGATCAATTGCTCCGCTCAGAGAAATAACGGAAATTTGCAACAAAAATAGTGTTCAATTATTAGTTGACGAAGCCCATGCAATTGGGATCTTGGGCCCTGAAGGCAGGGGTTTAAGTTTTAATTTCCGTTCAGATATAACTATAGTTACTGGAACTTTTGGAAAAGCATTTGGAAGCGGTGGAGCTTTCATAGCCTCCAATTCAGAAATTGGTGAGTATCTTATCCAAACAAGTGGTGCATTTAGGTACACAACCGCTCTTGCACCATCTTTAGCTGCTGGAGCACTAGAAGGTTTAAAAAAAATTTTAGAAAATAAAGAATGGGGTAATGAGTTGTTATCTTCTGCGAAAATATGGAAAGATGAAATTATTAAAAATTTTAGTTTTCCAATTCAAGGAGACTCTCACATTTTATCAATTATTGTTGGCCAAGAAGAGAAGGCGATTTATCTACAAAAATATCTTGAAGAAAATGGGTTTTTAGCAATTGCGATAAGACCCCCTACTGTTCCAGTTGGGCAATCAAGAATCAGAATAACAATACGAAGAAACTTAGATTTGAATCTGCTAAAAAATTTCATTACAGTATTAAAAGAGTTTAAATGAAACAAATTATTACTCAACATGGGTGGGGACTAAATAAATATTTCTGGGATGATTATAAAGTTGATTTTTTAAAAAATAATTGGCATTGGCAAGATAATGAAAGGGGCTATTTTTCAACAAATAATTATCAAGCAAAATGGATTAAAAGCGAATCTAAAAATGAAATCAGAATGACTTTATGCCATTCATTGGGTTTTCATTTAATGCAAAAAAAAATTTTAAAAGAAGCAACTCATATTGTTCTTATAAATTCTTTTAATAATTTTCTTCCTTTAAGTAATAAGAGAAACTTTATTTTGAAGTCTCTAAAAAGAATGGAAACAAAAATCATAAAAGATGAAACTAAGGATATGTTGAAAGAATTTATACATAGATCATTTATGCCAAATCATATGAATAATAGTTTTAAAAATATCTTTTATAAAAGTTTAGAGAGTTTAAATAAAACTCTTCTTTTAGGTGATTTAAAACAACTTTACATCAATAGAGATATTCCATTATTTTTAAGAAAAGATTGCAAAATTATTTTTATAAAATCAGAAAATGATTTAATTCTAGACAACGAATCAAATAATAACTTTTTAGATTCATTAAATAAAATTCTTGATAGGAATCCAATTTTAATTAAATTAGCTCAGCAAGGTCATTGCTTGAATAATCTAAATTTATACGAGATCTTATTTAATTCATTTAATGATGAAAATGGATAGCAAAAAGTGGAATGAGAAAATAAAAAATAATTTCAATGATGCTGCATATCGGTATTTAGAGCATTCAAATATTCAGAAATTTTTTGCAAAAAAGATTGTTCAATTTATCAAAGAATTAAATCCCCAAAAAAAAGGTGAATGGATAGATCTAGGATCAGGACCAGGAATATTAGCTGATGAAATAGAAAAAAATTTTTCTTCCCAAAAAGTAGCCAGAATTGATTTCAGCAAAAAAATGCTTCTTGAGAATAAATTATCTAGTAAAAAAATTTTATGGGATTTGAATAATGATTTACCTCCTGAAATCAATAACTGTTCTCTATTAACATCTAACTTTTGCATCCATTGGTTAAACAAGCCAGAAAAGATAATAAAAAATTGGTTTAGTAAATTAAAATCTGGAGGTTTTTTAATCATTTCTTATCCAACAAAAAATTGTTTTCCTGAATGGAAAGATACTTGTAGAAAAATTGATATTGAATATAGTGGTCTTAATTTCCTTTGCTCTAAAGAATTATTAAAAGATTTCAAATCAACTGAAATTCATTATTCAGAAAAGTTTAATTATCTTGAAAATTTTGAAGATGTATATAAGCTTTTTAGAAGCATTAAAAATGTAGGGGCGCAATCAACAAATTGTAAACATAAAACAGTTAAGGAGTTAAAAAAAATTCAAAAGTTTTGGCCAAAGAATTACAATAATACAGTTAACCTTTCATGGCAAATTGAGATTCAAATCATAAAGAAATTATGAGAAGTCAGGATAGTGTTTTCAAATTTATAATTTGCGGAACAGATACTGATATTGGAAAAACTTTAATAAGCTCTTTTTTCGTTAAAGGATTAAATTCCTTTTATTGGAAGCCTATTCAAAGCGGTATTGAATCGCAAACTGATAGTCAAACAGTTGAAACACTTGCACAATTAAGTAAAGAGAAAATCATCAAAGAAGCTTATGTCTTTACGAAACCGCTATCTCCTCATTGGGCTGCTGAAATAGATGAAAAAACTATTAACTTTGAAAAGTTGAGATTACCAAAAGTGCAAGGCTCATTAATTGTAGAAACTGCAGGTGGATTAATGGTTCCAATAACACGCAATTTTTTGCAAATAGATCAAATAAAACAATGGAATCTTCCGGTAATACTTGTATGTAAGAGCTCACTTGGCACTCTTAACCATACCCTGCTTAGTATTGAGGCCTTAAAACGAAGAAATATTGAGATTTTAGGTTTAGTAGTCAATGGTGAAAAACACATAGACAATCCAAGAACTCTAGTTGATTTTAGTGGTATTCCCTTAATTGCTGAATTTCCATACATGAAAAAATTGGACTCAAACAATTTAGATATACTATGGAAAGAACTAGACATCAAAAATAAGTTGATCTCACTTTTAAACTCAAAAATAAGTTAAATGAAATCTTTGGATTCAAAAACTCCAATTCAAGATTGGCACCCAAATATTTGGCCACCTTTTACACAAATCAATAACAGCAAACCGCAAATAGAAGTAACTCATGGTCAAGATGCCCTCCTATTTACTAAAAATCCTAAAAAAGAGCTAATAGATGCAATCAGTAGTTGGTGGGTAACTCTTCATGGACATAGTAACCAATATATTGCGGATGCCATTTTCAATCAATCAAAAAAACTTGAGCAAGTTATATTTGCTGATTTTTTACATCCACAGGCAAAAAAATTGGCGGAAAGACTTAGTGAATTAACAAAACTAGAAAGATTATTCTTTTCTGATAACGGTTCTACTGCAGTGGAAGTCGCTTTAAAAATTGCCTTCCAATCATGGCAAAACAGAGGAGAGACAAGAACTCAAATAGTAGCTTTTGATGGCGCCTATCATGGCGATACATTTGGAGCAATGGCTTTAGGTGAAAGAAATATTTTTAATGAGAATTTCGATAATCTTATGTTCCCAGTTAGGAGAGTCCCCTGGCCTTCAACTTGGATGAACGATGAAGAAGTAGAAAATAAAGAAAATGAGGCGATCCAAAAATTAAAAACTCTACTTAAAACTCCGACAGTTGCAGTAATCCTCGAGCCACTTGTTCAAGGGGCAGGAGGAATGAATATGGTTAGGCCTCAGTTTATAAAAAAAGTTTCAGAAATTATCAACAATAATAATTCTTTGTTAATTGCGGATGAAGTTTTGACTGGGTTTGGAAGATGTGGAAGTCTTTTTGCGTTTCAAAAGGCAAAAATCGTTCCCGATTTAATAAGTATTTCAAAAGGCTTAACTGGTGGATTTTTACCAATGGGAATAACTTTATGTAAAGAAAAAATTTTTCAATCCTTTATTGATGATTCCCCAAGAAAAACTTTTTGGCATGGACATAGTTTTACTGCTAATCCTTTAGGTTGTGCTGCGGCAAACGCTAGCCTTGATTTATTAGAAAAAGAACCACACAAATACCTTTCATTTGAAGAAAAACATTTATCTCACTTAATTAAATTTAAAAACTTACCTTATATAAAAAAGATAAGAGTATGCGGCACAATTGCTGCTTTCGATTTAGATATTGGGAACAAAAAAGGTTATTTCAATAATATTGGGAAAGAAATAAAGAGTCTTGCTATGGAGCAAGGTTTATTTATTAGACCCCTCGGGAATGTTATTTATCTCTTACCACCTCTCTGTATAACCGATGATCAATTAGAAAAGAGTTACTGGATAATAAGGCAAATCTTAGAGAATTTTTAGATAGAAATTTAAGGTCCCTGCAGTATTGCATTTTCCACATCTTCTCTATTAATGCAATAGGAAAATAGTCTTTTAGTTTCTTGTCCTTCACTTTCCCAGATAACACTTAAATCTTCTTGTTCAAAAATAATAGTTGCATTCCAATTTGAAAGTAACAGATACCATTTAGATGGATTCTTAACATCCTTCACAGCACCTAAATCATTTAGCCACAATTCCAATGATTGAAGTGAATGTTGGTTAATGGGTTTTTTAGGGAGATTCACAGACTTTTTTAAAGTATCATTTTACTAACCAGATAGGTATTGTATCTAATTCTTTGCCAGTAAAAGAGGCAATAAAAATTGAACAAACCAAACTAATAGAAATAATAATAAATAAAAGAAATAATGAAAACAATTCCCCATTTGAAAAAGGTCTTCTATTTCCTACTAAATTTTGATTATTTGAATCAATTATTAAATTATTTAAAACTTTAGTATTATTCTTATTTCTGGTTTTTTCATTTAGTTTATCATCATATATTTTCCTCAAATTACTATTATTCAGATTTTCATAAGCTTCCAAAACTTCTTGAAATTTACTTTTAGCGACATCTATTTCTAAAGAAGTTGTATCAGGATGTAACTCAATGGAAAGTTTGCAAAATGCCTTTCTTACTTCATGATTTGAGGCATTTTGATCTACACCTAAAATTTTGTAATAAGAAACTTCCCCTTTCAAAATAATCTTTTATTAATATTGTAATTCTAATAAATTTTTAATAAATAGAATGTATTTTATTAATGGTAAAAATTTATATTTATAACGAAATGAAAAAACAAAACATTCCAGAAGAAATTTTTTCCTTAATAACTGAAGAAGAGATAATTATGTTTGAAGAATTACAAATTAAAATTAAAGAATTAAATAATAAAACCAACTTAACGAGATTAATTAATGGTGATGATTATTGGGTATCTCAAGTTTTTGACAGCATTTGGCCTTTTAAAACTTTCCCTAATATTAATTTGGACAATAAAAAATTTTTAGATATTGGATCTGGCTGTGGCTTCCCTGGTTTAGCTTATGCCATAACTCATCCCACTTCAGAAATATACCTAGTTGATTCTTCCAGAAAGAAAACAGATGCACTAAAAGCACTAATTAAAGAGATCAATTTCAAAAACAATATTCATGTAATTTATGATCGTATTGAAAATTTAGCCCATCAATCGTCAATGAGAAATAGTTTCCATATAGCTACTACTAGAGCTGTGAGTAATCCATCGACAGTTTCAGAATATATATTACCAATGCTTAAAAAAGAAGGATTAGGAGTTTTATATTGTGGAAAATGGACTGATGAAGAAAGTAAAAATCTGAATAAAACGTTAGAAATATTAGAAGGAAAATTTAAAGAGAAAAAGATGATTTCATTGCCAAAAAGTAAAGGCATTCGAAATATTATTATTATTCAACCTAAAAATTTTTGCCCTAAAATTTACCCTAGAAAAGTTGGTAAACCTGAAAAAAATCCATTATGAAATTATTTATTTGATAATCTTTTAGCAACGTTATCTCCAAATTTTTCTTTTAAAGTTCTTAATTTTCTTATAACTTTTTTTGGATTTATATGGCCTTCTAAAACTTTCAATAATTGGCCTTCAGAAACATCCACGTCTAATAAATTAGCGTTACATCCTGGAAACCAATGACTTCCATTACCAAGCAATTGATATCTAGCTCTTGCGAATCCTTCCATATCCAACCAATCTATTAAATTTGAAAGCCAAAGCAGAATGGGAATATTAATATTTCCTGGGGTGTATTCCCAACTCGGTAAATTTCTATTCCAATTTTGATACCACTCTAAACCTAGAGAATTAACTGATTCTTGCGTTAATCTGTTTATTATTTTTGGAACAAACTTCTCAGATTCTGACAACAAAGAGACAGCTTCTAAATGCAGATCAAAATCTCCTTCTTTTGCAATGCCCACGCTAAGAGTATGGACATTTTGATTTCTTAAGCAAAAAAGATCATTAAAAACTATTGGATGAAGTGGCTTACAAAGTTCCAACATTTTGATTGAGGGAGTATGAAGATGTCCCCCTTTATCAGTAGGACTTATTATAAAAACCCCAAGATCATACTTATTTGCTAAATTTATAACCTTTGTATTTTCTTGATTGATGAAATACCAGTGCAAATTTACATAATCAAATAAGTTTGTTGTAATAGCCTTCTCAATAAGTGAAGATTTTCCATGGGTCGAAAATCCGATAGATCCAATTAATTTTTCTTTTTGCAAATTCCTCAGAACATCAATACAACCTCCATCTTTAACTGCCTGATTTAAATGCTCATCTGTATTTATGCCATGTATTGCTAGCAAATCAATTCTTTTAACTTTCAATTTTTCAATACTTGTCATAACGTCTTTCTCAAAGATTTTTGGATCACTATTTGGAGGAATCTTCGTTTGTATAATCTTTGGAATCTCCTTAGAATTCTTGAAACCCATCCCTAATTGAACCTCAGAAGTTCCATAGTACTTTGCAGTTTCTACATGACTTAAGCCATATTTATTTGCCAGATTTAATATATTTTCTACTTTATTTTGTTCTTCAGATGAAATCTCAGAAAGATCTAATTGATCCCAGCTTTTTTGAAATCTCATACCACCAAGAGATAAAATGGGCATTTTCAAATTGGTTCGACCAAATCTACGATATTGCATCTGTTTGATATTAATGCTTATTCATTCTTGGCGGTTTTCCAAATGATTGAAACATATCTCTATCAAGACTATTCTCTAAATCATCCAATTCTTCAAAATTAACCCAATGAATGCAATCAACAGGGCAGGTATCTATTGCTTCTTGAATAACATCCTGACTATCTCCATCTTGTCTGATGGCTCGGCTCCTACCATGAAATTCATCTACGGTAAAAGTGTTCGATGCAACATGTACACAATACTTACAGCCAATACACCTAGCTTCATCAACCCATACAGCTTTTTCTGCTAACTGCCCACCAAGTACAGGCTCACAGCCTGTAATTTCAATATTCTCTTCGAAATTATCAAATGGATCTGTTAAATCCATATCTTGACATTAGTTTTCCCACTTGGTTAAAACTAATTCAATAGAACCATCATTTTTATTTTTTTGTTCAACAATTTGATATCCATCATCTTTTGTTTTAGAAATAATTGTTTGGTAAGCATACATTTGTGTAACTTTTGAGATAAATCTTTCTACTGGAATCTCAAATTTCCATAGATCAAGATCAGTAACTAATTCATATGCATTTAAATTATTGTCCCATTTAAATCCAACTTGGGTGTCACCAGGTAAATTCATACTTATATCTACAGCTGTAAACTGCCCCTTATAACCTTTCACAAACTTTTCTTCTTGGTTAATAGTATAACCGAAATGATTTAGAGCTTTAATTAATGGCTCTGATTCTTTGAGCTGAGTTTTAATCGTGCTAAAATGTGACATTAGATTCGTTGTTTTGTTGTTTTAAGTTTTCATTTTGATTAGAGATGAAAGCATCAGATGATTGATTCTTAACTGTTACTTCACCTAGTGCTTCTTCAAGATTTTTTGTAGCTTCTTTGCATGAACTACCAGTGAATCCTTCAACAGTCTCTTCAACTCTTCCATCTTGATGAATTTTGAATCTCAATGTTCTTTGAGGCATTAAATCCAAGTACTAAGTACTTTTACTTTATATAGAATAACGAAATTTTTTTGTTTCAGTTGGTACAAGTTAATTTATTTTAATCTTTATATTGAATAACTGATAAATTAAATTTTTTAAATATATTCTTGCTTAAAAGAAATTAAAAATTTTAATTATAAAAACTTTGCATCCCCATTGAATCTAGGGCAGTTTTTGCTTCGTCCATAACTGATGGTTCTTTATCAAAAAGGGCTATCTTGGTACATTCATCAACGAAACTCTCTTGAAATGTGGTGTTTAATTTTTCATACAACCTACACAATGACCAAATGCAATTACTTCTTACCCCTGATTCATTATCTATCTTTAAACTTATTAAAAGCTGTTCTGCAGCTAATTGAGCGTTTTCCAAAGAAACATTTCCAATTTCAGCTAGAGAACTAGATGACCACAACCTTACTGCAGCTACATCATTTTTCAAAGCGTTTATTAATGGCTCTAAAACAATTTGGTTATCATAATTAGCCAAACTCCATGCAGTAGCTCTTCTGACATAAGCGTTATCGTCAGTCTTCAAAAGACTGACAAGTTTCTCGACCGCGCTAGGACATGGATTACGACCTAGAGCATATACCGCACTCATTCTCTCAACAGGACAAGGTTGATCTAGTAATGGTAACAAAAGGGGGAAAGATCTTTGATCTCTAAATTCACAAAATATTCTTAAGCCCTGTATTCTGTCTTCTCTATTACCCTTTAGCATTTTTAATGCTTCATTACACTCCTGTTTTATGTTTAAACCATTTGGGAAAGAATCTTCATCAATTTGCTCTAAAGGATCTATTTCAATTTCTAAGGCCAATTCTCTCGCTAAAACATCAGGATCAACAGCGATATCAACTAGACTTTCTTTATTAGAATCCTTATTTTTTGTCATTTTGAAAAACTAAAAATATTAATTTATGGGAGCTGGAGACAACATATCTCCTGGCAACCAAATTCTTGCGCTAACTGCAAAGAAGGCGATCCCAAAAAGTGAGACGATAGCGAAAGGTAAAATTTTTGTCTTAATAAAACCCAAAGATTTAAGATGAATTAACACAATAATAACTTGTTTAAGAGACTTTTAAAAAATTTTTATTAGGTAATATATTTATTTTGCATTTTGTCTTAGCTGACCACATGCAGCGTTTTTATCAAGACCTCTGCTTTTTCTGAGGCTAACAGCGATACCATTATTAATAAGTCGTGATTGAAATAGTTGGAGATTTTTCGAGGAGGTTCGTTTAAATTCAACTTCGTCTATTTGGTTATACTGTATTAAATTTACGTGACATTGAAACCCTTTTAGCAAATTACTCAATTCATAAGCATGTTCTAATTTATCATTCACCCCATTTAGCATTAAATATTCAAAACTTACCCTACGACCTGTATCACTTACGAATTTTTTACAGTCCTTGATAATATTTTTGATCTCATAGTGTTTTGCACTAGGTATTATCTTTTCTCTTGTTTGTTGGTTTGATGCATGTAGGCTTATTGCTAATGTAAATTGACAATTACCTAACATTTGAAAAGACTTTGCTGATAATTTACTTATCATTTTTGGAACAGCCACTGTGCTTACAGTTATCTTTCTCTGACTGATCTGAAAATCCTCATTTATAGATCTTATTGACAAAAGTAAGTCATCAATATTCAATAGGGGTTCGCCCATACCCATGAAAACAATATTAGTTACTTTTCTATTCATTTCATTTTCGATAAATAAAATTTGATCTAAAATTTCACTTGCTTTTAAAGATCTCTTAAGACCTTCCTTGCCTGTTGCGCAAAATTTGCAGTCCATTGGACAACCAACTTGACTAGAGAGACAAGCAGTTAGTCTTTTTTCAGTTGGTATACCAACGCACTCAATACTTTCATTATCCTCTGTAGACAATAACAACTTAAAAGTACCATCATTAGATAAGTTTCTTTCTTTAATTCTTAGCTCACCTGCTTTAAAACCATCATCCTTTAACTTCTTTCTGAAATCTAAAGGTAAAACTTCTATTTGATCAATATTTTTATTTTTATTTTTATAGTTATAAATCCATTTGTATATTTGACGACCTCTAAAGGCAGCCTGACCATAATCTAAGGCTACATTTTCCAACTCTTTAATACTACTTCCAAGAAGATTTTTCAAATTATTTAGTTTTTAGTTAAAAACTATTTTCACCATAACAGCAAACCATGTTTCAAGAAGAATTCTGTAAGAATAAGCGCAATAAATCCAATCATGGCCATTCTTCCATTAAGTTTTTCGTTATAAAAATGGAATCCATAACGAGGTAATTTTCTTTTGGGGACAATCTCTGGCTTAATCATCACATACAGATTAAAAAATTCATTCTAGTCACTAAAAATCATAATAGATTATATTTATTCATCAGACAAAAGACCTTCTTCTTGTAATCCCTCCAATGCGGCAGGATCAGGCAATTGATCTTCAGAAAATTGATTTTCAGCTGTGGGTCTTGCAAAGGCAGCAAAATTACTTGAAGAGGGATCTATTCCATGTCGGTTTCGTGTAGTTTCTAAATCTTCATCACTTGGATCATCAAGTATTGCAGTAGAGCTTACAGCAGGTGATTGTGGCATATCAACCGTATAATCTGGCCTTAAGTTCTGTGCTCTTCTATAACCACCAGATTCTTCTGCAAGTATATCTGGATGGGGGCCAGCCTCAGAAGCTAATTCTTCTACAAATCCGCTAAAACCAGTACCTGCAGGTATTAATCTTCCGATAATAACATTTTCTTTTAAACCTCTTAACCAATCAGATTTCCCTTCAATTGCAGCTTCTGTGAGAACCCTTGTAGTTTCTTGGAATGAAGCTGCTGATATAAAGCTATCTGTATTGAGAGAAGCTTTAGTAATACCCAACAGAACAGGAGTAAATTCTGCTGGAGCACCTCCTGTAATTGCCATTGCCTGGTTATTATCTTCTACTTGCCTCATCTCTATAAGTTCACCAGGCAAAAGAGTGGTGTCACCAGCATCTTCTATGCGGACTTTACTTGTCATTTGTCGAACAATTACTTCAATATGCTTATCATCGATAGCAACACCTTGAGATTTATAAACGTTTTGAACTTCATTTACCATACTCCTTTGCAGTTTTGATATTGATTCTCGAGCTGCTTCTATTAGAGGTTTTTGATCTCTTAGATCGTTAAAATAACATTCTAATAATTCATGAGGATTAATTGGACCATCAGTTAAAATTTCTCCCCCTATAACTTGTTGTCCATCACTAACCATTATATTTTTTCCGATTGAGAGTTGATATTCGTTAACTAAATCATCCTTTTCAATTACCGATAAAGAGACTGATTCTTCATCATTACCTTGTTTTATCTGAACTACTCCAGATTTTCTACATAAAATTGCAGAATCTCTAGGCCTCCTTGCTTCTAATAATTCTTCAATTCTAGGCAATCCTTGAACAATATCTCCTGTTTTCTGCCTCTCAAAAACAAGTAAAGCTAGACCATCTCCCCTAAGAACTAAATCGCCATCTCTAACATGTAAAACCGAATCAGGAGAAACCATATATGGCCTTCCAAGTCTTAATGTTACTGAACTGCTGGAAATTTCTTCGATTTCTCCACAAGAAGTAGATTTTTCAGATTTACTAATGAAATCACCATCAACTACACGATCACCAACTTTGACAACTGATTTATTACTAATCTTAATCTTAATTTTATCTTCCTCTCTTTCAACTATTAACCTCCTTGTGGGTTCATCATCTATGACTTCTGGTAACTGGACCAACCCCTGCTCTTTGCATAGGATTTGAGTAGTTGCTATTACGTCTCCTGCTTTAACTATTTGATTATTATTAACCTGCAATTCTGTGTGTGTTGAGCCATGACTTGAGTCGGATATAGTATCTCTTCTTACAAGAATAGATTCTAATATTACCAAGTTTAATCTATTAATTGAAGCATCATTTTTATCCTCATTAGACTCAACATCAATAGTCATTTGAGGAGTAGCATCAAAGCTTTCAACACTTAAATGTGTTCTTAGCAACTCAACTCCTTCAACTGATTTTATTAATTCACCGTCTTTATAAGTAAGCCTTTGAATAGCTTTTAAACCTAAATGGGGGCCTTTATCTTGCTTTATATGGGATAATTGAGGTAATTCTGCTTGATCTGGAATAGTAAATTCTTCTACAGTTCTTAATAATAAACCTCTACATTTAGAAGTTTCTAATTTCTGCACAAAAAGAATTTCTTTATTATCTACACCTTCCAAAATCTTTTCGCCTGGATTGACGAGGTTTCCTTCTTCTGTAAATCTATTCAAAACTTCTTCATCGTCGCACTCATGAAAAGTTCCATTTCTAACTGTTATTTCGCGGAGAATATCATTCTTCTGAGTCACTGTGACAATTCCTGATGTTTGACTAAAAATATCTTTTACCACTTCTGTTCCTGCCTCAATCCACTTCATATCTTCAATCATTAGAAGAGATATATCCTTATTTATTTCGTGAGTTTCTTGTGGAATCCAAAGCAATGTTCCACCATGGCTAACTTCAAAACCGTTTTTGGATGACCTTGCTTTTTTGACACTTAATTCCGGGGAGTATTTTACTAAACCACCAGTTTTAGTACGGAACCTTTCATCTGTTAATTCTGCTATTACTTGGCCATTATTGATTTTACTCCCAGGGGATGTGTTCAAACGATAAGATGTTCCATCTTTAGATTCCAAATTATATATTTGGCCTGAATGAGTAGATTCTTCAATCAACTTAAAATTGCTTAAAGACATTGAAGTAGTAACAACCTGAACTTCCCTTGAATCTCCTACTGATTCTCTTAATCGAACTTGTCCACCAAACTCACTTGATTGACTTGCTTCTGCTAAGACAGTTCCTTTATCTACAAAGTTTCCAGAAGCCACAACTGGTTTTGCATTAGGCGGTAAGTTATACACATCTCCAGCTAGAACCCACAATCTTCCTAATCTTTGAGCTTTTAAAGTAATATTTCCCTGCCTATCTGTGACCTCTTTTGGTTGTATAACCTTGTCGAACCTAACTTGACCTGCTAAATCACAGATAACATCCTTTGTTGCTTTTTCAACACTCTTTTTCACTGCTCCAGCAGTAATCTGAGCAACTGTTATATCAGAATTAATTTCTTCTCCATCATCAACAAATAAAAGAGATCCACTAGAAACTTCAATTTTTTGAGACTTATTTGAATTATTTCCTTGAGGAACTATTTTTAAGATGAAGTCAACTTCAGCTTGTTTAGCTTCTACTCCATGGGGAGTTCTATAACCTCTAACTTTTGCCTTTGCACTAAATTCAACTTTTCCAGAAATCTTTGACCTTACTACTCCACTTTCAGCAGTTGATACTCCTCCAGTATGGAATGTTCTCATTGTCAATTGAGTTCCTGGTTCTCCAATAGATTGAGCAGCAATTATTCCAACTGCTTCACCTAGGTCAACAAGATGATTATGAGCCAAAGCCCATCCATAACATCTCCTACAAACCGATCTATTCGCTTCACATGTTAATGGAGATCTTATTTTTACCTTTGTAATAGATGCTGTTTCTATTTGTAGTGATAATGAAGGATCTATAGGAGTATTTTTAGAAATAATTAAGTTATCTTCAGAATCTAAAATATCTTCAGCTGTTAGTCTACCAAGAAGCCTTGTTCCAAATTTACCATCTTCAGATTCAACAACTATTGATCGTTCTGTTCCACAATCTTCTTCTCTAACAATTACGTCCTGAGCAACATCAACTAATCTTCGAGTCAAATAGCCAGAATCTGCAGTTCTAAGAGCAGTATCAACCAAACCTTTTCTTGCTCCATAAGAAGAAATCACATATTCAGTGACAGTTAGTCCTTCTCTGAAATTTGTTCTGATTGGTAAGTCAATGATTTCTCCTTGAGGATTTGCCATTAATCCTCTCATCCCAACAAGCTGTCTTACCTGAGACATATTCCCCCTTGCTCCTGAATTAGCCATCATCCAAACTGAATTAAGGGGATCATTTTGATTGAAATTATTTTTCACAGCATCCACTAATCTTTCATTAGTTTCAGTCCAGGTGTCAATAACTTTTGTATGTCTCTCAACTTCTGTAATTTCACCAAGTCTGTAGCATTCTTCTGTAGCAGATATTTGCTCTTCAGCTTGTCCTATCAAATCTTGTTTAGCTTCAGGAACTTTTAAATCATCCACTGAAATAGATACAGCAGCTTGAGTAGCATATTTAAATCCTAAGTCCTTTAAGTTATCAGCCATGGCAGAAGTTATGGCTGTTCCATGAGTTTTATAGGCCCATGATACTAAATTCTTTAGGGCTCTTTTATCAACTACTTTATTCTTGAATGATGGAGGAGTTTTAGCTAAAGGAGGCATTTCAATTTGATTATTCTTTTTAGAGTTTTTAGTAGTTTTACGCACTCTTGAAGTTTTTCTTGGTTTTGATGATGTCATGATTTTAAAATGAATAAAAAGTTTTTGAAGATTAGGTTTTAGATACAGAATCGATAATGGTATAGTTCATCACCACTCTCCCCACAGTTGTCAATACAAATCTACTTATCAAATGATTCTGAGAGTCAAATCTATCTCGTCGTAAATTCCAAATTTCTAATCTTGAGCCATCTTCTAGGTCTTCCGTTTTTCGTGGGTTACTGCTTTCATCTTCATCTTCAACTTCTCCATTAAATCTTACCCAAATCCATTCATGTAAGCTGAGTCTCTTATCTTCGAAAGCAAAAATAACATCTTCTAGTGAAGCAAAAGTAGAATTGTTATCTCCAAAATCCGGTTTTCGATAATTCGGTTGCAAAGCTGTTAGATAATAAGAGCCCAAAACCATATCTTGTGATGGAGTAACAATTGGTTCCCCAGTAGCAGGAGAAAGAATATTATTACTAGCCAACATAAGCATGCGAGCTTCTGTTTGTGCCTCTAAAGCTAAGGGAACATGAACTGCCATTTGATCCCCATCAAAGTCAGCATTAAATGCAGGACAAACTAAAGGATGAAGTTGTATTGCTCGACCTCCAACTAATTTTGGTTCGAATGCTTGAATTCCTAATCTATGCAAAGTAGGTGCTCTGTTTAAAAGAATTGGATGGCCTTCAATAACTTCTTGAAGTACCTGCATAACTTCGTCATCAGCTTTTTGTATTAATTTCTTTGCAGCTTTTATATTGTTCACTATATTTTGTCGTATTAATCTATGAATTACAAATGGTTGGAAGAGCTCAATCGCCATTTCCTTTGGAAGACCACACTCATGCATTTTTAATTTTGGACCAACAACTATTACAGATCTTCCTGAATAGTCAACACGCTTACCAAGAAGATTCTGTCTAAATCTTCCTTGTTTTCCTTCAATGATGTCACTAAGAGACTTCAGGGCTCTATTGTTTGCTCCAACTACGGTCCTTCCCCTTCTTCCATTATCTATGAGAGCATCAACAGCCTCTTGAAGCATTCTTTTTTCATTTCTTACAATAATTTCAGGAGCTAAAATTTCTTGAAGCCTTGCTAATCTATTGTTTCTATTAATAACTCTTCTGTAAAGATCGTTTAAATCAGAAGTCGCGAATCTTCCCCCATCTAATTGAACCATAGGTCTAAGATCTGGAGGTATAACAGGAATTGCGTCTAAGACCATCCATTCTGGTTTTGCATTAGTTGCGATGAAATTATCAATAACTCTTATCCTTTTTATAAGTTTTGCCCTTTTCTGGCCTTTACTACTTGTAATTTCTTCTCCAAGCTCTTCAGCAACCTGGTTTAAATCAAGGTCCTCAAGTAATTGCTTGAGAGCCTCAGCACCAATACCAACAATTGGCTCATTTTCAATTGTTGAATCCTCTGCATAGATTTCATCTTCTATTTCCAGCCACTCATCCTCGGTAAGTAATTGTTTGTATTTGAGTTCTTTATGGTCTCCAGGATCTAAAACAACATAACAATTAAAATAAACTATTTGCTCTACATCTCTTAGAGGGATATCCAGAAGAATTGCGACGTAACTAGGAATTCCTTTCAAATACCATACATGGGAAACTGGTGCAGCAAGTTTTATATATCCCATCCTATGTCTTCTAACTCTACTTTCAGTAACCTCTACCCCACATCTCTCACAAACAATACCTCTATGCCTAACTCTTTTATACTTTCCACAATGACATTCCCAATCTTTAGAGGGTCCAAAAATTTTTTCACAGAATAATCCATCCATTTCTGGTTTAAGTGTCCTGTAATTGATAGTTTCAGGTTTAGTAACTTCACCAACCACTTGACCATTTGGTAAAGTCCTCTGCCCCCAATCCATTATTCTTTGTGGAGAAGCTATTGAAATTTTGACGTAATCAAAGTGGTTTTCAGTTCTTAAGTTGCTGTTTGTCATTTTTGGAAAATTTAAATTAAAAGTTTTTAATTGAGTATTTAATCTTCCTCATATTCAGAGGTTC
>MWOS01000093.1 GCA_002026165.1 Prochlorococcus sp. HOT208_60m_813G15
ACTAAGAGAAACTTCTTTCTCAAAAGAATCTTTTAATTTAAATTCTGGTGCTTTGTCGCCAACCTGAAGAGCCATTGAAATTATTAAATGAGTATGAATATAAAATACCAAAAATTTGGTTTTATGAAATTAAAGGTGTGCAAGATGTCGCAACTTTAGAAGAAATTAAAACCGCAAAAAACCTATCAAATTCAAGATCAAAGATTTTCTTAGAAACAAGAGCTTATTTGAGACAATCACTTTCAACACTTTTTGATTTAGACCCTCTAGAAATTCCAATTACTGCTAATCCAGGAGAACCCCCAACTTTACCCTCTGGCATGGGAAATATCAGTTTAAGTCATTGTAAAGATGCCATTACTATAGTCTGGCATAAATGCAAAATAGGAATTGATATTGAGAGAACAGATAGAGATTTTAATCATATAAAAATTGCAGAAAATTATTTTTTTCATACCAATAAATCAAAGCATAATAATTATTTAACAAAAAGTATGATATTAAATCAATGGTGTGCTGTTGAAGCGGCAATAAAATGGGATCATGGAAAATTAGCTAAAGACATCAAACATTGGCAATTTTTTGAAAAGCCTAAAGAGTTAATTCATAATAAGAAAAACATTCATTTAAATTATTCACAGATTAACTTCCATAATTGGACTATCGCTTTAGCCTACGAAGAAAAAACTTCTTTTAATCCTGAGATTATTTGTTGTTCGAAAAATTTTTAATTTTCTTTTCTTCTAAGCAGTTCTTCATATTGAGTTTTTTCCCATCCATTATTATTTGGTTCCCATATTTTTAAACCTCTTAAAGATTTAGGAAGATATTCTTGTACGACCCAATTACCTGGATAATTATGAGGATTGACATAACAATTAGAATTATTTTTTAAATGAAGTGGAACATCAAAAGCATTGGTAGATTTGATTGTTTCAATTGCTTTAAAAATACTTTTCGTACTATTACTTTTTGGAGAAATAGCTAAATATAAAGAAGCCTGCGTTAAAAAATATAATCCTTCTGGAAGACCAACTCTATCAAAAGCATCACAACAGGATTGTACAACTACTATGGCATTCGGATCAGCTATTCCAATATCTTCACTGGCAGATATAAGTAGTCTTCTAAAAATAAAATTAGGATCTTCACCAGCCTCCAACATATTCGCAAGCCAGAATAAAGTTGCATCTGGATCAGAACCTCTTATGGACTTGATAAAGGCACTTATTACATCATAATGATTTTGACCATTTTTATCGTAAACAATATTTTTCTTTTGAAGTGCATCCTCTGCTATTGAGAGATTAATATTGATTTCTTTAGCATCATTTTCAGCAGTTGTTTCTATGGCCATCTCTAGCGCATTTATTAATGTTCTTGCATCTCCGCCAGAAAATTTTATTAAATGACTTATAGCATCTGGAGTTAAATAAACCTTTTTTAAATCTTTTTGTTTTGAATAGTGAGTAATGACTTTTTGTATTATTTTGTGCAAATCATTTTCTGCCAAAGGAAGTAATGTAAAAATACGAGACCTACTAACAAGCGCTTTATTAACAGCAAAGAAAGGGTTTTCAGTTGTAGCACCAATAAAAGTTATAGTTCCGTTTTCTATTGAAGGTAATAAAGCATCTTGCTGAACTGCTGTAAATCTATGAACCTCATCGATAAATAAAATTGTTTTTCTTTTTGAATTTATTAATCTATCTTTTGCATTAGCGATTTCATTTCTTAATTCTTTAACGCTTGATAATACTGCATTTAATTTAATTAATTTTGACCGAGTATTAAAGGAAATAATTTCAATTAGAGTAGTTTTTCCAACACCAGGAGGGCCAGAAAAAATAAAATTACTAATCTTATCGTTTAATATTGCACTTCTTAAAAGCGAATTCTCATTCAGGATTGTTTGTTGACCAAAAAAATCTTCCAAATTCTTTGGTCTTAATTTATCTGCCAAAGGTGCATTATTTTCTATTTGAGAATAATTAGTAAATAAATTTTCTGAATGCATATAAATAAAATCAAAAAATCATTACTTTCAATTCTATGTAATTACTGTAGGAGTTTCCATTTTAGTAAGTTTTGAAATGTTTAATAAAGAATCTAAATCATGTATAAGAGGTTTCAAAGCGATCTGAGGATTTAACGAAAGATTCTTTTGAGGATAGAAAAATTTCTCAAAGTAAAGTCTTAATGTTGCGCCCTTAGTTCCAGTTCCAGAAAGGCGCACAATTACTCGAGAATCATCCTCTAGGACCAATCTTAAACCTTGATTTTCACTTATGGAATTATCAACGGGATCTAAATATGAAAAGTTATCTGCAACTTTAACTAATTGGCCAGCAAACCTATTTCCTTTTAAATTTTCGAGAATAGAAGTTAAATTACTAAAGATTTGATTAGCAATATTTGAGGGAATTGCCTCATAATCATGTCTTGAATAATAATTCCTACCAAATTGTTTCCAATGATTCTGCATCAAATCACTTACCGAACATTTTTTCTCAGCTAAAACTTGTAACCAATACAAAACTGCCCATAATCCATCTTTCTCTCTCACATGATTACTACCTGTTCCGAAACTTTCTTCTCCACATAAAGTAATTAAATTAGAATCTAAAAGATTTCCAAAAAACTTCCAGCCAGTAGGTGTCTCGAAACAAGGTATATTTAAAGCTCGAGCAACATTATCAACCGCTGAGCTGGTTGGCATAGATCGTGCCACACCTGTAATGCCATCTTTATAACCAGGGACGCATTTTGTATTAGCAGTCATAACTGCAAGGCTATCACTAGGATTTACAAAACATCCACTTCCTAGAATCATATTCCTATCTCCATCTCCATCGCATGCAGCACCAAAACTATAAGATTTTTTATTTAATAACAAATCAGCCAAGTGGGATGCATAAGTAAGATTAGGATCAGGATGTAAGCCTCCAAAATCTTTTAACGGGTTACCATTCATGACACAATCATGTGCAAGACCCATTTTTTCAACAAAAATATTTTTAGCATATGGGCCTGTAACCGCATTCATCGCATCAAAGATTAACGAGAAGTCTTTTTTTAAAAAATCACTAATTTGATCAAAATCAAAAATTTTCTCCATCAAATTAGAATAATCTTTTAATCCATCAATAATTTCTAAGGTAGTTTCACCGTAAGAATAAGTTCCATATTCACAAAAATTAAGTGATTGAATTTTACAAATTTTATAACTAGTTAGTAATTGTGAAGCCTTGAAAATCTTATTAGTAATCATCTCAGGAGCTGGGCCACCATTAGAGATGTTCAATTTCACTCCAAAGTCGCCATCAATCCCGCCAGGATTATGGCTTGCAGAAAGAATAATTCCACCAATAGCTTTTTCTTTTCTAATTAAATGTGATGTCGCAGGAGTAGATAATAACCCGTATTTTGGAACAATAACCTTTTGAACTTTATGAGCTATGCAAATTTGGACAATTTTTTCTATTGCTTCAATATTGCCATATCTGCCATCACCACCAACTACTAATGTTGAACACTTTAAATCTTCCAATGATTGCAAGATTGCTTCAATAAAAATTTCTAAATAATGTTCTTCCTGAAACTTTAAAGTACTTTTTCTTAAACCAGAAGTGCCTGGTTTTTGATCTAGAAAAGGAGAATTGATATTAATTACATTAACTTGATTCATATTTTTAAAAAACTTCCAAAAATCTAACTAAATTAATGAGGCATTTCGGATGTTCTTAACATAGCGATAAACCATAATGAAGAAATTAATAATGCACTTAGAATTCCATAATTAACACCAAATTTAGAAATTGTAATTGGAACTATTAGTGGAAAAGTTAGTGCCCCAAGCAGTGGAGTAAAAGCCACAATTTTTTTTCGCATTAATTTAATTTATTAAAACCATTCAGTCTCAGCATCATCTTTTTCATTAGTATCGTCAAGAGGTGTAGTTCTATCAAATTTCATTGATATACTTTTTTGCTGCTCACCAGATACATCAACAGCTTTAATATCATATTTTTGAGTCCCATCTCTAAATGGAACTTGAATTCTAAAAGTACCATCTGCAGCAAGGGGTACATCTTCTCCACCTATTGTCAGTTTTGCAGAAGGCTCTGTAGCTCCATAAACAATTAATTCAGCATCAGCAACGAGCCAAAAAGATCTATTTTTAACAATTCCGCTTCCAGAATCATTTAAACCTGAAGTCCATTTGCCAGCACCTGAGTCTGTGAGATTATCATTGAGACTTGTTGAATTTACATTTTCCATGAATTCTTCAGAACCAACTTTCCTTCTGAGTGGAACGTTAGTTGCTGCTTGGTATAACCTTTCATGCATGCCATTTGGTTCTGAAACGACAGGATTTGAAATATCTGGTAATGACTCAGAAGTAGAATCCAAATTAAAAGGTACAAATTTATCAAGAATTTGCTCAGAAGGATGGGTGCCAGGAACGTGGCTTATAGAAGAAAATGCCAATGACATCCAGTTAAAACCATATTTATAACCTAATTCAACTTTATAGTCTCTATCTGCAAGTGGGATTGGTAAGTACCACTCAGTACTGTAACTATCAACAGCTATCTCCCTCAGTGTTCCTTGATTCAAATTACTTCCTTGAGAACCAGATGCATCAAATAATCGTAAACATAATTTATTAGCTCCTAAAGATTGTGCTTTTTCTCTATCTGCATCAGAAATTTGCCAGAAAACATAAGCCCAATCTGGATCTCGGGGTAGGAAAACTACATTTGTTTTAACTTCTTCACTACTATTGAAGACATTGGACTCAGAAATTTCTTCAGGTTTTGATTCAGGAAGTGTAGTATATATTTTTTTTGTAGATTTTTCTTGATATTTAAGTATTAAATCAACTAAAACAGCTTTTGTTTTGCGACTGTAAAGCGGAACCGATAATTTACTTGCTTCTTGACGTAATTGTCTGAGGGTAAGTGAGAGTAATTGATCTTTATTCATGATCCCATCAGCCACTTTTAAATCTCCGTTTTTGTTTGGGATCAGTATGTTCTTTTTTTTTAGGAATTGTGTGTCTTTTTGGCCTGTCGTCAGGATCCTCTGACTACTAAAAAATTCTCAAAATTTATATTTCTCTTCAAAACAATTGGTATCAAAGAAAATTATTAATTTTCAGATGTTTTTGAAATATAAATAAATTTTCTTTTTTTTTAAATTTTATTACCTGAATTTGTTAACGACTCAACAAAAATATATTTTTTCTTCGGGATCAGCTAATCAAAAGAGAATTCAGCGTTGTTCAACTAGAAGTACTAGATCATCTATCTCTAAATCCTCAATCCTTTTACCTATTTTTTTTGAAAAAGTACTTAATTTTTTCGCAGTTGATTCTAACTGCTCATAAAAAAGATCACTAAATTTTTTATCATCAAATTTTTTGGATTGATTATCACACCATTCTCTCAGGGGATTTTTATTTTGATATTCCAAACTATTATCTAAATTAATAATTTTTAAAATCTGAAGGCAATGAGCAAGTATTCTTAAATGATGTTTCTGCATTATAGGTAGATCAAGATTATCAATTTCTTGAATATTTTCTATGTTTAATGGGTTAGACAATGGATCAAGATGATTAGACATTAATTTTTAGTTTTAATAAAGGAAAAAAACTCAATATTGGGGGTATCTTTCGTTAGAGTATATAAAGCTTATTGTAATAGGTTATTTTTGATAAACATGGTCAACGAAAATTTAGTTAAAGATGTAGTAAAAGAGCCTTACAAATATGGTTTCGTTACTGATATTGAAACTGAAAAAATAGAAAAGGGATTAAATGAAGATATCATAAAATTAATTTCACAGAAAAAAGAAGAGCCAAAATTTCTTCTTGATTTTAGATTAAAAGCCTTTAAAAAATGGCAAAAAATGAAGGAGCCTGATTGGGCAGCATTAGGATATAAAAAAATTGATTATCAAGATATTATTTATTACTCTGCTCCTAAGCAAAAAGAGAAAATCTCTAGCTTAGATGAAGTTGATCCCAAACTTCTTGAGACTTTTGACAAATTAGGAATACCCCTCACGGAGCAAAAAAAACTCACAAATGTAGCAGTAGATGCTGTCTTTGATAGTGTTTCTATAGCTACAACTTTTAGAGAAGAACTTGCTGAACATGGAGTTATATTTTGTTCAATTAGTGAAGCAGTTAAAAATCACGCGGACTTGATTGAAAAATATTTAGGTACAGTAGTTCCAGCTAGTGATAATTATTTTGCTGCACTAAATTCTGCAGTTTTTAGTGATGGTTCTTTTGTTTATATCCCGAAAGGTGTTACCTGCCCTATGGATCTATCTTCCTACTTCAGAATTAATAGTGGAGATTCAGGACAATTCGAAAGAACACTAATCATTGCTGAAGAATCAAGTTCTGTAAGTTATCTAGAAGGATGTACAGCTCCAATGTTTGATACAAATACCCTACATGCAGCAGTTGTAGAGCTCATAGCATTAGACGACGCCTCAATAAAATATTCAACAGTGCAAAATTGGTATGCTGGTGATGAAGAAGGTATTGGCGGAATTTTTAATTTTGTCACCAAGAGAGGAAAATGTTTAGGTAAGAGAAGTAAAATTAGCTGGTCACAAGTCGAAACAGGGTCTGCAATTACATGGAAATATCCTAGCTGTCTTCTTTTAGGGGAAGAATCTGTAGGAGAATTTTATTCAGTGGCTCTCACCAATAATCTTCAGCAAGCAGATACCGGCACAAAAATGATCCATATTGGTCCTAAGACCAAATCCACTATTGTTAGCAAAGGTATTAGTGCAGGTAACTCAAAAAATAGCTACAGAGGTCTTGTCAAAATGGGAACAAAAGCTACAGGATCAAGAAATTATAGTCAATGTGATTCAATGTTAATAGGGGATCAAGCTTCTGCAAATACATTCCCTTACATCAAATCTCAACAACCCAATTCTGAAATTGAGCATGAAGCAAGCACATGTAGAATTTCAGAAGACCAACTTTTTTATCTCCAAAGCAGAGGTATAGAATTTGAAGAAGCAGTATCTATGATGGTCAGCGGTTTTTGCAGAGATGTATTTAATCAATTACCTATGGAATTTGCTGCTGAAGCAGATAAGTTACTGGCACTTAAACTAGAGGGATCAGTAGGTTAATTAATCAATTTCTAAACTGAAATGCAAAGCAAAATGAAAGAATCAGATCCAATTTTAGAAGTTGAAAATCTCTCTGCATCTACTGATAATCTTCCCATTTTAAAAGGGGTTTCACTTACTGTCTATCCCGGAGAAATCCATGCCATTATGGGAAGAAATGGATGTGGCAAAAGTACTCTTTCGAAAATCATTGCAGGACATCCCTCGTATAACATTACAAATGGTGACATAAAATTTTTAGGTGAAAACATCAACTCTTTAGAACCTGAAGAGAGATCTCAATCAGGAATTTTTCTTGGTTTCCAATATCCAATTGAGATTCCAGGTGTAAGTAATCTTGAGTTTCTTAGAGTTTCAACTAATGCTAGAAGGAAATTCCTCAACAAAGAAGAATTGGATACTTTTGATTTTGAAGAATTAGTTAAAGAAAAGTTAGAAATTGTGAAAATGGACCACGCATTCCTATCAAGGAGTGTAAATCAAGGTTTTTCAGGAGGTGAAAAAAAAAGAAATGAAATTCTGCAAATGGCATTACTTGAGCCCAAGATAGCAATATTAGATGAGACCGATTCTGGTCTAGATATCGATGCTCTAAGAATAGTGGCATCAGGAATTAAAAAAATATCTAATGCACAAACTGGAATTATACTTATTACCCACTATCAAAGATTATTAGATGAAATTAAACCAAATTATGTCCATGTTATGTCAGACGGGCAAATCATAAAAACTGGTCAAAGTGATCTTGCTCTGGAGCTTGAGGAAAAAGGGTATGAATGGACTGATAACTTTATAAAAGAGACCTAAACAAATGAAAATTATTGAAAAAATAAAAACTAATAAATCGGATGATAACCTTACAGAAATACAAAAAATCTGTCTTCATAAATTACAATCAAACCCTCTTCCTAATCCTAAAAGTGAACTATGGAGACTTTCAAAAAAATCAAAATTGTCAAACTTTTTAGATTACTCAGTTAATGAAAAAGATTCAAAATTTGATATACCATATCCGAAAAATTCTCAAAGTACTATTAGATTAATAATTGGTGAGAATTGCCAAATTAAATTAATAGAGAAAAATTATTCAATACAGCAATTAAGTGAGGATGAATTACAAAAATATATCAAGGAACAGATATCTTTTTTTAAGCAAAACGAAAATTGGAGTGACCTACTAAATCTGTCTTTAAGTTGCAAAAATAATATTTTAGGATTAAAAATAAATGGATCAAAAATTCCTCCTATTGAAATTTTTAGTCACGCATCAAGTAATTCTTTAAACGCAAAAACCCTCGTAATATTTTTAGAAAAGAATTGTGATGTTGAATTATTACAAGTAAATCTTGGTAAAGAAAACTCTTCATTATCTCAATCAACTTTCTTTTGCTTGAAAGAAAATAGTTCGGTAAATCATGGTGTTGTTTCTTACGGTGAGAACAGATCTAATTTATTAAATTCTCTCAATGTAATTCAACAAAAAAATAGTGCATACAACTTAGGATCTTTACATTTCAAATTCAATTACGCAAGATTTGAAATTAGTATTAAACAATCTGCGGGAAACGCTAAAACAAATATCAAAGGTATGCAAATAACAAAAAAAAATGAGCAGATTTCAACCTATACAAAAATAGAATTTAATGGCCCAAATGGATTTCTAGATCAAATTAATAAATCACTTGCTGATGATAAATCACATGCCATATTTGAAGGTTCAATAATAGTTCCGAAAATTGCCCAAAGAACTGATGCTTCCCAATTAAGCAGAAATTTACTTTTATCAAATCTCGCACAAATAGATACCAAACCTCAATTAGAAATAATTGCTGATGATGTCAAATGCAAACATGGGGCTACAATTTCGCAATTAAATGAAGAAGAACTTTTTTATATGCGAACAAGAGGGATCACATTAACAGAAGCAAGTAAACTACAATTAAGTTCTTACTTTCAAGAAATAATTTCATTTATTCCCATTTCAAAAGATAAATGGGATTTGCTTGATAAACTTTTAAATGAGAATTAATGGAAACGATTCAAAATTTTCCTGAAATAACGAAGAAGGACTTTCCTCTTTTAAACAACAATACAAAAAGTAATGAGCAAATCATTTATTTAGACCATGCTGCAACCACGCAAAAACCAATTCAAGTCTTAAAAAAAATTGATGAATATTATAAAAATTTTAATGCCAATGTACATAGAGGAGCGCATCAATTAAGTGCTAAAGCGACAGAAGAATTTGAAAATGCAAGATACTCCATTAGTAAATATATAAAAGCAAAATCGACAAAAGAAATTATTTTCACAAGAAATGCTACTGAGGCAATCAATCTAGTAGCTAGATCATGGGGCGAATATTCATTAAAAGAGAACGATGAAATTCTTTTATCAATAATGGAGCATCATAGCAATATTGTTCCATGGCAAATGGTTGCAGCAAAAAATAAATGCAAATTAAAATTTATAGGCATCGATAAAAATGGGAAATTAGATATAGACGACTTTAAATCAAAACTAACATCTAGAACTAAACTTGTTAGCCTAGTACATGTTAGTAATACTCTTGGTTGCTGTAATCCAATCAAAGAAATAACTCAATTAGCTAAACAAAAAGGTTCTTTAGTGTTAATAGATGCATGCCAAAGTTTGGCTCATCAAAAACTGGATGTGATGAATCTTAATATAGATTTTTTAGCTGGATCAGGACATAAATTATGTGGTCCTACAGGTATTGGTTTCCTCTGGTCAAGAAAAGAAATCCTAGAACAAATTCCTCCTCTCTTTGGAGGTGGCGAAATGATTCAAGATGTTTTTGAAGAGACAAGTACATGGGCAGAGCTTCCACACAAATTTGAAGCTGGAACTCCAGCCATTGCAGAAGCAATAGGTCTTGCAGAAGCAATCAATTATATTAACAATATTGGATTGAATGAAATTCATGAATATGAAAAAACTATTACTAAATATTTATTTGAAAAATTAAATCAAATAGAAAATATTGAAATCATAGGTCCATCGCCGGAGATAGATCCAGACAGAGCCTCACTTGCCACCTTTTATATAAAAAATATACACTCTAATGATATTGCTGAAATTCTTGATTCAAAAGGAATTTGCATCAGAAGTGGCCACCATTGCTGTCAACCTCTTCACAGATACATTGGAATTAAATCAACAGCTAGAATCAGCATGAATTTCACAACCAATAAGGAAGAAATTGATATGTTTATAGAACAATTAAAAGATACTATTGATTTTCTGAAAATCAATTCTTAAATATTCAAAGCATTTTTTAAAAATTCCTGAGATTTTTGCATTACTACTTCTTTATTTTTAATATTTCTAAAACCATGCCCTTCATTATCAAAAAAAATAACTTCTGAATATTTATTATTCTTAATCAAAATTTCTTGAATTTTTAAAGTTTGTTTATAAGAAATAACTGTATCTTTTTTTCCATGAAACAATAAGATAGGTCTTTTTATTTTGTGAATATGATTTATCGGTGATCTATTTATATAATCATCATGGTTTTTTGCATAATTTCCTACCAAAGAATTTAAATAATCTTTTTCAAACCTATGAGTGTTGTAATGCATATCCTTCAAATCAATAACAGGATATTTACAAATTGCTGCTGTAAAAGTAGAACCATATAATAAACAATTCAGGGCAGTTAACCCTCCAGCACTATTACCAAATATTACTACTTTTTCACTATCAACTTGATTTGATTTAATCAATTCAAGAGCCAGTGCTTTGCAATCATAAGAATCAACAATACCCCATTTATAATTCAACCTCTCTCTATATGCTTTACCAAATCCTGATGATCCTCCATAATTGACTTCAGCAACAAAAAATCCCTTCGACGTCCAATATTGAACTTCAGCATTATATGATCCATCAAAACATGAAGTTGGTCCGCTATGTGCTCTAACCAGTAGCGGTGGCTTTCTAAAATTTTCAACAAGCGGTCTATAAAGAAAACAATGAGTTAAATTATCTTCAAAACCTTTAAACCAAAATGTTTCAGGTTTTGAACAATCTTTTATATGATCAAAAAATATCTGCTCAGAAAAATTTAATAAAAGTTTTTTTGCAAAATCAATTTCAAATACAATTCCCAAAAAATCAGATCCATAACCTTTTAAGAGAACTTTTTTCCGAAAAACGCTGAAATCACTAATTGAGGTAAAAGGAGTAGAAAATTCTTTAACAAATTCAAGATCTTTATATTGTTCCACTATTAAACTATTTTCTTTTTTTGCTACACAAAATAAATTTTTTTTATCCCCTGAAAAAAATGTTATTCCGGTGACCCATTGTGGTGCTCCATATTCAGTCGACTTTCTCTCTACTCTTTTTTTAATAAAAATATTCTCTATTTCACTAACATCTAAAAACAATAAATTCCACCATCCAGAACTATCTTCAGAACATACCAAATGTGTTTCACTTATCCAATAGGGTTGAAAAAAAGAAACGTTTTTTTGGTAATTTATCAGCTTATTTGAGAATTTTTTTATTTTTTGTATCTCGCCATCTTGATCTACTTGAGCAAAAAACAGCTCATTTTTCTCCCAGGGCATATATGGAGAATCCCACTCTATCCAGGAAAGTAAGTTAGCAGATGTATTAGAAGACAATTCTCCAGCAAAATTTTTAAATTTTTTTATTCGATAAATATCTTGTTTAGTGTTTTTTAAATTTAAAGAAAATAAATAATCTCTATTATTTATTTCGCATATTCCATACAATAAATTTTTTTCAGAAATGACAAATGAAGAATCAAAATTTCCATCAATTGATTTAGATAGTTGATTAGGTTCTTGAACTGAAACGAGATATTTATTTTGGGTTCTATCAGTTGACGCTGCCTCTTTAAAAATTTGAAACCATACTGCCTTGGTAATCTGATCTATCCATATCAAATAAAAATTATTTTTAAAATTTATACATTTATAAGATTTACCACCATATCCATGAAAATTATTTTTAATATTATGTTTTTTACTTGTTAATTGCTGGGGAAAAGCTTCTTTGACGTTAAATGGTCTTGCAAAAATGGCATTTTCATTTTGACCTTCACCAACAACATCAATCCAAAAAATAGTATCCCTAATAATAGATAATTCCTTTAAAGCATTTTTTTTAAATTCAGTTTGCTTAACTTTTAACTTATCATCATTACTCATTTAAAAAAAATATAAAGAAAGTAAATTAAAGTGCTAGTATTTTTATAGCTAAACTCTTAATTAAAAACTTTTTTAACGTGGCAAACCATTTTTCACAACTTGCAAAAAAGTCAAGAACAAATGGAAGCTCAGAAAAAATTGTAAAAGAACAAACTGGTAAGCCATCTCTAGATATTTATAAACTTGGTGATGATGTATTAAGACAAAATTCCAAAAGAATAACTAAGGTTGATGAATCGATTAGAAAACTTGCGAGAGAAATGCTTCAAAGCATGTACGCAGCTAAAGGAATCGGACTTGCAGCACCTCAAATTGGTATCAACAAAGAACTTCTTGTCATAGATGTAAATTTTGAAGATTCAGCAGCAGAACCTCTTATATTAATTAATCCAGAAATTACAGACTTTGGAACAACCCTTAATTCATACGAAGAAGGCTGCTTAAGTATACCTGGCGTATATTTGAATGTAGTAAGACCATCAACTATAAAATTAAAATTTAGAGATGAAATGGGGAGACCGCGTAAAATGAAAGCAGATGGACTTCTGGCGAGGTGTATTCAACACGAAATGGATCACTTAAACGGAATATTATTTGTTGATAGAGTTACATCAAAAGATGATTTGAACAAAGAACTTATAAAAGAAGGGTTCAACGAAAAAGATGTAATTTCTATTAATTAATCTAATGACTGAAACAACAATATTTCAAAAAATAATTAATGAAGAAATTCCCTGCGATAAGCTTTACGAAGATAAGTTTTGTATTGCGTTTAATGATATCCAAGCGCAAGCACCAGTCCATTTTTTAGTGATTCCAAAAAAGCGAATTATCAGTTTATTAAATTGTTTTGAAGAAGATGCAAATTTATTAGGGCATTTACTTTTTGTTGGTAGTAAAATAGCTAAATCAAAAAATTTAACTAATTGGAGAACAGTCATTAATACTGGAGCAGAATCCGGACAAACAGTTTTTCATTTGCATATTCATTTTTTATCTGGAAGAAAAATGAATTGGCCCCCAGGTTAAAACTCTCGAAAGAAAAGTTTATAGGTTATAAATAAGTAAAAACATAATGAACACATCAGATTCCTTAAATAAAAATTCCAAAAATTTATTCAATTTAATCTCACAAAATTGGGAAGATCTAGACGATTCACTCAAAAATAAGTTATTAAAAATTTGGAAGGTTTTAACTTATAAATGGCAATTACAAATTTTATTTAATCTACCTTTTCTTTTGTGGTGGGTATTAGATAAATCTTTTCCAAAAGTTCATAAATTTGATATGACAATCTTGAATTACTTAAATTTACCTGACTGGGCACTTTCATTTATTGGTTTTGGTCAATAGACTGCTAAAAGTTATAATTTACCTTATAAAATTAGTCGAGTAATGAATAAAGCAATTAATAATAAAACCAAAATATTGTACCAATTACAAAAATTAAGGAAGCTATCACAGCCTTTTTTTCTTCCCATAGATCAATGTAACGGATTTCAATTCATATGGCTTTTGATTTGTCTTTTATTTTGTGTTGGAGGTGTAGTGCTTGTTGGTCTTACAGGAATAATAAGTTTTTTTGAAAGCTTTCAACCAGTTTTTCTTGAAAAGTATTTCGGAGGTGTAGTAAGTACTGTCAATTCAATTTGGGCTGGTAGTTGGGGATTGCTTTTCTCTGCCTTATTTCTAATTGGATCAGGGAGCTTTTTTAGCTTAAGACGTCAATTAAAAAACCGTAGATGGTTGCATTGGTTATTCCTTGCGATAATTGTATTAATGCTTTTAGCTGTAAACGGAATAAACGCAGGTATTGGATTCATTGCAAGAGATTTAACAAATGCTTTAGTAGAAAAGCAAGAAGATGGGTTTTATCGGATATTGGGGATTTACGCTTGTTGTTTCGCTGTGGCTCTACCAATACGTGTTTCCCAAATATTTTTTACATATAAGTTAGGAATAATTTGGAGAGAATGGCTTTCAAAAAGTTTAGTCAAAGATTATATGACTAATAAAGCTTATTACCAATTAAATCCCAATGATGAAGAACAAACCGATGTAGATAATCCTGACCAAAGAATCACAGATGATACCAGAGCTTTTACCGGGCAAAGTCTCTCTTTCACATTAGGTATTTTTGATGCCCTACTAACATTTTCACTTAATATTCTTATTTTATGGAGTATTAGTACAACACTTACTTTTTCTTTATTTGGTTATGCTGCATTTGCAACTTCTATCCTTTTAATTGCTGGAAAAAATCTTGTAAAGATTGATTTTGATCAACTCAGATATGAAGCAGATTTTCGATATGGCTTAGTACATATTAGAGATAATGCTGAATCAATAGCCTTTTACTCTGGAGAGAATCCTGAACAAACTGAAACTGAAAGACGCTTAGGAGAAGTGGTGAGAAACTTTAATTTACTGATTATATGGAGAGTTATAATAGATGTCATGAGAAGATCCATTAATTATGCTGGAAATTTCTTCCCATATTTAATAATGGCAATCCCTTACTTTAAAGGTGATATTGATTATGGACGCTTTATTCAGGCAAGTTTTGCATTTGGAATGGTCGAAGGTTCGTTATTTTTCATTGTTAATCAAATCGAGGAACTTGCAAAATTTACTGCGGGTATTGGCAGATTAGAAGGATTCCAATCAAAAGTTGAATCCATCAGTCAAACCAACCCAACAAGCAATCAAAACGTTATTTCAGATTATCCCTCAATTCTTATAAATAATGCTGACCTTTGTCCGCCAGGATCAAATAAAACAATAATTAAAAATTTAAATTTGAGCATCGATAATAATCAATCACTTCTGGTTGTAGGACCATCTGGGTGCGGAAAAACATCTTTACTAAGAATGATTAGTGGTCTATGGGAACCCGATCAGGGAGTAATTAAAAAACCAAAAATTGGGGAATTATTATTCATACCTCAAAAACCATATATGTTACTTGGTTCTTTACGGGAACAATTATGTTATCCCACAGAAGTTAAGAAATTTAGTGATGAACATCTTACTTCTGTACTTCATGAAGTAAATTTAAAAACCTTGGTGGATCGGTATCCTAATCTTGATATCAAACAAGATTGGCCACGAATTCTTTCTCTAGGAGAGCAACAAAGATTAGCTTTTGCAAGACTCTTACTAAATTCTCCAAGATTTGCAGTACTTGATGAAGCGACAAGTGCTTTAGATATTAACACTGAAAAAAAATTATATGGTTTACTTAAGGAACGAGAACTTTCTCTTATTAGTGTTGGACATAGACCTAGCTTAAAAGACTTTCACGAAAATATTTTAGAATTAAATGGACAAGGAGACTGGAAATTATTGACTTCTGATAAGTATAATTTTAAGGATTAGCAATAAAAATGAATTCTAAAGAAGATCAAACTAACTCAGAAGTTTCAAATTTAAAAAATGAGAGTTTTATAGAACAGCAGAAAGATCCAAATCAAATCAATGAAGAAATTGGAGACAATAATAAATTAGATGAAAAATCTATAGAAATTAATGATGAATATAAATTTGGATGGAGTAGTTATTCTGAAATAACTAATGGAAGATTTGCAATGATCGGATTCCTAGCAATAATTCTAATTGAATTATTTAGTCAACAATCTTTTTTAAAATGGGCAGGAATCTTATAAATTAATCATCAAATCTAGAACTATTATCTCTAGGTTTCTTTTTATTTGTTCCAACCGTATATCTACCACTTTGATTTTTTGAACTTGATCTAGCTGAAGAACTAACTCTACGGGTCTCACGTGAATTTTTGACTTGATTAGCATCTTTGAATGAAGCATCTTCTACTTGAGCTGTTGAAGTTTGCTGTCTAATAGGAGATCTTGAAGGTTTCTTTCTTGTTGAAGAAGAATCATCAGAAGTAGAAATATTATCTTGTCTAGAAACTGTCCGATTAATTCTGGGTCTTGATCCTGTTTTGACTTCATCACGAGATGAATTTCGTCTCTCACCAAAATTATTTCTTGCTGATTGGTTACTATTTCTATCTTCAGCAGTCTGTCTTCTCCTTCTTATAGGTTCTTCATTTTCAAACTGATTTATTCCCCTTGTAGATGGTCTGCTTCTACTTGCTGCCGCAGAGGGTATAACTCTTGAAACATTCTTCCTGCGAGATCTCCCTTCCATATAATCTTCTTCAAATTCGTCTTCTTGAGGTTTAAATCTTCTGGATGGTCTTTCAGATTCTTCAAACCTATCATAATCTTCATTAAATCGGCCTCTAGAATTTCTAGGAACATCAGAAATAGGATCATCATCAAAATAAGATGATCTTCTGGCTTGATCAGTAGCAACTCCCCTCAATCGCACACTTTCATATGCAAAAAAAACTGTAGTTCCTGCTAGTAAAAACTGACCAAACTGAAGGATAGGATCTAACCTCCAGCCTTGAAAAAATAATATTCCTCCACACAAAAGTCCGATTGCTGCAAAGAAAACATCATAATCCCTTGCCAAGGCAGGCTTAAAGGTCCTCAAGAAATAAAGGCCTCCTCCACAGACAGCGAGAACTATACCAACAATACTGGCCCAATTGAGACTAGCATTGACCACATTCTTTCTCCAAAAATTTATTTTTTAAAGGGTTACTTATATCCCTTATACATAGTGTACTTAAAACTTCAACAAAAACTAGCGTCTGCCAGTAGAAGTACGATCGAGGGAATCTTTCTGGCTAACAAAAATCAAAAATGCAGTGGCTGGAATAACGATAAGTAAGGCAGCGGCAATAAAACTACCTATCATTCCAACTGCTGAATTATTTGCAACTTCAGCAGAAAAATCTGCGGCTAGTAATAAATTTGAGATTTGGAACACTTTTTAAATATTAAATTCTCAATTTATAATACGAATTAAATACGTTTCAATGGGTTATTTATTAAGATGAGTTAAATAATTGTGATTTCTTGCTTGTAAACTCTCTTCAAATTTTAGATATCAGTTTAGGAATTTTTCTTTCATATCTAACCATAGTTTTTCTAATAAGATTAATACTTACTTGGTACCCAAAAATTGATTTAAGTAAAGGTTTATGGTTATTAATTTCAATACCATCAAGTTCTATTCTTAATTTAACAAGAAAACTAATTCCTCCTATTGGAGGCGTTGATGTTGGACCCGTAATTTGGATCGGAGTTATAAGCTTTTTAAGAGAAATTTTAGTCGGTCAGCAAGGGCTTATAAAACTTGCATTGCATACAAATATTTCATAGGAATCATTTAATTATTTCTCAGTAATTTGGCAATAATTCTTCTTCTACATATTTAGTATGTATCTTACCTTGCTTAAATTTAGATTTATTCAGTAAGGTTAGATGAAAGTTAATTGTTGTAGGAATACCAGTTACTGCACATTCATTTAAAGCCCGATTCATACGTTTAATTGCGGTATTACGATCTTTTCCCCAGACTATTAATTTACCAATTAATGAGTCATAAAAAGGAGGTATTTCATAGCCTGTATAAACATGACTATCCACCCTTACACCAGGGCCACCAGGAGGAAGCCACCCAGTTATTTTTCCAGGTGAAGGTCGGAAATTATGTGAAGGATCTTCAGCGTTGATTCTACATTCAATCGCATGACCATTTAAATGGATATCATCCTGATTAAATTCCAAATTTGCTCCGCTTGCGATTTTAATTTGCTCAGCTATTAAATCAACTCCTGTAACCATTTCAGTAACAGGATGTTCAACTTGAATCCGAGTATTCATCTCCATAAAATAAAAATTATCATCATCATCAACTAAAAATTCAACTGTCCCCGCTCCTTCATATCCGATACTTTTTGCAGCAGCAATAGCTGCGTTCCCCATTTTTTTTCTTAGCTCAGTGTTAATTGCAGGACTAGGAGACTCTTCTAACAATTTCTGATGTCTTCTTTGAACTGAACAATCTCGCTCTCCTAAATGAACAACATTACCCGACCTGTCGGCCAAAATTTGAATTTCTACATGTCTTGGCTTCTTTATAAATTTCTCCATATATAGACCATCATTACCAAAAGCTGCTTCTGCTTCGCCTTGAGCTGCTTTAAACATTTTTTCGAGATTATCAGAATTTTCAACCAACCTCATACCTCTTCCACCTCCTCCAGCAGTCGCTTTAATAATTACCGGATAGCCAATATCATCTGCCAATTTATAAGCCTCATCAACATTTGATAACAAGCCTTTACTACCAGGGACTGTTGGAACTCCAACTGCTTCCATAGTTTCTTTGGCTGTAGATTTATCTCCCATAGATCTAATAGCTTTAGGGGATGGGCCAATAAAAACTATACCGTGATCGTTACACATCTCAGCAAATTTATCATTTTCCGCGAGAAATCCATAACCGGGATGAATAGCATCAACTCCTCTCGATGTAGCAGCAGCAAGTATGTTTGGAATATTTAAATAACTCTTATTACTCAATGAATCTCCAACGCAAACCGCTTCATCAGCGAGTTGAACATGCAATGCTTTTTTATCTACAGTGCTAAAAACTGCAACGGTTGCAATACCAAGTTCTCTACAACTTCTGACAATTCGTAAAGCTATTTCTCCACGATTAGCGATTAAAACTTTTTCAACCATTATGAAAATAAAATTGAAGAAATGAAATGACTTAAAATAAAAAATTATTTGCCAAATTATTCAACAAAATTTTTTAGTGAAAAGAGGACATTTTTTACAATACAACCTAAAACGTTATATATGTATAAATATTTGTTTTATGCAATAGAAAAATTATTCATCATATTCAAAAAACTCTTTTCTAACTACATGCTTATTTCAGCCAATAATGTATGATATTTTTAAGGTTTAGGCATCTCCCGGTTGCTGAAAACCCTTTGCGGACGTGGCGGAATTGGTAGACGCGCACGTCTAAGGAGCGTGTGGCTTAGGCCTTGCGAGTTCAAGTCTCGCCGTCCGCATTTTATATATTCTGGTTTAACTGCAATGAAAAAAAAATCAGTTGCAGTAGTTATAATTTCCAATGGTCCTGGTGAATTAACTACATGGGTAAATCCTGTAGTGAATGAGCTCAACAAAATAAATAAATCACTATGTGATGACGATAAGCACGATTTCACTCTTAGGTTAGTCCTCGTTCCTTGCCCAAATGCCACTGGTAAAGAATTTTTAGTTGCAAATTCATGGAATAAATTCGAATTAATTACAAAATCAAACAGTTTTTGGAAATTATTAATAAATCCGCATTCTTTTGCTAATTGGCCCAAAAAAGGGTTAGTTATTTTCCTTGGTGGGGATCAATTTTGGAGCATTTTATTAGCGAAAAGATTAGGTTATTTAAATATCACATATGCTGAATGGGTTTCGCGATGGCCTAAATGGACTAACAAAATTGCTGCTATGAATATAAAAGTAAAAGAATTAATACCTAAAAGATATAAATATAAATGTCAAGTCATTGGAGATTTGATGGCAGATATCAAACTTAATAGCGAAACATCATTAAGAAATAAAGAAAAACACTACATTGCCTTGTTGCCTGGTTCTAAGAAAGCAAAGCTTTCTGTTGGAATTCCTTTCTTCTTAGAAGTTGCAGATCTTATCGCTGAAGAAAATCAAAATATAAATTTTATAATTCCCATTGCCCCAACTACTGATAAAAGTGAATATTTATTTTTTCAAAGCAACAAAAATCCAATTGCTAAATATTACTCATCAAAAATCAAAACAATTAAAAACTTCAAAGACTCTCGTTTTGATTCTGTAATTGAAACATCAAAAAATACGAAGATTTATCTAATCAAGAAACATCCTTGCTATGAAATATTGAAAGAATGTGATCTTGCAATTACAACTGTAGGAGCAAATACTGCAGAATTAGCAGCAATTAGTCTTCCAATGTTAGTTGTTCTGCCAACTCAACATTTAAATATGATGAATGCATGGGATGGTATTTTTGGAGTAATTGGAAAAATTTCATTTATAAATAGATTCATAACTTTTATAATTAAAAATTTATATTTTAAGAAAAAGAAGTTTTTTGCTTGGCCAAATATTAAAGCTAAAAGAATGGTTGTCCCTGAAAGGATAGGTAATATTTCACCAATAAAAATTGCAAAAGAAGCGTTATTACTTATTAAAAACAGAGATCAACTAAAAAGTATAAGGGATAATCTACACAAAGAAAGAGGAGATAAAGGTGCAGCAAAAAAACTTGCTTCTATAATTGTTAATTCAATAAATAAACTTTAACAATTACCAGGGATCATCAATTTCAAACTTTTCTGATTTTTTATTATCTTGAACTAAATTTTGTTCATCTAGTGGTTCAATATCTAAAGTTTCAGCTGCATTTTGAATTGGTCTTTTCGAAGCTAAGTTAGTAGGTGATTGTTTCTTTTGCTTAAAATCAATATTGTTTTTTCCATCTTTTCGATTAAAACTATTTTGATTCTCGATCTGATCAGAATAATCATTATCCATGTATAGCTTTTTTCTGTTATTGATTTCCTCTGAAGAACCCTTTATTTCAACATATTCAAGTTCATCTTCATAATCATCATCATAATCATCTTGTTCAACAACTTCTTCATATTCTTCTACCAAATTATTTTGCTGTTCTGATTCTGAACCTGACAGTAACTGATTCTCAACAGGTACAAGATTTGCTGAGTATCCATTTGATTCCCTTTCATCCCATGAAGAACCCCCAACTCCAAGTTTCTCGAGTAAACCACTACTTAGTTGTTTCAATTTCTCTTCAGCACCTTCGTAAACAATAATCCTATCTGTGCCACTACTTACGATTTCCTCAACAGGTATTTCCCAAGTACTTAAAACTCCCTCACCTAAGAGTGGAACACCAACTGCACCCATAACAAGAGATATCAAATCCCCAGTCTCAATATCAAAAGAAAAGCCAAGAACTCTTCCTAAAAGTTGTCCAGATTCTGTAATCACTTGACAATTAATCACCTTCCCATATCTTTCTGGAGAAAAACTTTCACTCAAAGAATCTAGCGAGTCAACTAATATGACATCTCCAACTTGCTTTATACTTTCTAAAGGCATCCATTTTGGCAAACCTGGCAAAAATCTTGTAAGTGGATTATCTCTTAGTCCCAAAGCGACCACCTCTCTTCTATCAATATCAACGACGACTTCACCAACTACGCCTAAACGCCTCCCAGTATCAGTGGTTATGACTTGTGTCCCCATTAATTCTGACCTTAACCATAAACGTTCGCTAGGAACCGAGTTCGGGAGATTCTTATTAGCAGATGTGTTAGACAAACTCATAAATACCTTTTTATCATTCTGACGTATAAATTTAAAATAGTGTGTTTATGCAGCATTTGGTAACCCAAGAACTTGGGTATTCGCACCTCTTGCTTGTGCAACTCCAATTGTTCGTTCAGACGCACTAATCATAGGCCTTCTATGGCTTACAACTATAAATTGAGCATTTGATGACTGATTAGATATTAATTTTGATAATCTTTCAACATTTATACCATCTAAGAAACTATCAACCTCATCTAATGCATAAAAAGGTGAAGGTTTATACTTTTGCAAAGCAAATAAAAAACTTAAAGCAGTTAATGATTTTTCACCACCTGACATAGAGGCCAATCTCCTAACATTTTTTCCTTTAGGATGAGCCACTAAAGTTAATCCTCCTTCTAGAGGAGAATTAGGATTTTCAAGTTGAAGAAAACCATCTCCATCAGATAAATTTGCAAAGATTTCTCTAAAATGTTTATCAACTTCTTTATAAGCCTGCAAAAAAGCCTCCTGGCGCATGGTAGATACAGTTTCTATTCGCAGCAATAATTCAGATCTTTCATTAGATAGAATTTCTAATTTTTCTCGCAAACCATTTAATCTCTCAATTAATTCTTCTAATTCATCAAGAGCCAACATATTAACAGGTTCTAAGCTTTGTAGTTTTGCATTTATGATCGAGATTTCTGATTGCAAAGATTCAAGACTCTTACCTTCATATTCTCCAAACTGTGGGGAAGGATTAGGTAGATCTTTTTTATAATTTTCTAATTTTATTTTCTCGCTCCTCATCTCTTCTTTAAGAGAATGCATATCCCTTTCAAGATATTCAAGCTTCAACAGATAGTTATTATATTCTTGCCTTTTATTTGAAATTGAAGAGTTTAATTCATCTCTTTTCCTTCTCAATAAACCTAAATCATTCTCTAAAGAATTTTTTTGATTATCGAGATCTAAAAGCTCTTTTTTCAATTCATCTCTTTTTCCTATCCATTCACTATGAGCAATTGCGAGTTGTTTAATAGATTCCTGCAAGTTTTTTTCTTGTATTAAAGTAATTTTTAAGGAATTATTAATTCGCTCTGTATTTAAAGCAAATTGATTCTTTTTATCTATTAATGAATCTCTCTCCTTAATAAGTAATTCAAGTTTTTTATCAAGATTATTAAAATCGTTATTGAAAGCTATTAATGATGATTTTTGATTTTTTTCATAATTAGCCTTTTGAATGGTTTGTAATTGATCAAACTTTTCATGATAAGGCTTCAATTCATTTTTTAAATTATCTAACTCCTTAACTAATAAATTATTAGCAGTATCAAGTTTATTGAACCTTGATTTATAATCCTGAATTCTTTGCGAAACAGCCTTGAGAGAATCTTGATTTACTTCAATTTCTTTATTAAATGAAGCACAGTCCTCAATTATTTGACTATGGTTAGAATTTAATTTACTGAGTTTATTATTTTTTATTATCAAATCATTATTTGATTCTTTTAAAGCTTCTTCGATAACCAATAATCTTTCTTTGATAGGACTGGAATGATCAATATCATTATTAATTCCAAACCTATAAGCCAAATCTTTATTTAACTTACTGCCTCCTGTAATAGCACCACTTGCTTCTAATAATTCACCACCTAAAGTAACCAACCTATTTTTTTGTGTAGATAACCTAGCTGAGGATAAATCTGAAAAAACCAAAGTATCTCCAAAAACATATCGAAAAACATCTGAATAGACTTCATCAAAAGTAATTAGATTAATCGCTTTATCAATAAATCCATTCTCCCTATTATTTTCAAATCTTGAAATTGCATAATTCTTTTTTTGACTTTTAATTCTATTTAAAGGTAAGAAAGTTAATCTTCCTGCTTTCTTCTTTTTAAGAATTTCAATTGCTTTAGCGGCAATATGATCATTGTCAACAACAATTTGTCCTAATCTATTTCCAGCAGCAATTTCTAATGCATATCTATTTTTCTCACTGACCTCTCCAAGTTGAGCTACATAACCATGTATACCCTCTAACCCTGCTTCTAAGAGAATTCTTAGAGCATATGAACCTCTAGATTCATTTAAAGCTTCCTTCCTACTTTCGAATCTAGATAAATCCTTTTCAAGCCTTAATTGCTCGTTGTTTAACCTTGATTTAGTTTTAATTAATAATTCAATTTCATTTTTTAAAGAATTAATTTCTGTTCTATTACTTACCAAGTTTTTATTCTTTGTATTGGATGTCTCTTTTTTTCTTTGATTTCCCTCAAAAAGTTTCTGCTTTTCTAAGTCTAAGGCGTCAATCTGGGACAATATCTCATCTTTTTGAATACTATTTTGAATAGTTTCTTCTTCAACCTTCCTTTTTTTTATTTCCAAAGGATTAATTTGAATTTTTATACTTTCAAGCTCAGCATTTAATTTGATACTTTGTTTTGAGAATTCTCCAGATTCTCCAGCTGCATCTGAAAGTTTTTTTCTGGATACTTTATGTTTTAAAATGAGATCATCGATTTGCAAGTTCAATTGATTTAAAAAATTATCATCAAAATTTTCTTGTCTCATCTTTTCTAACTCGATATTCCTCTTAGAAATTGCAATTTCATCTCTCTGCTTTTGTAATTTAATACCTTCTTCTTTATTCAGACTTGATATCCTATCAAGTTCTCTCAAGCTAGAATTAATACTTCCAATATCAGAATTCACTTTTATCAATTTATCTTCTCCTTTGTCCTTAAGCTGATTAACCAGTATTTTCAAAGCGTCTTCTAAGACTAATATTTCTTTACTAATAGATTCTTTTTGTTTATTAAATAAAATTTTATTTTTTTCAATTTCGCTTTCTTTTTTTTCTATAGATTCAACATGTTTAACTTGTTTTTCAAAAATAAGAACTTTCTCTAGTTCCATTATCTGTAATAGTTTTACCTTTAACTCTTTATATCGCTTGGCTTTTTCACATTCTTTTTCAAGCTTATTTTTACTAGATTGCAATTCATTTTCTAAAATTTCACATCTTTCTTGTCTTTCGAAAACGTCATTTAATTTTGCATTAGTTTGTTCTATTCTTGTATCAAAAAGTGCGACTCCTGCTAATTCATCAATAAGATTCCTCCTCTCCTTATTATTCATTGATACTATTCTTGTTACATCACCCTGCATAACAACATTGCTGCCCTCAGGATCAACACTAATATCTCTTAATATTCTCTGTATTTGTTGCAAGGTACATTGTTTTCCATCAGAAGTATAAGTAGAAGCATAAGAACCACCTGGCATAAGTCTTAATTTTCTAGAAACTACCCATTCTTTTTGACCTTTATTCAGGGTAATTTCTTCTTCTTCTAATTCCAAAGGCGGAAGGTCCTCTCTGGGAGACCAATCTTGAATATTAAATTTTACCGATACAGATGTTTCTGATGACTTACCCTCTTTAACTTTCGAGTTATTTATTAGATCTGGTAATCTTTCAGCCCTCATACCTCTACTATTAGCTAGACCTAAACAGAATAAAATTCCATCTAAAATATTGCTTTTCCCAGAGCCGTTAGGACCTGTCACCACTGTAAAACCTTCTTCAAGAGGAATTTTTACATTTCCCCCAAAAGATTTAAAATTTTCAAACTCGACCTGATTGATATGTACCAATCTCAAGTCTCAATAGCTAAATAAGAATAACTAATTTGCAAAAATTCTCAATAGAAATATTACGTTTATTTATAAATGAATATCAATAATTTCTACTTAATCGGCAAGAATTAGCAGAAATTTCAAACAAACCACAAAGAAGTTCACCATCCAAAATGAATCGATAATATTCAGAGTCATATTTATCAGAAACGTTTTTAAATATTCCATGATCAATTCTTTTTACAAACCCTCTATGATCGGAAAGTTCGTGTTCTATCCTTGATAACCATACAAGTCTATGATTTGGCTGCTTATAAATTTCTATTGAAGCTTGATTTAATAGAGGTAGTTTTAAAAATTTCCAAGTTAAACAATCTATTCCATTTTCAACAAGAAAATCATAATGAATATCTACAGAGTTAGGAAAATAAACTTTATGTTCAAGCAAAACCCATTTATTCATTATCTAGTTGATAAATAAATCAAATCTATTTTCAAAACAAAGTTGAAATAAAGATATATTTTCTTATAGATGGTTCCTGTTATTTAATTACTTGCATCAGGAACAAATCTTAAAGCAATGAATAGCAAACTTCCAGCGCCTGCAATAGCTGCAGCTACTAATCCAAAATCTGTAGGGATTGTGCGAGATGCAAAAATTAATGGTGCAAATGTAATATCCATGATGAAATTTAAACTCATTTAATAAATTCAGTAATAGCTTAACAAAACCTTCTTACAGAAAAGAGTAGATAAATAAAATGTAAATAAACTTTTATATGTATTTATTCTATATAAATCGCACAATTCTTTAGATAAGGGTTCCAAATTAAGAAAATAGGGTCTAATCTTAAAATAAATTAGTTTAAATAATGGAGACTTACCATCCTCCCAAAGAAGTAGAAGAAAAAAAAGATAACTCTGATCTTCCTGAAAAAGAAGTTATCTCAGAAAAATGGTTACTTGAAAAAATTGACAGTTTAATACCTTTAATAAAAGAAAAAATGGCCTAACATTGCACAACAAACCCTTGAAGCCACAAAAGGGAGTATTGATGATTTAGTTGAAGTGATAGCTAGCCATAGTGGAACCTCAGCAATTAGAATAAAAAGTCAACTATTTGAAATCATTGATTCTATAAAAGAAAACAATTGGGAAATATCAGAAAAAATTGAGCCTATAGAAAGTCAATTAGAAGAATTATTAGAAGAACTAAACAATACACTTAGACCCAAAATAGAAAGTCCAATAAGAAAAAAACCACTATTATCTATTGCTATTGCAGCTGGTATTGGTTTACTAATAGGAAGTCTCCTAAACAGCAGCAGAAAATAATATGGAAAAACCCAAAAATAAAAACTTTGCAAATACAGCTTCTAGAATTTCGGCTATCGCAAGTTCAGTGATGGATTTACACGTCAGAATAGCTCTTCAAGAAGTGGATAGGGAAAAAAGAAGATTAATTAGTGGTGGAATATTTTTGGCAATTGGAAGTACATTACTATTATTAGTACTAATTTGCATTCATATTATTTTTTATCTTTTTCTAAAAAATTATAATAACTGGAATATTGAATATAATTTACTGCTAATAATATTTATCGATTTATTTCTTGCAGGCTTAAGTTTGAAGCTTGGAGGAAAATTAGCCAAAGGACCATATCTTCCTCAAACATTAGAGGGTTTAGGCAAGACAACAAAGGCAGTTTTAGGCAAAAAATAAATTACCTAATTAAATATTTTATCCATCTACAATCTATCCCCCCATTACTAACGCGAATTTTTAATGAAGATTTCATTTTCAAATATTTTGTTAATTTTGGATTTCCACTTAGCAGCCAAAATTCCCAACCTGAAAAATTATTCTTTAGGAAGATTCCCATTTCTTCATATAAACAAATCAATTCATTTTCATCGCCTAATTTTTTGCCGTATGGAGGATTACATATGATTATCCCAGGTGAACATTTTAATTGGAGTTCTAAAAAATCATTATTTATAAGCTCAATATAATTTTCGAGTCCAGCTAGTGATATGTTTACATTCGCCTGCTCAAAAACCTTTTTATTAATTTCACACCCTATTATTGTTGGTAATTTTTCATAATTTATAATTTTAGTTTTTGCCTTATTTTTTTCATTAAGATAAATATCTTCCCTAAAATCCAACCAATTCTCAAAAAGATATAATTGATCAATATTTATAGGAACTCCAAGGAATTGGTTGACTGCCTCAATTAAAAAAGTTCCTGAGCCACACATAAAATCTATTAATGGAACTTTGCCATTCCATTGAGTCATATTTATCAATCCAGAAGCTAAATTTTCTTTTAATGGAGCATTTCCAATTGCGGGTCTATAGCCTCTTTTATGTAAGCTTTCTACGCTGCTTTGAAGACTGAGAATTGCTTTATTATTATTTAAATGCAGATGAATTATAAAATCAGGATTATCTAGAGAAATATTTGATCTTTTATTCCAAACTGCCTGTTGCAAATCAGTTATAGAATTTTTTACTTCAAGAGCAGTGAAATGAGTATGACTTAAAGAAGATGTTCTCCCAGTTACTTTAACATTAAACGTTTTATCAAAGTGCAACCAATTTAACCAGTCAAATGAATCTCTAACCCCCGCATATAAAGATTGCTTGTCATAGCAATTAAAGCTTGCAATTTCTCTATAAAAACGAAAAGCTAATCTGGAATAGAAATGAACTCTATAAAAAGTTTCAAAATCACATTCAAAATTAATAAATCTTTTATAAGTATTAATATTAAAGCCGCCTAAATTTGAAATTTCTTCTGCTAAAGATTTCTCTAGTCCCTCTGGAGATGATGCTACTACATTCATATACGATAAAACTTACTAAAAAAACTATTCAATAACCATTTTGCCTGTCAGAATATAAATGTCCAATTGGACTAGGTGATCTCAACCGATGTTTCGGACAGCGGTTCGATTCCGCTCAACTCCACTATTTGGGGTTGTAATGGTTTCGACGGGGCATAAGGAAGGTGACTGAAGCCGGCTCGGTTAGAGCAAAAACACAAATGCTAACAAAATCGTTAGTTTCTCCCGTCAAACAGCACCAGTTGCTGCTTGATCCTAAAGGAGATGGGGTTATATCCGCCTTATCAACCAAATGATACGAGGAGTCTGGAAGGACTCCACTTTTTTTAAATAACTAAGTAAGTTGTAATAGATAATTTATTAGTGTGTAAATATTGCTGCAAATGCTTGTATTAAAAAGAATTTTTTTAATTTTATAAGTATAAATACTGAGAAGATAAGTTTTAAATTAATTTATCTTATTAAAAAATCGAATCTTGCAAAATGGAATCTAATAAAAAACTTAATGACTTGATAATAAATCTCAAACCAAAAGTTATTAGATTCACTGGCGAAAAATTTCCCAATGAACTATGGAATAGTGGTTGTCAAATAAAAAAAAGTAAGAAAATATCTAGCTAAAAATTTAATTAAATACTTGAAAAAGGATTTTTAGGCATTTTTTTTAAACATTTTTTTGAAAATCCCTGAAGTTCTTTAAATTCACTTTTATTCAAATTCCACTTGAATACATTCGATACATCTATTACTTGAGATTTTTTTCGCATTCCAACGAGTGGAATGGCTCCTTGATAACAACACCAATTAATTGCTACTTGCGCTTGGGAAACTGATCTTTGATTTGCAATTCTTTTTAAACACCTCCGCAATTCATATGTTGGTTTTTTAAAGTTTTCAAATAATGCATTACGAATAAAACTTTTTTCTTTTTTCTCATCTTTATCTGGATCAATACAAAGTATTCCAAATGACAAAGGACTATAAGCAAAGAAATCAATATTATTTTCTTCACAAATTCTTTTTACCTGATATTGTTTTCCTAAATCGGGAGCAAGCAAAGAAAACTGTATCTGAACACTCTTTAGACTCTGATCTCTTTTTGCCAAGAAATTAATTAATTTTTTTAACCTTTGAGGACCAATATTGGATAAGCCGATTTGAAAATCAAAGCCTTCATCTTTTAAATCGCAAAGATTATTCAATAGCCCTAATTCTTGCCAAGGATTGTATTTTGCAGTTGACCAATGTAATTGCACTATATCTAATTTGTGATTAAGTCTTTCTAAACTTTTCAAAAAAGGTTTATTAAAACCTCTGTTGCCTATTCTCCAGGGATAAGGTGCAAGTTTGGTTGCTACTTGAATTCTTTTTTTCTTTACTGAAGGAGTATTTAGTAAAAATTTTCCTATCAAAAATTCACTTCTACCCTGAAGATTCCCAGTACCGTAAGAATCTGCAGTATCAATTAGATCGAAACCTCTTAGTAACGCTTCATTATATGTCTCACGTAAATCATCGTCATTTGTAGATTGGTAATTCCAGAAAAGCTTATTCCCCCAAGACCAAGTACCTAATCCAATTCTTTTCTTCACTAGCCAATTTAAATAGGGAACTTTATAAGGTTATCTAAAAATATTAACTTCTTTAAAATATTTCAAAAAATAAGTTTTAAAGCATTAAAAATCAATTTCTCTTGACATTAAGAAATTATTCTCCAAAGTAAGAGAAATAAAAATAAAAAATTGTTCATTACCGTTTGCGGACAAAAAGGGGGTGTGGCTAAGACCTGCACAAGTATTCACCTTGCAAGTGTTTGGCATTCTGAAGGTAAAAAAGTTTGCATAGTGGATGCTGACAAGAATAGATCTGCTTTAGCGTACGCATCAAGAGGCAATCTTCCATTTCCAGTTTTCCCCGTCAGTTCAGCTGCTAAAGCATCAAGATCATCAGAAATTGTAATTACTGATGGACAGGCTAGCAGTGATCAAGAAGAACTTAAACACTTAGCATATGGTTCAGATTTAGTTATCTTACCTACAACTGCAAAAGCAAGATCAGTAGAATTAACTGTTGAACTAGCTAATTTATTAAGCAACTTAAAAGTTAACCATGCAGTAGTAATAGTAAAAGTTGATTTTAGACAGCAAAAAGCAGCGCTACAAGCCAAAGCAGCTCTAGAAAATTTTGGTTTGTATGTTTTTAATACATTTATACCCTTACTTTCAGCATTTGATAAAGCAGAAGCCTCGGGCAATGCTGTATTTGAAGCTGTAGACGATTTAGGTAGATCAGATCCTCGTCGAATGACGGGCTGGTCTGCTTATTGTTCAATTGCCTCACAAATTCCATGCCTGATTTCGAAGCCCTCATCCGACACCAACAACTTAAACAACCAACTACCAATCAGCGCTTAAAAGTAGTTGATTCTCCTAATTTTGAAGAAGAAAAAAACGAAGAAACAATAATTAAAGAATCTGGATTATTAGTTAATTTTTTTGGAGGTTTTATAGGCTCTGTAATTGGAACTTTAACAATACTGTTTCTTTCTATGAATGAATATCTACCATTAGATTTACTAAAACTTAAGTAGTATATTCCGAGTTTATTTCAACATACTTTTTAGAAAGATCGCACCCCCAAGCTGTGCCTTTCGACTCTCCAGAATTTAGATTAATCATAATTTTTACAATATCATCTACTAAATATCTACCTTTCATTCTGGACTTAATATAATCTGTAACTTTTTGTGGATCATATTTATTTAACTTGCCGTTTTCCAAAATCTGAGAGTTTCCTATGTACAAGTCAACGTCATTAAAATTAAATTTAACTCCAGAATTGCCTGCAGCAGAAATGATTCGTCCCCAATTCGGATCACAACCATGTATCGCAGTTTTTACTAAGGCAGAATTACAAATAGATTTCGCGAGCATAATTGCATCATCTATATTTTTTGCTCCTTGAACCAAAACTTCTAATAAACAATTTGCTCCCTCTCCATCCCTTGCAATATTTTTTGCCAGGTTCTGACATACAATATCAATCCCTTGTTGGATAATTGGAAAAAACCTTTTTTCAATTTTCTCTCCTGCATTTATTCCAACAAAAGAATCATTTGTACTTGTCTCTCCATCAACTGATATTGCATTAAAAGATTTTTTAACCGCGATAGCAATCATTTTATCCCATTCTTCTTTTTGAATACCCGCATCACAGGTTAGAAAAGCAAGCATTGTAGCCATGTTGGGGTAAATCATTCCTGAACCTTTTGCAAATCCCGCTATTTTTATTTTTCTACCTTGAATAATCGTCTCTATTGACACTTTTTTCAAAGTCAAATCAGTAGTTAAAATTGCTTCTGCTGCATTTTGAAAATTATTACCCTTTAAATCACTAACTAAATTCGGTAAATTTTTTACTAAATCATTTATTTGTATTGGAACACCAATTACACCAGTTGAGCACATTAAAACTGCTTCTTTTTTTATTCCTAAAAGTTCCGCAATCTTTCCTGTAGCAATTTGAAAATGTTGAATGCCAAGATTTCCTGTACATGCATTTGCTTGACCAGAATTTATTAGTATTGCTCTTGCAAAACCTGAAGTTGTTTTAATCCTTTCCTCACAAATATCCACACAAGAAGCGCGAACTATTGATTGGGTAAACATCCCACTAAAAATACTTCCTTCTGGAGCTAATATTAGTGCTAAATCTTTTTTTTTAGAAGCTTTTAAACCAGCAGATATTCCAGCAAAAAGAAACCCCTCTGGTATTACCTTACTGTCATCAACAAACGACCAATTGGAATCTAACTGGTTCAAACTTTTTGGTATTTTAATTCATACTAACTACTCTTTAATACTAAAGAAACTAAGTAATTAGATTATTATTATTTATATGGATATTCTTCAAAAATCAAAAAACAACCAAAGAAGGATTGGTTTAACAGGAGGTATTGCAAGTGGGAAGACAACTATAACTAATTACATTAGAAAACATAAAAACATACCAATTTTAGATGCAGATCATTTTTCAAGAGAATTAATCAAACCAAACACATATGGATATAAGAAAATTTTAGATTATTTTGGAAATAAAATTATTGATAATAAGAGCAATTCAGAAAGGAAAATAAACAGAAAACTTTTAAGGAACATTATTTTTAAACATTCAGAAAGCAAGGAATGGATTGAAAAACTGCTTCACCCTTTAATTAAAGAAAGAATGATAGAAGAATGCAGTCAATACACAAATAATCAAACTATAGTATTGGTTATTCCATTATTGTTTGAAGCAAAATTTGAAGATATTTGCACTGAAATATGGTTAGTTAAATGTCCTAAAGAACTACAAAAAAACAGACTTATCACAAGAGATAAAATTAGCGAAAAAGAAGCATATGAATTAATAAATTTTCAATTAAGTTTTGAAGAAAAAAGAAAATTTTCAGATATTATTTTAGATAATTCGGGTGATCAAAATAAATGGATCAATAAGATAAAAGAGCTTCTTTAAGCTTTAGCTATTCAATTTTTCCATAAGAAGTTTATTTGCAAGTTTCGGGTCAGCTTTACCTTTGGTTCTTTTCATAAGTTGACCAACAAAAAAACCAAGTAACTTAGTTTTGCCATTTTTAAATGCTAGAACTTCATTTGGATGTTCATTTATAAGTTCATCAATTATTGGTAAAATACTTGAAGAATCAGATATCATTGCCAACCCTTTTTCTTCAACTAATTCTTTCGGAGAAATATTTTTTTGAATGAGTTCAGATAAAATTTCTTTTGCAATTTTTCCACTAATTATATTTTTTGAAATCATGCTAATCATTTCAGCAAGATTTTCAGGACTAAGCTTTAATTCTCTAAAACTTAGCTTGTTTGATTTTAAATAGCCTACAATATCACTTGTTACCCAATTTGAAGCTAGTTTGGCATCTGCACCATTTGCTACTGTTTCTTCAAAAAAGTTTGCCATGCTTATTTCATCAGAAATTACCCTTGCATCATATGCAGACAACCCAAATTTACTTACATATTTATTTCTCTTCTTTGAAGGTAATTCTGGTAGTTCATTAAACCATATTTCTTGTTGGGCTTTTGTTATTTCAATTGGACCTAAGTCAGGATCGGGAAAATATCTATAGTCACTGCTGCCTTCTTTTAATCGCATACTTTTCGTTAATTGCTTAGCTTCATCCCATAACCTTGTTTCTTGGAAAATTTTTCCTCCATTTTCATAAACTTCTATTTGTCTGGCTATTTCATAATCACAAGCTTTTTGAATTGCAGAAAATGAATTCATATTTTTTATTTCCACTTTGGTACCAAAAGGAGCATTAGGTCCTTTTCTAACTGAAATATTAACATCACAGCGTAATGAACCCTCTTGCATATTTCCGTCTGATACTCCTAGATATCTGACTGTTCTTCTAATCTCTGAAGCATATTCAGATGCCTCTTTACCTGATCTAATATCTGGTTTACTTACAATCTCACAAAGTGCTATTCCAGCACGATTGTAATCAACTAAAGAATACTTAGAGCCAGCTAATCTATCACTTCCTGAATGGACTAGTTTTCCGGCATCCTCTTCCATATGTAGCCTTTCAATACCAATTTTTTTGATATAAGGTTCTTTGTCCTTTTCAATTATTTCAACCTCTAACCAGCCATTTTCAGCTAGTGGCTCGTCAAATTGTGAAATTTGATAATTTTTAGGCAGATCAGGATAAAAATATTGTTTTCTATCAAATTTACAATGTTCTGCAACTTTTAAATTTAATGCTAATGAAGTTTTTACAGCATACTCAAGAACAGTCTCATTCAAAACTGGAAGAGTTCCTGGTAACCCACAAACTACAGGATCTATATGCGTATTAGGTGCATCACCAAAAGCTGTTGACGAAGATGTGAATATTTTACTTTTCGTATTAAGCTGTACATGAGTTTCCAAACCAATCACAGCTTCCCAAGATTCCAAATTGTTCATTATCAAAAGTCTCTTTATTAATATTATTGGATATAGAGGAAAAGAGGACAAAAACACAAATAAAAATATTAATTTTTAAATGGCACAAGAAACCAAAAATTCAATATTAATCATTGGCGGTGGACTTTTAGGTTTATCTATTGCATATGAATTTTCTAGAAATAACTTCAAAGTTTTAGTTTTAAGTAAAAACAGAAATGAATCAGCTGGATTTGTTGCTGCAGGAATGTTAGCTACTCATGCTGAAGGGCTCGAAGATGAATTACTAAGATTTGGCCAAGAAAGTCAAAATCTAATTCCAAAGTGGATAAAAAATATTGAACAAGATAGTAATATTAAGTGCGGTTTAAAAAAATGTGGCATAGTAGTTCCTTTTAAAAACAAAGAAGATCTTGAAAAGTTTCCCACTTATGAATATGGAAAATATTTAAATCACAAAGATCTTCAAACAGAAATTAATGGAATGAATTCTATTTGGAAACATGGTTTACTTTTTGAACAAGATGGTCAAATAGATAACCGAAGAAGACTGATGCGTGCTCTTGAGAGAGCATGCTCCTTGCATGGAGTCGAATTTCAAGAGGGATCAGAAGTAGAGGATTTGACATTCGAAAAAAACAAAATTACAGGTGTAACTGTTTTATGTGCCACTGGGGAAATAAAAAAAATTAACTGCGAAAAAGCAATTATATGCAGCGGTGCTTGGAGTAAAAAAATTTTTAATAAGATTCCAGTCTTTCCTGTAAAAGGACAAATGCTATCAATACAAGGTCCAACAAATTTTTTGAAAAGAGTTATTTTTGGTCCAAAAACTTATCTAGTTCCCCGTGATGATGGACTTATTATAGTTGGAGCGACAGTTGAAAAAGATTCAAAATTTAATCAGGGTAATACTCCTAATGGAATAAAACAACTGCAAGAAGGCATTCGCTACTTATTACCAGAAGCAATTAATTGGCCACAAATGGAACATTGGTGGGGTTTTAGACCTTGCACACCAGATCTAAAACCAATAATTGGAAAATCAAAAATTAAAAATCTTTATATAGCTACAGGACATTACAGAAATGGAGTTTTATTTTCTGCAATAACAAGTGATCTTCTTTTGAAAATAGTTCAAAATAAAAATCTCAAAGAAATAGAGAAAAGCTTTTTAGAAAAATTTAGTTTAGATAGATTTGCAATTTAAATTTTAATTTTCAGATCGCCATTTCGAATCAGAAGTTTCCCACTCACATAATTCCTCTTCGTTAAACCATAGATCAATTTCAAATTTTGCTGTATCTTCTCCATCAGAACCATGAATAATATTCCTCCCAATATCAATAGCTAAATCACCTCTAATTGTTCCAGGCTCTGCTTCCAGAGGTTTTGTTGCACCTATAAGTTTTCTAGCACTCAAAATAACTCCTTCGCCTTCCCACACCATTGCTACAACAGGACCACTTGAAATAAAGTCTACTAAATCACCAAAAAAGGGTCGTTCTCTATGTACTCCATAATGATTTTGAGCAAGTTCTTTTGAAGGAATTAATTGCTTTAATCCAACCAATTTAAATCCTTTTTTTTCAAATCTGCCAATAATCTCAGAAACATATCCTCTTTGAACTCCATCTGGTTTAATTGCAATAAAGGTTCTCTCTTTAGTCATTTAGTTAATAATCACTCTATGTATATTCAACTTTTGGGTGGTAACTTGGCAAGTAATCATTAAAATAAAAGATATTGTTTTAAGTTATTTTCAAAAACATTTATTAATCACTAAGACATAAATTGACCAATTTTGAGCCGAAAAAATTTAAGAATATTTGGACTATTGAAGATAGTATTTCGACTTATAACATAGACAAATGGGGAGATAAATATTTTTCTATAAATTCCAAAGGAAATATATCAGTAACTAAAGATATAAAATCTGAAAACAAGATTGATCTTTTTAAGCTTGTCAAAGAACTGAAGAGTAGAGAAATAAATCCTCCATTAATCATAAGATTTAATGATATCTTGAAAGATCGAATAAATGCATTACATGACTCTTTTTTAAAAGCAATAAAAACCTATAAATATAAGAACATTTATCAAGGCGTTTTTCCTGTCAAATGTAATCAACAGAAAAATGTCCTAGAAAAGATAATAGAGTTTGGTAGCCAATGGAATTTTGGTTTAGAAGTAGGAAGTAAATCAGAACTATTAATTGGCCTTGCACTTCTTGAAAACCAAAATTCATTATTAATATGCAACGGATATAAAGATAAAAAATATATTGAGATTGCAACTTTGGCCAGAAAACTCGGCAAAAATCCAATAATAGTTATTGAACAACGAGACGAGGTAAAAAGAATTATTCAAGCAGTTCAAGAACTTAACGCGACTCCATTGATAGGAATTAGAGCAAAGTTATCAAGTAAAAGTAGTGGTAGGTGGGGTAAATCTATTGGAGATAATTCCAAATTTGGATTATCAATCCCAGAAATTATGTTGACTATAAAAGAACTAAAAGAAGCAAATCTTATCAACGAAATGAAATTGCTCCATTTTCATATAGGCAGTCAAATAAGTGATATTGCTGTGATCAAAGACGCATTACAAGAAGCGAGTCAAATATATGTTGAACTATGCAAACTAGGAGCCCCAATGCAATATATCGACGTTGGGGGTGGATTAGGAATAGATTTTGATGGAACTAAAACCTCCTCCAACACTTCTACTAATTATTCTCTCCAAAATTATGCTAACGATGTAATTGCAACTATTAAGGATTCATGTGAATTAAATAATATCAAGCATCCAACCATAATCTCAGAAAGTGGAAGAGCAATAATTAGTCATTGTTCAGTTTTAATTTTTAATGTCTTAGGAACAAGTCATGTCAGTTCCAAACTACAAATTTTTGATAAAAAAAATCAACAATTAATAATTTCAAATTTACTTGATACTTTCTATGAATTAAAAAAACTTAAAAATAAAAAAATAAATTTATCTCAAATAATTGAACTATGGAATGATGCAAAAAAGTTTAAAGAAGATTGCTTAGTCGCCTTTAGATTAGGATTTTTAAGCTTGGCAGAAAGAGCTTATGCCGAAGAACTTACTTGGGCTTGTGCAAAAGAAATTTCTAATAACCTGAATAATGATGAAATCAATCACCCTGATTTATCTGAAATTACAGAAACTCTTGCATCAACTTATTATGCAAATTTATCTATCTTTAAATCTATTCCTGATAGCTGGGCAATAAATCAGATTTTTCCAATAGTACCAATACATAGGCACTTAGAGGAGCCGTTCTGCAAAGGCAACTTTGCAGATTTAACTTGTGATTCAGATGGGAAACTAAATAATTTTATTGATGATGGAAAAATTAAATCACTACTAAATTTGCATAAGCCAGAAGAAGATAAAGATTACCTAATTGGAATTTTTATGACTGGAGCCTATCAAGAAGCATTAGGAAACTTGCACAATTTATTTGGCAATACCAACGTTGTTCATATAGACATAAATCAAGATAATTCATATAAGGTCAGAAATATTATTAAAGAGGACAGTAAATCTGAAATATTACAATTATTAGATTACAGTTCAGCTTCTTTGGTTGAATCTATAAGAATTAATACTGAATCAGCAATTGATCAAAAAAAATTAACTATTGAAGAAGCAAGGAAATTAATGGATCAAATCGAAATTAGTCTCAGAAAAAGTAGTTATTTATCAGAATGATTAGCTAATGTTTTTTGCAAATAATTTTTAGCATAATCTAAAGCATCACTTAACTTATCAATATCCTTAGCACCTGCTTGAGCAAAGTTAGGCTTTCCTCCTCCACCTCCTGAACAAATTCTTGCAATCTCATTAATTAATTTACCTGCATGCAATCCTATTTTTACTACATTATCACCTAAAGAAACTACAAATAACAACTTTCTATTTTCTGGATTTGGTATTCCCCCAAGAATCACTATTGCTTTATTTCCTAAATGAGAAGTTAAATTAAGTGCTGCAGATTGCAAAGAATTCCCATCTAAGCCATCAATCTGATTTACTAAAATTGAAAAAGAATTTACTATTTCTGCGGATGATTTTATAGAAGAGTATTTAAAATATGCAATTTCATCTTTCATTTTTTGTATCTCTTTATTCTTATTAATAAGCTCTGCTTGCAAATTATTAACCCTTTCAAAAAGTTGATTAGGATTTGCTTTTAACAAATCACTTAGTTGGTTTACTAATGCATTTCTATCACTGAAATAGTCTAATGCTGATTGGCCTGATAATGCTTCGATTCTTCTGACTCCAGCTGAGATTCCTTCCTCACTAATTATTTTGAAAGAACCTAATTCGGATGTAGTTTGAACATGTGTGCCACCACAAAGTTCCATTGAAACTCCTGGTACATTAACGACGCGCACTTCATCATCATATTTTTCTCCAAACATGGCGACTGCGCCCTTTTCAAGAGCCTCACTCTTAGACATATTTTTTATTTCTAGGGCATGATTTTCCATAATCCAAGAGTTAACTAAAGTCTCAATCTTAGAAATTTGATCTCTAGAAATAGGATTAGAGGAATTAAAGTCAAATCGTAATTTATTAAAGGCTACTAATGAACCTTTCTGTCCAACACTTTCATTAATAACTGATTTAAGTGCAGATTGTAATAAATGAGTAGCTGTATGATTTGCAGCAGCCTTAGCTCTATTAGAGGAGCTAACATTAGTCTTAACTTTTTGTCCAATAGTTAATTTTCCTTTTTTGATCGTTCCATAATGTAAAAAAACATTTTTCTTTCGCATGACATTATCAACCAAGACCTCAACATCGTTTGAAAATATCGTTCCAATATCACCAACTTGCCCGCCAGATTCTCCATAAAAAGTTGTCTGATCAAGAACAATTAAAACTTTCTGACCTTCAGTTGCTTCCTTAACTAATGTTGAATCCAAGAATATACCCTTTATTTCAGCTTCCGAAAGGAGTGACTTATAACCATTAAAAACAGTTTTGTTAAAAAGATCTATTTCTCGCTCTAATGATCCCTCTAATGTCAAATCAATATTACTTGAAGCAGCTTTAGCTCTCTCTTTTTGTACATTCATTTCTTCTTCAAAACCCTTTACATCTACACTGATACTATGTTCTTCAGCAATTTCTACAGTAAGTTCTAGAGGAAATCCATAAGTATCATAAAGTTCAAAAGCTTTAAAACCAGAAATTAATTTCTGCCCTGAAGAAATTAACTCATCTAGCAATTTCTCTCCTCTTTCAAGAGTTTCTCTAAATCTTATTTCTTCAATTTTTATCTCATTCAAAATTAAATCATTATTATTTTTTAAATCAGGGTAATTATTTTGCATTAAGTTAATTCCGACAGTAGCAATATGAGGTAAAAATTCATTTGTTATACCTAATAATCTGCCATGTCTGACCATTCTTCTAATAAGCCTTCTTAATATATATCCCCTACCGAGATTACTTGCTGATACTCCATCAGAAATTAAATGAATAACAGCTCTTGTATGATCACCAATGATTTTTAAAGAAATTTTGTTTTTATCATCTGAAGAAAAATAATCAATATTTGCAATCTCACAAATTTTTTGAATAATAGGAAAAATTAAATCTGTCTCATAATTATTTTGCTTTTTTTGTAGTATTTGAGCCATTCTTTCAAGACCCATTCCTGTATCAATATTTTTAAATTTTAAATCTGTCAATTTTCCATTAGGATCACGATTATATTGCATAAAAACAAGATTATAAAATTCAATAAAACGATCTCCATCTTCTAAATCAATATTCTGCAGACCCTTTTCAGGATGAAAATCATAATAAAGTTCTGAACAAGGTCCACATGGACCTGTTTTGCCAGATGACCAAAAATTATCTTCCTCACCTAGTTTGACTATCCTATCTGGATGAATACCAATTTCATCTCTCCAAATTTTTGCAGACTCTTCGTCTTCGTGAAAAACACTCACAATTATATTTTCAACAGAAAGTTGATAAATATTAGTAACTAATTCCCAAGCCCATTGAATAGCCTCTCGTTTAAAATAATCTCCAAAAGAGAAATTACCAAGCATTTCAAAAAAAGTGTGGTGTCTAGCTGTAACTCCAACGTTTTCTATATCGTTTGTTCTGATGCACTTTTGGCTAGATGTAGCCCTTTTTGATGGTCTTTCTTTTAAACCTAAAAAAACTGGTTTAAAAGGTAGCATTCCAGCAATTGTGAGCATAACCGTAGGGTCATCTGGAATCAAAGATGCACTTGGAATGATTTTATGTAATTTTTCACTGTAAAATTTTAAAAAAGCATTTCTTATCTCATCTCCAGTAACTAATTTTTTAATTAATTGAGATGTCATTTATCCAGAATAAAAAGATTAAAAATTAAAGAAAAGCGTAATTTCGGTTATTTCGCAAAGATAATCACGCGAATTTATATTCTATATAACTAAAGTTAATTTATAAAGCTAATTATTCTATGATAGCCTCTGCCCAGACAAGTAATTCTAAATTGGCACAAACTAATAACAAGTTGACGGTTCAATCTCAAAACTTTGCTGATGATTCTTGTGCCATAAGATCTTTGGATTGGGATCGCAGTAGATTTGATATTGAATTTGGTTTAAGAAATGGAACTACTTACAATAGTTTTATTATCAAAGGCGAGAAACTAGCAATAATTGATACTAGTCACGCAAAGTTCGAAGAATTATGGTTTGAAGAATTATTAAAAAAGGTAAATCCGCAAGAAGTTGATTATCTAATTACTAGCCATACAGAACCTGATCATTCTGGTTTAATAGGTAATCTTTTAGAATTAAACCAAAATATAACAGTAGTTGGATCAAAATTAGCCCTTAAATTTATTGAAGACCAAATACATATTCCCTTTAAACGTCTAGAGGTTAAGAGTGGAGAGTTTTTAAATCTCGGAACTAATCCTAATAGTGGTTTAGAACATAATATTGAATTTATAAGTGCACCAAATTTGCATTGGCCAGATACCATATTTTCATATGATCACAGCACAAATGTTCTCTATACATGCGATGCTTTTGGACTCCATTATTGTTCTGACGAATTTTTTGACACTGATCAAAAAGAAATATACGATGATTTCCGTTTTTATTACGATTGCCTCATGGGTCCAAACGCTAGAAGCGTTATGCAGGCAATTAAAAGAATAGATAAACTACCTGAATTAAAAACAATAGCTGTTGGTCATGGGCCTTTGCTCCATAATCAGGTCAATTTTTGGAAAGGAAAATATCTAGAATGGAGTAGCAATAAAAGCAAAGGCAATGATTTTGTGTCAGTCTGCTACATAAGCGACTATGGTTATTGTGATCGACTCAGTCAAGCGATATCTCATGGAATTAGTAAAGCAGATGCACAGGTTCAATTAATAGATTTAAGATCCTCTGACCCGCAAGAATTAACAAGTTTGATTTCCGAATCAAAAGCAGTAGTCATTCCCACATGGCCTATAGACTCAGATAATGAATTAAAAGAATCTCTCGGTACTTTATTTGCAGCACTAAAGCCAAAACAATTTACAGCAGTTTATGATTCATTTGGTGGAAATGATGAACCTATAGATTCTTTAGCAAATAAATTAAGAGAACTTGGTCAAAAAGAAGCTTTCTCTCCCTTAAGAGTTAAAAATATTCCAGATCCGATTGTTTATCAACAATTCGAAGAAGCTGGAACTGATTTGGGTCAATTGATCAATAAAAAGAAGAATATTGCCTCTATGAAGAGCCTTGATTCAAATTTAGATAAAGCGTTAGGTAGATTGAGTGGAGGATTATATGTAGTAACAGCTAGTCAAGGGGAAGGTTCGACATTTAGACAAAGTGCAATGGTCGCAAGTTGGGTTAGTCAAGCAAGCTTTTCACCACCAGGTATTACAGTTGCAGTAGCAAAAGATAGAGCTATTGAATCATATATGCAAGTTGGTAAAGGTTTTGTTGTGAATATCTTGAGAGAAGATAACTATCAAAAAATGTTCAGACATTTTTTAAAAAGATTTGCCCCTGGAGCTGATAGATTTGCGGATGTAGATGTAATTAGCAACATCGCTGAAGGAGGACCTGTTCTCTCAGATTCACTCGCCTTTTTAGATTGTAAAGTTAGCTCCAGACTAGAGACTCCAGACCATTGGATAATTTACGGAATTGTTGAAAATGGTAATGTTTCTGACTTATCATGTAAGACAGCAGTTCATCACAGAAAAGTTGCTAATCACTATTAGAAAATAAGTCTTTTAAATGTCAGATATTAATATAGGCTTAGTTGAAGAAAATCAAAATTTATCAGAATTTGAAATTACTGAAAATTTTTCTTGTGTAAGATTCTTAGACCAAAATAAAGAAAGATTTGAACTTGAATTTAACCTTGAGAAAGGAACCTCTTTTAATACTTTTTTTATTAGAAGTCATGAGGAACTTTTTATTATTCATCCACCTGAAAAACAATATTTAAATACCTTTAATAAAGTAATTTCCAGGTTTTGCGATCAATTTAAATTAGATAAAATCAACTTCATTTCTGGTCATATTAATCCCCAAATTATTGAAACTATAAAAAATATAAGTACCCAATTTCAAAAAACAACTATTACTTGCTCTAATCCAGGTTATAAACTTATTAGCGAACTTTGGAATCAAAGAAATCCTACCTTAGAAAACTTTATTGAAATTCAATTACCTGAAATAAACATAATCAAAAAAGAACATAATTTAGAATTAGATAACATTTCACTTGAGTTAATTCCTATACCAACAGCACGTTGGCCTGGTGGCCTGATAATTTATGAACGTAATCAAGAAATACTTCTTAGTGAAAAAATTTTCTCTGCTCATATTGCTTCTGCTGATTGGTCTGAAACAAATCGTGTTAGTACAGAAATTGATAGGAAACATTTTTATGATTGCTTGATGGCACCAATGTCTAATCAAGTAGTATCAATAACTGAAAAAATTTCAGATTATGACATTAAAACTATTGCACCATTACATGGTCCCGCGATCGAATACAGCTTAAAAAGCTTTTTAAATGACTATATTAGATGGGGAGAGAATCTCTCAACAAATAATCCTAAGATCGCCCTGATATATGCAAGTGCATATGGAAATACAGCCTCAATAGGTGATGCATTGGCTAAAGGGATAAATAGAACTTCTGTAGAAGTTGAAAGTATTAATTGTGAATTTACACCTAATGATGTACTTGTAAAATCTATCCAAAATGCTGATGGATATTTAATAGGCTCACCAACATTGGGTGGTCACGCCCCAACTCCAATAGTTAGTGCACTAGGAACATTGTTAGCAGAAGGTAATAGAGATAAGCCAGTGGGAATTTTTGGGAGTTTTGGCTGGAGCGGCGAAGCTATAGATTTACTTGAAACAAAATTAAAAGACGGTGGTTTTAAGTTTAGTTTTGACCCTATAAGGATTAAATTCAGTCCAAACAAACCAAAGATTAAAGAGTTAGAAGAAATAGGAACTCACTTTGGAAGAAAAATCATAAAAAAAGCAAAGAAAAAACCCAGAAAATCAGATACTGGAATGATTACAAGCAAAACTGATCCAAAGCTACAAGCTCTTGGAAGAGTAATTGGTTCTCTTTGTGTCCTTACAGCCTCTAAAGGCAAAGATGAGAATAATATTAAAGGAGCTATGCTTGCATCTTGGGTTAGTCAAGCAAGTTTTTCTCCGCCCGGGTTAAGTATTGCAGTAGCAAAAGATAGATCGGTAGAGTCTCTTCTGCAAATAGGAGATTCATTCGCATTAAATATTCTTAGTGAAAAAGATTTTAAAGAACCTTTGAAAAGATTCACCAAGCCCTTTGCACCTGGAGAAGATAGATTTGAAGGAATAAATATTGAATTAACTCCTAATGAGCAGATAATCATTCCTGAATCGCTCGCATGGTTAGATGCTTCTGTCAAAGAAAGAATGGAATGTGGGGATCATTGGGTAATTTACGCTGAAGTACAACACGGTAATATACTAAAATCCGATAGTCTAACGGCAGTTCATCACCGCAAAACAGGTGCTAACTATTAAATTTATTTATCTAATTTATGACTGAAACAAAAGATCTAATAATCATTACGGCTAGTTGTGGTAAAAATCTAGAACTTTCTAAAAAATTTCTTGAAAAAAGTAATGAACTTAAAATAAGTTCTGAAATTTTAGATCTTACCACCCTTGATATTCCATTATTTAATCCAAGAATTCACAGCAAAGAAAATATTCCAAATGAAATAGAAGAATTAAAAAAAAAGCTTTTCAAGATTGAAAGGTGGGTGATTTGTGCCCCTGAATATAATGGATCTATACCTCCCATTCTCTCCAACTTCATAGCATGGCTTTCTATTTCTGGAGATGACTTTAGGAATTTATTTAATGGTCAACCGATTGCAATTGCAACATTTTCTGGTGGCATAGGGTTAGAACTACTTACCTCATTACGCATTCAATTAGTGCATTTAGGAAGTCAAGTATTAGGAAGACAACTTTTGTCCTCATATAGTAAACCTATAGATACAAAAACTATTGAAGATATTATTCAAAGACTTTTACAAATGAAAAAACTAAAAACATAAACATTTAAAACCTAATAAAATTTCATTCTTTTTCATTCCAAACTTTCAAAATTTCTCTAGCCATAGGCAGTGCATGAACAGATCCTCCACCAGGAGTATTTTGTGCAAAAGCAACTATAAGTAATTCGCTTTTTTCAGAGGGAGTAAAGCAAACGAACCAAGCGTGATCTAAGCCACCTTCTCCATCTTCAGCAGTTCCAGTTTTGCCTGAAACTGGAGGTAAATTTGAAACTCCATAATTAATTGATACTCCTGTGCCAGACTCGACTACTTTCCTGAGACCACTTTTTATCAACTGAATATTTTGTGTTTCAATGTCAATTGGGATACGTTTTTTATCTAAAAGACTTTCTGCACCTTTTTTAGTCAAATGTGGGGTTACTAGATAACCTCCATTTGCAATTGCAGCATATGCTCTAGCTATTTGAATAGGGGTAACTTGTACAACAAATTGTCCAATAGACATACTAGCAATATCTTCTGGAACCCAAGGGGTTCTTCCTGGTTGCCCCCATCCTCTGCCTTCTTTAGCCCATTCACTGCTAGCTACTAATCCTATATTTTCTTGTTCGGAAATTTCAATTCCAGATAAAGAATTAAAACCAAGCTTTCGTGAGACCTTATAAATTTCATCAACTCCTACTCCATAACCTACTTGATAAAAAAAATGTATTACTAGAAACTCTTAAGGCATCTTCATATCCTATTGTCCCGAAGCCTAAGTCATTATGCTCTCTAAAACATTGACTCCCATAAGTTAAACATGGTTTCGTATCTAACATGGTTTCTTTAGGGAATTTTCCACTTTCCAAGCCAGCTAAAGCCGTTACAATTTTCCAAACACTTCCTGGATCATAAGCATTTAACGCCCTATTAAAAAGAGGTTTTTCAGGAGAATTAAATATTTTATTGTATTCTTTTTCAGGCTTAAAATCCTGTGAAAAAAAATTCAAATCGAAATTAGGCCTACTCACCATTGCTCTAATTGCACCATCTCTTGGATCCATCACTATTATCGCTCCAGCTTTTTTGTCTTTAAGAACTTCCTCAGCAACTAATTGCAGATTAAGGTCGATTGTTAATTCAATATCATTACCTTGTACTGGAGGTCTTATACCCAATGATCTTTGAAATTTTCCTAATGAATTTACTTCAACCATTTCTCCACCCCATTCACCTCTTATAAAATCTTCGTATACATATTCAATTCCAGTTCTTCCTATTAAATCATTTAATTTATAACCTTTCTTAGATAAGAACTTATATTCTGATTCATTAATTGGCTGAGTATAACCAATTACATGGGCAGCAAGTGATTTATAAGGATAATTTCTAATTAATTTGGTAGCTATTTCAAAACTAATTAAATTAGCTTCATTTTCCTTGAATTTTATTAATTGATCTTCATTTAAATCATCAAGGATAGTAATTGAAAGTTTTTGGTTATTTAGACCATTTGCATATTGTTTTTGAATTTCATTGCTATCAATATTTAACAAATTAGAAATAATTGATTTATGTTTTTCCCAATTTTTTTTATTTACCAATTGAGGCTTTACTATTAAGGAATATTTAACTCTACTATCTGCTAAAACATAACCGTTTTTATCGAGTATTCTTCCGCGTATTGGCTGTGAAGCAATAAGTCTGATCCTATTTTCATCTGACATCTTCTTAAAAGATTCATAATTTAAAAGTTGCAAAAAAATTAATCTAAATAGAATCAATAAAAAAGAAATGGAAGAGAAAATAAGTAAAACTAATGGTTGTCTCTTTAATGAAAAAAGTTTTGTATTGGGACTTGTTTTTATCAAAAATATAAAATTTATTTAAATAGTGTTTTTTCCAATAAATCAATTGTTGATTTTATCTCTTTAAGTCTAGTAATTAAATCTTTATAGTCACTATCTTCATTGTTCAGATTAAAAGTATCATTTTCAATATTATTTGAATTCAAATTTCCACTCATAAACTTATACTTTTTTAAGCAATTATTTCAATTAACATAATCTTAAATAAAAAAATATATTTTTCAAAATAATATTAAATTAAATACTGAAGAAATATCAAAAACAAATTAATTTAATTAATCTATTTTTTGTTCAAAATAAGGATTACAACTATTCTTTGATATCCCCAAAGACCATCCAATAAATGAAGAAATAAATATTGTGACGATTAACGGCAAAATGGCTTGTTGAGTATTTACGAGACTAAACCACTCCCTCCAGCTATTAAAAAATCTTTCTCTTTGAAATTTTCTTCTTTCATTTTCTAATAATCTCGCTTTTTTGGCGAAAGATTTTGTAACCCAATTTTCAAAAGGTATCTTTTTAATAATCGCCATTTTTCTCTCCACTTCTAATAATTGTCCGGAACTAAGATAAGGATGAAATGTACTTATCAATTCAAGAGTTTTTAAAAACATTTCAACAGTTGCATCTTTTATGATCTTTTGCTCATGACTTAAATCAGCCCACTCTATTTCTGGATAAAAACGGTTCCTATTTGGTGAAATTTGATCCTCTGACATTTGACCAGGTTCTCTAAGCCATCTATTAGTATTTTCATCAAACCTCCTCCAGTACAAAAAAGGGTTTATAAAAATTTTTTTACCAGATATTTTAACGACATCTTGTTGAAGATGATTAGTTATATTTCTGTCAGATTTTTTGTGTTTTTTCAAAAGTTTAAATTTAAAACTTAATTTAAGATTATCTTTTTTTCACTAGTTTTCCAGAAATATCAAAAAATCTTTTATTAGCATTTAACTGATTGATAATTGCCAACGCTTTTTTAAATAATTACATTGTTCGCAATTAAGAGATGGTTTTGGAAAAACATCCGAACGTAATAAATTGACTGTATCAATTATTTTACGTTCTACCCATGATGTAGAACAATCTAATTTGATTAAATATGCATCGAAATTTAATTGGTTATTAAAAAACTTTTCATTTTTTCTTCCATTAAAGTATACAAGGTATGCTTCATTAGAAACTTGAAAACCATTTTTCTTAAATAACCACTGATACATCTCCAATTGTCTCTTGTAAGCTTTTGCATACTCGTATTTATTAAAAGTCTCCGACCAATCAAAATTATTTCTAGATGTTGCTTTTACATCAACGATGATAAGATCACCATTTTTTTTCTGCCAAATATCATCAACCGCTCCCCCAAAATCATATTTATGCTCAATTGATTTATATCTTATCCCTTGAAAATTATTTCTCCAGCGTTCTAAATCTTTGTGCTTGAAAGGAACAGCATCAATAACATTTTTAAGCAATAAAGGATGAGGCTCCTGAATTCTTCTATAGTGATCAAATTCATTTTTACATAGATTATCTACTGCTATATTTAGAGTAAAAGGTAACGAAGGTGGTTTTATTTGATACTTTTTATCGAGTACACAACATCTCGGACAGCTAAGATATTTTTCAACAGTAGATCTACTTAATTTAATAATTTCACTCATCACAATTTAAATCTAATTTAAATAATTTGATAATTTAACCTCACTCAATAAATTCATTGTTCTAATATCGCACTAAGACAAGAGTAAATTTTGAGTTAGAAACAAGTGCTTATCAAAAGTATTACTAACATTATGAAAGTTAGAAAAACTTTCCTAACTAATTGTAGATAATTAGTTAAAAATTACAATTAAATTACTAATTATCTACTTAATAAACAATTTATAAAACTTTGCATTAAGACTATAATCGCTATATAGAAACTATCTTCATGAATAATGAAAGGTTTTGGCGAAGAAAACAAATCAAAGAAAATAAAAATACCAAAAAAAGCAAAGATAGTAAATATTAATCAATTGATTAAAAAAGCATTATCACTGCAATCACAAGGAAGGAAACTAGAAGCATCAAAATACTATGAATATTTTATTACAAATGGAATAAGAGACTATAGAGTTTTTTCGAATTATGGAATATTCCTAAACGAAATCGGTAAATATAGTGAATCAGAATTAAACCTTAAAAAAGCAATTTCTTTAAATCCTAAATATGCAAATGCCTACTACAATCTTGGAGTTTTATTTATTAGCCAAGGAAAATTAGAAAAAGCAGAATTAGAACTTAAGAAAGCAATAAAACTTAAATCAGACTTTGCTATTGCTCACTACAATCTTGGATATATTATGCAAGATCTGGGCAGATTAAAAGAGGCTTATTCATATAATCAAAAAGCACTTGAAGTAGATCCTCATTTTACTGATGCATACTTATCATTATCAAAAATGAATTCTAAAGATACAATTCCAAAATGGCACAATCAACTTTTTTCTGAAAATCTTTTAAAAAATAAAAATAATAGAGAATTAGTAAATATTTTTTTTGCAAGATCAAATATTTTTCATAAAGAAGGAAAATATCAAGAAAGTTCGGAAAATCTAATTAATGCAAATAACATTAAACTTAAAATTAATAAATCTGAAGCAAATTTATTAATCGATAAAACAAAAAAATTGAAAATATCCTCTGATAATTATGAAAGAAATAATAAAGAATTTGAAAATTATCCAATGTCTATTTTTATAGTAGGACTGCCTAGATGTGGTTCTACTCTGGTTGAATCAATAATAAGTTTGAATTCTAGTGTAAAGGATCTTGGAGAAGTAAATATCTTTGAAGAAGCATATAGAGAATACAAAGAATCTAATAAAAAAACAAAACTTAGTGAAATATATTGGCAAAAATTAGCAATAACCAAAAATAAAAACTTCACAACAAATAAATGGTTATTTAATTATCAATATGCAGGCATAATTGCAAAAGGAATTCCTAATGCAAAAATAATACATTGCTTTAGAAATCCTTTAGATAATATCCTTTCAATGTATAGAGCACATTTCGCAACAGGGAATAATTTCTCATCAAGTTTGGTTGATTCTGCTGCAGTTTATTATGATCAAGATGAGATAATGAAAATATACAAAAAAGAATTTAAAGAACTTATATATGAATTAAATTACGATGAATTAGTAACCAATCCTTCAGAAGAAATAAAATTATTAATCCGTTGGTTAGGTTGGGAATGGAATGATTTATATTTATCGCCGCATTTAAATAATCGCAAAGTTTCAACAAGAAGTAATGTTCAGGTTCGTTCACCAATCAATAGAAAATCTTTAGGAGGATGGAAAAACTATAAAGAGATGCTTAGACCTGCAATGGAAATAATTACCCAAAAAGATAAATATAAATACCTGAAGTATTAATCAATAATAATATAAATAAAAAAATCTTTAAAACCCTAAAATCGTTTATTCCCACTCAATAGTTCCTGGGGGTTTACTTGTTATATCATAGACAACTCTATTAACTGCTACTACTTCATTAACTATCCTATTAGAAATTCTTTCTAAAATCTGAAACGGAATTTTTGACCAGTCTGCTGTCATACCATCTTCACTAGATACACAGCGTAAGACTATTGGCCATGCATAAGTTCTTTTATCACCCATAACGCCTACAGTTTTAACAGGTAACAAAACTGCAAAAGCTTGCCAAATATCATCATAAAGACCTGCTTTTTTAATTTCATCTCTAACTACCCAGTCTGCATCTCTTAAACAATCAAGTTTTTCATTTGTCACTTCTCCTAATATTCGTATTGCTAACCCAGGGCCTGGGAATGGATGCCTTTTGATAATTTCATTTGGCAACCCTAAGACAGCTCCCAATTTTCGCACTTCATCCTTAAATAGTTTTCTTAATGGTTCAACTAATTTAAATTGTAAATCTTTTGGTAATCCTCCTACGTTATGATGACTCTTTATTTTTACAGCTATTCTTTCACCTGTCTTTGGATCAATATTAGTACCAGCACTTTCAATAACATCAGGATAAAGAGTACCTTGCGCTAAATACTGAAAAGGACCCAATCTTTTACTTTCTTCTTCAAATACTCCAATAAATTCTCCACCAATAATTTTTCTTTTTTGTTCCGGATCGGTAATACCTTGTAATTTTGAAAGAAACCTTTCCCTAGCATTAATATATTCAACCTTTATATTAAATTTCTTATCAAAAAAATCCATTAAAAACTCAGGTTCACCTTTTCTCATGAAACCTTGATCTATGAACATGCATGTAAGCTGATTTCCAACTGCTTTATTCAGTAGAAATGCAAGTGTTGAAGAATCAACTCCCCCAGACAAAGCGAGCAAAACTTTCTTATTACCTACTTGCTCTCTTATTCTTGGAATAGTCTCTTCTAAAAAAGTTTCGGTGGTCCAATCAGGTGCGCAATGAGAGATGTTGTAAACAAAATTTTGAATTACCTTCATCCCACACTCTGAATGAATAACTTCAGGATGAAATTGTACTCCAAATAATTTCTTTCTATCATGTGAAATTGCTGCATGGAGTGTATTCTCGGTATGAGCAATTTTATTAAATCCATCAGGCAAACAATTTATTGAATCGCCATGACTCATCCACATTATAGATTTATTTATTACTTCAGAAAGAAGTTCAGAATCTAAATCTATATTTATTGGGGCTCTTCCATACTCAGCTTTCTTAGTTGCTGAAGTAACAGATCCTCCAAGTTCTTTAACCATTAATTGCATTCCATAGCATATACCAAGAATAGGAATTCCCAAATCAAAAATTTTTTCATCGCATTTAGGCGCATTTTGTTCGTAAACAGAATTTGGTCCTCCACTCAAAATAATTCCTTTAGGTTTAATATCTCGAATTTCCTCAATTGATATACAGTTACTAACTACAAGAGAAAAAACATTAGTTTCTCTGATTCTTCTTGCAATCAATTCAGAATATTGAGATCCGAAATCCAAAATTAATATTGAAGGATCTCGTTCTTTATTTAAAGATTTTTGACTCATGTATAAAAGTTAGCTCAATTTATTTGCAAAAGCATAACCTATCAAAAATTAATCGCATTGGAAAAAAGAAATATAATCATTACCATTTATTCCAGACCACCTTATTTTCCGTTTTCTGTCAAAAATTATTGCTGCAATTTCCATATCTGTTTTTACATACCTATTAACGTATTTAAAAGAACGATTTTCAATTGTATTTGCTAAATTTTGAAATAATTTATAAGCTAAAGATTTATTAAACTTTTCAAGAAATAATAATGCATCCTCAAGATTATTTAAGTTAGATAATTTAACTATGGTTGAAGTTGGTAACTTTTCTTTAACAGCTAAATAAACGAGAATCTCAATTCTTCCATCAGCTAAATGATTATGAGTATGAAAAATACCACCTGCTAATTTAATTAATTTTCCGTGATACCCAAAAAGAATTACAGTCTTAACATTTTTTATTGCAGCATCAACTAGTAATGGTCCTATCCAGTTTCCAACTTTTATAATTGGCAAATCAATATTGCAAGTTTTTGCTAAATTTAATCCATTTTCTCCAATAACAAAAACAACTTTTCCTTGGAAATCATTTTTTGTTACCTTTGCTAGATTAGTTTTAGCGTGCTCTAATTGATCAGGTGAAGCACTTGAAAAAGTCTCAGCAGAAGTTCCAATAATAGATAATCCGTTCACAATACCAAAAGACTTATTACTAGTTCTTTCCGCTAAAAACTCGCCATTTGGCAAAATAATTTCTAGATTTAAATAAAAACCTTCCGGAATAATATCCAATAAATTTTTACTTAATACTTCTCTAGCAAATTCAGAAATACATATTTCTGACGTATTTTCTCTAATACCTACACCACATCCTGCAATAATATTGATTGGATTTCTTTGCTTAGAATTATTAATAGAAGATTTTTCTAAAGAGGCTATTGTCCATATTTCTAAGTTTTGTGTAATGTCGAGATCTAACCCAGAATTAGCAAAAGTAATTCCTAAGGCATGCGAGGAACCACTCAGTAAACCAACAGAATGAATATCTATTTTTACCTCTTTTTTTTCTTTAGGAATTTTTATTAGTTCATAATGCTCAAACGGAATCCCTAATAATTTTTTTAATGCTGACTTAGCAGCTCCAGCAACCCATAGAGGTAAAGAAAATCCTTTTTTCAAATCAAGTAATTGAAAAATATATAATGAGAACTAATCTAAGAATGACCTATTTAATAAAAAGTGGCCATACAACAAAAATTATCATTGATGATTCCTGGACCCACACCAGTTCCAGAAAAAGTATTACAAGCATTGAGTAAGCATCCCATAGGCCATCGCAGTAAAGAATTTCAAGAACTCGTAGCGAGTACTACTAAAAATTTACAATGGCTTCATCAAACTCAAAATGATGTTCTAACTATTACTGGGAGTGGCACTGCTGCAATGGAAGCTGGAATAATAAATACTTTAAGTAAAGGTGATAAGGTTATTTGTGGAGAAAATGGAAAATTTGGAGAAAGATGGGTACAAGTTGCTAAGGAATTTGGTTTAGAAGTAATCAAAATTCAATCGAAATGGGGTACACCTCTTAATCCGGAAGAATTCAAAAAAATATTAGAAGAAGATAAACAAAAAGAAATAAAGGCAGTTATCTTAACTCATTCTGAAACCTCTACAGGCGTCATTAATGATTTAGAAACTATTAGTTCATACATCTTGGCACACAAGAAAGCATTATCAATCGTTGATTGCGTCACAAGTCTTGGAGCTTGCAATGTCCCAGTAGATAAGTGGCAGTTAGATATCGTTGCTTCAGGATCACAAAAGGGATATATGATACCACCGGGACTTAGCTTTATAGCAATCAGCCAAAAAGCATGGGAAGCTGCAGAAAAATCTAATTTACCAAAATTTTATTTAAATTTAAAATCATACAGAAAGAGCCTTACAAGTAACAGCAATCCATACACTCCTGCGGTTAATTTGGTTTTTGCTCTAGATGAATCTTTAAAAATGATGCGAGCAGAAGGCTTAGATAATATTTTTTCAAGACATAAAAAACATAAATTAGCAATGAGCAATGCTATGAAGGCTTTGGATCTAGAATTATTTGCTGATGAAAAGTGCTTAAGTCCTTCAATTACTGCAGTAAAAACTGGAGAAATAGATGCTGAAGAATTTAGAAAAACTATTAAAAATAATTTTGATATTTTACTTGCTGGTGGTCAAGATCATATGAAGGGGAAAATATTTAGAATCGGACATCTAGGTTATGTTAACGATAGAGATATTATTACGGCAGTTTCTGCTATTAGTAATACACTTCTCAAACTAGGAAAAATCACAGCTCAACAAGCGGGTGAAGCATTAGTTGTGTCGTCTAGATATCTTGAAGAAAATTAAGTTAAGTTCCTGGCTCTTCAACATTTCCACCTAATTCAACAATCTTTTTTCTAAGAACAATTGATTTTTTTTCATCACCGTTGGTTTGAGCGATTGCAAGGGCAAACTCTAATTTTTCAAGCTGGTGGCCACCCTCAATAAAAGATAATTTTTTCCTTATGCGGTTTTTATTATCTTTGTATGAAATTTGTGAAGACATAAAAATTCATGCTTTAAATAATATTATGCCAACAAAAGGGGACATTACGAGAGAAAATCAAAAATATTATTTGACTATAAACTTAAGCAAATAAATTTTTTTCTAATATTATGTCCAGAAATCACTAAAGTTTTATGCCAAACATAAATCTCATATATTACCTTCTTGCTGGTGGCATTTTTGGAGCTTTAGCTCTAAAAACAGGAATCCCAGCAGCTCCTCTTGCAGGGGCCTTAATAGGCTCAAGCATACTTAGCATCAGTGGCAAAGTCGATATTGCAGAGTGGCCAATAGGCACAAGAACAATTTTAGAAATTGGCATTGGAACAGTTATTGGTACATCATTAACCAAAGACTCATTAATGGATCTTCAAACCTTATGGAGGCCTGCTATTTTAATAACTTTTACTTTAGTTATTACAGGATTAGCAATTGGATTATGGACAAGCAGATTACTTAATATCGATGTGATAACAACAATTCTTGGTGCAGCGCCAGGAGGTATTAGCGGTATGAGTCTTGTAGGATCAGAGTATGGGGTAGGAGCTGCAGTAGCTACCCTACACGCAGTTAGATTGATTACTGTGCTTCTAATTCTTCCTTTAGTTGTGAAATGCTTGAATATATTTGGATTAATTAAATCCTAAATTTCTATAGACATATTCATAATAAAAGATATTTTTAAATAGAAGATAAATGGCTAATGAAAAGATTTAAAGATAAAAAACTAATTTTAGTATCTTTGGGAGTTTTCACTCCTCTCATCCTTACTAATTCGGAAGTTAATGCTAGTTCATTTGGGGCAGAAATTTTTTGTACTATGCGAGATGGCGGAAATGACCATGAAAGTAGTTGGGATGCAGCTTATACATATATAAAAAAACAAAAGGGAGGGTTATTCAAAATTTCACCTAAAAATGCAGCAGCGCAAATTACTGAAACAGTTATAAGAGAAAAAGAAAAATTTAGTTATTGCGTTGAATATTTAGACAATCTTCATCCAAATAGAAAACTACTTAGAGATTTAGAAAAAGAAGAGAAAAGAAAAGAAAAAGAAGCACAAGATAGAGAAAACAAAAGAATAAAATTAGAAAAAGAATTAGAAGAGACTAATAAAGAAATTTCTGAAGAATTTACTGATGAAACACTTGATAGATATAGTTATTAATAAATTTTTAGAAAGATAATATTTTTTTTATTTACTAATTACTATTTTGTATCTAAACACACTAAAACATATTTTTACTAGAGAATTTAAACTAAAAAGGGGGAGTAATTATTGACTTTTAATATATTCAAGCCATTATTTATTTAACTAAATATTCTGAATGCATATTAATGATGCGGTGTTTTTAGAGGATTTATGTCCTAAGTTCAGATTGAGACAATGGCGAAAATCTATTCATAGGTTTACTGGAAAAAGTTGTATATATTGCGGAAAACCATCTGAATCTATTGACCATGTAATACCAAGATGCCAAGGAGGCTTAAGTACAACAGAAAACTGTGTTCCTGCATGTCTTTCATGTAATGGGGATAAATCAGATGAAAATGCTTTGTATTGGTATAGAAGGCAAAAATTCTATGATCCTCGCAGAGCAATGGCTATAAGAGCTTGGTTAGAGGGAGATTTAAGATTAGCTATTAGATTACTGCAATGGGTCAATCCTAATTTTAAGTTAAAAAATAAGAATTACGAAAAGGATGAATCAGAATATAAAGCAGCTTGACTACCAAACAAAACATATTTTTCTAGAGTTATAACTCTCACATATATTTTCCAATTCTTTTGGGGATTCTGGAAATATTAAAATTGTCGAAAATGCAAGAAGAAAGACAAATAATTTTTGGTAGAATTTAGAATTAACTAAAGTAACTTCTTTCTCTATAAGACGGGGACAACTTTTGCTAACATGGAAAGTTTTTGATTTGAAATCGGGCCTAAGAGCTGTCTTCATCATTAATTAATACATATGTACTACTTTAACCCAGCATGAAGAAGTCAGCAAGTTTAATCGGAAATAAAAATAAATTTTTAATCTTAGGATGTGGTTATAGCGGTAGTTATTTTGCAAAAACTATAAAAAAATTTGGTTGCACTGTTTTAACAAGCTCAAGATCTATAAGTAGGGATCCAAATAGTTTTGTTTTTAACAGTGAAAAAGGTGTGGTTCCTAATACACAAATTTTTGATGGAGTAACACATATTCTTAGTTGCATACCTCCCGACAAAAATGGAAAAGATCCAGTATTAGGAAGTCTTAAAAATAAACTAAAAAGTTTGTCCCTAGAATGGGTTGGCTATTTATCTACAACAGGAGTTTACGGAAACACCAGGGGTGATTGGGTTTCTGAAATTAATGAACCAAACCCCTTTCAAAAACGAAGTTATAAGAGGTTAAATTGTGAAAAAGAATGGATTGAATCTGGTTTACCTGTACAAATTTTTAGGTTACCCGGAATTTATGGACCTGGAAGATCCACTTTTGAGGCAATAAAAAATAAAAAAATTCGAGTTATATCCAAAAAAAATCAGGTATTTTCCAGAATTCATGTTGCTGATATTGCAAATGCAATTATCTATCTATTACAAAACAAAAATTCCTTAAAGTTTTACCAAATTATCAATATTGCAGATGATGAACCCTGTTCTCAGGTAGAAGTCATTCGATATTGCTATAACTTACTTGGTTTAACAATGCCAAAACCAATATTATTTGAGGATGCAAAAGAAGAATTATCACCCATCGCTCAATCTTTTTGGATGGAAAACAGAAGAGTTTCTAATAAACTTTTATGCGAAACACTCGGATATAAACTAATTTATAAAAACTATAAAATGGGCTTAAAAAATTGCTACCTGAATAGTTAAAAATATAAATATAAAAACTTTTTATGAATATTCAAAATACAAATAAAAAATTGAAGGTGGTTTTAAGCGTCGGAGATGAGTCAGGTATTGGACCCGAAATAATCTTAAAAGCACTTTGTTCTCCTGAGATACCTAAAAATATTGACTTTACATTAGTTGGATCAAAGAAAAATCTACTAATTACTTATGAGCAACTTAGATCCTTAGGATTAGAAAACCTTGCAAATCCAAAATATTTAACGATAGAGGATCTCGAAATTTCTCAATCAGATAATGAACCTAAATCAAGTTACGGCGATTCAAGTTTCCAATATTTAATAAAAGCGATTGAAATTGTAAAACAATATCCCAATTCAGCACTTGTAACTGGACCAATTTGCAAGAAATCATGGTCATTAGCAGGTCATTATTTCTCTGGTCAAACTGAAGTACTGGCAAAATTCTGTGGAGTAAAAAATGTTGGAATGTTATTCACAGCAAAATCACCTATTACAGGTTGGAGATTTAATACTTTATTAGCTACTACCCACATACCTCTTTGTGAGGTCCCCAAGCAATTAACTACAGAATTAATCCACTCTAAATTAGATCTTTTCAAAGTTTTTTGTAATACCTATATTGATAAACCTACTTTAAAAGTAGCAGGATTAAACCCTCATGCTGGCGAAGAGGGTATTTTAGGTCATGAAGAAAAAGATTGGCTCAATGATGCATTAGCTCGATGGAATAGGAAGAATAGAGATATTAAATTATTAGGACCTTTATCACCAGATAGTTGCTGGAATTCTTCCGTAAAAGCCTGGAGTGACAAAAATGCTGAAAAACATGATGGCATTCTTGCTATGTATCATGATCAAGGTTTAATACCAATGAAAGTGATAGCTCTTAATTACTCAGTAAATACCACAATCGGTTTACCTTTTATAAGAACATCTCCAGATCATGGAACAGGATTTGATATTGCTGGCAAAGGAATTGCTCAATCTCAGAGCATGATTGAAGCTATTAAGGCTGCCGTAGAAATAACTCGAAATTCAAGACTGCTTAACACGCATTAGAACTTGACCAAATTCAACTGGTGTTCCATTTTCAACAAGAATCTCTACTATTTCAGCATTAAATTCAGATTCAATTTCATTCATTAACTTCATTGCTTCCAAAATACAAATAGTTTGACCGACCTTAACTTTATTTCCTACTTCGACAAATGGCTCCTCGCCAGGCGCTGCAGCCCTATAAAATGTCCCAACCATAGGAGAAGTAATTTCAGTTAGGTCAGAACGCCCTGGGGGTGCCATCTGAGGTGCTTCAGGCTCTTTAACGACAGAGATATTATCATTAATAATTTTTGGATTAGCAATTGTCTGCTTATCAAATGAAGTATTAGAAACTAAATTATTAATAACTTGATTCTGATCAAATACATTCCTTTTTATTTCGAGTTTAAAATCTTCTCCCTCTAGTGAGAACTCTTGTATATCACTTGTAGAGATTTTCTCTATTAAGCGATCTAAGTCATCATGATCTAATTTCATAGCCATTAATTTTCACGTCCAAGATAAGTGTCATTTCGAGTATCAACTTTAATCATTTCTCCCACAGAAATAAATAAAGGAACCATAACTTGAGCACCTGTTTCTAGAATAGCTGGTTTCGTGCCCCCACTAGCGGTGTCACCTTTAACTCCTGGATCAGTCTCTGTAACTTTCAAAGTAATAGATATTGGAAGTTCTACTTCTAAAACTTTACCATTATGGAAAATTACATTAACCTCCATTCCCTCTTTCAAATACTTTGAGCCTTTACCGATTTGTTCAGAGGTGAGTCTTGTCTCTTCAAAACTTGTCATGTCCATAAAAACATAATCACCAGACTCCACATAAGTATGCTGCAGGTTAGACTTCTCAAGGATAGCCTGCTGTACTGATTCTCCGGCTCGAAAAGTTTTTTCAACAACATTGCCGCTTTGAACTGATTTTAATTTTGTTCGTACGAAAGCAGAACCCTTACCAGGCTTGACATGTAGAAATTCTACAACACGCCAAACTTGTCCATCCAATTCGATGGTAGTACCTGTGCGAAAATCGTTACTGGAAATCATTCCTGTATTACATCCCCCAAGGATCATAAACCTGCAAGAGTGCTATGCAAAAATTCTTATCAAATCAGAACAAACTTTTCTTAATTCTATCGATTGTAATGTTTCAGGTTTTTCTTTTAAAGCCTATTCAAGTATTAGCTGATTTACCTACTGGAAATGCAGTAAAAGACCCTAATGCAATCCTCAGAAACGCGCTCCCTATCAAGCAAGTTGAGTTACAAGAAATTCAACACAAATTGGAAGAAACTAGTGACCTTGTAAGAGGAGGAAGATGGCCAGCTCTTACGAAAACTGTTACAAAATGTCAATCTTTGCTAAAAAAATACCAAAGTAAAATTATTCAAGAATTACCAAAAGATAAAAAGAAGATTGCTGAAAAAACATTTTTAGAACTCAAAGAAAATTTTGATAGCCTTCAAGATTACTCTAAATCAAAGGATAAATACTCGTTTATAGCAACTCGAAGAAATGCTTTAGATAAAATAGGTGGATTAGAAGAATATTTTCTACCAAAAGAATTTCCATACTCTATTCCCCAGGAATTTGATAATTTACCAAGATTAATGGGCAGAGCAAAAGTCAATATAAAAACCTCCAAAGGAGATATGAAAGCAATTGTGGATGGATTTAACGCCCCACTGACAGCAGGAGCATTTATAGATTTATCTTCAAAAAACTTCTACAAAGATTTACCCATTAACAGAGCAGAAGAATTTTTTGTACTGCAAACAGGTGATCCAATTGGTGAAGATATTGGTTACATAGATCCTGAAACAAATGAAGAACGTCACGTTCCCTTAGAAATAAGAATTCCTGATGAGCAAGATACTTTTTACAATCAAACTTTTGAAGATTTAGGTCTTTACACAGAGACTCCAACATTACCTTTTGCAACACTTGGAACTCTAGGCTGGTCCCATTCGAATGCCGCAGTTGATGATGGGTCATCGCAATTTTTCTTCTTTTTATATGAAGCAGAATTAAATCCAGCGGGTCGCAATTTAATCGACGGAAGGAATGCTGCCTTTGGTTACGTTGTAGATGGATTTGATGTATTAGAAGAGCTTACTAAAGATGACACAATAATTTCGATTGATGTTTTAGAAGGGATTGAAAACCTCAAATTAAATGCATAAAGAATTATTAGAAGATATAGGGGAAAAAGAATTAATAAATAGGCTAGGAAAATTTATGCCTAAAAATCAAGTTTCAGATGATTGTGCTTTAATCAAAACTAAAAATGAAAATTTACTTGTTAATACTGATTCTTTGGTGGAAAATGTTCATTTCAATGACATTAGTATTTGTCCTCAAGACCTTGGGTGGAAAGCAGTTGTAAGCAACATCTCTGACTTATTATCTAGTGGAAGCAAGAAAACTATTGGTATTACAATAAGCCTAGTTCTACCTGTAAGAACTGAGTGGATTTGGGTTGAAGAAGTATACAAAGGAATAAATAAAGCATTAAAAGAATATGGCGGATTGATTCTAGGGGGAGATTGCTCAAAGGGGAATGAAAAAATCATTTCAATTACGGCCTTTGGAATTCAAGGTGAGCTTGAATTAAGAAGAAACGCATGTAAACCAGGAGATATAATCTTAACTACAGGAATTCATGGTCTTAGCAAACTGGGATTTTTGATACAAAATAATATTAATTTCGATAATGAATTTTCTCTTAATGAAAGATTAATCATTAAGTCTATTGAGCATTTTTGTCGCCCTAGAGTTTACCCAAATTTTCTAAATAATCTCCTCAAAACTCGCTCCAATAAAAATATAAGGAGAATAGGATGTACTGATAGCAGTGATGGCCTATTTCAAGCTTTACAAGATTTAGCAATAGCAAGCAACTGCAAAGCGATCATAAACTATGAAAAAATACCTAAAGATACGGATTGGCCTAAAGGAGATAAATGGGACGAATACTATTTTTTTGGAGGAGAAGATTATGAATTAATTTTCTCATTGCCCAAAAAATGGGCAAGAAATTTATCCAAACTTGATAAAGATATTAACGAGATTGGTTTTTTTACTGATGGTAAACCATCAATAGAATTTAAAGATAATAAAAAAAAACAAATTATTTAATAACACACCTTTCAAACACTTTTAATTACTCCCAATTTTTAGCAACAATCTCTGCTAAATCTACAACTCTCTGACTATAACCCCACTCATTGTCGTACCATGCAAGCACCTTTACAAGGTTATCTCCGATACACATAGTGAGATCACTATCTACAATTGAGGATTCATTGGTACCTGCATAATCGCTTGACACTAATGGTTCATCTCCATACTTAATAATGCCTTTCATTATAGTTAGAGATGCTTCCTTGAGAGCATTATTGACTTCTTCAGCTGTGACAGATTTAGAAGATTCAAAAACAAAATCTACTGCTGAAACGTTAGGAGTTGGAACTCTCATTGCAATTCCAGTTAATTTGCCTTTCATTTCTGGGTATACAAGAGCGACTGCTTTTGCAGCTCCTGTAGAAGTAGGAACGATGTTTGTAGCAGCGGCTCTAGCCCTTCTTAGATCTCTATGGCTATTATCTAAAATTCTTTGATCGCCTGTATAACTATGAATTGTAGTCATCAAACCTTTATTAATCCCAAAAGTTTGATCTAAAACTTTGACTACTGGAGCTAAACAGTTCGTTGTACAACTAGCATTACTCAAAATATCGTAATCTTTGTGTTTATATGTATCAGCATTAACTCCAACTACATAAGTACCAACGCCATCGCCTTTACCAGGCGCAGTTAAGATAACTTTTTTTGCTCCAACCTCTAAGTGCTTACTTGCTCCTACGTCTGTATTAAATACTCCAGTAGATTCAATAACCAAATCTACACCCCAATCTTTCCAGGGGAGATTCATTGGATTTCTATCTGAGAAACATTTAATTGTTTTATTATTAATTACAAAAGTATCATCAGTATATTGAATATCAACACCATCAAGTTGACCAAGGACTGAGTCATATTTTAATAAATGAGCATTAGTCTTAGGATCTGATGTAACGTTAATTCCAACTACTTCAATATTGGTGTAAGCCCCTCTACTAAGCCAACAACGCATAAAGTTTCGACCAATTCTGCCAAAGCCGTTAATTGCAACACGCAAAGTCATAACTAATAATTTCTAAATGATTAACCTAAGTTGCTGATCATACTGAATTTTGTGCAATAACGTAAGGTTTTTTTGATTTATTAAGCAAATAAGACTAGTTTTGTATTAATTCAAGAAAAAAAAACATTTTTTTTTAAGAAAAAATAGCAAAATTTTACCTAGAAGTTATTTTGATTTAAGTAAAAGATAAACATTGGATAAAAAATTACTTTTGAAAAGTCATTTTCATTTTATTGGGATCGGTGGTATTGGGATGTCAGCATTAGCAATGGGTTTACTTAAAAAAGGTTATTCAATTTCAGGATCTGATTTAGTTAAAAACAATGAAACTAATAAATTGGAGAATTTAGGTGCATTAATCTTTACTTCTCAAGTTCGACAAAATATTGAATTTGTTACTTCAAAATTTACTAACAGATTGATTAATTTTGTTGTAAGCTCCGCAATCAAGCCAGAAAATGAAGAATTTTCGTATTGCAAAGAAAAAAATTTATCTATAAAACATCGTTCAGAGATACTCGCAATGCTCATGAGCACTTATACTGCATTAGCGATAGGAGGCAGCCACGGGAAAACATCAACTAGTACATTTCTTTCTACAATACTTGAGTTATGTACACGTAATTCTTCTTCAATAACTGGAGGAATAATTCCTATTTACAACTCTAATTGTCATTTAGAAAATACAAAATACTTAGTAGCTGAAGTTGATGAATCTGATGGGACTATTGACAAATATAAATCTGATATTGGAATAATCAATAACATTGATTTTGATCATTGCGATCACTTTTCTAATTTAAGTGAAGTAATATCTTCTTTTAAAAGTTTCGCAAAAAACTCTAAAAAATTATTACTTAATTTTGATTGTGAAACCTCAAGAAAAAATTTTTATTCTTATTTTAAATGGTCAAACTCTACGGCTAAAAACGTAGCATATGCAATAATCCCGACTGAAATTAATTCAAAGTATACAATTGGGAAATATTATGAAAATGGAAATTTTATCAGTAATTTAAATATTCCAATTCCAGGACTACACAATCTTTCCAATATCACCGCAGCAATAGCAGCTTCCAGAATGATAGGAGTAGATTTTATAGAAATTAAGAAAAACTTAAAATATTTAAAACTGCCAAAAAAAAGATTTGAATTTAGAGGCGAAATAGATGAAAGAAGTTTATATGATGATTATGCACATCACCCAAACGAAATAAAAGAGACGATTAAATTAGGAAGATTATTTATTGAGCAAAAAAATAATAATGAATTTCAAAAAAATAGATTAATTGCTTTATTTCAACCTCATAGATATTCTCGAGTAAAGCAATTTTGTAAAGAATTCGCTGAAGAATTATCAAAAGCAGATGTTATTTATGTAACTAGTATTTATGGAGCAGGAGAAGGAAACGAAGATAAAATTACTTCGAAAATTATTACTGATCTGATTTATAAAAAAAATAAAAATGTTAGTTACATAAATAATTATTATGAAGTTACAAAGAATTTTCACGAATTAACTCAAAAAGGGGATTTAATTTTGAATATGGGAGCTGGCGATTGTCATGATTTCTGGTCAATTTTAAATGCAAAAAATAATTTAAATAAATAACTAATTTATGAATAAAAAAATTTTTTCTGAAAACGGTAATTTAAGTAATTATACAACTATAAAAGTGGGAGGAGTAGCTGAATATTTTGCTGAGCCAAGAAGTGTTGAAGAACTTTCATATCTAATAAAGTGGGCTAATTTAAATAAACAAAGATGTCAAATAATTGGTGCAGGTTCAAATCTTCTAATAAATAATATTTTTATAAAAGGCTTAATTGTTTGTACAAAAAAATTGAAATCACTAAAGATAGAACCATATTCAGGAATTATTGAAGCGGAAGCAGGTGTAATGCTCCCAACATTATCTAATTCTCTTGCTAAAAATGGATTACAAGGAGGGGAATGGGCTGTCGGAATTCCAGGAACATTAGGAGGAGCAATTTATATGAATGCTGGCACAGGTAATTTATCGCTAGCAAAAAATCTTATTTCCGTAAAAGTTATTAATAATAAAACTCTTGAAAAACTTGAAATTGAAAAAAAAGATATCAATTTTGAGTATAGATTTAGCTCTTTTCAAAGAAATGATTTAACAATTATTAGTGCAAGATTACATTTTGAACCTAATGGAAATCTAGAAAAATTAATTCAAACAACCAAAAATAACCTTAAATTAAAAACGGAAACACAACCATATCATCAACCAAGTTTTGGTAGTGTTTTTAAAAATCCTAAAAATAATTATGCAGCAAAATTAATTGATGATATGGGTTTAAAGGGATTTAAAATTGGCGGTGCTGAAATTTCTAAAATGCATTCAAATTTTATAATCAACACTTCTTCAGCAAGTTCAAAAGATATTTATGATTTAATAACAGTAATTCAACAAAAAGTACTACAAAACAAAGGGATTTATTTGCAACCGGAAGTAAGAATGATTGGTTTTGACTATCCTAACTAAAGAAACGTTTTTACAAAATGGCGGGTTTTGGACTTCCTAACTTTGGACAACTTACAGAAGCTTTTAAAAAAGCTAAACAAATTCAGCAAGATGCTCAAAAATTACAAGATGAACTTGAAAATATGGAGATTGAAGGCAAAAGTGATGATGAGATGATAAAAGTTTGGATTAGTGGAAACCAACTTCCTTTAAAGGTCGAAGTACAAGAAAATATTTTAAATGCAAATAAAGAACAAATAGAGCAAAACATTCTACAAGCTATTCAAAAAGCTCATGAATTATCAACTACAACTATGAAAGAAAGGATGAATGATTTAACTGGTGGATTAAATCTCAATCTTCCTGGTTTTGATAACAGTGACTCTTAGAAGACTCAATCATTTCTTTATAAAAAGAATATCGTTCAAAAGATTTATTTAAATTACAACCCTCATCATTTAAATGTAAGCAGTTACGAAATTTACATTTAATTCCTTCTTTGATTACCTGTTTATATATTTCTGAATAAAGATTTGGTAACAACTTAATATCTACCTCTAGAGGTTGCATATTAAAACCAGGAGTATCCACAATATAACTTTGATTCGACATAGAAAATAACTCAACATTTCGAGTAGTATTTTTTCCTCTCTTAATTTTTTTGGAAACTGGAGAAGTACTATTTTGAAGACCTGGAATTATCTTGTTAAGCAAAGTAGTTTTACCAACTCCAGATGGGCCCATAAAAATTGAACATTCTTTTTGCTTTAGCTCGGCTAATAAATTTTTAAAGCAATCCGATTTATATAAATTTAAAGTTATTACTTGGTAACCCCATTTCTCAAATTTATCAATTAGATATGATCTTCTTTTATCAGAAATTAAATCACACTTTGTCAAAACTAATGACACTTGTACTCCCATCGATTCTGCTGATATCAAAAACCTATTAACTTGAGATAAATTCAGCTCTGGCTCTTCAACGGAAAAGGTAATATATATGTTTGAAATATTTGCAACAGAGGGTCTGGCTAATAAGTTTTTTCTTTTTTTTAGACTTGTTATTACTGCGCGTTTGCTTTTTAAATCAATATTATCAATTTCTACTTCATCTCCAACATAAATAAATTGATCTTTGAAATTTATAGACTTTCTTACCTTACATAAAAATCTTTCGCTATTAACAAGGTTTTCTTTATTTTTTAGGTCAACAAAGAAAAATTCATTAAATTTTTTTGTAACTAAACCTAAATTTTTACTATTAGTTTTCATTCAATATTTTTATTTTTATAAATTTTTGATCTTCTTTGATTTGTTTAAACAAGTATCCCATCTCTTTTAAATTGTTTAACACCATTTCTTCTGGTTCACCTTTATCTAATTCAACAATAAGTTGTTCATTTTTGGATAACTTCTCTAAAGCTAATTTAATTTTGACGACATTTAAAGGACATGGAACAGATTTAAGATCCAAATGCTTTAAAGAACTCATTACGATTCTTTACCAAATAATTTACTGAATAGTCCACTACTGGAATTGATATTTTTATCTGAATATTGAGAAGCTAAACCCTCTAAAAGCTTTCTTTCTTCGTCAGTTATACGAGTTGGCAATTTTACCTTTACTAGAACTTCATGATTTCCTCTAGCAACTGGATTACCAAGTCTAGGTACCCCTTTATTCTCAAGTGAAAGAGTTGTATTTGGTTGCGTACCACTAGGAATTTTTAAGTTCACTTTGCCATCAACTGTAGTAATTTCAACAGTATCTCCTAAAATTGCCTGTAAATAACTCACAACTATTTCTGAGTAAATAGTCACACCATCTCTTTTTAATTTCGAATCATTCTTCACCTTGATAAAAACATAAAGATCTCCAGGTGGGCCACCTTTCAAACCAACATTTCCCTCTCCGGAAACTCTTAATTTAGTACCAGTATCAACTCCTGCAGGAATATTAATTCGTAATTTTTTTCTGACTTGCTTTACTCCATTACCACCGCAACTTGTACATGGATCTGAGATTATTTGACCAGTTCCATTACATGAAGGACATTCAGCTACTTGAGTGAAATTACCAAATGGTGTTCTCGTGGCTCTTCTAACTTGTCCACTTCCTCCACAAGTTGTGCAAGTTTTTGGTCCGGTTCCTGGTTTGGCACCTGTTCCTCTACATACTTCACATGTCTCAAGATGAGGAATTGTAATTTCTCTTTGTTGGCCAAATATTGCATCTTTAAAATCAACATTAAGATCATATCTTAAATCATCTCCTTGTTGAGGACCTCTTCTTTGAGTTCTTCCTCCCTGTGGAGTTTGCCCTCCAAAGCCATTAAAAAAGGTTTCAAATAAATCTGCAAACCCACCCATATCACCCATATCAGGCATTCCAGCTGCACCTCCAATACCAGCCTCTCCAAACTGATCATATCTAGCTCTAGTTTCAGGATCAGCTAAGGCTTCATAAGCCTTGCCAATTTCTTTAAATTTATCTTCAGCGCCAGGTTCTTTATTAACGTCAGGATGATATTGTCTTGCTAATTTTCTATAGGCCCTTTTTAAGGTATCGGCATCAGCATCTCGCGAAACTCCAAGTATTTGATAAAAATCAGCCATTAAACAACGCTTAAGTAAAAATTTGGCATTTATAGATCTTCAGAAGTATTTTCCTCTGAATCAATACCCTCTTCAACTGTATCCTTTTCTACTTCCTCTTGTGAATTTTGTTTACCAGGCCCCATGGAAACTTTAACCAAGGCATGTCTCAAAACCTTTCCCTCTAAATGATATCCTCGCTGCAATTCTTCTACAATAAAATCTTCTTTAAACTCTTCACTTGGCTCTCTTAATACAGCTTCATGCAAATTTGGATCAAATTGTTGGCCAACAACTCTCATCGGTGCAACTCCTTGTTGTTTTAAAACTTCTACCAATTGTTTATATAATCCTTGATAACTTCTATGAAGGGCTTGAGCTTCTTCACTCTCTGGTTTTAGTTGTTGTCTTGCTCTTTCAAAATTATCAACAATAGGAAGAATTGCAGTTAGAGTCTTAGAAACAAGTTGGACTTTTAAATCATCCTGATCTCTAGACTGCCTTTTTCTAAAATTATCAAAATCTGCTGAAATTCTTACATATTGATTTTTTAATGTTTCGTGCTCTTTTTCTAACTGTTCTAACCTTGCATCATTATTGGAAATAGTATTTTTTAATTCTTCGGTATTGATTTCTTCTGTTTTTTGTGAAGATAATTCATCATTTTCGATTATTTTATCTTCAGTGGATGAAGTATTCTCAGGAGCATTATCCTGATTAGAAACATCATTTTCTTTAATATCAATACTTTCTAATTGATTTTCAATCATTTTTCTAAAAATTTAATATAACTATTTTCCAATAAATTGATGCACAAAACAAGTTGCGGAAGGCCGCACAAATTTCTACTCAGGAACAAATCTTAATGCTAAGCCATTATTACAGTATCTTTTGCCAGTAGGAAGTGGCCCATCATTAAAAACATGTCCTTGATGACCTCCGCATCTAGAACAGTGATATTCAGTTCTTGGAACAATTAACTTAAAATCAACCTTTGTTGCAACTGATCCTTGAATTGGATCCCAAAAACTTGGCCATCCAGTGCCACTATCAAACTTTTTATCTGAGAGAAAAAGTGGTAAATCACATCCTGCGCAGTGAAAAACTCCTTTTCTTTTCTCATTATTTAATTCGCTACTGAAAGCTCTTTCAGTGCCTTCCTCCCTCAAAATATAGTAGGATTCTGGACTTAGCCTGGACTTCCATTCTTCTTTTGATAAATTCCACTCCTCTTTAGAAGCAAGCGAAGAAGCTAAAACTTGCATGGGCTTAAAAATTTTTTTCAAAATTGACATAGTAGGAATTAAAATAAAAGTTCTTCTTGATAAAAATTGATTCATATATAAATCACAAAAAAAGTAATGAGTTCTGCACTAACCAATTCTATTAAAAATATTCATAAATTAAGTATTGCTCCAATGATGGATTGTACTGATAAACATTTCCGAATGATAATGAGAAAAATAAGTTCAGAAGCTCTCTTGTATACGGAAATGATTGTGGCCCAAAGTTTAGTTTATACAAATACAAAAGAAAAATTTTTAGAATTTAATAATGAAGAACACCCGATATCGATTCAGTTTGGTGGAGATGATCCTAAAATCCTGAAAGAGGCTGCCAGAATTGCACAGGATTGGGGTTTTGACGAAATAAACTTTAATGTTGGTTGTCCAAGTCCAAGAGTCTGTTCCGGAAATTTTGGTGCCTCACTGATGAAAGACCCTGAAAAAGTAGCAAAATGCATAGAGTCCTTAAAAAATAGCTGCAGTTTACCAATTACTATTAAACATAGGATCGGTGTAGATGAAGATGACAGTTTCAGAAGTTTAAATAATTTCGTAAGGCATATTGCAAATGCTGGCGCTGACAGATTTACAGTTCATGCTAGGAAAGCAGTTTTAAAAGGTCTAAATCCAAAACAAAACAGAACAATCCCTCCACTTAAATACAACATTGTAAAAAAATTAAAAGAATTTAATCCCGAATTATTAATAGAAATCAATGGTGGTTTCACAAATATCGATGAATCTTTACAAGCCCTAAACTATTTTGATGGCGTAATGATTGGACGATCAGTATATAAACATCCATTGAGATGGTCTGAAATTGATCAAAAAATATATGGAATCAATACGAAATCAAAAACTGCTTCAAATATTATTTTCTCCTTAATTCCATATGTTGAAGAACATTTAGCAAATGGAGGAAAATCCTGGGATATTTGTAAACATCTTATAAATTTAGTTGAAGGCTTTCCAAAAGCAAAAATTTGGAGGAATCAAGTCTCACTTAAATCCATAAAAAAAGAATTGGATATTAAATATCTTCTTAAATTAACTTCCAGACTAGAAGAAATGGGCTATTGATTCTCCTCATATGATTGGTTACCCTGATTTGAAACTCCTCTTTTTCTACGACTTCTACCACTTTCATATTCAGAGTTTTCAGAGGTATTTCCATAACTTCTATCTTCCCAACCTTCTGCTCCAGAGGATTTATTGGTGTAAGAATTATTAGATTCAGTATTTCCGCCACCGTAACCGCCGCCATAGCCACCATTATTTCCACCACCGTAACCACCGCCATAGCCACCATTATTTCCGCCACCGTAACCACCGCCATAGCCACCATTATTTCCGCCACCATAACCACCGCCATAGCCACCATTATTTCCACCACCGTAACCACCGCCGCTATTGTTACCGCCTCTTCCTCCTCTCCGAGACCCTCCAGATCCTCTAGGTTCTGCTTTATTAATTCTCAATGGCCTACCCATCAGTTCTGTACCTTGCAAACCGTCAATAGCAGTTGACTCAATTGCTTGATCTGCCATCTCAACAAATGCAAATCCTCTTTTTCTTCCAGTATCTCTTTCAAGAGGAAGGGAACAATTTAAAACTTCACCAAAAGGGGCAAATAATTGTAAAACATCTTCACGCTCTGCGCGGAAAGGCAAATTGCCAACAAAAATACTCACTGTTAACTCAACAAAGAAAAACCAAATTATAAGAAACTACCTGTAGTAGTTTTATAAGTTTACTACTTTATTCTACTTCAAAGAATACCCTTGTTGTAGAAAAATAATTCAGATTTACAGTAGCAATTTTTTCTGCCAGTTGTTTACCTCCTTTTCTACTTGGGTAAAACCTGTTCCGCCTTCACTAGTTCTTGACTTAACTACATTGAAAGGTTCAAGATCGACAAAAACATCCTCTTCAAAATCGGGATGAAATTTTTTAAATTCATCAATCTTAAGATTTTTAAGCAACACTTTTCTCTCAATGCAATACTTAACAATTTCACCCACAACTTGATAAGCAGTCCTAAAAGGGATCTGTTTGCCAACTAGGTAATCTGCCAAATCAGTGGCATTAGAAAAGTCATTTTCTACGGAATCAGATAAATTTTTAATATTAAATTCTATACCCTCATCTACTAAAATTGTCATTGCTTTAACGCAAGAAGATACAGTCTCTACAGTATCAAATAATGACTCTTTATCCTCTTGAAAATCCTTATTATATGCAAGTGGTACCCCTTTAACCATTGTTAACAGAGCTTGGAGATGCCCATAAACTCTTCCCGTTTTACCTCTTATTAATTCTGGCACATCTGGATTTTTTTTCTGCGGCATTAAGCTACTCCCAGTAGCACATTTGTCTGTTAATTTTGCAAAAGAAAATTCATCAGTTACCCATAAAATTATTTCCTCTGAAATTTTACTTAAATGAGACATTAATAAAGCAGATGCAGAAACAAATTCTATACAAAAATCTCTATCACTAACGGCATCTAGACTATTTTTATAGATCTTTTCAAAACCTAATTCTGCGGCTGTAAAGTTCCGGTCTATCTTTATTTTTGTGCCAGCTAATGCTGCAGCTCCTAAAGGTGAAGTATTAACTCTTGATCTTACTTCTTTAAATCTTTCGCGATCTCTTTCAAACATTTCTAAATAAGCTAATATATGGTGAGCCAAAGATAATGGTTGCGCCCTTTGCATATGTGTATATCCAGGAATTAAGGTATAAATATTAGATTTCGCAAGATTTAAAAAAGCTTTTTGCAAATCTGTTATCAAAATTTCAAGATTATCAATCTCTTTTCTTAACCATAATCTTATATCTGTACCAACTTGATCATTTCTGCTTCTACCTGTATGTAATTTTTTTCCAGTCTCACCAATTAAACTAATTAGTTTTTCTTCAATGCAGTAATGAATATCTTCAGAAGGAGGGGTAGGAGAAAATTTGCCCTCAAGGTACTGAACTTTTATGTTCTCTAAACCATTAATAATCTGCACAGTTTCTGATGAGGATAAAACTTTTGTTTTACCAAGCATTTTTGCATGTGCAATCGAACAATTTAAATCTTCTAAAATAAGTTTACTATCAAAGAGTATAGAAGCATTAAACTTCTCAATAAAAGGGTTAAGTGAATTATCAAATCTTTTACTCCAAACTTTTGCCATATCAATTATTAGCTTTAGGTATCTCTAATAAAGCATTTTTTTATATCAGTGACAAAAAAATATCTATTTCAACTGAAAAACAACCATAGATGCATCATCTTCAAGATGTCTATTTTGTCCAGTAAAGTCATCTAATTTTTTAAATATTTTATTTAAGATTTCTTGGGATGTATAAGATTGCTTACACAATTTAGTGAGAATTGTAATTAACCTTTCTTCATCAAATCGTTCGCCTAATGAATTAGAAGTATCGATTACTCCATCAGTATAATAAAGCACTAAATCATTCTCATTAAGCTTAATTTCACCACAATGATATTCAGCATCATTTTGTAATCCAAGCACCAGTCCTTCAGCATCTAATTTGATAATTTTCTGATCTGAGCTTTTCCAAAGCAAAGGGGGATTATGGGCTGCATTAGCAAATCTTAATTTTCTTGTTCTAGGGTCATAATCTGAATAAAATAATGTGATAAATCTATGTGATTGATCTAGGTCATTTATTGCTAATTGATTCAAATCATGCAAAATTCTATCAGGTGGTAATCCTGTAAGAACCTCTGCTCGTAGCATTCCTCTTAGCATTGTCATTAGCAGACCAGCAGGAATCCCTTTACCCATAACATCACCTATTACTAAGGCCCATCTAGCTTTTTCTTTTCTTTTTTCTGAAATATTTGTCTTTAAACACATAAAATCATAATAATCTCCACCTAACTGAAAAGCAGGCCTACAGAGTGCAGCAAGATCTACACCATAAATAATTGGACAATAATCGGGTAATAATTGAGATTGAATTTCTGCACCAGTAGAAATTTCCCTATCAACATTCTCATGCTTTTTATTAGTTTTTATTAAGCAGTAATTTTCTAATCCAACAGCAAGACAATTTTTAATAAAGTTAAAATTTGAATCATCCAAAATGGAATCAGCCGATAACTCGTTGTTAAAAATATATATAAATCCCCTGCATTTACCTCTGGATAATATTTTGTCTGTTTCAATTTTATATTCTTTGAATTTATTTTTTAAGGCATTTTCAATAGTTATGATTTCTTTTATTTTAAAATTTTTTGAAAAATTAAATTGACTTAAAAAAATATTAATTTCTTTTTGAATTTTTAAACATTCGTTATTTGCAGAAATTTTTATATTTTCCGTCCATATTTCTCCTTCATAATTTAGCGGTATTATTAATATAATTTTTTCTTTAAAAATATGTTTGAAAATTAATCCAATATAATCTATTAATTTATTTATATTTGAAAAAGATTTTAAATAATATGCTAGCGAAACGGCAATTTCATCAACTTTGGAGTTATTTTTTAAAGATATTTTGGATTGATTACCTAATAATTTTTCGATAAATTTGTTTGAAAATAATTTTTCGTTTTGATTATTTGCCACAACAAATTTCATAGATAAATAAGTTTTAACACTAAATTGAAATTTTTAAAAAAAATTAATTAAATTTTTATTTATCTGCAAGCATAGCTTCCACAAATTCGTAACTATTAAAAGGTCTCAAATCTTTTATACCTTCGCCAGCACCAATAAATCTTATAGGTAAATTAACTTCTTCTGAGACAGCTAAAGAGACTCCACCTCTTGAGGTGCCATCTAATTTAGTGATAATTGCTCCACTTAAATTTGCTGATTTAGCAAACCCTTTTGCTTGCTTTAAGCCATTTTGACCCTGACTTGCATCTAAAACCAATAATGATTCAATAATTGCATCTGGAACCTTTTTATCAATAATTTTTTTTATTTTTGATAATTCATCCATCAAATTATTTTTTGTCTGAAGCCTACCTGCTGTATCAACTAGTAATAAATCAACATTTCTTTTTTTTGCAGAATTGATTGCATCAAAAACTACGGCAGCTGGATCAGCATTTTTTGATTGATTAGATATTACATCCACATTACTTCTTTCTCCCCATACTTTAAGTTGTTCTACCGCAGCAGCTCTAAAAGTATCAGCAGCAGCTATCAAGGTTTTATAATTACTCCTCGATGATAAATAGGCTAATTTTCCTAATGTCGTAGTTTTGCCAACTCCATTCACTCCAACTAATAACCAGACATTTAACTTACCCTTTTGAGGAACTAAAAGATCAGTACCTGAACTTTTTATTGGTTTATCAATGATTAATTTTAATTCTTCCTTTAAAAATTTTATTCCTGCTTCTCCACCTAGAACTTCTTCATTTAATTTTTTTCTGAGCGAGCTTATAACTTTATCTGTTGAATCAATACCAACATCAGCTCTTATTAACAGTGTTTCTAGATCATCAAGAGATTCTGGTGTGAGAGGATCATCTCCCAATTTATCTAATAATTCAGTAACAAAACCTTTTCGTGTTTCTTCTAATCCTTTTCTTAATTTAGTTAACCAATCAATTTCATCTATAGATATTTGATTTATTTTTTTTCCTTGGGCAGCTAAAACCATTGCAGACCAAGTAAAATTATCATCAAATTCTCCAAGTTCAGGTTCAGATTTAATTTCAGCCAATCCGGAATTATTTTCTTTAATTGCACCATTAATCAAATTTTGTTTCTGTAATTCTTGTTTTTGCTCTTCTTGTTTCTGTAATTCTTGTTTTTGCTCTTCTTGTTTCTGTAATTCTTGTTTTTGCTCTTCTTGTTTCTGTAATTCTTGTTTTTGCTCTTCTTGACGTTTTTTTAAGAGTGCATAAGCTTGTGCAGCCCACTCTCTAGAATTATCAGAATCAGTATTAATCATTATTATTTATAATTCGTATTTAGTAAATTTTAAAATACTATTTATTTATATCAAATAATCATGGCGATTTTACTTTTTGTAATCTCCTTAAAACGCCATTAATAAATTTTCTACCTTGAATATCACTATATTTGTTTGCCAAATTTACTGCCTCATCACAAGCAACAGCAACAGGTGTGTTCAGAAAATTAATATCAACATATGCTAAACGCAAAATATCTCGGTCGATTCTTGGCAATCTTCTTAGTCTCCAACCATCCATAGCATGATCTATATCTGAATCGATAGTACCAAGGTTATTAAAAATATTACTAATCCTATGATTGACATCCTCTCTAATATCAATTTGTCCACTAGAAACTATTAATTTTGGAAAATCTAAAATTTCTGAAAGAGTATTCATTAAAGTTTCCATTTTTTTTAAAGAATTTTTCAACTCGTCTCTAACATTTGAAAAAGAGGAATCAACCCCTTCTTGAAGTTCACTTTCTAATATTTTTTGTGCTGCATCTTCTAAATCCGATTCACAATTATCTAATTCATCTCTGCAATGGTTTATTAAGGAATCTAAAGCAGATTCAAAAATCTCTTCTATTTGAAATTTATTTAATTTAAAGTCGACTTCATCATTTAATAAACCAAGAGAAATTAAAGATAATTCTCTAGCAAGGGATCTATTGTTATTCATCAATTAAGAAGAAGTATTCGTAGAAGCACGTAATTGAGAAAATAATTTCGAAAATGTTGGATTGTTAGTGTTATTTTTCTCATCTGGATTAACTATCCCAGCCGAAATTATTGTTCTAAAAGCATCTTCAACAGAAATATCTAAATCCTTAACAGAAGACTCGGGAACCAATGTATACCATCCAGTAGTTGGATTTGGTGCTGTAGGGATAAAAACACTAAGCAACTTTTCATCTAATTCAGGCTGTAAAGATGGACCAACATCACCAGTTACAAAACCCACACTATATAAACCCTCCCGGGGATATTCTACTAAAACAACCCTTCTAAATCGATTAGATTTATTACTTAAGAAAGTTTCTAGTAATTGTTTAAGCGTTTTGTAAACTGCACCAGCTACAGGAATTTTCGATAATGTCCCTTCTCCAAATTCTAATAACCATCGTCCTACAAAATTTCTAGCCATCAAGCCAATAAGCAAAATTGCCAACAAAGGAACAGTTAAACCCAAAGTAAGATTAATTAAATCTTGCAATAAAGGATTTAAAGTGATAAAAGGATTTAATTGCTTAGGTACAGAAGTAACTAAGGTCAAAACAAATTTACTTACTAATGATGACAACCAAATAGTTGTTGCCAAAGGTATAACAACCAATAATCCAGCTATAAGATCATTTTTTAGATCTTGTTGAAGCCTAGAACCTAGGTTCGAATCTTGATTTTGATTAGATTCAACCAAAATAATGTTTTAACTAAATTAACTTTACCCATAATTTAACTGTTTTTAACTAGTTAGGATATATTTTTTTTTATTAAATTTAAATTATTTATTAGTTTCTTCCCAAAGAATAACTTTTAAAAGAAATGTCATACATAATAAATAAATGAACAACAAACTTAAAAAACAAAACGAAATAAGTAAAAAATTAAAAGAGAGAGCAATTAATGAAGGTTTTGCAATATCTGGAATCGCTTCAATACCCGGCAGTTCTCGCTTAAAATTAAGAACTAATGCATTGGACAGATGGTTATCTAATAACAACCATGGTGAAATGAAATGGATGGAAGCTGAACGGAGGAAAAATATATGCTCACTTCTTGAAGGAGCAAAAAGTGTTTTGAGCGTTGGATTTGCTTACATTAGTTCACAAAATAACGAAAAAAACAATTTTTTAAAAATAGGAAAGTTTGGTCAAGGTGATGATTATCATAAGATAATTTACAAAAAATTAAAAAATATTGGCAAATGGATTAACCAAGAAATACCAGATTGCAAATGGAAAATATGTGTTGATACTTCGCCACTTCTTGAAAAAGCATGGGCTGAAGAATCAGGTTTAGGTTGGATAGGTAAAAATAGTAATTTGATAAATATAAAAAATGGTTCTTGGTTTACGTTAGGCTTTATGATCCTTACAGAAAATTTGATACCCGATAAACCTCATCAATCACTTTGTGGAAAATGTGATAAATGTATTGAACATTGTCCTACAAATGCAATTGTTGAGCCATTTGTAATACAATCAGATTTATGTATTGCTTATCACACTTTAGAAAATAGAGAAAAAACCATCCCAAAAAAAATACAAAAAAATTTAAATGGATGGGTCGCTGGATGTGATATTTGTCAAGATATCTGTCCTTGGAATAAATCAGTTCCATACAATAACAGTGTTGAAACTACGCCAAAAGAATGGATTAAAGAACTTAATTTTGAATCATTAAGTTGGGATGATAAAACGTGGAATAAAAATTTAACAGGAACCACATTAAAAAGAATTAAACCATGGATGTGGAGAAGAAACATTAAAGCAAATCTAAAAAATCAGTAAATATATGCAAAGATTTTTAAAAAAAATAATATGTTTATTTTTAATTAGTTTTTACTTTTTGAAAGCAGAACAAGTTCAATCAATAATCCCTTATTATTATTTCCCAACAATTAAAAATTTACAAAAAGAAAGTTCATCTATTGGCAAAAATGCTTATCAACTTTTATATTTTGGGCAATATGAACAGAGCCTCAATCTAGCAAAGTTAGCTGTAAAAATTAATAAAACAGATGAAAAATTATGGTTGATTTTAGCTGAAGCTCAAATAGCTAACAAACTATATAAAAAAGCATTAAATTCTTTGAATCAAGCACAAAAAATTAATTCTAATATCAGCGAAATTTACTTTGCTAAAAGCAATATTTTTTTAAAAATTTCACAGCTAAAAAATGCTAAGACTTCTTTAGAAGCAGGATTAAGAATTGATCCAACTGACCACAACGCTATTTTTCAATTAGGAAATATCTCACTAATGGAAAAAAATTATCCAAAAGCTATAAGATTATTTGATAGCTCTGTAAAAATAAAACCCAATTTCTGGCAAGCAATAAATAATAAAGGTTTAGCATATTTCGAGCAAGATAAAATAAATCTATCTATAAAATTTTTTGAGAAAGCATTATCCATACAGGACAATGCAGAACCAATGCTAGGACTTGCTTCATGTCTAAGAACTAAAGATATTAAATTAGCATTACAACTCGCTAAAAAAGCTTTAAATAAAAATCCTAATTACGTTAATTACAATTATAGAAAAGAACAATTATGGGGTAAAAAATTACAAACTTCTACAGAAATTCTTTTACAAAATGATCAACTTAAAAAAGATGTAATATTGGCAAAATCCAAAATCAATACATCTTCTTAATAATCAATACTGGTAAATATTTATTTACGTATTAGCCTTAATTTAATAAATCAATACGTATTTTATTTTGTGATCTGATGGATAAGAAAAAATTCACTTCTATTTCTCTTCAAGAAGAAATGCAACGTTCTTATCTAGAATATGCGATGAGTGTAATAGTTGGACGTGCTCTTCCTGATGCAAGAGACGGGCTTAAGCCTGTCCAGAGAAGAATATTATTTGCGATGCACGAATTAGGATTAACACCAGAAAGACCATTTAGAAAGTGTGCGAGAGTTGTTGGAGATGTGCTTGGGAAATACCATCCTCATGGAGATCAAGCAGTATATGATGCACTAGTAAGGTTAGTACAAAATTTTTCAACTAAGTATCCAACACTAGACGGACATGGAAATTTTGGATCAGTAGATAATGATCCACCTGCAGCAATGAGATATACAGAAACAAGATTAGCGCCAATAGCCCATAAAGCATTCCTTGAAGAAATTGGATCAGAAACAGTAAATTTTTCAAATAACTTCGATGGTTCTCAAAAAGAACCAGAAATTCTACCGGCCCAACTACCATTTTTACTATTAAACGGATCCTCAGGAATTGCCGTGGGAATGGCAACAAATATTCCACCTCATAACCTTGGAGAAATAGTAGATGGTCTAGTGACAATGGTAGAAAATAAAGATGTAAGTGATAAAAAACTTTCCAAGATTATTAAGGGACCTGATTTCCCAACGGGTGGAGAATTAATTTATAGTAAAGCGATAGAGGAGTTGTACGAAACTGGAAAGGGATCAATAACAATAAGAGGAGTCATAAAAAAAGAAGAGTTAAATCTAGGTAAAGGCAAACATAAGAGAAATGCATTAATAATTTCAGAACTTCCTTATCAAATAAGCAAAGCTGGCTGGATAGAAAAATTAGCAGAACTCGTAAATTCAGGAAAAATTAATGGAATATCAGATATTAGGGATGAAAGCGATAGAGATGGAATGAGAATTGTAATAGAATTAAAAAAAGACTCTAATGCTGACTTTGTAATTTCTCATTTATATAAAAAAACAACTTTACAAACAAATTTTGGTGCAATATTTTTAACTTTAATTAAAGGCAAACCAGTTCAATTAAATCTAAAAGAATATCTCAATTTTTTTCTTGAATTTAGAGAAGAAACAATTAGAAAGAGAACAAATTATTTTTTAAAAAATACTGTTGAAAAACTAGAAATCTTAGAAGGTTTATCGAAAGCCACTAATAATATAAAAAAAATTATCCAGGTTATTGAAGACTCAGAAAATTCTTTAGAGGCCAAATCGAAATTAATCCATTATTTTCTTTTAAATGAAAAACAAGCAATTTCAGTTTTGGATATGCCACTAAAAAAATTAACAAATTTAGAGAAAAAACAAATTGACAATGATATTCAAAATTTACAAAAAAAGAAGGATTATTTTCAAAAGATATTAAATAATAGAAAATTATTGCTTAAACTACTAATTGAAGAATTATTAATCTTAAAAAATAAATATAATGTTAAAAGAAAAACAAAAGTACTTAAAGAGATAAATCAAAATGAAGAATTAGAAACAATTAATAATCATATATTAGAAGAATATATAAACAAGAAGACTAAGTTAGTAATAGATAATAGACTATATGTAAGAAAAATAATTTTTAATAACTACAAAAAATTATTTGAGGATGTCAACAAAATTATAGATAATAAAAATATTCAAAGATTTATATGTAATATTGACAAAAAATTAAAAATAATTGGAGTCACATTTACCGGTAAAGTTTTTCATATTGACTGGGAGTCAAATATTAATAATGAATATAAATTAGATAATAAAATTCTTGGAAATATCAATCATAATGAAATTATCAATTTTCATTCGATTACAAAAGGAATTGATAATTATTTATGTATCTTAAATGCGGATGGGAGATTTAAAAAAGTTTTATTTGATGAAGAAATGATTAAAAGCAATAGATCTTTCTCGATTACAAAATTAAAAAATAATACAAAAACAATTGATTCATTTATTTTTAATAAAGAAAAAGAATTTATAATTTTAACCTCAATAGGAAGAATTTTTAAATTTAATTTATCAAATAAATTCTTATCACCAAGTACTAAACAATCTCAAGGATTAATCATCACAAAACTTTTACCAACCGAAAAGATTGTTTCTTGCTGTCCAATTGAAGAAGGACAAAATGTCTATATAATTTCCAAGCTAGGAAAAATCTTTTGTATAAAAAGTAATGAAATTTATAGTGCAAATGAGTGCAGATTGGGATACTTAAATGAAAAAACCCAACTTAAAAACGATTACTTCCTTAAAGTGTTTGTCGACAAACATTACCTTGATATTGAAACTAATAAAAATAAATCAGCCAGATTAAACTTCCAAAAATTAGATTTAAAGTCTGATAAAAAAAACCTCTTAAATGAATTGTTAAAATTAGAAATTGACGAATATCTTGAAAATTGTTTTAGACTTGAAAATTTTCTTGACTAAGATTTATATTCATTTTCTACCCAATTTAAATACTCTTGATTTACTGTCCCTGTTACATAAGAACCTGTAAAACAACTCATTTCCAAATCTTTAATCGAAGATTCATTGATTATCGATTTGCGTAAATTTTTAACACTTTGGTAAACAAGATTATCAATTTCGAGTTGATCAGCAATTTCACTTATAGTTCTATCATGAGCTATCAATTCATCTTTATTTGGCATATTAATTCCATAAACATGAGGAAAACGAACGGGAGGTGCTGCTGATGTAAAAAAAACTTTATTTGCTCCCGCATCTTTAGCCATCTGAACAATTTCTTTAGAGGTAGTACCTCGAACTATTGAGTCATCAACAATTAATACATTTTTATTTTTGAATTCTGCACTCATAGCATTTAATTTTTGTCTTACAGATTTCTTACGTTTCTGCTGACCTGGCATTATGAACGTTCTACCAACATATCTATTTTTAAAAAAACCTTCTCTATATTCTATACCTAACTGTCTTGCGACTTGCATAGCGGCAGGTCGAGAAGAATCAGGAATAGGCATTACTACATCAATATCTCCAGAATTAATGGTCTCTTTTATTGTTTCAGATAAATAATCTCCCATTTTTAAACGAGCCTTATATACTGAAATCCCATTCATAATTGAATCTGGCCTAGCTAAGTAAACATATTCAAAAGCACAAGGACATAACACTGGATTTTCGGAACATTGCTTAGAAAAAAACTCGCCATTAAGATTTATAAAAATGGCTTCTCCAGGATCGACATCTCTAACTACTTGATAATCGTTATTCTCAAGTACTAAAGATTCGCTAGCGACCATCCACTCATTTTTTTTCGTAATTGATGAAATTCTTTTTCCTATAACTAAAGGTCTAATACCAAAAGGATCTCTAAATGCTAATAAGCCATGTCCTGAAATTAATGCTATTGAAGCATATGATCCCTGAATTCTTTTATGTAAAGATTTGACAGCATCAAAAATAGTATCAGGTTGTAATTCTTGATTATGAATCTGTTCCTGCAATTCTGTAGCAAATACATTTAATAACATTTCAGTATCACTTGAAGAATTGGTATGACGCTTATCAATATTAAATAATTGTTTTTCTAAATCTCTGGTATTGGTCAAATTACCATTATGTATCAAAACAATTCCATAAGGAGCATTAACATAAAAGGGTTGGGCTTCCTCAACACTTTCTGCTGATCCCTTTGTGGCATATCTAACATGACCCAAACCAATTTTGCCGATTAAATTCCTCATATCTCTAGTTCTATATGCAGTGCTTACCTGACCTTTAGCCTTATGGATATGAAAAATAGTATTTTCCATTGTAGCTATACCAGTTGAATCTTGACCCCTATGTTGAAGAAGCAAAAGACTATCGTAAATTTGTTGATTTACATCATCTGAAGAAACGATTCCAACTATTCCACACATAACTTAATTTATTAAAAATTTTAATAGTTGAAAAAACTTTTTCATATTCAAAAGTGTACTGAGATACTATTATTAAATTTTTCGGTTAATTCCTCAACCCTAATATTGCAAATATTTTTTTCTTGAATTTTTATATTAAGAGTTTCACTTGAAACATATCCTATTTTTTTTATATATACGCTTGATTGAGAATTAAGTTGACTTACTTTAAGATAATTAAGCCATTCTTTTTCTTTCTTTTTATCTATTGAAAAAGTAATTCTAGAACCTCCTTCTGCAAACAATAAATTGTCATCTCTAACTAATTTTTTATTTAATTCTATCGTTGCACCTTTTCCTGACAAAATGCAAGCCTCCGCTAAAGCTATAGATAAACCGCCATCACTGATATCGTGGGAAGAAACTACAAAACCTTTTGAAATAGCATTTCTTAAAAAACTCTGACAAAACTTTTCATCTAGCAAATCTATTTTTGGAGGCCGACCTGTTATTTCTCCATGAAAATATTCCAAATAAGAACTAGCTGCAATTGTTATATCTGAGTTATAAGAACCAATTAACCAGATTTGATCATCAATATTTTTCCATTCGCTACTTATAGCTTTTTCAACATTATCTATCTTCCCAACCATTCCAATAACTGGAGTAGGATTGATAGGAGTTATTACATTATCTTTATTTTTAGATTCATTGTATAAAGAAACATTTCCTCCTGTTACGGGAGTTTCTAAGACTTTGCATGCTTCAGCAATTGCAGAGCATGAAGATGAGAGTTGCCAATATCCTATTTCATTCTCCGGAGAAGAAAAATTTAAATTATTTGTAATTGCTAATGGTTCAGCCCCAACACAACTAACGTTTCTAGCGGATTCTGCGACAGCAGCGATAGTTCCTCGGAAAGGATCAAGAGCAACCCATCTACTATTACAATCAACTGAAGCAGCGACACCAGAAAAAACTTTTCTTTTATTTTTTTTATTTTGTTCCCTAAGTCTTATTACAGCTGCATCTGATTTTCCAGGTTTAAAAACTGTATTTGCCTGCACTTGAGAGTCATATTGTTTATAAATCCATCGTTTAGAAGCTATTGAGGGATTAGAGAGTAGTTTTAAAATGATTTCTGAAAAAGAAAAATTCTTATTTTCCTTCAATGAAAATATTTTTTGTTCATAAATTTCTGGCAAATCATTTTCTTTCCATTTCCATTTCTTTAAAAGATAATCAGGTGGATTATTTATCACATTGTGAGAATTGACAGGTGTATCATCAGACAAAGCAGAAGTGGGTATTTGGGCAACAATTTTACCTTTATGAGAAATAATTACCTCATTATTTTCTATTACTTGACCAATTACTTTGGCATATAATCCCCACTTATTAAATTTTTCAATAAGATCATTAATTTTTTCTTCTCTAACGACAAACAACATTCTCTCTTGCGATTCAGATAATAAATATTGGTATGGAGACATATCATCTTCTCTAGAAGGAACCAAATCTAAATCAATAAATATACCTAATTTTCCATTTGCGGCCATTTCTGCACTGCTGCATGTTAAACCTGCAGCACCCATATCTTGAGCTGCAATTACATCTCCTGTTTTGAATGCATCCAAACAAGCTTCTATAAGACTTTTCTCAATAAACGGATCACCTACCTGAACTGCTGGTCTATCATCCAATGAGGTTGTAGTTAATTCTGAGCTAGCAAAACTAGCACCACCAACTCCGTCTCTGCCAGTAGTATTACCAACATATAATACTGGTGATCCTATATTTTTCGCTCCAGAACAAACAATTTCATTAGTTTCTAATAATCCTAAAGCCATAACATTTACTAAGGGATTTCCGGAGTAACTATCATCAAAGTCAATTTCACCTCCAACAGTCGGCACACCTACACAATTCCCATAATGAGCGATACCGGATACAACTCCTCGCAGTAAATCAACATTTGATAATTTATCAAGATTTCCGAATCTCAATGAATTCAACACTGCGATTGGCCTTGCACCCATTGTGAATATATCTCTTAAAATTCCTCCTACACCTGTTGCTGCACCTTGAAAGGGTTCAATAGCAGAGGGATGATTATGACTTTCTATTTTAAAAACAAGTTTTTGATTATTTCCAACATCAATAACGCCAGCATTTTCTCCAGGTCCAACTAAAACATTTTTACCTTTAGTTGGAAACTTAGATAGTAAAGGTTTTGAATTTCTATAGCAACAATGTTCAGACCACATAACGCCAAACATGCCTAATTCCGTTCTATTAGGTTTTCTCTTTAATCTTTTACAAATTTCTTCGTAATCTTTAAGTGTTAAATTTTCAACTTTTAGTGCCTCATTTAGATCATAAAGATCATGATTTTCTAGATTTATCATTCTTTATATCCAAGGATCATCTTTTTTTTCACTAAATGTTTGGGAAGTTTTATTATCATTATAAAAACTTTTTCTTTTAAAATCTAAGTTTTGGGTAATATCTTCATCTTCTTCAAGCCAATCCTCTAATCTATTAGAAGCAATATTTTTCATATCATCAAATCTATCAATAATTTTTTTTCCTTTTTGCATAAATTCATTCTTAATACTTGACTTTATTAAAGATAAATCATCTAAAGAATTAATTTCACAAAATACCAATCCAGGTTGTTGATCATTAATATTTTCAATATTTAATTTCCATCTACTAGAACCTGGAATTTTAGGATTAGATCTAGAAACCAAGTAATAAATAATTTTACCCGTTTTCATTTCAAATAAAAAATCAGCAATAACTCCTATTTTTGATCCATTTAAATTTACAAGATTAGCTTCTATTAAGGTTGGAAACCTATTTAACGTTGCTAAATCAGAAATAGCTGGATCACCTTTGACATATATTTCATTATCTATTATTTGAGAAATTTGATTAAGTCGCCAAACATTTCTTTTTAAATCAAAATT
>MWOS01000094.1 GCA_002026165.1 Prochlorococcus sp. HOT208_60m_813G15
TGGTATCCAACCGCCGAAGGCATTCTTCCAAGCAAAGCTGAAACTTCAGAACCAGCTTGGACAAACCTAAATATGTTATCAACAAAAAGTAGAACGTCTTGTTTATTAACATCTCTAAAATGTTCAGCCATCGTAAGTGCAGACAAACCTACTCTCATTCTTGCTCCAGGTGGCTCATTCATCTGTCCAAAGCACAAGGCAACTTTTGATTGGGTTAAGTCATCAGCATTTATCACTCCTGATTCTTTAAATTCTTCATATAAATCATTTCCTTCTCTGGTTCTTTCACCCACACCACCAAAAACTGAAACACCTCCATGTTCCTTCGCAATATTATTAATTAGCTCTTGAATAAGAACTGTTTTTCCAACCCCAGCGCCTCCAAACAATCCGACTTTACCACCTTGTCTATATGGAGCTAAAAGGTCAATAACTTTTATTCCTGTTTCAAAAACTTTTGGCTTAGTTTCGAGGTCAGTTAATTTTGGAGCGGCTCTATGAATTGGAGCAGTATCTTCAGTTTTAACAGGCCCTTGTTCGTCTACTGGCTCTCCTAAAACGTTAAATATTCTTCCTAAAGTTGCTTCTCCTACAGGGACTGAAATTGGTGCACCGGTATCAATTGCCTCCATGCCCCTTACAAGACCGTCTGTGCCACTCATCGCGACTGCTCTAACTCTATGATCCCCTAGGAGTTGTTGAACCTCTGCAGTGAGCGCTATTTCTTGTCCAGCAGGATTTTTCGCTTCAATTCGTAGTGCATTTAATATTTTAGGCAATTTTCCGGCTGGGAATTCTACATCGAGAACTGGTCCGATTACCTGACGAACTACGCCTTTTGTTTCTGAAGAAGTTGATGGAGTTGCTACCATTTTTTATCGATTGGTGATAGTTAGCTGATTTTTAACAGCATATAATCCGAAAATACTACCATCTTATGGGTAGATCCGTTAAATGGGTTCGGCCACCCGCACAGTTTGAGTATGGTTATATTGCCGCTTCTCAGATTATGTTGTTGATGATACGGATTGAGAATTTCTCTTTCCATTTTTATGACGCAATGCGTCTCAACCATGATCCTCCATTAATCTATGGCAGCTGTTTCACTTACAGTCTCTACAGTAAAACCACTGGGAGATAGAATATTTATCAAAGTTTCCGCATCTGAGGAAAAAACTGCTGGTGGCATTCTTTTGCCTGATTCAGCTAAAGAAAAACCACAGGTAGGAGAAGTTGCTCAGGTAGGTCCTGGCAAACTTAATGACGATGGTTCTCGACAAACTCCAGAAGTGAGTATTGGCGACAAAGTTTTGTACAGCAAATATGCTGGAACAGACATTAAATTGGGGGGAGATGAATATGTCTTGCTCTCAGAAAAAGATATTTTAGCTGTAGTAGGCTGAAATATTTGTTTCAAAAATTATTAAAACTTATTATTAAAATTGCTGCCTAAACATGGCTAAAAGAATTATTTACAATGAGCAAGCTCGTAGAGCGCTCGAGAGAGGGATCGATATCCTTGCTGAGTCTGTGGCTGTAACGCTTGGACCTAAAGGAAGAAATGTTGTACTAGAGAAAAAATTTGGTGCTCCACAGATCATTAACGATGGTGTCACAATCGCTAAAGAGATCGAATTAGAGGATCACATTGAAAATACAGGGGTTGCTTTGATCAGACAAGCTGCTTCCAAAACTAATGATGCAGCTGGAGATGGTACTACAACAGCCACTGTTTTAGCCCATGCAATGGTTAAAGCGGGGTTGAGAAACGTTGCTGCGGGAGCTAATGCAATTACCTTGAAGAAAGGAATTGATAAAGCGACTGAATTTCTAGTTGGTAAAATTCAGGAGAATTCTAAGCCTATCAGTGATAGCAATGCTATAGCTCAATGTGGAACTATTGCTGCAGGAAACGACGAAGAAGTAGGTCAAATGATTGCCAATGCTATGGATAAAGTTGGTAAAGAAGGCGTTATTTCCTTAGAAGAAGGAAAATCAATGACTACTGAATTAGAAGTTACAGAGGGGATGCGTTTTGATAAAGGCTACATTTCACCTTACTTTGCAACAGATACAGAGAGAATGGAGGCTGTTTTAGATGAACCCTACATTCTTCTTACTGATAAAAAAATTGCCTTAGTACAAGATTTAGTTCCCGTCTTGGAACAAATAGCTAAAACTGGTAAGCCACTTGTAATTATCGCAGAAGATATCGAAAAAGAGGCTTTGGCAACTCTTGTTGTCAACAGACTAAGAGGCGTCCTAAATGTTGCTGCAGTAAAAGCTCCTGGATTTGGTGATAGAAGAAAAGCTATGCTTGAAGATATGGCCGTTTTAACTAACGGACAACTTATCACTGAAGATGCTGGATTGAAATTAGAGAATGCTACCTTAGACATGCTTGGAACTGGTAGAAGAATAACTATCAATAAGGAGACTACAACTATCGTAGCTGAGGGTAATGAGCAAGCTGTTAAATCTAGATGTGATCAAATTAAACAGCAAATGGATGATACAGATTCTTCATACGATAAAGAAAAGCTTCAAGAACGTTTAGCTAAATTAGCTGGAGGTGTAGCAGTGATTAAGGTTGGAGCTGCTACTGAAACTGAGATGAAGGATAAGAAACTTCGTCTTGAAGATGCAATTAACGCAACTAAAGCAGCTGTTGAAGAAGGAATTGTTCCTGGAGGGGGAACTACTCTAGCTCATTTATCTCCTATTCTAAAAGAGTGGGCAGATAAAAATTTAGAAGGAGAGGAATTAATTGGAGCTAACATTGTTGAAGCTTCATTGACAGCTCCCCTCATGAGAATTGCAGAAAATGCTGGTTCTAATGGTGCGGTGATTGCTGAGAATGTAAAATCTAAACCGTTTAATGATGGCTTTAATGCTGCTACAGGAGAATATGTTGACATGTCCTCTGCCGGTATAGTTGATCCTGCAAAAGTTACTCGCTCAGGATTGCAAAATGCTGCTTCAATAGCAGGAATGGTTCTTACTACCGAATGCATAGTTGCAGATTTACCGGAGAAAAAAGACTCATCTGCTCCAACTGGAGCTCCAGGTATGGGTGGTGACTTTGATTATTAACTTATAAGTATTAAGTTAATTAACTTTAATTTAAGGGATCATCAAAATGATCCCTTTTTTAATGCAAACCTTATGAAATCCATCCAGCGCTTAGAATTATTGCAAGAGATAAAAATATAATTAAAAAAGTCCAAGTTATTTTGTTTAGAGACGCTTCTGCACTACTTGCGCTATTAAACATTGAGCTTCCACTCGCAGCTATTCCTCCCATACCATCACCTTTGGGACTATGAAGTAAAACTAAGAGAATTAGAAAAATTCCAGAAAATACCCATATCCAACTAAGAATTTGAATCATTGCTTAAGAAACTTTTATTAACTTTAAACATGTTGAACGACTTTATTATAACCCTTTAACTCGATTTCTTTAATAAGAGATTTACCTGTCATTTCTCTGGGTATTGGGAGATTTAATAATTGCAATAAAGTTGGAGCAATATCTGCTAAGCCAGCATTATCTCTTAAAGTAATTTCATTTCCCATATTTGGGATTTTTCTTTTTTCTCCTTCAATCAAAATTAATGGAACTTTATTTGTTGTGTGAGCTGTCCATGGCTCTCCTTCAGTTCCTTTCATTACCTCTGCGTTACCATGGTCGGCTGTTATGAGAATGCTTCCACCCATTTTACCAGTAGCATTAACTATTTTACCTATACATTTATCTACTTTTTCAATAGCTTTAATTGTTGCATTCATGTTACCTGTATGGCCAACCATATCAGGGTTAGCAAAATTGATTACAACAAAAGCATAGTTTCCACTTTTAATTGCTTTAGAGCAACTAATTGTTAATTCTTCAGCAGACATTTCGGGTTCCATATCATAAGTTGCGACTCGTGGAGATGGAATTAAATGTCTCTCTTCTCCTGGTAAAGGTATTTCTACACCGCCATTGAAAAAGTATGTTACGTGAGGATATTTTTCTGTCTCTGCGGTTCTGTATTGCTTGAGCCCGTTTTCTGAAACTATTTGGCCGATAAAATTATTTAGTGATTCAGGAGGAAATGCAACCTTAACGGGAAAGCTCGGATCATATTGTGTAAAAGTAACTAAATCAAGAGTTGGAAATTTTTTTCTTTCAAATTCTGAAAATTTTTTTACTGAAAGAGATTTTACTATTTGTCTTGCTCTGTCTGGACGAAAATTAAAGCAAATCAAACCGTCCCCATCTTTAAGATAGTTTTCAGACATTCTTATGGGCTCTATAAATTCATCTGTTATGTTTTTGATATAACTTTTTTCTATGTAATCCTGAGGAGAAATATTTGTTATTTGAATATCTGGATCAGTCAAATTAGAATATGCTTTTTCTGTTCTATCCCATAAAAGATTTCTATCCATTATCCAGTATCTTCCGCATATAGAAGCTATCTCACCTGTATTAAATTTTTTTATACATGACTCTATTTGCTTTATATATTTAGAAGCACTTTTTGCGGGAGTATCTCTTCCATCGGTAATAATATGAATTGCAACTTTTTTGATATCATTATCGGATGCCCATTTTATTAATCCTAATAAATGATCAATATGGCTATGAACTCCTCCATCAGAACATAATCCCGTGATGTGCAAAGTAGAATTTTTTTTCTTTAATGAATTAGCCAACTCATTTAACTCATTAATCAAGCCTAACTGATTATTTTTTACTATATTTGAAATTCTTACAAGTTCTTGTTGTATTATTCTTCCAGAACCAATGGTAAGGTGCCCTACTTCTGAATTGCCCATTTGACCATCTGGGAGACCTACATCTGATCCACTAGCACTTATTAGAGCGTGAGGATAAGCTTGCCATAATGAATCCATGATTGGGGTATTTGCATTTTTTATAGCATTATCTAGTATCTCTTTTCGGTATCCCCAACCATCCAGTATTGCAAGAACTACAGGGCTCTGAGGAACGCTTAATCTTTTTATATTTTTGCTGCTAATCTTTGACATTTTTAGATCAAATTCATTTTTAACTGATCCAACCTTAAATTTAGCTTCAAACGTTGCTCTTTAACAATTTATATTTAACATAGTTAGCTTTTGCTAATTTTATGAAAACATTGTACGAATTTTATTTATTGATAAATCATGCCCAAGAAAACAAAAAAGATCGTAATACTTACTGAAGTTGAGCTTAGAAAAACTCTCTCTCGTTTAACTTCCGAAATTATTGAAAAAGTTAAAGACCTAGATAACCTTCTTTTGGTTGGTATTCCGACCAGAGGAATTGAGCTGACTGAAGTCCTAGAAAAGGAATTATTTTCTAAGACAGGCGTAAGGGTTAGAAAAGGAAAAATTGATCCAACTTTCTATAGAGATGACCAAAATAGAGTTGGAACTCGCCTAATAGAGGCTACTGATATTCCAACACCTATTGAGAATCAAGAAATTCTACTAATTGATGATGTAATCTATACAGGAAGAACAATTAGGGCTGCAATGGATGCATTATATTCATGGGGAAGACCTCAAAGAGTAATGTTATTAGTAATGGTAGATAGAGGACATAGAGAATTACCTATTCAACCAGATTTTTGTGGTAAAAAAGTATCAACAAGTAAAAATGAAAGTATAAGTTTGCGTTTAAATAATATTGATAATGAAGAAGGGGTTTTTCTTGATTAGCTTATTCTAGAAGATATTGCCTAAATTATATTCACCCATAAATTCATCTTTGATATCAAAACACTTAACTAATAAATCAGCACTTTTAGTGATTTTAAAAAAAAGTTTTAAGCTATCTTCTCCAATATTCAATTTATTTTTTAAAACGATTTTGAGTGGTTTTTTGTCCCATGTAATAATTTCTTCCTCATTCTGAACCTCTGATAACTTTGGTAATCCATTTTCAAAAATCACATCATATGATCTTTCTTTTTTTGTTTCTCCAATTATTATTTCGAATGTTTCCTGATTATTTTTACTTGCTTGAAGGATAAGTTTAAATGGGTTTTCAGTTGGCCATGTTTGACCTTTGCAAAAAATAGGATGCCAGAAATGTTTTTTTTCTCTCTTATTTAATAGTCTTATAGATAATCCTTTGGTTAAAATATCTTTAATTTTTACTCCTGGGGTCATTGCTAAAGCTCCTAAAGCTATTGATTCAATAGGAGGTGGGGACTCTATTTGAATTTTGGAAGTTTTTTTTGTTATCCATTCTTTAATTAACGGTATTTGAGTTCCCCCTCCAACCAAAATAATTGAATTTAAGTCGTTTAGGGAGCAAAATTTTCCTCTTGCTTGATTTAGTAAATCTTTTAGTAAGGAGTTAAGGTGATTAAGAAGATTATTTTCAATGAGTATTTTCTCGAATATTTCTTTACTAAGGTAAAAAACTTTTTCTTCAGATTGTTCAGTAAATAATTTTATGGGATATTTATCTTCATATTTGACTTCAGATGAACTTAGTTTACATTTTATCGCTTCTGCATTAAAAAGATTTTTGGCAAAATTATTACCTGGAATGAAATAATCAACTATCCATTGATCAATATCTTTCCCACCAATTTTTGATCCTGTTTTCCCAATTATCTCAGCACACCTTATTTTCTGTTTTGAAATTGAGCTTACATTATTACCATTAAATTTTAATAATTCAGCTATTGGACCAGATTTTCCTTCTCCTCCCTCTAATTTGACTATATTCATATCGACTGTACTTCCTCCAATATCTAATGTCATAATTTTTGAGCCAAATGGTTTATTTATTCCTAAACTTGCCGCAGTAGGCTCATCAACAAGAGCTATTTCATCTACAGAAATATCCTCGCAAAGGTTAACTAACCATTCTCTGTATCCCTTGTATGTATCTATAGGAGCAGTTAAAACAAGTCTTTTGATCTCATACTTGTGCGGAATGTTTGCCCACAAAATTTGAAAAAATTTTTCGCCACATTCATGTGGGTTTAAAATATTTTTTTGGTTATTTTTTTCAATAGAATTTCCAATCAATCTTTTAAAGTTCGAATGAAAAAATAAATCAGAATTTGAGTTATCCCTCATCTCTAGAGCACCCATACCTATTCTGGTAATATTTGAAGGTTCCTCGAACCAAACTACTGAAGGAATAACTCCTGGAGAAGATGTAATATTCGGTATTTCAACTAAAACAGAATTTATATCTTTTTGATCTTGAAAAGCTACAACAGTATTAGTGTTCCCTAAATCAATAGCAAGTGTTCCAGATAAACTTTCTTCCATATGAAATTATTTAAAAAAAATTAAGTTCTTTTTGTAATTTATGTTTTGAAACGGTCGAATAAACTGTAAGATATATTTTATAGTAAAAAATTTTTTTTAATGAACATATCTAATAATGCAGGAATTGATTCTAATGATCTTGCAAAGAGAGGTGAGAGTTTGATAAGAAAATCAACTAATAGATATTTAACTACAGTGAAAATTGCTTTCAGAGCTAAGCAAAGGCGTTTTGATGATTTTGATGGCTTATTAGAGGAGTCAACTATTAAACCCGTTCAAAGGTCAATTATTGAACTAAGCGATGAACAAGATCAACCAGATTTACTTCCAGGCTAATTTTGGTAAAAGACCAAAAAAGATGGAGATTACTTAGAGATTTTAAAAAAGGCAAATTTTGCTTTTTGATTAGTGTTGATAATTGGTCAATTGAGTTACAAAAAAGTGAATTCTATTCACTTTACCTTCTACTCTTAAAAATTAATGAACAATTATTAGTTACCAAAGATCAACTAATGGATGAAGAGTCTATCACTTTAGAATTAGAAAAACTTCCTTGGTTTATTCAGTTAGAGGGAAAAAAGAATGAATGGAGTTTAAGGTTTGTCTTTGAAAGCCAAGACCAAACTAGATCCTTCGAAATGTATTGGCCGATACCAATTGCGCAAAATTTATTTTATGAAATAAAAAAAATGTGGGAATCAATGGATTAAAAGATAAAAAAAATTGGAAATTTTAGAAAATATTTCCCCTTAAAAAATTTTTTTTTCACAACTTTTCCACAGCATTTTTTTTAAACATATCTATTGATCTATAGTTTGTGGAAAACTTCTGATTTTATATAAATCTTTATATTTCGGCAAGATTTAATTTTACAAAATTAATTTCCTTGAAAACCTTCTATATGAACGGATTCTCATTATTCTATGACCTGAGACTGTTTCTTTATAACCCTTGTTGACGATTTAGTGATTTTGGAGAAAACTAAATTTTGTAGATTTAATTTTTAACTAGTTTTTTCAATATGCAAGAGTTCAATTACGAAGAAAATTCAAAAGTTTTAATTCATAAAGATGAAGTAATAAGTTTCAAATGTGAACTTCAAGAAAATCTTCAAAAGGCTATGAAAAAATTTGTTGAGGAGCATCCTAACTGGGATCAATACAGGATACTACAAGCTGCTATTGCAGGATTTTTGATGCAAAAAGGATTTCAAAATAGGGATTTAACGAGACTCTATATTGGCAATATGTTTTCAATGAATTTTAAGAACTAAAAATTTTTTATATTTTTTTTATAAGTATTTTTGCAATATCATTTCTTACGGGTAAAATAGATAACCTATTTCCTTTTTTTACCACTAATAACTCATCCTCATTAAATAAAATCTTTAACTCAGGTAAACTTAAAATCTTATCTGACTTAGATTTATATTTTACTTTTACACAATCCCATCTCGGATTATCAGGTTTCGATTTTGGATCAAAATATTTCGAATCCTTATCAAATTGAGTAGGATCAACAATATTTAGATCTATTACCTCCATGAGTCCTACAATACCTGGGGGTTTACAGTTCGAATGATAGAAAAAAACTTTATCTCCTTTATTCATTTTTCTCATAAAATTGCGAGCCTGATAATTTCTTATTCCGTCCCATAAAGTTACACCGTCATTTTTTAAAGTATCTATGCTATAGGCATCAGGCTCACTCTTCATTAGCCAAAACTTTTCTTCAGTCATATCAAGGGATTTGGGCGATTTTTTGGGCTTCCATGAGGCTTTACCCAAACTTTTCTAGTATAAATTTATTATCCAACAAAGTTTCTATTTAGGAAAGTGTACCCCTTTCCTCTATATATCATGACGGTACCCCTTTATAAATTACGCTTATCTGTTGGAAATATTGAAGGAAAAATCTTTAATCGAGAATTTATTAAATAATGACTTACCTATATCTGAACCCACACCTTTGTTCTTGAGTTCCTTTTGATATGCCTCTTTGCTTGAGAGAATGATTTCTTTAATCGAGAATTTACTAAATAATGACTTACCTATTTGTGAACCCACACCGTTGTTCTTGAGTTCCTTTTGATATGCCTCTTTGCTTGAGAGAATGATATCTTTAATCGAGAATTTATTAAATAATGACTTACCTATATCTGAACCCACACCTTTGTTCTTGAGTTCCTTTTGATATGCCTCTTTACTTGAGAGAATGATATCTTTAATCGAGAATTTATTTAACAATGACATTCTTATTTGGGAAAATTGCTTTGTAGATGATCACATCATCTCGTAATTATCAAATTTAGTTTTTAACTTTGCTGCTTTATGTATTAGTCTAACTGCTTCTTTTCTTCCAGTAGCTTGTTGCGCATGATGCATTAATTCAGCATATTTTTTTACGATTTTCTTTTGCATGGTTTAGATTAAATAAAGACCGTTTTTGAATCTAAAGCTGCAAGGAACAACTTTCAGAAGATAAGGAATCAACGGTAAAACCTCAGAGTCAACAAATTGGAACGGGTTAACTCGTGAGTTAAATATATAATCAATTAGTTAAATACCTGTTGGTATCTATGATTACATTGTTTTCAAATCCTGATTTATTTTAGTTTTATCTATAGTGGAGAAGGTTTCTTTTTAAATAATGAGCGTGTTTTAAATCTTGAATTGATCTCTAATAATTTATGGTTGGCTTCTGTTGTATCCCTTCAACTGCCTCATGGCAACCATGTATTAATTTTAGGACTGCTTAAGTATTTTTTGATTCAAAATATATACCTCTTCCCGTACCTAATAGTTCCTCAAACCGACCTATAAATTTCAAGGCTATAGGAGGACAATATAAGTATAGATCATGGAGGTCTAAATGAAACTATTCAATCAATTCACAATCCTTCCAAGATACCTAAAAGCATTTAATTATGCTGGAAACAGAATGGAAGAAATAACAAGAAATCTTGATAGAGATAACCATTTATTTGAAGACTATTGGAAGAGGGAATGTAGAGAACATCCAACTAATCAGCATTGTTTAGTCTATTGCGACTGAGAATTTTAATCTTAAGGGTTGACAACTGAGTATAAATACTCTATAAATAAAGTGTAGTAAATGCTACCAAATCGTCCGATCTACTATTAGATAGACCGCAGTACGAATCAAGCCATAGGACGGGGACTTGATCAAGACAAGGAGCTGCATCATGGTAAACATGTATTTTAACGGCAAATCTTTCGTATATTGCAAGAGCCAAGAAGAGAAAAAAATAAAGCTTACTTATAGAGGATCTAGTTACTTGAGATAAATAAAATCTCATATCTATTAGATATTCAATAAACTATTTTTTTTAGAGGTGTTATGCCATGAAATTTACTAATTCTCCTTTTGCCATACTCGATAAGAACATGAACGCATTAGATTATCAAAAAAGAAATTTAAAATATGAGGACTATTGGAAAAGGGAAGGTGAATGTCAAACCGGAGAAGATTTTGAATAACTAGATAAAAATAAGATTGTTATCTGAGGAAAATCCTTTAATAATTAACTAATTTTCTCTTTCCATCTCTAGTTTCTACTCTATTTATTCTTAACCCAATAAACAGAGCCCATATAAGTGCAAAGACAATTGGTAAGAAAATGATCGCAAGTTTCATCATTTTTTTAATCCCGTTATTTGCAAAAATAATAACTTTTAAATCAACAAGAAAATATAGGTACTTTATCTAAAAAAGTAGGGTCGAGGTTAGATCGAGTGTCAATCAATATTAAAGATGTAAATAAATTAGCTTTAACATATTTCCAAAGATATTTAATACTAAACTTCATTGATTAATTAATTAATTTTGAAACACTTTATTTCTTTTATTCCTTTTCTTTTTATGTCAATTCTTTCATTAGGTTGTTCTAATAAACCTATTGAAAAAGAAATGAAAATGCCAATGCTATTTGATACAAAGGAACAGGCTGAAAAAGAAGCTTATAAGTTTGGGTAAAGTTTGGGTAAAAATTTACGATTCCTTGAGATCCCAGTAATAGCTAGTCGCGCTCACTCTTCATTAGCCAAAAATTTTCTTCAGTCATATCAAGGGAATTGAAGGAATTTATCTGCTAGAATTTTGCTAGAATCAGATTTTTTTTATATGTTTATTATCCATCAAAGTCACAATTTAGGAAAGTAATGGGTGGCATGGGGGTGCATAGGACCGTGCTGCATCGTATATATGATCTGATACATTTCTGTTAAAAGTTTACGGGTACAACCTTTCAATAGCTTCTTTCTGTTCTTGCTTTTTTATGTCTTCAGCATCTAAAACAGGGCACGAGTCTTGATTTAGTGATAAGAGAAAAGTGCTTTTTTTGAATAGTTTGAAAAGTTGTGTAAGTAATAAGTTTTTCATTTATTCCCAAGTTTTCATATCAGAGAAGTCGCTTGCTATTGCATGAAGCATCCCTCCTACAAATGATCTAGGGCAACCAAGTTTGTTAACTAAAACTTCTGATTGTTTTTTGATATCTTCCCATGTAGGTCTGATATCCTCATTTATTTGTTTAAGGCTAGGTTTAAATTCTTCTGAATCATTCATATTAATTAAAAGGTATTAACTTATTAAAATTCAAATGATAGTAAAGAAAATCTCATTTATTTAAATAAATATTCAATAAAAATTACAAAATAAATTCTTTAGAAATTATTCTAAGCTGATTTAAATTCAGATTATTTAAATAATTATTTGCAATCAATTTTTCCTCATTAATTTCGAGATCTTTAATCTCAGAAATAATGCTATTAGATATTAAATCAATTAAATGTTCTTTATCCATGACTTATATATAAACCCAAAACAAACATTAATTATCTAAAGTCTTCAACTCAACATATAAGTAAAAATACTCAGATAAATATAAAACTCATAGGTTTGCTAAATCACTTTAGATGATTGGTATAGGGTGCACGCGAATTATCAGCTACTCACACTTGAGCTTTTTATGTAACATAATAAGTTTACATAAAGTAACAATTAAATGAAAAGACTTTTTCCTTATATAGCTTTTGCATGTTTAACTGGTTTTACGGCTACGACCGGTTTACCAGTTATAGCAGGCGGTTGTAGTAGCCAAATGAACAAAAAAGCTGAAATCAAATGTGCTGAAGATGATACTGAGTGTCAAATTGAAAAAGCTGAAAAGTTTGATTTAAAAGATTCTCTCAAGTCATAAAATCATGACTCAAATTGGTTTATTTATGAACTCTGCCCCAAGAGATTTGATTGATTTCACATTCTTTTCGGCTGTTGGTTTTACTGCAGGATTATTTGGTCTAATTTAGTTATAGAAAATTGACCCATTCTTTTTTTCTCTTTACCTTTTCAAGTCTTTCTTTCTTTTATGTGATGGCTTGCTTATGGAGAGATTTAATTAATCAAAAGTAAAAAATATTTTTTAAATTACCTTTTATAGATAAATCTTTGTATGTCTTCGAATAGATTGGATTTTGATTTGAAAAATCCATTACTTTTTAAATAAGATTTTCCTTTTTCTATATTTTCAATTCTTTTTTTATAAGAATTTTCATCTAAATTTTTTTCCATAAAAAATAGTCGGAATCCTATTCTGAATAATTCTCACAAAAAAGCGGTTACCTTAAATACAAAATTTAAATTCTTTTTTGAATTTCTTTTCATTCAAACTAAAGATCAAATAAAAAAGTTTCTTTCTTAAATTTCTAAGAATCTTTTGATATCTTCTTCTTCAAGTCCTCAATATTATTAATTAATTTGTCTAACCATTTTGTATTATCTTCTGGTTTTAAATATTTAATTTTTGGTTGATTAATTTCAAGAGTCTCAAAATCTCCACTCATAAATTCTCCTTTGTATATTCGTTTAACTACCTCTTTGTTCTAATTGATTTGACTAAAACACTGCGTATCTAATGTGTGCGGTTTGAGGAACATTTAGGTACGGAAAGAGGTATGTTTTTTTAGCCATTTAAATCTATGGCTGACCTAAAATAGAAATATGGGTGTCATGAGTCGGTTGCGTTGCTGCAACTGAAACAACCATAAACTTTAAATTGCATTTAATAAAATGACTTACTACAGTTGCTTTGATCAAAAAGGGAATATAATTGCTCGCTGTCAGACTAAAGAAGATATAGATGTTCTTAAGAAAATGGGCAGACCAATAATGGAAATAAAAGAAATGAAAAAAGAGGAATCAGTTGTTTGTTCTTTAACTGGTAGTCCATCCGATTACAATGAAGATTATTAAAAGTATGACTCAAAGATCACTTCAATTAAATCAACATGGAAGATCAGTAGTTCTTTTGTTGGTTGCATTGAATAGCATTTGTAATTTCTTTTTTACTTTTGAAAAAGCATTAACTTATCGCGAAAGAGCGAGATAAAAATATTTAATTATTTGTGGATTAACAGTAAATAAATAAAATTTAAGACATAAAAAAAGACCCTTTTACAGATCTTTTTTTAAATGGTGACGACAGAAATGAGATCTATTTAATAATCAGATTAAGAATTTTCTTAGAAATTATTTTTGAATGTAAAAGTGATTACTCACTTCTTCATGCTTTACAAACGACTTTATTTTTAAGATAGTTCAGAATTAATCCCGAAAGATTAATTTCTGATCACTTAACTTTTTTACCGTAAAGGTTAGATAAGTTAATTTACCTTGGTGTTGCAGACCATGGCTTAGTGAAGATCTAGTTGGTCAACCTTGGTCGAGTCGATCACCAGAACTGTCGTAAATACAAATTAATCGGTCATAAATATTTTGCATGAATCCTTAAGAATGATTTAATCATGATTAATTAAATCTTTAATCCGCGGACCACATCATCTCTCTGTAAGCATTTTATTTGTTTGTTTTACAAAGAATATAAAGCCAACCAAAGAAAGTAGCAAAAGCAATTATTAAAGCAATATTGTTATTCAATGGACTTAAATATCTTTCTATTGAAAGTGGCACATGGAGAATAACAAAATACCAATATAGAGCAGATAGTAATCCAAACAATAAAGCTAGAAGAATATAAAAAGGCAGGATATAAAATCTTCTTTTTTTTATTCTTTCCTCTGTAATATTTTCGGCTAAACCAATTCTTGACCAATAACCACCATTTAATTGAAGAAAAAACTTTAAAAATATTCCGTAAATATTTATAAAAAACCTAGATAAAGCAAATAACGGTGAAATTATAAATCTTTGCATTACTGCTTTAAAAATTAAATTTGTTCAGTTATGGAAATCTGGCTTATATTATTAACTTTTTTTTCTCTATATTTCGTTAGGAAAAATACCATTGAGCTAAAAACAACTAAAAATCCTATTAATGATATTCGATAGAAAAGGTCATCAGACATATCAAAAAAAGCTGATCTTTTAAATTTGTTTCTCATCAAAAAAAAGAGGGTTTTATCCCTCTAAGTTTAGATCGACTGTCAATCTCAAATTACCCTAAATCTTTACCTCAATGGATGTTTTATATTTACTAGTTTTGCTAGAATTTTGCTAGAATAAAACTTTATATATTTCATAAAACCTAGTTATATCAAGCTGGTACATGGTTCATTAGCCAGTAATTAATTTCAGTCATATCAATTAGTTATAAGAAAATTACAATGTGTGAACAGAAAACTAAAAACGTTCAAATCTAGGTTCATTATCCATCAAATTATCTATTTAGGAAAGTGATGCTTGGTATGGAGTAATTAATTCTCTTAATAATATTGTTTTTATCACTTAAATCACAAAATAAATATTTAAAATCCAAAACAAAAATGATTTTCATTTTCATTTTGATGTAAATTTTATACATTAGGTAGTATTTTTTTATGAGTCAAGTCTGTTTAATATCAGGTTCGCCAGGATGCGGTAAGACAAATTGGATACTAAATACTTTCAAGAATTATCCTGGTAATTGTGGTTACTTACGTCTTGGAGGATATTCCGAAATTAATTTAGAGCAAGCTATAAATTCAAAAATTGATTTTGCTTTTTTGAAAGATCAAATTCCTAACTTATTAGACTTATCTATTTCAAACTCAATATTAGAGAAAGATAAAGAAAACATTTTAGTTATTATTGAATTTCCACAATTTTTTACACCTAAATCTCAAGGTATTAATGGAGTTGATCTGAGAATTATTAATGAACTTGAAAAATATAATCTCCAGCCAAATAGATATCTTCATTTTGGCAGAGATCCAGAATTATCAATTAAAGATACTTTAGATTTTAGAGCAATTGAATCAATAAGCCTTGATCTTCAAAAGCATATTTGGGATCCTGCAAGCTTGAATACTTTTTGGTTTGAATTAGTTAATGGTGCTTATGGGGATGTATATAGAGCCAAAGCATTAATGAACTTACCAGATGGGCGTTACATCTTGTTTAATTGGATAGTCAGTCAGCAAGGATCTCAATATCAAACATTAAACCAAGTTGCTCCTCTTAATGGAAGACCAGAAAGATGTTCTGAAATTGTTATACAAGGGAAAAATTTAAACTTCGAGTCAATAAAAGCAACGATTCATAATTGCCTTCTTAATGATGCTGTACTAGATCATCATCAAACTTCACTTAGAAATTCACAATTACAAACTGCTCGCCGTTAACTTAAAAATGAATCAAGCTGTCATCTCATGTTTACATGCAAATCTACCTGCAGTAGAGGCTGTCTTAAAAGATATTGAACTCCAAGGAATTACAAATATTACCTGTCTTGGAGATCTAGTGGGTTATGGTCCTCAACCTAATGAGGTTATTGAGTTAATAAGAGATAAAGAAATTCCTACTTGTCAGGGATGTTGGGACGAAGATGTTGTTGATGGATTAGATGCTTGCGATTGTAGTTATCCTTCTCAGCTTGCTGAAAAAAGAGGTCATTTTGCTCATCAATGGACTACGGATAAATTAACTAAAGAAAATAAGGATTATCTAGCTAATCTACCCTACTCAATACGTAAAGATAAGTGTCTTTTTGTTCATGGTAGTCCTAATAGTCAACATGAATATCTTCTACCCGATATGGATGCATTCGCAGCTCTTGAGAGAGTTGAAAATGCCAGAGCAGAGATTCTATTTTGTGGTCATACTCACCAACCTTATATTCGCGAATTAGCAGATGGTTCAATTGCTGTAAAGATCAAAAACGCTGTTCTCAAAGATACTCAAGAAAAAGAAATTCAATTGCCGATGCGAAGAATAGTAAATGCAGGTTCAGTTGGAGAGCCAAGACATGGAGGAACTAAAGCTACTTATGTTATTCATAACGATGTCACTAATGAAGTAAAAATTAGAGAAGTGGAATATGATATTGAACTTACTTGTAAAGCAATAATAGATGCCGGTCTTCCTCCGATTTTTGCATGGCGGTTAAAAAATGGATTCGAATTTGCAGAACAAGCTGAAGATGCATCTCATGTTTGTGAAAGATGATAGAACGCTGGGCACTCGTAAGTGGTCTTAAAGGGGATCTAGATACTTATGAACTTATTCAAAAAGACTTAAAAAAAACTCCAGGTAATATAAGTCTTTTTGTTTTAGGGGATATGATAGGTCCTGAAAAAAACTGTAATAGGCTTCTCCATAGGTTAATTAATCCAAAAAGTAATGATTTACAACCATGGTGTATATATGGTTGGTGGGAAGAACAAATCCTATTGGAAAGCGGTTACCGTGGGGATCAAAGAGCTGAAGCTTTGAGAATAAATAAGGGTGAAGAAGTAGTTAAGTCTCTTACTAATGCTGTAGACAAATCATTTCTTGATTGGATAGCAGCACTTCAATTTGGATTTGTTGAACTTGATTGTGGTTTAATTCACGGAAGCTCAAAAGATATTGGCGAAAATTTAACACTAGATACACCCCCACTGACACTCCTTGATCGACTTACACGTCTTCAGGTAAACAGATTATTTACTGCAAGAAGCAAACAACAGTTTCATTTGGAATTGACAGAGGGAACTGTTAATTCTGAAGTAGAAGATTTAAATGGAAATCGTAAGAAAGAGCAGAAAGTTCCGCAAAAAGCTGTTATTGGTATTGGGTCAGGAAAAAATTATACTCTTTATGATGTAGGGACTGATAATACTCAATTCTTACAAGCAGGATATAAATCAGAAAAAAGAATTAAGGGATTTGGAATGCTTTAGTTTTTAGCTAGTGAATCAAGTTCCCAAAACTTGTTATGAATATATTTTATCGGTATAAGTGGTCTAAGGACTTGTCCTTTTTGTAAGGACTTGAGCCTAGCGGTTTCAAGGTTAACCCCGCACTCCTGCACACGAGTACAAAAACCTTTTTTATTAATGAAGATTACTTCCAAGACACTTAGCTTGCTAATTAATGTAGTTTTTGTGCTTTGTGTCTTTGTTATTTAAAGGCTATTTATCAAAAGAGATTAATAGTTTACGGGTTTTATTACTTCGAACCGAACGCAATATCGGTTTGTTTTTTATTCTGTAAAAGTGTGAATAAAGTGTGAATAGAAAATTTAGAATTCTTGAAATCCTAGTAATAGCTAGACTGGCTCACTTTTCATTAGCCAGTAATTAGGTTCAGTCATTGGCTATAATTTGCGAGAAATAGTACTGCTGGTATTGTGCTGGCTGGTATGGCATTTTGCTTACTTTTTCGAAAGCCAGCCAAATTCAAAGCATTTTATTTAGTTTATCGAACAATATAAGTCAAAGAAAGTTTGGAAAAAAAATATAGAAATAAATTATTTTATCCAGACTTTTTTGGAATAATTGACAGTCGTTCTAAAATTGCAATGGTAATTAAGTCTTAAATGATTGGAAGTTTACCAAAATTAATTGCACTTCTTATGGTCTTACTTCTTGTAGGAAGTACTTTTGTTGGTGGATTTTTTTACTTTCTAAAATGATGACGAATACAGATCTGAAAACAATATTGCTTGAGCAAGCTTATGACGAAATTAAGGTCATTTGCTCCAAGTTTCAAGATGAATCTGGGGCAACAGATATGGAGGTTAAAACTCTACTAAGAGAACTTGCCAGGGTTTGGGAAAAAGATATAGATGAAGATTATGACATAGATTGGGAAGTTTAAAAAAAACTTCTAAAAATTCTGGTCTTTTTCCAACCCTGCTCTAATAGTTCCTTATATTCCTTTCTCGCATTTTCTATAGTCTCAACTCTGCTACCTTTCATAACTGGTTTACTACTTCTCTTATAAACACATCCATAGGAGATCATCATTGCATTAATACTACGACTAGGTTTAGATACATCTTCAAATGGTTCAAAGATTTTTATCCTATTTCTTTCTTTATTTATAAGAATAAATTTATTCATTACTTACCTTTGGATAAAAGATAATTTAAAAACACACCTCCAGAAACTAATAAACCCCCGATGAATACAAATCCAAGTAAATCTAGGATTGATTTACCAGTATTTATTTTCAGAAAAGTTAAAGCAAAAGCTATTGGAGGGAATAATAATATTGCTTTTGGAATAAGTGCCTGATTCCATTTTTTAATAACAGTATCTTCTTCATTTAGTTCTTGATACAACTTTTCTAACTTTTTTCTTTCTTCTTCCATTGAGTCAGCTCATTTAATTCCAAAATACTTTATTAAAGCAGAGGAAGTTAAATCTTCCCTTAGTATTTAATTAGCCAAGTAAAAAAAAAGGAGCTAGTTACTCCTTTTTTCGATAGTTAATCAAATTGATTTATTCTTCAGGATTCAACGTAGGTATACCTTCTGCTGAAGCCACAGCAACCCACATAACTGCTGAAGAATTACCATTATTTGCCATTGTATGAGCAGGAGTATTCGCTGAGAGAACGAATGAATCCCCCTCCCTAAAGGTTTTACTAATACCTGTCTTTTCGGCAAGCGTTAATTCACCACTTTCAATATGACCCAGCAAAGGTACAGGATGAGAGTGCATTGGTATCGTTGCTCCATTTTCAACTTCTACTCTAATCAAACGCATTTCAGCTTTTCCTCTTGGATACTTAAAACTATCTCCATCAATGTTTTCTGAAGAGGTGAAGATTTCTTGTACATCAACAGGAGATTCTGCAGCTATAGAAATGCCTGGAATGATAAGCATTAATGCAAAAGCTAATGCGATGAATAAATTCTTGACCATGAATTTAAATTTCTATAAAATTATTTAGACTTATAGTATTTATTTTTTTTATATCTGTCAGTACTTGAATTAACTTTTTATGTTTTTGTATAAATCTTCTATGAGAAGCTAAAGCCCATCAATTTAAATCGACTATTAATGTAAATTTTTTCTTAATTCTTTTTATAAATTAAATCTTAAATTATATAGAGAAACTTATGCAGAAGTTATTTTATATAAGTTATATAAATCGAAATAAGTAGTCTTTTTTACCAAACAAATATACCTGTTGTTAAATAAATATATTCGTCCTTGAAAAGCTCCTAAAAAATACTTTTTCTTGAAATAAAGATTGACAAGACATTCATAAAAAAAACTTTTATAAAACATTAACTTCTTTTATAAATATGTTTCTAACAAACAAGACTCGTTTAAAAATTAAGGATATTGTAAAGAGGATTTCACTTGATGAACCTGTCGCATTGGAAGAAAGAATTTATGTAGAAAAGTTTGCAAAACATAATTCAACTATATGGACATGGCTTAAGAAAGCTAATAGCTTAAGAAGATATGGTAAGCAAAAAACAGATGGAATAAATGGACTTATCCAGAATCTTGGCCTTGATGGTTTAGAAACTGAAAATCATTTCGATCCCAAAAATGATGATCTTGCTGATTGGTTTAGTGGATCTCCTGATTGGGTGAGAAGAAGTTAGATCTTAAATTAATAAAGCTAAAAGTATAGTTGCAATAATAAAAATAAACTCCAGTAGATCTAAAAATAAGGCGTATATGGAATTTCTGTTTTCATTGATTCGCCATAGTAACATTCAGCTGACTTTAGTAAGATCCAATAAATGAAATTTAGAAATGATTTTTCCATATGAAGACCTATATCTATCCCAATTCAACTTAGAATCGCAAATAAAAACATCGTAGAAAATACTCAATAGAAGAGATTTAGATTTTTTTAGATAATATGTGATGGCTAGATTTGTATGAAATGCTACTAAAGCTTGTCTTATCAATCGATTTGGTACTATTGCTTATTGATTCCTTTAATTTTAGAAGGTATATTTAATGGACTATATTTAATATAAGAGTTTCATGAGTACTCAAAGTAGACAGCATCATAAAAGACAAGAGCAAAATAATACAGAATGGTTAGATGAATTAATCAATAAAATTGAAAATATGAAAAACAAAATATCTAATACCTATTAATTAATTACGTCTTCTGTCGTTTATTACGCTATTTAATAAATATGTTTGTAATTAAGCCAGCTTTTTAGCAATAAAAGCTGGCTTTTTAAATGGAGTTATTTTTCTGATTTTTGCGAAAAGTTATTTAACAATGTTCCAATGAGGTACTTTTTAAGCAAGTTTATGGTTCATTTTAATTTTTATTGACAATATTGAAATAAGTGAAAAAAAGAATTTTAAATTTGTGACTATTGAATCATCTAAAAATCAAGACTTTACAAGGAAACATCCTAGCGAAGGAATGGATGCTTTAGAAAAAGAAGCAAAATTACCTCTGAATGGATGGGAAAACGAGGTTGCCCGAGCAAAGGAATATGGTTTAGAAGGAGCAAAAAGTATTGTCGATAGAAATATATCTACATTTTCAAGAGGAGAATTACCCCATTTTGCAGGTATCAATACTTTCATGAAAGCTCCATATGTTGAAAATGTAAATGAAGTGGGAAATTATGATGTTGCGATCGTTGGTGTTCCTCATGATTCTGGAACTACTTATAGACCAGGGACAAGATTTGGACCTCAAGGAATAAGAAAAATTTCTGCTCTTTATACTCCTTATAATTACGAAATGGGAGTGGATCTGAGAGAGCAGATTTCTATTTGTGATTTAGGAGATATTTTTACAATTCCAGCTAATAATGAAAAAAGTTTTGATCAAATTTCAAAGGGGGTGGCTCATATTTTTGCTAGTGGTGCATTCCCAATTATTTTAGGTGGAGATCATTCAATAGGTTTTCCTACAGTTAGAGGAGTTTGTCGCCACTTAGGAGATAAAAAAGTAGGGATCATTCACTTTGATAGACATGTAGATACTCAAGAAACAGATCTAGATGAAAGAATGCATACCTGTCCATGGTTTCATGCAACTAATATGAAAAATGCACCTGCAAAAAATCTTGTTCAATTAGGAATTGGAGGTTGGCAAGTACCAAGAGAGGGAGTAAAAATTTGCAGGGAACGAAGTACAAATGTTTTAACAGTTACTGATATCTGTGAAATGGGGTTAAAAGAGGCTGCTGATTTTGCGATTGAAAAAGCTACTGATGGAACTGACTGTGTATATATTTCTTTTGATATTGATTGTATTGATGCTGGATTTGTCCCTGGAACTGGTTGGCCTGAACCTGGGGGTTTATTACCTCGAGAGGCATTAAAACTTTTGGAGTATATTATTAGAAAAGTAAATGTATGTGGAATTGAGCTTGTTGAGGTTTCGCCTCCATATGATGTAAGTGATATGACAGCCTTATTAGCTACTAGAGTTATTTGTGATTCAATTGCACATCTTGTAGTAAGTGGTCAGCTCCCAAGAAAATCTAAACCAGAATGGATTTCAGATAAATGCAATATGTCAGTTGATCAAAAATGGAGATAGATTATTTTGCATGAGGTAGATATGACAAAATGCCTTATACTTTCTATGGAAGAGTGGGCAGAGAAAAAAAATAAAGAAAAAATAATTGTTGAAAAGATTAATCTTAAAATTGGCGAATTTACTTGCGTAGAGCCAATATCATTAATAAATACTTTTAATGCTGCAGTCTTGGGTTCTTGGTTAGATTCCTCTCAGATTACTATTGAGACAATACCTTTTGAAGGAAAATGCTCTAAATGCAATAGATCATATTTTCCAAAGAAAGAGAATGGATATAAATCTCCATGTTGCAATTTTAATTTAGAGGAAATTATTAGCGGGAGGGAATTAAAAATCGCATCCATTGACTTTAAAGAAAAGTAGAAATTTAGTATCTAGAATAAAAATGTATTTTCAAATATAAATGCATTTACCAATTTCAGACAAAATTGAATTAAATATTCTTCATCAAAATAGTCATCAAGCTGAGAAAAATAAAGTTAAGTTTAATAATTATAATTTGCTTTGCTTGAACATAATGAGTAGTCCTGGTGCAGGAAAAACGAGATTACTTGAAATAACTTTAGAAGATCTTTCAACAGAATTTCAAAGTGCTGTTTTAGAGGGTGATATGACTACTAATCTTGATGCTGCAAGATTAGAAAAATTAAATATTCCAGTAGTACCAATTACAACTGGAAGAGCGTGCCATCTAGATGCAAATATGGTTAGTGGAGGTTTAAAATTACTAGAAAAAAAAATCAATCCTCATATCCTAGATATTTTGTTAGTGGAAAATGTAGGAAATTTAGTTTGTCCTGCAGAATTTGAGATTGGGGAACATTTTAAAGTTGCACTTTTAAGTATTACTGAAGGTGAGGATAAACCTTTAAAATATCCAATAATGTTTAGAGAAGCAGATTTAATTTTGATTACTAAAGTTGATTTATTACCCCATTTAAATTTTGATATTAACGAATTAAAATCGAATATATCATCAACTAATCCCAAGGCAGATATTATAGAAATTTCTTCGATAACCAAGTCTGGATTTGATTTATGGCAAAAATGGATTAGTAAAAAGATTCTGAAATTTAAAAAATAAGGAATATTGATTAATTAAAAGTAATCTCCTAAAAGTATCAGTCATTACAACTTTAGATTTACTTTTTCTTAAGTATTGATAGTACGTAAATTTTTTTTTTCAAATATGTTCAAAAAATTGAGAGTTTTTGCGGCCTCTTTGCTTGCTCTGATATTAGCGATTTCATTAAGTACATTATCAAGTCCTGCCGCTCCAAAAGGAGAACCTATCACTTTGGGATACAGTAACTGGGCAGGATGGTGGCCTTGGGCGATAGCTGTTGATCAAAAAATGTTTGAAAAAAATGGAGTTAATGTTCAGATGAAATGGTTTGATGGATATGTTCAATCCATGGAAACTTTTGCTGCTGGAAAAATCGATGGAAATTCGCAAACTCTTAATGACACTATTTCGTTCTTACCCGGAGAGAATGGAGGGGAAGTAGTTGTTTTAGTTAATGATAATTCTGCAGGGAATGACCAAATAATTGCAGATAAATCAATAAAAAGTGTTGCTGATTTAAAAGGTAAAACAGTAGCAGTAGAAGAAGGTGTTGTGGATGATTTTTTACTTGTTTTAGCTTTGAATGATGTTGGATTAACTAGAGATGATGTAATTATTAAAGGTCTGCCAACTGATCAGGCTGCAACTGCATTCGCAGCAGGGAAAGTAGATGCAGTTGGTGCATTCCCTCCATTTACTGGAACTGCAATGAAGAGGCCTGGAGCAAGAGTTATTGCGAGTTCAAAAGAATATCCTGGTGCAATCCCTGATTTATTAGCTGTAAGCGGAGATTTGATTTCTGAAAGACCAGATGATGTTCAAAAAATTGTTAAAACATGGTGGGATGTAAGAGAATTCATGGAAAAAAATCCAAGAAAATCTGAAAAGATTATGGCAAAGCGAGCTGGCATCCCAACACGTGAATACAAACAATATAAGGGTGGAACTAGGTTCTTTTCTTTGAAAGAAAATTTAGAAGCTTTTAGTGATGGGTTCGGTATGAAACATATGCCTTATGCAGCGAAACAAATGGCAGACTTTATGGTAAAGGTAGGATTTATTCCTGAAAAACCAGATATGAGCAAATTATTTGACTCTTCGTTTGTTAAAAATATTAGTTAATTAATAAAAAAATAAAATGGTTAGTTCGAAATTAATCAAGAGGGATAAATATTTTTTATCCCTCTTTTCATTTGGTAGTGAACCGAAAAAATTAAATAAAATATTTCTTCAATTAGCCTCACTTTTGCTACCACTTTTAATTTGGACAATAGTGTGTCAATTAAAACTTGTGAGTGAGATGTTTTTACCATCACCTTTAGCGGTTTTTTATTCTCTTTTAGATATGGCTGAAAGTGGAATATTATTTGAAGATATTTTTGCAAGTACTGGTAGGGTATTTGCTGGTTTTATAATTGCGACAATTTTTTCAGTTCCTTTGGGAATTTTAATGGGTTCTTTCCCTTCTTTTTGTGCTTTATGTGAACCATTAATTGCAATGCTTAGATATATGCCTGCTGCTGCTTTTTCTCCTTTGCTAATTATTTATTTAGGAATTGAAGAGGCTCCAAAAATCGCTTTAATTTTTATTGGTACCGTTTACTTTAATGTTTTGATGGTTATGGATTCAGTAAAATTTGTACCCAAAGAACTCATCGAAACAACGCTTACTTTAGGAGGTAATACAAAAGATTTGTTGATCAGAGTAATAGCCAGATATTCATTGCCAAGTATTATTGATACTTTAAGAATTAATATTGCAACTTCATGGAATTTAGTAATTGTTGCAGAGTTAATTGCAGCAGAAGTTGGTTTAGGTAAAAGGATTCAACTGGCTCAAAGATTTTTTCGTACAGATCAAATATTTGCAGAATTAATAGTTCTTGGATTAATAGGATTTGCTTTGGATATGAGTTTTAGATTGCTACTTAGACGTACATGTAAATGGGCTGTTTAAATGAAATTAGATGTTAATAATATTTCAAAATATTTTGGGGAAGGTTCAAATAGAAAAAAGGCAATTGAGGGAATAAGCTTTTCAATAAGTTCTGGCGAATTTAAAACTCTTGTTGGAAGCTCTGGATCAGGTAAAAGTACTATATTGAGGATTATTGCTGGGCTTGAGAGTCCATCTAAAGGGAACGTAAAAGTAGATGGGAAAATAGTTAGTGGACCGGGATTGGATAGAGGGATGGTTTTTCAGAAATATAGTCTTTTCCCTTGGCTCACTGCATCTGAGAATATTGCATTTGGAATGAATTTAAATTCTTACAAGTTGAAAGAAATAAAATATAGGACATCTTATTTATTAGAAGTAGTAGGTCTTCAGGATTCTGGAAATAAGTATCCAAAAGAATTATCTGGAGGAATGCAACAAAGGATTGCAATTGCAAGAGCTCTAGCGACTAATCCTAAAATTCTACTTTTAGATGAACCTTTTGGAGCATTGGACTTACAGATAAGAGAATCTATGCAGAAATTTCTCTATGAATTATGGAAAAAAACTTCATTGACAGTTTTACTTATAACCCATGATATTGAAGAAGCATTAGCTCTCTCTCAGCAAATATGTATTTTGGCCCCTAATCCTGGAAGAATCATAAAAGAAGTTAGGGTAGATCTACAAAAAGGAGATTTAGATAAATTGAAACTTGATTCGGATTTTGCAAAATTAAGATATGAGTTATCTGATTTTTTAAGAGGCCTTCAAAAAAAATAAATAATGTCAAATAGCTTTTTGCCTACTTGGCTTTATAACGACCAAAAAATTTTTGAACTTGAATTAGATAAATATTCAAAAAATTATTGGCACCCATTGATTTTTATAGGAGAAATCAAACCCGGCAAAATATTGGAAAAAAAATTCTTTAATCAATCATTATTTATCTCGCGTTCAGAAAATAATTTAATAACTGTTTTTAAAAATAGATGCCCTCATCGTGGGTCAAAATTGTGTTTGCCAAAAACAAAATTAAATCCTTCTAAAAATATTTTTTGTCCTTACCATGGTTGGACTTTTGATAGGTTTGGCAAACTTAAAACCTTGCCATTAAAGTACGATTTTGAGACAAAAATAGAAACAGAGGATTATTTTTTAGAAAAAGTAAACTCTTTAATAAATGGACCTTTAATTTGGATTAACTTCAGTAAAAAACCAATATCTTTAGATGATCAAATTGCGCTTGTTGGAAGAAAATGTAATGATGAATGGGATAAAAATTACATCATTTTTTCTGAATTTTCTGATACTTTAAATTGCAATTGGAAAATTGCTCATGACAATACACTGGATGATTACCATGTGGCAATAGCTCATAAAGATACCCTACATAAAGAACAAGGTCCAATTAAAAACTACAGGTATTTCTTCAGTGAATTTTGTAATTTACTTGTTACCCCTCTTAGTAGTGAAGGAAATCTATATACCTTTGGACTACTCCCATGGACTCATCTAATAATCTGGCCTGGTAAAGGGATTGTTTTAATAAATTATCTTCCTAAAAATATTGATCAGTGTATTATTGAAATTAAATTAGCCTCTTCTTCTTTATGTGAAAGTGATTTGGAAAATTGGAAAAAAAGTATATTAGAATTTCTTGGAGAAGATAAGGTTATTGTCGAATCAGTTCATAAGTCTTATCTGGAAAATTTTAAACTTGGTCCGCCTAATAGACTTGAACAAAGGATTATACACTGGCAAAATATTTATAAAGATTTTCTAAATGCATCGGGCATTGCTTTCTAAAATAATTTCTATTTAGTTCACAAATATTATTAATTAAATTTTTAATTTGGTAGGGATTTGACTACATATTTAATAAACTTTATTGATAATGTAATTAACCACAAAAAAGTTGATTATGAAGAATTTTATACTAATAATAGTCTCTTTATCTTTCTTATCTTCTTGCAGTAATGACAAAGATTTTTTTCTCACTGAGGGGAACGCTTTGTTAAGTTGCGGAGGTAAATCTCGTATTATCGAAAATGATAAAGAAGAGATAATTAATACTGAAGTTAAGGATTTAATAGATGGAATTGGTAAATACGTTGAATTTACAGTTGTTGAGACTGATAAAAAAGGAGGCAAATATAGGATAATTAATTGTTTCCCAAGTGAAGAACCACAAGATTCAATAATAAAAACTGTTAAAACAAATTATAAATTAAGTAATTAAAAGTTATTTAAAAATAATTAGCTTACCTTTAAGCTAAGATTTTGATGATTTGATAATTTCCCATGCTTCTGTTGCGGTATCTGCATATTGGAAAAGATTTAAGTTTTCATCTGAAATTAATCCAAGATCAGCTAGATATTCGAAGTTAATTATCTTATTCCAATAATCTCTACCAAAAAGTATGATTGGGATTTTAGTTTTCATTCCTGTTTGACAAAGTGTCAATAGTTCAAATAATTCATCTAGTGTTCCAAAACCTCCAGGGAAAAATACAGCAGCTACTGATCGCATGACAAAATGGATCTTTCTTAATGCAAAATAATTAAACTTAAAGCAAAGACCGGGAGTTATAAAAGCATTTGGGATTTGTTCATTAGGCAGACTGATATTTAACCCTATAGATTTACAATTTGCTTCAAATGCACCTCTATTAGCAGCTTCCATAATTCCTGGCCCCCCACCTGTCACAATCACATGAGAATTACAGTTTTTATTTTGATTACTAATTGAAGCAAGTTTAGAAAACTCTCTTGCGGATTGATAGTAATGACTCATAAGAAGCAAATTTTCTAATCTATTTAAATTTCGTTTTAAAAGCATCGATTTAGGATTTTTTTTAAGCAACTCTTCTATATTTTCAATTCTCTTTTTTATATTTGCTTCTTCTGTAATGCTTGCGCCTCCAAAAATAATTATTGTTGAAAGAATTTTATTTTCTTCAAGGATTAAATCTGGTTTAGTAATTTCAAGAAGCATTCTGACTCCACGCATTTCATTTCGGTTAAGTAAACCAATATCTTCGTGAGCCAATTTATAAGTATCAGAATTAATAATTAAATTCAGGTTTTTTAAATTATTAATAGGGGATATATGTTTTTTCATTTCAAACAAGAGTTTTAACTTTTCTTTCTAGAGGATTAAAATATACTCTTTTGATTTTGTTATTTTCGTAAATCCAATAAACAGGCGGACTTTTTCTTGCCTTAATTAAATTAATTTTGTCTAATTTTTGAGGGGTAAATTCTTTAGAAGGATCAAAAAATTTATCTCTTTTGGGTTGGTTTAAAACAATACTACCTTCTTTCCCTGAGATAGATCTGTGATAAGTTCCTACAGGAATTTCTAATGCTCCCATAGATCTATTTAAATAAATCACATGATGAGGTTCATCCCAGGAAGGATTTATTAAAACAAATGTCCTTTCTCCAGTGATAACTAAATTGTGGTCAATTTGATGATTGTGAACGTAATATTGCTCATCTTTTAAATCATCTGGAGGAGATATAGCTTCTCCAGAATGGATCACAACATCAGAACCATTAGAACTATTTATGCCTGCATCGAAGAATGTGACTTTTGGAGTCTCTCTAAAAATATTTATTGGGAAGAATCTTAATTCCATAGTGCTAACTCCCTTTTAGAAAATTTATAAATACTAATAAAAATTTATTTACTTTTAAAAAACAGCTATTTTTTGGTTTTAATTGCAACAAACCAGGCAATCTTCTTGATTTGGATAATCTATACATTCTTTATTTAAAATTTCTTTTAAAAAATCTACTTTTTTAACATAATCAAGATCTTTTAATTTTTTGTTTGGAACCGTGAATTGAGTTTGTAGTTTCATTTTTTATTCTCCTAATTAATACTGTTTTTTGAATCCATTCCAAGTTTGAGAAAACCTTAATCCCAGATAAGAAATTAAAATTGTCCAAAATAAAATTTCTATGCCTAAATTAGTCATTTGCTTGGCCTCCTTTCTTTCTGATTATTCTTTAGTACGGGTATTATGCAAAAATCAAGCGTAAGAATACCTAAAAGTTAAAGTTTTTAATCACAAAAAATCTTGCAATGGTTGTTACTCGGATGTTCTGTACATTCATTATTCCAATAAGCTTCAATTTTTTTGAGCTTATTATCAAATGAAAGGTCTTTTTTATCCAAATTAATTTCTTGGATAGTAAATGTGTCATTTAGTGCCATAAGACTTACCCCTTTACTACAACTATGTTCTAATTCATTTGAATAGTAAATTTCAAGTTTTATGTGTGCGGTTAGAGGAACAAAATTGTACGGATTAAGGATCAAAAAAAAATCTCAAATTATGAATAATTGCAAGGAAAATATCTTCAAAAAATTTATTACAACTTCAAAAAAATTTGTATAAATTTTGCTAGAAATTTTATTCTCTTAATACCTTCTTAGGTCTGCAAGTATCTATCATTCATCTAATCTATCTGCATATTCTCTTAAAATCTCTGCCATCTTCTGAGGTGGAATTTCTTGTTGATATTCTCTACATAAATCAAAAAATTTATTTAAGAAATCTTTCATTGACGAGGACATAAAAATTAGCGTTTCATTTTAAAAGTAAAGTATGCAAACCCACCAAGCAATAAAAGACTCACAACTCCATAAGTAATCGCTATTCCGTACATGTAGGTCATTTATTTATAAAGATATAAGCAGAATATAAATAAACTAAAAAAACTCCAATAGCAATGGAACTTCCATAAATAAGAAAGTTCCAAAATCTATATAATTTAGTTTTTTTAAATTCTTTTTCTTCTTCTTTAGTAATCATTTATTTTCTTTTTCTTCTCTTGCAGCATTACCTTTTGCTCTTAATACCAAAGTTATCGTAAGGGCAGCGCTTAATATCACAGCATCAATTAATAGGTGCGGGGAAATATTCATCAGCAGAAAAGAGAAATAAGAAGAGTCAGTATCTTTTCAGCAATAAATCTATTAAACATTAAAAAAGAGGGGTTTATCCCTCTAAGTTTAGATCGACTGTCAATCACAGTCTATTTTAGCTTTTTAGCTTCTCTAAAAAAACAGTATTTTATTTAGCCAGAGCAAGAGAAGGCACCTGCAAGAATATTTTTAAAAATTGGTGCCTGACCCAAGGCGTACAAAAAGAAAGTTGATGATGCGAGAGTAATAGCTATTTTAGAAGCCCTGTTAACTTTCAAATTTGAGACTTTTGCAAATTCAGAGTTCATTTGTTCTTTAATTTATTGATCTTATAATAGCTGCAAAAATTAAATATTCAGCATCAATATTTACCAAAGAATAATTTTATTGCTTCTTATTTCTCAGCTTGCATTCTTACTTGCTCAAATTCTTTTTTAGAAACTATTCTGATTTTGTATGCTGGATATCTTGTCTTCCACCATTTATTGATCGAAATAGCTACTCCTTCTAAATTTTGGGTACAAATATTGACCCATAGAGTTTTAGTTTCAATTTCTTTGTAGAATTCCCAACTTGTAGGTGAAGCCATTAAAAATCGCAAATGAAAAATTTCAATAAATTATGGGAAATGGTCCATAAGCTAAAACTTTTGTTTTTTTAATAACAGGATTTAGTTGAAGATATAGAGTTTTCATTAAGTGGTAATAAAAACTTTAAACAAAAGATTTACATCACTTTCGCCTTCTAGGAAAGTATTACTTTAATTTTATAACGAGTTTCAATTAAAAAATACCTCCGCAAAGAAGGGGCCAAAAATTGACCCCTCTTGGTGAAACTCTTCCAAAGAAACACCATTAAAATCTTACTCTGAAAGTTGCAAAGTTAAACAAATTAACAAAATCAAGATTAACAATTTATGCGGCCTTTTTAAAAGGGTTCATATTCCTTAAAAAGTTATTACTTTTGCGGGTACTCATTTTTCTATATCTTTGATTTATATCCAGGATATACTTTCTAGCTTTCTTATCACTTTCAATTTTCTTTTTTCGAAGACGTAAAGCCCTTAAATCTTCTATAGACATGAGGCTATCATCTTCATTGAAATTTAAATGATCAAATTGCATCAGTTTAAGAAATTAAGTTTTTCTTTAAGTGCAAGATTAACAACCTTATCTTTATTTGCAATAGAGATAATTAACCAATTTAACTCAAATTAGTTATTCAGTCTTCAGATGGCTAAGAATTTTAGTATTAAAATCTTACTAAAATCAAGAAAAACTTTTGATTGAATTAGATGGAACTTCTACAGATACAAATGATTCTCCATAATGAGATTCGGCTGATCTTATCAGTAACCAGTAAAAGAAATTTACTAAAGCTTTCTCCACGAGGATTTAGTAACTAATTTAAATAAACTCATAATTTTTGTAATAGCAATATACAAAATAAATTTATTACGCAATCAAGATATTTACCTTATCAAAGTATAGTTGCATATTAATTAAGAAAAATTTGCACTCTCAGGATTTAAGCAGCGAACTAAATCCTCGTGGAGTATTGGACTTTAGCCCGCTCTATTTTTTTAGCAAAAGAAAAATAGCACTGCAAGGTAACTAGATCACCAATTTTTATATTTGACTCTGAATAAGCTAATTGATCAAGAGTATCTGAGCATATGTTGGTGTTGTTTATTGTATAAATTTGATACGAAACTTTCGTTATATCAAGGGCTTCAGTATTTTTGCTCATTGATATATTCATTCTTAAATAATATTATTATTTATGCCTAAAGAAGGTTTAATTTTGAAAAAAATAATTAAATTTTTTACACTGCTCAAGAGAAGAATCGATATTCTTAATGCAGAGACTGAATTGAAATTTATATTAGAAAATAAATAATGGGATTTCCACATTGCCCTATCTGTGTACTTCTAGCATTTGTTTCAGTTTTTATAGGAGTTACTCGTAGTTATATGTCCTATATTCTTGTTCGGGAGTTTATGAGAGCCGAATCTACTTTTAAATTGAAGTTTAGTTTCTATTAATTGTTGACATCTAAGTATAAATACTTTATAAATAGTTTGTAGTGAATACTACAAAATCGTCCGATCTACCATCTGATAGACCGCAGTACGACTCAAGCCATAGGACGGGGACTTGAGCAAGTTCAGGAGCTGCATCATGGTAAACATGTATTTCAATGGAAAGTCATTCGTATATTGTAGAAAACAAGAAGAAAAGATTATAAAGCTTACTTATAGAGGATCTATTTACTTGAAATGAGGTTTTTAATTTTTTTTTAAAAAAGTTAGGGCATTTACAGAAGTTTTTGAACTCAGTAATTATTAATCCGTTATAAGAAAAACTTATTGTTGAGATATTTTTTACCTATTTAAAAATTTATATATTCGTATATTTAGTAACGAGAAATTAATTTTAAAAAAACTATTTTGTAATTAGATTTTTAAAAGGTTATGCAACCTATTTCTGAAGAACTTTACAAAAAAATAGTTGAGAGTTCTAAAAAATGAGTAAGTTACTAATTGCTTTATTAGCATTAGATATAGGCGTTAGTCTGTCTAAAGTTTTTATTTTTACTTGAAAATCAAATTACTTAATAAAAAAAGCAATTGTTTTCTAAAAAAAGAAATAGTTACTGGGTATTCTTTAATTGATTTGTTTATTTTATAAAGTAAAAAATTAAACCAATAAAAGAACCACCTTAAAGTCGTAGTACCATTAAAAGAGCTATTAACTTACCTAGTCCCATAAAGATAAATCCGAATTTCCTGTAGATCTTTGCATCCAGTGAATTTTCCAAACATAATTTACTTTTTTAAAAATTGACGTAACCGTTGGTAAGTCTTCATTAGGCGTCCCTTTATAAGTAAATTTTGAACCTAGTGTAAAAATGCACATTACTATTTTTTCGCTTAAAAATTCGAGTCGGTGAATTTTGGTTATTTCTGCCTTTTCTTGAACTATATCACCAGTAATCATTTGTTCGAATCCTTTTGCATCTATTGGATTACCACTTGGTCTTATGAATAAAAAATCTGGAGTCGCATTGTCAAGAAAAAATGAAGCCATTTTTTTTGGATTAGCAAACTCATTTAATAATGAAATTATTGTTTCTTTATCGTTCATAAAAAAAAAGGATAGTAACCCTTATAGTTTAGATCTACAGTTTTTAATGTACAAATCAAAATAAGATAATTTTAAAAAAAATTCGTTAGGATGTTCGAAAGAATTAGATTCTTAATGTAAATCATGATCAATTCATTTAATAAATTATTGCCCGTTGGTAAAAAGGTCAAAAAATATTTGCCTTTCTTTATTGGTTTTAAATTACTTACATTTACTGGATTTCTTACTTATTTAATGAATAAATAAAAAATATAACCTTAAAATAAATTTAGATCTAGTGAATAAAAAAGAACGAACTAAAAGATTTAAGTCTATGTCAAGTATGCAAAGACAACAATTGATATTAAAGAAGATGAAAGCGATAGGAATTGAGGTAGGAAGTGGAGTTCCTAATAAAAAATACGATAGCAAAGAGGTTTATGAATTAATTCATATTGCGAATTGCTTCCCAGAATTAAGGGAGAAAAAATAAAAAAATATTTAGTTTTCTTTAACTAAGTTATTTATTTTGGTTCCCTTGTTGCAGCAATAATTAATCCACCTATCAATCCTAGATTCATAAATACTACTCTTTGATGGAAAGGGAATACATGAAAAATTATTGTTGTTGGGATAAGAAATAGTAATAAAAAAACTGAACCGATTTTTTGATTTTCTCCAAATATAAAAAATCCAGAACCCAAGATAAGACATATAATTGCTCCCACTAGAAGGATAGATGAAATTGGTTCAGGAATACCCTTTGAAGAAATATATTCAGCTGTTCTTTCAAAATCATTTATTTTGCCAGGTATGGCTGAGATGAATATTGCTGAAATTGAAATTCTCGAAAAAAAATCTAAAAAAGATTTGATACTTTTATTTTTCACAAAAATTTTATGATTTTTATTATTATACGAAAAAAAATACTTAATAAGCCATTGAAAATTTTAGATTTTTTATCCAATAAGGATAGTTAAAAAAAAATAAGTTTTTAAAATAAATATGAATATTTGAAATAAATTTAGAGTAATTAAGTTTTTTTCTTTTTTATTTTTATGCAATAATTAACTTAACTTTAATTGAAAATGTATAAGAAATTACTTTTTACTTTTTTTTTATTATTTGGTTCCTTAATTACTATTCATCCCTCTAAAAAAGAGGATACAAATTTGTTTGATTATTGTTATTCTTTTGAAAAAATACTTTCTAGAAATTCAATAGAAAAAAGTAAAAATTTGTCCAAGAAGTATAAGTCTTTTGCAAAAGATATTACTTTTTCTGGGACCAATAAAACGAAAGGTTCTTTAATTAATAAAATAATTGATCAATATAAAAATTCTAAGAAATTATTTATAATAACTCTTGTGCCTAATCAAATTTATTGTTTGGCTGGATATTGGATTGAGGAAGTAAATCCAGGGACATTTAAATCAATTCTTTATGAGAAAAGTCAGCAAAAAATAAATGAATATAAAGATATTAAAAACGAGTTCGATGCCTTTATAAAAGATACTAGTTCAGAATATAAATCAATTAAAAAAGTATTTGATAATTTTTTCTAGTAAATTGGTATTCTTTCCCTAGAATGGTAAATGTATTTGATGCACTTTTTTAAGATGAAGAAATAAAAAATATAACAAAACCAAAAATTAATAGAAAGCTAAAAATGAATAAAGAATAAAATAATTTTTTGTGAGACTAAATTTAAGCTTGCTTTTTGGGATTTTGTGAATGAAACTAAATTTTTTTAATTTGTTGCTGAAGTATATTTTTCTGAAGATTTTTAAGATTTTTAGTAATTAGTTTTTTTCATTTACTTTGATGTCAAATTACAAGTTATTTTAATAGACACCAACTTTGCAATTAGTTTGCTTTATTATTTATCAATTTGACTTTCTTGTCCCACCATAGGAATAGTCATTATGTTTAGAAATAATATTCCAACATTCTTTACAACAGAAAATCCAGTACTTATAAATGTTGGATTTGACCCTGTAATGAAGCTTATCTGACTTATGACATAAATCACACTTTTTCATTGAATTTGAGATTTTGCTAAATAACCCTTTAAAAAAAACTAAATTAATTTATTATATTCACGAATAGTTTTTGAACGTGTCATTATTAAAAAGCACTCCATATTTTCTGAAGCAAAGCAGTGGACATGTTGAGTGCAAATTTTTTTAATTGATTAATAAATTTATAATTTTTTATAGTAATGAACCTGAAGGTGTTTTCATTATTTCTGAATAATTTGTTGAGATTATTTATTAAGGTTTTATAAAAAAAAGATTATACATCTAAATTAGAACTTTAAAAAGAAACTCACAGAGTTTATTTGATCGACTTTATTATTAAAGAAATAATTTTTGTGTCATGAACATCTATTTATTCTGGTTTTTATTTCTAACTCTATGGGCAATAGTTCCTTTGATGATTATTAAGGGTAGAGTTGATGAAGCACCTAAAATTAAGACTTCACCAGAAGTTAAAACCAAGAAAAAAGGATGGTTTTAATTAAGAACCTTTTTGAGTTAATCTATGATAGCTGAAGGTTAAATCTTAAATGCTAATAAATTAGGTTCTTAAATAATTTCCATTAAAAATAAATTTTAAATTATAAATTTCTAGGATTTATTTTTTGAGTTGAGGATGAAAAACTTAAATTTATCAATGAATTTTATTTTAAATTTGCAAAAATATAAATCTTTACTTTATTAATTCATGGATATAAAATTATCTTTAAACTGTATCCCAAAAATAAATGGATGATATAAGAACACCTTGGGGTTCAATATCCACGAAAGTTAGTTTGTTTCCAATTTACTATTTGATATTTATTTATGGTTTTGTTTATATATTACCTTTTGGTAAAAATTTAATTGGAATAACTTGGTTTGATTTATTGAAAAAAGAAGATGGCCCTCTCGAATGGTTACAATTTGGTCAATTTTTTATTTCCTCTTTGATGGGCATTTTTATCTTTTATAAGTCTAAAAAAAAAAGATCAATAAATTCGTGGATTTGGTTATTTTTTAGCGTTTTTTGCTTTCTAATTTCGGCCGAAGAAATTAGTTGGGGTGAGAGGATTACTGGCTTTTCATTGAATTCAGTAACAGAGTTAAGTATTCAAAGTGAAACAAATTTTCATAATCTTCCTTTTTTTCATAATATTCTTCTTGATCCATTATTACATGTTTTATGTATTTTTTTAGGTTGGTTAGGATGGAGAAAATGGCCTGATTTAAGTTCATTACCAAGTAGAAAATATAGCTTGTTTTTTTTATTAGTATCTTTATTTTTTGCTTATTATGATCTCTCTTGGGCTTCAACAGTTCAACATATTAGAAATGATCAAGAAATTTTCGAATTTCTATTATCTACAGGGATCTTTTTGCATTTTTGGCAGAATTTCAAATTATTAATAAACCCAAAAAAATAATTTTTGAAATTGAAAGAGAATATTAATATATTAATTTTTCTGCTTTTTATAAAAACTATATGGATGTCTTTCTTAAAAAATAAAATCCACCACTTAGAGAAATTATTACTGGAAACCAGGCTGCAATTATTGGAGGGAGTAATCCCTTAACGCCAAAAGAACTGAATATAAATGACATTACATAATAAACTAATATCAGAATCACACTTAATCCAAAACCCTGACTTTTTGAAGATCTTAAATTAGATTTTGATCCCAAAATACTGCCTATTAATCCAAATACCAAACATGCACAAGGTAAGGTAAACTTCTCTTGAATTCTTACTTGAATCTTTCTAATCTCCTTAAGATCACCTATCTTTTTGTATATTCTTTCAGCCTCTAACGCTTCTTTTAAAGACATGTCACTTGCATCCTTTGGGACTTTTGCAAGATCTAATGGGCCTTCAACGAAAGGATATATATATTGTTTGAATTTAATACTTGTTGTTTGACCTTTAGAGTCAGTTGAAACTATATTTCCATCTGAGAATACCCAAGAAGAATTATTTCGATTGAATTTAGCACTATTAGCAGTAAGAATCTGCTTTATGTTTTCTCTAGAAAAGTCTAAAACTGTAACTTCTTTCATAATATTGTTTTCGAACCTAGAAGCATAGAAAATATGAGTTAGGAATGTATTTGTTTTCGTTGGCTTATTGTTAATATCAATTCTTGATCCTTTTCTTGAAAAAATAATATTATTTTTACCTTTTTGTTTGTTAAAAGAACTTCCTATTCCTGATCTTAATGTTGATTCTGCAAGCTTATTACTTGTGGGAACTAAATTATCATTGAAATAAAAAGTTAATCCTGTCATGAATATTGAAACTGCAACTGCTGGAGCAATAATTCGAGAGGTTGTAATACCTAATGACTTTAAAGCTAACAATTCTGAATTGGCTGATAGTTTTCCATAAGATAATAGTGTGGCCAATAAAACAGCCATAGGAAATGATAAAACTAAAAAACTGGGAAGGCTATAAATTAAAGCTTGCAAAGCTTGCAAAATAGGTAAGCCATACTCAACTATTTTTCTTATTAAATCAAACATTACTCCTACCGATAGAGAGATCACAGTAAAAGCAGAAATAGCAAACAACATAGGCGGTATTATTTGCCCTAACAACCATCTATCTATTAAAGATATGGAATGCCAGGGAGTAATTATTTTGTTTATTGTCTTTTTAATAGGTGATTGATTTGAAAGTTTCAAAAGGAGTTTATTTAATTTGTACGGTCTTTTTTTCTCATTATAAAATATCTATGTTATGGAAACCATTAGTATGATCTGTAGTTAAGAAGATCAATTTATATTCTTAGCTTTTTTAATAAAACAATAATTTATTATTACTTGCTTTAAAACAAATAATTTGGTTTCTTTAAAATAAATAAGAAATTAATGAAAAATAAAAATTTGTTAAATCAGTGTAAGTGCATACATTGTCAACAAAAAATAAATCAAATTAATAATTCACGAGCATATTGGGATAAATTAATTTTAAGTAAAAATTTAGCCTAGATTTTTGTAATCTTTCTAGAATTAATAAACTATATCAACCTAGTTTTCCTCTTAATCTATTTTGAATAAACTAAGTAAAAATTTGATCAAGCTAATCATTAAATATTAAGCTAAAAGTTATTAAATTACTTAGCTTTTTGATTACTTTTGTAGATTCTATTTTCTCTATTAAGAAGAAAAAGAATAATAAATATACATAGAGGAATCATTATAAAATCTAAAGACATAATTTTTATTTATTCTATTTTTTATTTAGCAAAAAAAAATTTTTTTGACTTTATTAATTTATTGCTTCATAAACTTTTTAGGGAAATGCGCTGTCTCGTTGTTTGTTTTGCTTATTCCTAAAATAAAAGAGCTTGCGAGTATCCCACAGGCAAGCTCATGACGACCTAGTTAAATTCAGATTTTCTGATCTTAACCAACTAAAGCACTTCCTAAATGCTATTCATATCTTACTAAGTAATTTTACTTATTGTGAGTATAAATGCTTATCACATGTAATTTATTCAAAATTACATGAAAAAAAATATTTATTTTTCGAAAAACCACCATATGCAGAATGCAGACCTATGGACCGCGCTACAAAATACCCCATCTTTTGGTTTACAAAAATTAATACTTGTGTTACATTAATTAACAATTATTATTTTTTTATGTCAAATTCAGGTGTTACAACAGAATCAGGCGGAAGACAAAATATGTTCCCTTCTGAAACAAGACCTTATATAGATGAGTCAGTATCTTACGATGGGTATCCTCAAAACGCCGAAAAAGTAAATGGAAGATGGGCTATGGTGGGCTTCGTTGCTCTTATTGGTGCTTACGTTACTACAGGTCAAATAATACCAGGAATTTTTTAAAAAACTCTTACTAAGTTCCTATTTATAAATAATTGTTTATTTCAAGTTAGAGAATAAAAAAACCATATGAATGTAATTGCATTCAGACTAAAAATCACCCCTAGAAATATATAAGCAAATTTTTTACCAACAAATGCTGTTTCAGGCTCAAGCTTTACTCTCATTTATTTTAGTATTGTTGTTTGTAACCTTTTTTAGTTTGAAAAAGTCTCACTCCAAGATAAATCATTAAAATCGTCCAGAATAAAATTTCTATTCCTAGGTTAGACATTTGATTTCCCTCAATTGATTTTAATCTAATTCTTTTGTTTTTTTTTCGATAGAGTCTTTATACTGATTATTTAAAATTTTTTCTAAAATTTATTTTCCTTAAAATGAATTTCTGCTTTTAACTAGATAGATCGAATAACTTCCTAATTCCATTTAAACATTCTCAAAAAGGAAGATGGTTATTTAAGGTAAAAAGCTTCTGAAGTAGGTAAAAATTATTCAGTAAAAATAAGGAAAAAGAAAAAAAACCATACATTACTGATGAGTAATGAAAGAATTTAGAAGAGCTAGTAAAAAATTATTATGTAAAAGAGATTTGAATTAATATAATTCAAATGTATAAAAAAATAAATGTATTGCTGTTCTATCTATCATGATCAAGATAAAAATTGTCTAATAATTATTATTATAAATTTTACTTAGATAAATTTTATTTAAATCTTTTGTAAGTTGAAAAAATAATAAAACCAGGAAGGATCCGGTTTAATTAATGAAAAAATTTAGATAAAACCTGGAATAATTTGACCTGTTGTTAAGTATGCTCCCACAAGTGCAACAAAACCTAACATTGCAAATCTACCATTAAGCTTTTCAGCAATAATTTTTTCTTTTTCTATTATTTTTGGTTCGCTATTTTTCATTAGAACCAGCCAGGTATGATTTGACCTGTAGTGACGTAAGCACCCACTGCTGCAACGAAACCTAGCATTGCTGCCCAACCATTAAAACGTTCTGCTTCTGGAGTCATTTTTAATTATGTAATTGTTAACAAATATAACATATTTATTTATTTTTGTAAAGAAATTCAAGAATTCTTACTTAATTAATCAGAAAACCTTTAAAAGTGCTACACATATGTGTCGAAATATACCTTTTTGGGGTTTTTGTTTTTGTGCTGATATTTTTAAACTTGAAACAAAAAAAATTAAAAATTAATACCTTTTTCTTTTAAAAGTAAATCCTCATTTAGAGGTGATTTAAATTAATATATTACTAGAGTCAGCTAGTAGGGATACAGGCTGACTCTAGTAATTAAAAGTTTTAGTTTTTAACTAAAAGAAGTTTTAAGTACTCAAATAATTGCTATTAATAAATTAGATTTATATATGAATTTATGTCATTTGCTATTTACTACATGCATTTAATTTTTGCAAGAGTTCCTTCTCTAATGAATTCTGACTCAATACTTTATATATTGCCTGCTCTTACATTATCAATATTATTCTTTAGCCTTAAAATAATGTTTTTTAAGTCCCCTAAATTGAGAAAGGTTAAATAATAAAGAATTTTTGATTTATTCTTTTTACTAAAGTTCCTAATTCTTTTTAATTTTGGATAAAAGACTTTTTTTTTCAGCAACTCAAAGAAATAGAGACTGCATTGGTGATGTACTATCCAGAATTATAAAAAAAGGTTCAATATTGGAAATTGGGAGTGGTAGCGGTGAACATGGAGTGGTCTTTCAAAAACGCTTTCCAGGAATAATTTGGCAAACGAGTGATCCAGAGTTAGAACATAGAAAAAGTATAAATTCTTGGATTGAGTATGAAGACTTAACTAAGAAAATGCCTAAGCCTATTGAAATTGATGTAGAAAAAATTCCTTGGAAAATTCCATTAAGATTAGCTCATTCATTGCAAGGAATAGTCTCTATAAATATGATTCATGTAGCAAAGTGGTCTTGTACTGTAGCACTATTTAGAGAGTCAGGAAAATTACTTAATAAGGGACAATTTTTGTTACTTTATGGGCCATTTAAGATTTGTAATAAGCATACAAGTGAAAGTAATTATTTTTTCGATAATTCATTGAAAATGCAAAATGATCTTTGGGGCATTAAAAATCTTGAGGAAGTTTGTTATGAGGGTAAAAAGAATGGTTTTTCTCGAGAAGATATTATTAAGATGCCTGCTAATAATTTTTCAATAATTTACAGAAAAGTTTATTGATAAGTCAAATACACATATCAATAAGTTATTAAAGTTGATCATGTTATATTATCAACCTGTGAGTTTTTTGCTCCATTCTTTATGCTTTTGATCTAAATCTGAAATTTTTTCGCCTAAACTTAACTGTCTTTCTAATAATTCAACTTTTGTTAGTGTTATTTTTTCTGAATAAAATTTAATAGGCTGCTTACCATGCAAATTGTCACCACTCATAAGAATCATATTATTTGAGTAATTTCTAAGATGGAAATTTTATTATTGCTAATTCTTTAATATTCTTTTCAGATTTGCGTAAATTAATGTGATAAAGAATTTTTGCTTATTTTGTTTTTAATTCACTTTTTTGTATGAAGATTGCCATATATATCTTTCTTTCTTGATGTCTGACTTCACAGCAACGCAATTACAAGCAATATTCCATAGAGCTTTGTGTATTGGATCAGGATTAAATAGATATGGCTTTTTAAAGGCTTTTTTAATTAAGACAGTTGCTTTCTTAGCATGATAATGAGGGATCGTTGGACATACATGATGAACAACATGACTAGAACCTATATTATGGTGAAGAAAATTAAGGACTCTACCGTAAGGCCTATCAATAGATAGAAATGCGCCTCTCATAAAGGAAAATTCCTTATTCGAAAGATGAGGCACATCTGAATCTGTATGATGAAGCCATGTATAAACTACTAGCCAACAATTAACCACTAATAAAGGACCAAAATATATAGCAATTACTGGGAATAATCCATACTTTAAAACGAAATAAATAATGCCCAATAATGTTAAACCTACCCCAATATCTGATATCCAAACTTTCTTGGCCCAAATAGATGGCCATAATACTTTAGAAAATGGTTTAATTGGCCAAAAATGATTAGAAGTTCCATATTTAACACCTCCTGTGCTCCCAGTGAGCAAATAAGAGGGCCAGCCAAATATTAGATGTAAAACAAGTTGAAGAATTCCATAATTTTTCTTACCTAAGGAATTTGAAAAATGTAATTCTTTTTCTCCGCCAACTTTTTCTGTAACTCCATTTCCTTTTATGACTAAAGGGACGTGAGTTTCTCCATTGGTTATGTTATTTGTGAATCGATGATGCACTGCATGGGAACGCTGCCAAGAAAAATAAGGTACTAGAAGTAATGAATGTAGCAAATAACCGGTTATAGATTCCAATTTTTTGTTTTTAGAGAATGCACCATGACCACATTCATGGGCAATTACCCAGAATCCCATTGCAGTGGTACCTGAAAGTAATGCATAAACAATCCAAATTGGGATCATTTTTGGGGTGAATGGAATAGATAACCCTATCGCAACTACTAATGCTTGAATTAAAGCTGATTGTAAAAGATATTTCAAAGAAGTTTTGGTATTGCACTTAAAGTAGTGATCTGGGATAACATCCTGAAATTCTTTTATGCTTGGAATATCTATATCTTCTATTACAAGCGCTTGGCCTTTAAGACCTGAAAATTTAATATTACTCAAATTTTTTTGGTTAAGGATTTTGTTAAATAAAAGTGAATTTATATATTCTATTATCCATCACAGGATCTCATAATGAAATGAATTTATAATTTTTTTCAATAAAGTTCTCACGATATTAAAATCATCTCTAAATAAAACTATTTGTGCTAAACATTTTTTTATTTTTTATTTTTTATTTTTTATTTTTTATTTTTTATTTTTATAAAGTACCGCAATCTTTTTATTAATTATTTCTATCTTTCTTTTTATGCTGATTGTCTTTGCGCTTTTTTAAGCTTAATTAATTTAAAGACCGCGTATATATCTCTTAGGTAGACCAGATTGTTTACGCGGCTTTACTATGATAGGTAAAACAATAACTCCTACCGTAAAAATACAGATTGGAGCAACTACCATAAATATAGATTCTAGAGACATGAATAATTTTGAATTTATTAATAAATAGCAGGATTTTTTTTTAAAGTCATGCGTATTTATATCTATTTTGTGAGAATATATTCAAAATTTTTATAAATTATTAAGTAAAAAAGAAAAAAAGATTAAAAAAAATCAATTTTTTCATAATTCATCCTATTTACTTAGTCATGAATTAAAAATTTAATTATGGATGTAGAAAAAAAGTGGATGCTTATGACTTATTATTGTCCAACGCATGGGGATTCAGGTTTAGTAAAACCTATTCAACTAACAAAAAAAGAAATTAGTAAAACATTCTCAAAAAAAGGTAGGAGTTCTAAAAATTAATTTTTCAAAATATCTAGATTTAATTAATTTTAAAATTGATCAGAATCGCACGTTAATTCACATTGATTAAGATCATGTGATGATATCTTTTCTAAAATTCTCAACATATCAATTTCGGAAAGTTCTCCATTTGAGTTCCATTTTAAAGTTGTTTTTCTTTGAGGTGAATTTTTTCTATTCATTTTGATCACCTCCCTTTAAATGAACTTCTAAACAACGAGTAATACATTCTTGATGACCATCCACAATACTGCATTCAGTAATACACTCGAAATATGAATTAATAGAATCTATTTCTGCATTCTGGTTGGTAGAAACAAACGAATCATTCATAATATTGTTGGATTTATTTGGAATAGAGATATAGCACGAATTTATGTTAAATAATTTAATTTATTAAGTGAATTAAAAAAAATGAGTATTATTTACTAAATTCATTTTGGACCTTCTTTACCTTCTCAAAAGGTAGTTATTTTTTATTTAAAAGAGCAAATGAAAATTTAATTTTGACTATTTAATATTAAATTTATAGGGTGATCTATTTAAAAAATCAGCATAAAGACTGATTTACTTTTCAGTAATTTAGTCAGATGATTAACAAGTACACTTTTAGATTTTTAAATGAAATCACTAATTAATTGGCTTTCGAAAATGTTAGAGAGTATGGCAAATGCTTTCATTCATCCTTTAAAGAATGACTTGCCTCCATCTATTGGTACTCATGCATATAGCAGTATTCCACTAAAAAGAAAATTGAGAAGAAGGTTGAATTAGGTATTAATTTATGGGAATTAATTTTTCATTTTTATTATCCCAAATAATATATTTAAAGCAGTTTGAAAAATCGCTTAATTTCAAGAACTTTGATTGCTGAAGCAAATGAATGTTTGCTTTATGACAAGCTCTTAAGTTGTAATTTGGTATTCTTTCAGAGAGATGATGAATGCTGTGGAAGGATATGTCTGCTAAAAACCAATTTAACCAATTAGGGATATCTAAATTGCTACTACCTAAAATCGCTCCATCAATGAGATCCCAATTTTTTGTATTTTTAGCATATGAATTCTCATAATTATGTTGTACGAAAAAAACACATATTAGAATTGCTGCTGATAAGGTTAATACAATGGAATTAAATGATAAGAAAAAAACTAACCCCAACCATTTACACATAAAAATCCAACCTATTATTACTACTATGTTATTGATTATTAATTCACATAGCTCACTGAAATTATTTCCATAATCAGAAAAAGGTGGTTTGAATCTTGAATTTATAGCTAAAAGTTGAGAAATTTCTCTGTTTTTAATTTTGATAAAAGTCTCTTCCAATATATCTTTAATGAAATTAAAAATAATAATAACAAGTCCTAATCGAGGTTTTAAAACTAAGTAAAAAAAACCTCCAGGGAAAAGCATCATCCAGTTGCGACTTACTTTATAAATTATTTGCTCTCTTTTTGTAAGGGATTCAAATTCTTCAAGACTTAAAACATCTATCGGCCCTTTGTAAATTTCCCAATTTCCATTATTTCTATGATGAAATGCATGATCAATTGACCATGACTTCTGGGGAATACCATTAATCAAGCCAAGTAAAAATCCAAAGAAGCGGTTCAATTTCCTTTTTGTAAAAAGAGAATTATGACCGCAATCGTGCATTAATGAAAATGTTCTAGAAGAGAATAGAGTTAGTAGAACTATAAAAGGCACCAATAGAAATACTTTAATAAATAATGAAAAAGGTTGAATTATTATTTGGTGGACGATTAACCAAATAGCAATTATTGGGAAAATGGTAGTAATAATTTGATAAAAAGCTCTAGTATCATTTCTTTTTAAAAATGGCTTTATTAAAAAATCACCTCTATTAACTTTAAGCATATTTCTCTTATTTTTTTGATATTAACAATTTTTAAAAAGTATTGAATATTTAATAAACAATAAAATATTTTAAAAATCATACTAAAGAATAAATTCTTTAGACATAGTTCTCAATTGATCTAGATTTAATCTTTCTAAGTAATTTTTAAAGTCACTAAGATTCTTAGTAGAGTCGGAATTTTTACTCTCATAAAGAAGGCTATTAGAAATTAAATCAATAAGGTGATCTTTATCCATAATTCCTTATAGACCAAAATTCCCATTTAAAAAATTAAGGTCTTGAATTCGAGATCATTAAATCAACTCTATTAAGAGTAATATTTATAAATTTTTTAAATCTTGTTCTATTTTTTCTAATCTTTCATTTAATTCTTTTTGTTCCTTAATTAAGGATTTTTTCTTTTCTGCACGCTCTTTATTCAAAGGAGAATTGAAATATTTTTGGTAAGAGATAAAAAAAACTGCTATTGCGACTGCAATGCCAAGGGCACCAATAATTAAAATTGGAGACGAAGGAAAATCGTAAAATGGAATTGACAATGAACTTTATTAAAAATAAATTCTAGCTATCTTATGAACAAAAAAATGAGTAATAAATACTTATTCTTTACGAAGTTGTATGGGAAATTATGCTAGTTATCTTGTAAAAATAAATAAGGTTTATCTTTAATTAAATTTTAAAAATAAGTAATTGTACAGGTGTCAAAGAATGAATAACTAATAATGATTAAAATAGTAAAAAATTTTTCATGAAGAAAATCATAAATAAAAAAAATAATAAAAATGAACCATGGTTTAAATGGTTAACTAGAGAACTTAATTCTTATGAAGCTTTTAAGGATTTCGAATCAGGAAAGAATCCACAACATGTTGCAGAGGATTTTATTTCTAGAAATAGTGTTGCTATTTCTGAAGTTTTCGAAGATTTTGATGAAGAAGATAAAGATACACTAGATCAGTTTCTTAAATTAACAGAATGCGAGATGCATGTGTTTAGAATTCTTGAAAAACAAATAGGGTTAAGAAACAAGGTAAGATTTGTAGATTTTAAAAAAAGAAAAAAATAAATAGTTAATTTCTATATAAGTTTATTTCTTCCATTACCAGTCTTACCAAAGCCTAGCCAGATGAACCACAAGATCCATCCGAAGATAGGTATTAAATTAATAAAGATCCATTTCCAATCTTTGCCAAAATCTTTGATTCTTCTTATATCAATTGCTATTTGAGGAATGATACAAACCATTCCATAAGCATTGAAACCAAAAGTTTTTAAAAATATTGGGATAGTTAGCAAAGAAATTATAAGATTCGCTAGTTGAACTAACCACCAATCCGATCGAGATGTGAATCCTTTGAACTCTGTAGCTTTAATCCAAAACTCTTTATATGCGTTTAAAAAGTCATTAAGCATAAATTAAAAATTCAAAGAATTTAATATTATCAATTTAATCTTGAATTTATCAAAATATTATTTATTTCCTAAATAGGATCAAATAAATTCATATCTTTTGAATCTTGTTTTGGGATCTCATCTTGATTTGGTAATGAACAGAATCCGTCTTTGCAAATCATCTTTTCTTTTGCAATACTTGAAGTCTCTGAGTATATATTTTTGTTGTTGTTATTTGAAGATTCTTTCAGCATTTATATAAAAAATTAAATCCAATAATAAATTAATAACTCAATTTATTTTGATAAGCAACAAAATTAATATTAATTATTTATTTACTTTTTTTGATTTGGCAAGTCTCTCCAAAATAAAGCCATTATATAAATGAATAAAGATATAGAACAAATATAAAGTAAAGAATTTAGATGCATGTTGATTTATTAATGTAATTACAAAGAAAGGGCCTTTCACAAAAAAAAAGGGATATCAATAGATTGATAATTGCTTAACAATCATACAAATTCTAGTATTTATATAAGTTTTTTATGCTTTTCCCAAGCTTTCAGAAGGACAAATTTTAAATTTTAGGAATATATCTTTTTAGTTAGTAAAGCTTATAAAGCTAAAAGTTCTTTATATTTTATGAAAACTCTATATTTTTAAGTGATATTTGAGGTTTTTACGCTCTATCCTTATTTATTTCTGTTAAAGCTTTTCTACCTTCTTTAAGGGTTCTTAATACCAGCCAAGAGAGTGATGTAATTATAAGAATTGTTAGTGTAATGAGCGAGATAAGAGTCGTATCAAAATTGTTAGTCAATTTACTTAAAATTTTTGAACTTATTATTTGAAAATCAAGAAATTTCAAACATTAGATCTAGAATATGCAGGTATAAGCATTCCGCCATCCTGATCATCATTATTATCATCATCAAACCCACCCCCTAGAAGAAACTCAATGATCACAAGAAGGGCTATTGGATAAAGGCACCATAATATAGCGGTTAAAGGACTTATTGAGGAAGAAGTTGAATACAAATCTGTCATTTATAAATCCTAATCTAAAGAAACAATAATTGTGGATTCTCTAGGGAGTGTTTTTCAAAATTTCTAAAAATATTTTTAAAAATTTTTCTCTTTCCCACGAATAGATCATATAAATGCATTGAAATTTTTATTCTTCAATATGAATTTGAATAATAATTTTATTGGACATACTGAGAATCCAATGATGACATAATGAATCGCACAATTGTTATATTTTATACTTAACAATAATTGTACAATTTTGATTCAAAAACTATTATTTATCTTGATTTTATAAATTCTATGTTTTCTTTCACTTTTGATCCTTTAGCTGCGATATTTGGTATATCAGGAATTGTAGGCTTCTTTTTCTTCGTTTCTGCTGCTAAGGGAACTTCCAGTATCAATACAAAACCAAAAAAAGAATTAGATTAGAATTTATTCTTTCAGAAAAATAAATTGAAATTTTAAATTTAGTATTTAAAAGGCTTGTTAATTATTGCTTATTCCATTGTCTAGAAATAAATTCAAGGAAATCTTTTAGATCCTCTTCAGGACAATTTGTTTGTTTTTGTAAATCAATGCAAATTTGCTTAATATTTTCAAAGGCCTTTTTTACGATTTCGTTTTTTTCGATAACCTCAAAATATTCTTGATCAGTAAAAGACATAATATTAGTTTCCCACTTGAAAATTATTTATTAACCATATTTTATCTACATTGACTTAACAGTAAAGAAGAAAAAATCTTTTTTTCTTAAATTTAGCTACCCAATCGATAATGTTTTTTAATACTTTTGGTTACTTCCCATTCGCAGTTAAGTCCAGCAGGAAACTCAACTAAATCTCCAGCTTTAATCTCGTAAATGCCCCCGTTTTGCGTAATTATTTTCGCTTGACCTTCAATAATTAAGCAAATTTCTTTTTCATCGTAATTCCATTGAAATTTGCTTGGCTCACATTCCCAAATAGGCCAACTTTTTATTCCATACTGAATTATTACGCTTGCACTACAGGGGGAAGATATTAGAACTTTCACGAAATAAAATAGTTCGGATATATTTTTTATTTTACAAATAAAAGAAATTTTTATTTTCGAGAATGTGTATTTCTTTACTGTCTTTTATTTTTTTTCGTTTATCATTAAAAAAATTTTTAATTTATGGATGAGCTTTCTGTATTATCAATTTCGCTATCTATAGCCTCTCTAGGAATATTTTTCTTATTTTTTGCTTCAAATGATGATGATGACCAAGATGGCGGTAAGTTGATTAAATCATTAGAAAGAATAAATTAATTCCAAGTAAATAAAATATTTAATAGAGATTTATAACCTATAAAGCCTGCATAAATGCAACTTAGGAAAATAACATAGATCTCAAGTACGCCAAGTCTTTTTTTCTTTAAAATTTTCATTATTTGTATTGTTTATAGGATAATTTTATTTAATCTAATTTCTATTAACATGAGTATTTTTTACATTAACCCAGAAATTAAAGAATTATTAATGTCAAGCCAAAAAATAAAAAACAAGTAAAAAATATTATTTTTTTGGTAATTTCTCTTTCCTCATTCTTAGCAAAAAATAAGGAAATTACTGGAGATGTGCTTAATAAAGCCCATCCAACTCCTATGGGAAGGGTTTTAAAAACAACTTGTTGTAACAATATTCCTATATTTGTTCCAAGAATTATTGAAATCAAAAATCTTTTTTGTTGCTTTTTTTCTATGTTTTTTAAGAATAAATTAATCTTAAATCCTTTTAGAATAATCAAAAAAATTATTGCACCTAATAATCTTATCTCAGTTGTAAGGAAAGGAGATAAATTGCTTTGAAGGAAAACCATCCTTGAAAAAAGACCTCCAACAACAGCACATAAAACTGATAAAACAGGAAAAGCAAAAATCTGAAAGTTATTTTTTTCTGAAAAAGGAGAGTTTCCGACTTTAAAATCGTTACCTTTTTTGAGAATTATGAATAGGGAAATCGATACTATGAATATTCCAACCCATGATTTAGTTGTTAAATTTTCATTAATAAAAATTTCTCCTGACAAAGCAGCCATTAACGGAGAAAGAGTTTCTATAGATAAAGTTTTTCTTGTGCCAATTGTTTGTAATGACTTTAGGTAGAAAGTATCACCTAAACCAATACCTATTATCCCACTAATTAGTAGGATAAATATAGTTTTTATTTCAGTTGTAGAATTTAGATTAATAAAAGCAGGAATAAAAACTAAAAAAGCAATTATATTTTTTATTAAATTAATATCTATTGATTTATATTTTTGAGTTTGCGAGCGCCAAATAAAGCACGCATAAGTCCAAGATGTAGCAGCTCCAAAAGCAGAAAGGATTCCAATCAAAACGAATAATTTTTATAAATTTATTTTATAAATTGAGTTAATGCTAAAAAGAATACGTACGTAAGGATTAAAATCCCCGGTAAGTACTGAATTAATGATTTGATATTATTTTTTTTCATATTAACTTAGAAATTATTTATCTTAAACAGATTTTTTATTACTAGGGTACAAACTCTCTAACTTCTCTCGTCTTTTAACTTTCGCATTAATTCTTTCTTTTTTTTCTTTTTTCTTGATCTCATCATTTATCTTATTTTGTCTATATCCAAACCAAAGTAGAACCCAAATAACAGAAGTTATTAAAAGAAGAGCAGTATATTGACCAGTCATAGGAAAACTGGCCTCAGAATATTTAACGTAAGAAAATATTAGACTCATTTAATCAAGTTAAAGCATAAAAATAACGACTGCGTTGATTTTTTTAGAAATTTAAAAATTAGTGAATTGCAGCTATCTATTTTCCATTTTTTTAAGTTTTTTATTTAATTTTTATGGTTTTTGGAGTAATTTTTCTTTGTAACTCCTTGCTATTATCAGATTGAAGCATATTAAATAATAAGTTTTTGGAACCTTTTGATTTGGCAGTTGTTGGAGGTGGTGCAGCCGGTTTTATGACAGCAATAACTGCTGCCGAAAATGGAGTTAAAAGAATAATAATTCTTGAAGGTACTTCAAAACTTATGGAGAAAGTAAGGATTAGTGGAGGGGGAAGATGTAACGTTACTAATGCGACATGGATACCGAATGAACTAATTGAGAATTACCCCAGAGGTGGAATTCAACTCTTGGAATCATTTAATCGTTTTGCTGCTGGAGATGTATACGATTGGTTTGAGAAAAAAGGGTTAAAATTAAAAATTGAGGAAGATCTAAGAGTATTCCCAGTGTCTAATTCTTCTTCAGATGTTATTGATTGTTTGAGAAAAAGTGCTTTATCAAAAAACGTAGAGATATTAACAAAATTTTTTGTAAAAGAAATTTCAAAAACTCCAGATAATATATTCAATATTTTTAGTCTTAAAAAAGCAAAGTTAGCTTCAAAAAATATTATTCTTTCAACTGGAGGTAATCCAAGTGGATATAAATTAGCTCAAAATCTTGGACATAATATTGTTAAACCTGTGCCATCGCTTTTTACTTTTTCTACAAAAGAACCAAATTTGGATGAATGTAGTGGGGTATCGATAAAGGGCATAGATATAGAAATTGAATTAAACAATAAGAATTTTCAAAATAGAGGCGATTTACTAATAACTCATTGGGGTTTTAGTGGACCAGCAGTATTAAAACTTTCATCAATTGCAGCAAGGGAACTTTATAGCCAAAAATATAAATTTAAACTAATCATTAAATGGTCTGCTTTAAGTTATGAGGAATTAAAAGAAAAAGTTAAATATTTAAGATTAAATAAAGGCAAGGTGAATCTAATTAACAGTAGACCTGTTCCACTATTAACAAAAAGATTATGGATTTTTTTATTAAATAAAATAGGTATTGATAAAGAGAAAAAGTGGGCTGATTTACTAGCGGATGAAAGAGAGAAAATGATAAATATTCTAATGAAGGACAAATATATAATTTCGGGGAAAGGACCATTTGGAGAGGAATTTGTTACTTCTGGAGGCGTAAAAATTAATGAAGTCAATTTTAAAAGTATGGAGAGCTTAATTTGTCCAGGATTATTTTTTTCTGGAGAAGTTTTAGATGTTGATGGGATCACAGGTGGATTTAATTTTCAACATTGCTGGACAAGTGGATGGATCGCTGGGATGGCAGTCTCAAAGTTAAAACATTAAGTAACTAATCAATAAGTAACAAATCAATAAGTTTATCTTTTTTTTATTAAGTATTAGAAGGAAAAAGTTTTTTGAAGAAACTTTAATTTTAGAGTTTTAATTATTGGTGAAGATTAATGCAGAATCTTGTATCAAAAAAAGAAGAAGAGGAAAGAAGATTAAAAGCTTTAGCAGAATATAGGATTTTGGGAACAAAGCCAGAATCATGTTATGACGATATTACAAAAATTGCTGCTACAACATGTAATGTGCCTATTTCTTTAATGACTTTGGTAGACAAAGATAAACAATGGTTTAAATCCAAAATAGGACTTCAAATATCAGAAACTAGAAGGGATTGGTCTTTTTGTACACATGCAATAAAAGAAAATAGTCCATTAATTATTCATGATGCTTTCCAAGATGAAAGATTTATAAATAATCCATTGGTTACTGGAGACCCAAAGATTCGTTTTTATGCAGGTTTTCCCCTTAGAAATAGTGATGGCAATAAGCTTGGAACTCTTTGTGTAATAGATAGAAAGCCAGGAAATCTAACTACACAACAATTTAATATTATGGAATTATTATCCAAGCAAATAGTTTCATTTTTAGAACTTAGAAAAAAGTCATTAAATTTGCTAGATGCATTATCTAATTTGCATAAACAGGAAGGGATTTTATCTGTATGTTCATATTGCAGAGAAGTGAAAAATAAGGAGGGCGATTGGATGCATTTAGAAAAATATCTTTCAAAAATTAGTGATATTAGATTCAGTCATGGGGTTTGTGATAATTGTATGGAAAAACACTTCCCAGATGTAATCGAAGTATGGAATAAAAAGGATTTTTTTGAAGATGGCCAGAAAAGGTATTTAGAGTCTTAGATTTAATACCTTGCTTTTAAGTTATTAATTCATTTCTAAACAAATTCTTCATTTGGTGGTTAGGATTGTATAAATTTTGACTTGAACATGTTATTAGGAACTTTATTGACAGATGAAATTGCTAAAAGTGCATTAGTAGCATATGTTCATTATTTAGGAATTATTTTGTGTTTCGGTTCTCTTTTGTTTGAAAGATTGACTCTCAAAGTAGGTCTTAATAGAAATGAGACGATCTCAATGATAATTGCAGATGTGGTTTATGGTTTGGCAGGAGTTGCAATATTAGTTACAGGGATTTTGCGTGTTAAGTATTTTGGTCAAGGAGGTGATTTCTATACAGGTAACCCTGTGTTTTGGATAAAGGTTTCTCTTTACATTCTGGTGGGATTACTTTCTTTATACCCAACAACAACATATATCTTATGGGCTATTCCATTAAGTAAGAATAAATTACCTGAAATATCTGAGAATCTAGTTAAGAGGTTCAGACTCATCATTACTACTGAATTAGTAGGCTTTGCAACAATACCCTTGTTTGCCACTCTTATGGCTAGAGGTGTAGGTTTAGGTTGAAAAATTTATTTCTAGAAAGAAATTGTTTAATAAGTGCTAATAAACTATATAGATGGAGTTTAAGTTATAAGATTTCTAAATCTACAAAGGAAATTATTTTTATTGGTTTAAATCCCTCATTATCGGATGAAGTTTTCTTAGATAATACAACAAAAAAGATAATCAAAATTTCGAAAAATAATAATTACGGCAAAGTAAAATTAATCAATCTATTTGCTCTTATTTCAAGCAAACCAGAGAAACTTTTTAATCATAAAAACCCTGTGGGTTATCTAAACAATAATCATATTTATAAAAACTTAAAACACTGGTCTGAAGATAAAAATTGTGATTTATGGTTAGGTTGGGGAAACAAAGGGAAATTTTTAAATAGAAATAAAAAAATAGCAAAAAAAATAATGCAATATAATTTAATTAGGAAAAATAATTTTGATAACCCTCTTGGACCGCTTTTTATTAAAAAAACAATCAAAGATAATCCAATACATCCTCTATATTGTTCAGATAATTCCATCCTCCAATCTTATTTTTAGGTACTAAGGTTCAAATTCAAACCTAATATTTTTAGCTATTCCATTAAATATGTGTTAATTTTTACTAGGTAATTTAAACTTGTATGAAAATTTCAAAGCAATTAAATAAACTAAAGAACTTAAACGTTGAGGCAGAAAAATGTTCGACAAGAGAAGAAGCAAAAAAAATAATTAATAAAGCAAATAAAGCACAAAGCAAAATTAAAAAATAAATAAAAAGTAATTTCACTTATTAATAATTTATAATTTTCAAAAATATTTAATTTACACAAATACACTATATTTATTTCTAAGTATTTATGTCTTTGAAAATAATTAAAATAAGGAAATCTCACGAAAGATTTAGATCGACTAGAGAATGGCTAAATTCGATGCATTCATTTTCTTTCGCAGAGCATAGAGATCCAAAATGGGATAATTTTGGGAAAATTAGAGTTATAAACGAAGATATTATTTCTCCTAATGCAGGATTTAATACACATTCTCATGCAAATATGGAAATAATTACTGTCGTAACAAAAGGAGCAATAACTCATAGAGACTCGTTAGATAATCTTGGAAAAATTCACAAAAATGAAGTACAAGTTATGTCTGCTGGTACTGGAATCTCTCATAGCGAGAAGAATGAAGAAAATGAGACCTGTAAGTTGTTCCAGATTTGGATATACCCTCAAAAAGAAAATATCAACCCCCGATATGATCAAATTTCATTAAACGAAAAGTTGTGGGATAATCTTATTTTTAATTACAAAGACGGTAAAAATAATAAGCTTTTTCTAAATCAAAGTATCTCTTTATGGCGTTGTAAATATAAGCCAATTAAAGAAAAAAAATTGCCATTAAAAATCGATAAATATAATTGGATACAAATAATAGAAGGTGATCTTTTATTAAAAAGTAAAGACTCTAATCTAAATATAGGTCTCGAATCTGGAGATGGCTTGGGTTTTAAAGTTGATTATTATGATGATGTCTCTATAGATACTGAAAAAGAGCTAGATTTTCTCTTATTTTCGATGCCTTACTTGTAATTTATAAGTTAATTTTACCCATCAATTCCTTTATTAAATGCATTTAAGGCTTGCAAAGCCATGTTAAGGTGAACTTCCATAGCACCAAGAGCAATTAAGGAATTTGGTGATTTATCTTTTAGTAAATTCTCTTTTCTTTTTGATAACTCATTAACTACCTTCTTAGTTGAAGCTTCCCAATTGTTTATTAACTCTTCAAATTCTCTTTGTTCGGGGCTTTCTATTTCTGCTAATTCGTCAGAAAAATGAGAATCCTTTTGTGCTTTAAGCATCAAGTAACTTAATTTTTTATGGCTTATTGCTTGAGGTAAATTGTTAGATTCACTCATTACTAGTAGTATATTTATAGTCAAAATCTAACTAAATAAGTGAATATTTGCTAGAGGGGAGACGGTTGTGATGACCGACCTGAAAATTACGAAATGATACTTGAACAAAAAATGGATTTATTAACCTTTAGTTTTTCACTTATTAGTTTCTTGAAATAATCTCCACGTTCTTCATAATTTTTAAATTGATCAAAACTAGAGCATGAAGGTGAGAATAATAATGTTCCAACCTTATTATTTTGTAAATAATTAAAAACAAAATTTAAAAGCTCTTTTAGTTCTGAAAATTCAAAAATATTTTTTTTAAATCCTTCATTAATAAGCGCCATTTTTAGGACTTTTGAGCTTTCTCCAAAAAGGAAAACACATTTAACTTTTTTCTTTAAAACTTTTATCCATTCACTATATTCATTTCCTTTTAATCTACCCCCAGCAATGATTATTATTTGACCTTCAATTGAACTTATTCCTGCAATAGATGAGTCAAAATTTGTAGCTTTACTATCATTAATTATTTCCAGATCATCATTTTTATAAATTGTTTCCATCCTATGGGGTAATTGTTTGTAATTTGATAAAGAATCTTTAATCTTCTTCCCAGATAATCCAACTTTTCTTGCTGCTGCAATTACCAATAAAAGATTTTGCAGATTATGCATTCCTTTTAAAGAAAAATGTTCAAGTTTGAATAATTTCTTTCCTCTCTCAACAATGTATGCTTCATCATCTATCCAATAATCGCATTGAATAAAATTTGATTTATCGAAACTAGTTGTTATCCAAACCCCTCTTGATAGCGAACTGTAGTAATTTCTTAGGTTTTTATCGTCATAATTATAAATTCTAAAATCAGATTTTTCTAGCAAGCTTTTTTTTATGTTGAAATAGTTTTCAAGTGTTTTATGTCTTTCAAGATGATCTTCTGTGAAGGTTGTCCATATTCCAATATTAGGTTTTACTTCTGGAGATATTTCTATTTGATAACTGCTTAATTCAGCTACAACCCAATCAATTTTTTCATGTTTTTTGGAGTAAGCATATTTACATAAAGGTGTACCAATATTTCCAGCAAAAGGAGCATATAATCCAGTATCACAGAGTATATGGCTTAATAGATGAGTAACAGTAGTCTTGCCATTAGTGCCAGTAATACCTATCCAATTTATGTCTTTTAAAAATTCCCATGCAACGTTAATTTCTCCAATTACTTTAATTCCCTTTTTTTTTAATTCAATAATAGTTATATGGTCATAAGGTATTGATGGACTTACAACAACAGATTCGATCTCTTTCACAAAAGGTTGAATTTCTTCAAATACAAATTCTTTATTCAGAGAAACTAATATATTAAGCTCTTCTAATTCTGTTTTTCTTTCTAAGAATTCTATCCCGTCTTTACTTTCCCAAACAATTACTCTCTTATTGATGCTTCTCAAATACTTGGCAGCCCAAAATCCAGATTTACCTAATCCAATTACAAGATTAATATTTCCTTTACTAGAATGATTATCTATCATTAAATTAATAATTGCATTTATATTAATTGTGTTTAAGGGGTAATTCAATCATGAGATTTTTCTTCAGTATTTATAGTATTTGCCAAAGAAAAGTTAATTAATGGAAGAAAATACTGCAAAATATTGGTTCACCTGGTTTTATGAAAATTGGGAGAAAAATGCTCCAGGTGAATTAATTGAACAGGGTTTAACTCCGTCTCAGATTGCTGAGCGCTTTGTTAATGAAAACCATGATAGTTTTATTAAATTGTCAAAAAAAATTGATGAAAAAAATTATGATGCCTTAACAGAATTTATGAAACTCTCAGAGAGTGAATTACATATCTTGAAGTATTTTTTAAAGTTAGTAAAAATGAAAAATTTATAAGAAGTTACTAAGTATTTCAAGGCTTTTTTCCCATAAATTTTTTCTTTCTTTTTTATTCATAGCGAAGGGAGAAGTAGGGGATAGTTTAGGATGACCTCTGAAATTAAATCTAGGACCATAATGGTCACCGCCTTTTGCATCTGGTGAAGTAGCTGCAAAAAGTTGAGGTAAAGCACCCATCTCAGCAGTTTGAAAAATAGGGCTAAATAATTCCAAGGAGAAAATTTCTAATGGACTAGGGTTAGGTTTTTGAGCAGTAAAGAGATTTGTTTTTGCAATTCCTGGGTGAGCAGCTAAAGAAAGTATATTTTTGTGCTTTAAGTTTTCATTTAGTTCCAAAGCAAACATTACATTTGCCAATTTGCTATTGGAGTAAGATTCCCATTTGTTGTAATAGTTCTCAGCTTTAAGATTTTTCCAACCAACTTTGCCAAAAAATTGTGCTCCAGAAGTAACCGTCACTATTCTAGATTCTTGTTTTTTTTCAATAATTGGAAGTAGCTTTAGGGTCAAAAGCATGTGAGCTAGATGATTAACTGCAAATTGTATTTCATATCCCTGGGCACTAAGAGTTTTAGGAGGATGCATAATGCCTGCATTATTGATAAGTAAATCCAAGTTTTCAAAATTATCAAAAATTTTGGACTGAACTTCAACAATATTTTTTAAATCTGACAAATCTAATTCTAAAGGTGTAAATGATCCTTCAGGATTAAGAACTTTGAGTTTTTTGATAGTTTGATTAGCTTTTTCAAGCGATCTACAAGCTATAACAACATGAGCATTTTTTTCTGCAAAGGCCTTTGCAGTGTAGTATCCAAGACCACTATTCGCACCAGTAATTAGCGCTGTTTTGCCTGTAAGGTTTGGAATATTAGATGTTTCCCAGTTAGAGATTTTGGGTCTAGAAATAGTGGCAGTCATTTAGTAATCCTGCAAATTGCTTTGGAATTTAACCAAAATATAATTACTATCCCACTGTAAATACTGGAAGTCAGTATCGTGAGCTGTTTTTGAAGGTACTATTTAATATTATTTTTCAATTGCATATTGCCATTCGTTATTTTGAGATAAACTCTTCTCTCTCAGTAACTGTAATTTCCTACTATTTATTTTTATAACTATCCCATTAGTTGGATATTTCGCAAATATTTTTTTCTCTAACCAATTTTTTTTATATATTTGGATTTCGCTTGTATGATTTGTGAAGTAACTGTCCGGGGTGCTGAAGCCACATTTTTTAAGATAGTTAAGGGTTTCGTATTGATTAAGTCTTCCATTAAGTATTTGGAAACAGCAAAAGCGGAGACTTTCTCCAACCCCTTTCTTATAATTGAGGTATTTTCTTGTAATTCTTTTGGAAATGCCGGCAACTTGGTTTGTAGCGTATAGTTCTCCTCTAATTTGAAAATCTCGTTTGATAGGAATACAATCGGGGACATTTTTAATTTGTTTAATTTTGCTTGAGACATCAAATCCTTTTTTTGTAATAGCTTTATTAAACTTGCCATCTATGTATCTAATTGCAATAGCACAGCCATCAATTTTTGGTTGAATGCTTAATCTTGTTTTTGTTAATAAACTTTCCAAAAATTCTTTATAGTTTTCTTTGGCTAATTTTGGCAAAAGTTTATTATTTTTTTGATTAAAGAAGTTAGGCTCTGAATCAACATGAATAAAGAGTTTTTCAAGTTGCTTAAAAGCATTATCCGAAATTATGCCTTCACCTATTCTGTATTGTTCATCTAGATACTTAACATCTCTCACTAATAAATTATTCATATTAATTTTGATAAATATTTAAAAATCTTTTAGAAAAAATCATTTAAATAAAGATTTGAAAATTAAAATTAGATCTAAAAAGTAATTGTCCACTAAATATCTTCCTATGCAGAGAGCGATTTAAGAGTATAAAATGTACTGATAAAGCGTTTAAATTAAATACTTCAATCAAACATATTTACTTAAAAGTGAAATAGAAAATTTTAAGGATTAATTTTCAGGGAAATTTTGAGATTTCTATCAATACAAAAAAAAATTATTTAAAGTTATGAGAAAATGTCATTTTTATTAAAAGCTCAAAATACCTGGGAAAATTTTGCGAAATATAAAATTAATGATTATGCAAAATTAAGAAATTTTGATTTTGGGCCAAATAACGAAAGTTCAGTTTCAAAATTATCGCCTTTCATTACTCATAGAATATTATCGGAATATGATCTGATTCATGATATTAAAAGTAAGTACAAAATCAAAAATTCAACTAAATTTGTTGAAGAAATATTTTGGAGAGTTTACTGGAAAGGGTGGATGGAAAATAGACCTAAAGTTTGGAGAAATTTTATTTCAGAAAAAAATCTCGATTTTGATTATGAGCTATATGAAAGTGCAATTAATGGCAATACAGAACTAGATTTTTTTAATTCTTGGGTCCATGAGTTAAAGCAGTACAACTATTTGCATAACCATACAAGAATGTGGTTTGCGAGTACTTGGATATTTAATTTAGGCCTCCCATGGCAATTGGGTGCAAAGTTTTTCTTTAAATATCTTTTTGATGGAGATGCTTCGTCTAATCTCCTTAGCTGGAGATGGGTCGGAGGATTGCAAACGAAGGGAAAACAATATCTTTTTTCATCATCAAACCTCAAAAAATTTTCAAATAATAGATTTAATGTAGAAAAAATAAGTAATCAACAAATTTTTCTTGAAGAGTCTAATCAAATACCATTTGAAGATGAGATTTATAAAAATGATATGGATCCTAAATCAGATAATCTGATTATGTTTGAAAATGATCTGCACCTTGCAACCTTAAAAAATTTACTTCCAAGCTATAAAAAAGTATTTATTATCCTTTTAAAAAATGAACAAAGACAAATTAAATTGTCTGAATCTGTTTTGAAATTTAAACAAGAATTGGTCTCCGAATTTGTAGAGCAATTTGATATTGTTGAACAGATTGATCCTTATTCACTGGAAAATACTTTTAAGAATATCTATGAAATAGACATTATTTATCCTGGAGTGGGAGAAAATTATGATTTTATAACTGAGTTTAAAAATTTACACCATAAAAAAATTTTTAATCTTGTGAGGGATGAAGATTTATTTGCTTGGAAATTTGCTAAAAGAGGGTTTTTTAAATTTAAAGAAAATATTCCAAAAATAAATCAAAGAATATTAGAAAATTTTTCAAAAAATAATCTTTAACTTAGTTGAATTCCAAATTAGAAAATAACCCTTTAGCAAGTAAGTATAAATACTTATTTAGGTGCGACTTTTGATGTTTAATCCACGATGGATACTGTGACTAGTTATTTTTACTTAAGGATAATTATTTTATAGTGCTTTCAACAATTCTTACCAAGTCGTTTAGCAAAGATACTGCTTTATTAATTCTTAGAGTTATAACTGGAACTGTTCTAATACATCACGGTTATGAGAAATTAGCAAATATTGAAAATTTCGCTGATGCTTTTGTCAGACCATTACATCTTCCATTCCCAATATTTTTATCATACATAGCAGCATTCTCAGAAATAGGTGGTAGTTGGTTATTAATTATCGGCTTAGCTACAAGATTCGGGGCTTTAGCAATTGTTGGAACAATTTCTGTAGCAATATATCATGCACTTGTGACTTCTGGTTTTAATATTTTCTTGCTAGAACTTTTACTTTTGTATTTCGCTTCAGCAACTTCAATTGCATTAACAGGCCCTGGTAATTTCTCCTTGGATGAAGTCATCATCAGAATTTTGAAATCAGAAGATGAAGAGGAGATCATTTCTTCAACAAAATCAAAAAATTCTAAGGAAGTCGAAGTTAAAGAAGAAACAAGTAAAGCTGGTTTATTTCAATTTCTGCAAGCGAACATACTATCAGATACTTCAAGCTAACTTTTTAGGATAAAGGTTATTGATTAGTTCTAACCTTTTTCTATAACTGTTTCTCTTCTCAAGTTTTATCTTAATTGTTGCTTCAGAAAGACTTATAAATAGCCCTATAGCAGTCACCCAGGATAAAAAAATGAAAGGGTTTTCTGGAATTTCTGAGAAATTCATATGAATAATACTTCTTTTTTAAAACTGACTGATCACCATATGTTTTTCAACCTAAATATACAATTTAGAAATATTTAAGGATTAATTTCAACTTTTTCCCATTTATTACTCTTTTCCCAAAGATATCTTTTATGAACAGGCTTTTCTAATTTAAGAAGATCTACTGAATCGATTTCAAAATTTAGAACTACAAAATTTTCTGACTTGGGAAAATTGGATAATATTTCATAAGCAGATTGGAATCTTGGGTTTATTTTCTCTCCAGGAGATCCCCAAAACCAAGAAGATTTTGATTTTTCTGATAATAAATCCCAATAATTTTTGTTATCACTTAATTCATGTATTTTTCCTTTGAATCTATATTGTGATTTGGTTTTCAAAAAGAACCATAATATTTCTGCATTAGGGTTGGATTTTAAATGCCCAATTTTTTCACTTCTTCTATCTGTAAAAATAATCATTGAACTATCTTTAAACCATCCTCTGAAAACAACTGTTCTTAATCTTGGCTCATTTTCTTCGCTGACTGTTGCAAGCTGTATCCATCTATTAGAGGGTGATTTGCCCTCTTTTTTTCTAGAAGATTTTAAATCTTGTCTCCAACAGGGTAAGTTGTTATCAGGCATTTAATTTAGGCAATATAAGACCACTTTTCTTTTTGTATTCTTCGAATGAATCATATTTTGAGAGCGATTTATCTTTTTTTATCATTCTTGGTAGAAAAACTATAGAGAAAAATATTACAAGAATTACTAATGGTATGAAACTCATTGAAAGTATTACGAATGATAGATAAATTAGTATTTCTCCTAGATAATTTGTATTCCTAATATTTTTGAAAAATCCTTCTTTGATTAGATCTTTTTTTAATTTAAGAGAAAAATATTTTTGGGCATCACTAGCAAAGTGTAGAAACACTCCAATTATATTTATAGATACAGAAGCAGCTATTACTATATTTGGAACAGATTTCTGAGATGAGATAAGAATGTAGGGAGCCACCCAGTAACTTCCCAGGAAAATAAAACCAGTAACTGAAGTTAAAAAATTTATTTTTTCTTTAAAATAAGGATCTGGGAATATCTTTTCTTTTAGAAGCCAAAGTAATCCGTAAGTACCATGCAGAGCTAAATAAACGTAGGGAGCGATCGTAAAATTATCAAAAAAAATCATAAGACCTATCACTACAAATGCAGTGAGCCCCTTATGTAGATTAATTATTTGATTAAGTTTCATCTTTTTTAATAATCTAAAAAATGAAATTATTTTCTGTGGATATAACCTAGGTCGTCAGGAGTTTAATGGGCGATACTGGATTCGAACCAGTGGCCACTACCGTGTCGAGGTAGTGCTCTACCACTGAGCTAATCGCCCCAATTAAGGAATTTTTAAACCCCTTATAAAAAAATAGCAGGTTGCGTTTCATTTTCTAAGTAATTTAACTTTCCATCGTTCTCTTTTGGTTATTTCTAAATTTAGAATTTCGATAAATCCTTTATTTTCAAGTTCTAGTTTGTCGCCAATTTTTAGATTAATTGTTGGCTTATTAACTTTGCTTCCATTTAATCTGAGCATTCCATTTTCTATCCTTTCTATGATTTTGGTTCGTGATACCCTAAAGCCAGCTGAAGCTATAGCATCTAATCTTGTTGAAGCTTCTACTGTATTGACAAGTTTTTTTGATCTTCCAGAAGGTATAACTAATTCATCTATACCTACTACATTAACTTTTACTTCTACGTCTCTTAAATAAAAAATATTTTCATCTAGATGCTTAATATTTGTATTATCAATTATCCCTTGTGCTCCCCTATCGCCAATAGTCCATATATCTCCAATTTTTATTTGATTAACCCCATTTTCAATTAAGAGGGATCTAAAGTCGTCTTGTGTAGCATTATCAAATAAAAAATTTCCATTAATTTTTATTCCTTGAGCTGGAAAATTATTTTTTAGCGCATCCTCTTCAGGAATATTATCTCCTCTAAAGCAAGCTATCCTAGATCTTTGAGAAGAGGAGAATCCTCCATAAATAAAAAATTTGAAATCATTTAAATTTTCAAAATCTTTTAAAATCTCTTCGCAAACATAAGTTGAATTAAACCCAGTCCAATAAGTTTCCCAGTGTTTGTAGGCTAAGTAAGCAATATTTATTAATTCCTCAGTTTCTTTTTTGTAGTTTGAATTTATTAAGATCTCTTTTAAGTCAATCATTTAGCCTTCTAAAAAAATTATATCTTTTGCTTCTGATTGTTTTATCAAAGCCCATGGCAATTCAGCTCCAATTTGATTTTCAAGTAGAACAAGCCATTTACCCTCTTTATTAGAATTAATGATCGATCTTAACTCTTTATTTCTATTAATGTTGATACTTGCAGAAGAAACAATGCTTCCTAAATATCCTGAACCCATTCCTAAAAGACCTCCAATTAATGATTCCCCGATGTTATTTAAACCAAGAAAGCTGAAGGTAGATAAATTTGTCATATTAGAAAAAGCTATTCCAGCTATAAACCCAAATGGCATTAGCCATCTACTCATATCTTGTTGTCTGATCTTTCTATCAAGTTTAGGATTTAAGATTCTTATATCTTCAAAATTTTGAGATTTGAATAAGATATTTGCTTTCGAATTGAGCAATTCTGTTTCGTCTGATGATATTTTCTCACTTATTGGTGGGATCAAAATAGCTTCAGAGAGCATTACTGATTTTTCTTTGAAAACATCAAATAGCTGGATACATTTATCAATGTCTTCAAATATCACAATACTTTTAGTCAAATTTCAATCCTCAAATGTTTGTGTGTTATTCAAATTAATAAAATAAGATACATACACTATAGATTAAGTTAAAGTAAAAGATTAAAGAACCAATCTTAAATGACAAAAGTTCTCATTACAGATCCAATTGATCAAACAGGAATCGATATTCTTTCACAAGTTGCTCAGGTTGATCAGAAGATAGGAATCTCAGAATCTGAGTTAGCTTCCATTATTAAAGATTATGATGCTTTAATGATTCGCTCTGGTACTCAAGTGACGGAAGAGATTATTAACTCTTCAAGTAAACTGAGAATCATTGGGAGAGCAGGAGTTGGAGTCGATAATGTAGATGTTAAGGCTGCTACTCAAAAAGGAGTCCTTGTTGTTAATTCTCCAGGGGGTAACACAATAGCTGCGGCTGAACATACTATAGCTATGATGTTGACCTTATCTAGACATATTCCAATTGCTAATAGTAGTACTTTGCTGGGTAAATGGGAGAGAAAGAAATTCGTTGGGAATGAGCTTTATAAGAAAAAATTAGGTGTAGTAGGTTTAGGGAAAATTGGCGCTCATGTAGCGAAAGTTGCTAATGCATTAGGAATGGAAGTTTGCGGATATGATCCCTTTGTTTCAACTGAAAGAGCTCAACAAATCCAAGTTAAACTATCTGATCTAGAAGATTTATTCCAACAATCCGATTATGTAACTTTGCATTTGCCACGCACACCAGATACAGAGAATTTAGTAAATATGGAGGTGCTTAAAAGTATGAAAAGTAGCGCAAAATTAATTAATTGTGCTAGAGGAGGCTTGATTGACGAAGAAGCATTAGCAGAAGCTTTAAATAAATCATTGATTGGAGGTGCTGCAATAGATGTATTTTCAAAAGAACCTTTGGAATCTAATTCACCACTTTTGAAGGTTGAGAAGAATCTTATACTCACCCCTCACCTAGGAGCATCTACTAGGGAAGCACAAGAAAATGTAGCTGTTGACGTTGCAGAACAAATCAGAGATGTCTTGCTTGGCTTATCTGCGAGAACTGCAGTTAACATACCAGGTTTGAGCCCTGATATTATGGATAGTCTAAAGCCTCATTTGCAGTTGGCTGAAACAATGGGTCTGCTTATAAGCCAGCTTTCAGGTGGACAGATACAGAAACTAGAGGTTAAGCTGCAAGGCGAATTTGTTCAACATCCATCCCAGCCATTAATAATAGCTAGCTTAAAAGGGCTTCTAAGTAAAGCTTTGGGAGATAGGATCAATTATGTTAATGCTTCTCTAGAAGCAGATTCAAGAGGCATTTCAGTAGTTGAGAGTAAAGATGAGGCAAGACCTGAATTTGCTAGTGGATCGCTTCAGTTAACCACTTATGGAGATAATGGCGACCATAGCGTGGCGGGAAGCATTTTTGCTGATGGAGAATTAAGAATTATTAGTATTGATCAATATCCTGTTAATGTATCGCCAAGTAGATACATGCTGGTTACGAGGCACAGGGACATGCCTGGTATTATCGGTAAGCTTGGTTCTTTATTGGGTAGCAACAATGTAAATATTGCCTCAATGCAAGTTGGTCGCAAAATTGTTAGAGGAGAAGCTGTTATGGTTCTAAGCATTGATGATCCAATTCCCAATAAGTTGCTTGACACCATTATTGAAGTAGAGGGAATTACTAACGCTAATCCAGTTACTTTATGAAGAGACTTGTCCTCGTTAATGGAAACTAAAGATTGGTATAAACTAACTTTTCTTATAGATAGTGATTCAGAAGAAATTATTATTTGGAAATTAAATGAGTTGGGAATATTTAGTTTTTCATTTGAATATTTAATTAAAAATGAAAATAAAAAAGATGTGAGCATATGGCTTCCAGTCGATGATTGGGACGAGAGTTCTAGGCGTGGGTTTGAAAAAATAATTTGCAAACTTCTAAATATTTATGATCCTAAGAATCAATTTTTTGACTGGAGTATTATTAAAGAGGAGGATTGGTTGACAAGCTGGAAGAAATATTGGGCGCCTGAATTAGTAGGAAATCATCTTTTAATATTGCCTTGTTGGATGAATCTAAATGAAAAGTTTAAAGATAAAAAAATCATAAAAATTGATCCTGGAGCAGCCTTTGGTACAGGAAGTCACCCTTCGACTTATCTTTGCTTGGAAAAAATGGAGAATATTTTCTTTTCTGATAAAAAGATATTAGATATTGGTAGTGGTAGCGGGATTTTGAGTGTCGCCGCAAGATTGCTTGGCGCTAAAGAGGTTTATGCAGTGGATAATGATTATTTAGCTATAAATTCAACAAAATCTAATTTCCAACTAAATTTCGGTGATTTAAACAATTTAAATACATATTTGGGATCTTTTAATGAGGTAATTTTAAAAAATCAACTCACGCAATTTGATTTTGTTTTATGCAATATTCTTGCCGAAGTAATAAAAGGAATGATTCCAAATATTTTTAAATGCTTGAGAAACAATGGGGAAGTCATTTTCAGTGGAATTCTGAATTCTCAAAAGGATGAAATTATAAAAATATTAATTAAGAATGACTTGAAATTATTAGATGTAACAACTAGAAAAGATTGGGCATGCATTTCTGCGCAAAAAGCCAGCAATCCAACCTAAATATAAGTTTTTCTTATCGATACTCTTTAATACATTTTATTGTGTCATTTTTTACTTCAAAATCTCACATATCGACCTAATCGATGTTAAAAATGTATTTGATAGGTATTAATTACCAACAATTTTTTATTTAAATGGCTTCTTACAAAGTTACTCTCATCAGCGAAGGTGAAGGTCTCAATTCAACTATTGAAGTACCTGATGACCAATACATCCTCGATGCGGCTGAAGAACAAGGTATCGACCTTCCTTATTCCTGCAGAGCTGGAGCATGTTCAACATGTGCTGGAAAAGTTACATCAGGTAGTGTTGATCAGTCTGATCAAAGTTTCTTGGATGACGATCAGTTAGAAGCTGGTTTTGTTCTTACTTGTGTTGCTTATCCAACATCTGACGTAACAATTACAACTCATTCTGAGGAAGAATTGTACTAATTATAAAATTTTAACTTTTCGAAGTTGATTATTTATTATTTCTCTGCCACCCTCTATGAAGGTGGCTTTTTTTGTAAATGGATAAATTTGAATTTTTTAAGACTGGCAGTGTTCAATCAAGTTATGGAGGTCAGTACAGTTATAAGGTAATTGGCCCATGTTGCAGACTTTATGATAGGGAAGAGTTACCTTGGCCTTGCTCAAGGCTTGCTTGGAGAAGTAAGGAGCCTAGTTGGAGAAGAATAGGGTCTAGGTTCGTTGCTGATATGGCTTCAAGAAAATGCCCATCTTACTCAGTTCAGATTTTGGAGCCTGGATCAAAACCTGTTGAGACAGTTATAACTCTTTTTTCAAAGAAATTTTCTTCTGATATACAAGAATGGTGGTATAGCAAAAAACCAGGCTCAAAAGAGCCTGGTAATATCTTCCCCTCTGAAATCGGTTAGCTTTAAATATTATGCTTTTGGCTTTGGAGGCATGTAACCTTTTAAGCCAGTGCATTCAAGACTATCAATTGTATTAACTCCAGTTTGTGAGTTAGTTCCACTAGCTCTTTCACATAATGATTTTCTCTGAGAAAGATCAAGATTTGCATCAGTAAAGTCTGCCCCATCAATAATTGCTCCATCAAAAACACTTTTCATTAGCTCACCATTCGTAAGATTTGCATCAGTAAAGTCAGCATTATCAAAGCGTGTTGCATACGCAATGAGGTCTGTCATATTGGCTCCTTTAAAACTTGAGTTTTTTGCTGTAGTTACACTCATATATGCGCCTTGAAGATTAGCTTCTCCTAAATCTTGATTTGATAAATCATATTTAACATATTCAGTATTATGAAGGTCAGCGCCGTGAAGATCATCTTTTAGAACGTCAACTGATGAAGGATCACTAGGATAGAGTGCATTTGCAGATATTGGATTAATAAGTAACCCAATAATTAATGGAAGAAAAATAAATAGTCTTTTACAAGACTTATGTAATGATGAAAAAATAGAGACCATTTCGATCGACATCAAATAGAAAAACCTAAGACTATTATTTCATGGGTTGGTCATTTACAACGCTCCTGCTAACGAACTGTTGCAGTTTATTTTATTTCTGCAGTTAGAAAATCTTTGGCAAGGTGAGTATTTGGGAAAACTTTTTGCGCCTCTTTAAGCAAATCGCCTGGTGTGATTGAATTTTTATTAGTGTATCTTGGACTTAAATGAGTAATAATTAATTTTTTTGTATTAGATAATAATGCTGTTTTGGCAGCCATGATTGTTGTGGAATGTAATTTTTCATAGGCCATACTTTCATCCTCCTGAGAAAATGTTGATTCATGTACGAGTAAATCGGCATTTTTCGATAGTGAAACAGCTGATTCGCTAAAGACTGTATCTGTGCAATAAACAAAACTTTCTCCCTTTCTAGGTGGTCCGCAGAATTCTTTCCCATCAAATGCCCTTCCATCCGCTAATACGACTTTTTTACCTTGTTGCAGTTCTGAATAAATTGGTCCAGGTGCTATTTTTAGAGACTCTGCTTTTTTGATATCAAATATACCTGGCTTATCTTTTTCACTCACCCTATAACCATAAGCAGGTATTTTATGTTTAAGGCCGGCGCAATTTACTTTTATTTTGTTGTTTTCAAATAAAATTTTATTTTTTGATGCAAAATTTTCAACTTCCACAAAATGCAATGGGAATGACAATTTGCAAAAACTACTTTTAAGTGCTGAATTTATAAAACTTCTCAACTCTGAAGGACCGTAAATTTCAATACCCTGACTATTTCCTGATAAACCTAAGGTAGCCAAAAGTCCAGGTAAACCATAAATATGATCTCCATGCATATGTGTAATAAATATTTTCTTGATTTGAGAAGATTTAATATTGCTTTTCATTATTTGATGTTGCGTTCCCTCTCCGCAATCAAAAAGCCAAACTTCTGATGACTGTGATAATTTAAGTGCTAGGGAAGAAACATTTCTCGTTAAAGATGGGACTCCTGAGCTTGTTCCTAAGAATGTGATATTCACTTATTTATGATATTTTTATTTTTATATCTGGATTAAATCTAGACTTTTAGTCAAACTTAGGCAAATTGAGCATTTGTTTTTTAAACAAAGTGATACTTAAATTTAAGAATAATTATAGTAAATGTTGCCTGATTACCATTTTATTTATTTGTGTTTTTCAGAGTCAAAGTGTTTTTGCATCTCGAGAGCCAAGAATTAGAGTTTTGATATCAAAAAATAATAATTTAAGGATTAGATCAGATAGATCAATTCCTTTAATCATAGAGGGGGAATTTTTTTCAAGTAAAAAAATAAAAGGCTTAACTTTGAAAAATGAGAAAAATAGAAAAATTTTATATTTTGATAAAAATAAACAAAAAAAATATGACTTAAAAAATAATCAACAATTTCAAATTAGATCTTTTGATGGAAGAGGTATATGGGTAGGTCAGAAAAGATTTTCTGGTAAGCTTAATCTCTTCGTATTTGATTCTGAAATATTGGT
>MWOS01000095.1 GCA_002026165.1 Prochlorococcus sp. HOT208_60m_813G15
CCACCCATTGATTTGCAATAGAGACCATCACTAATACTATTGATTAAATCTTCTTTCGAGTGCTCACCTTTAGCTATATAAGTATTTCTCATTCGTGAAGCTGCAGCAAAAGAATAATTCTGTCTTCTTCCACTTCCTGTTCTCTTATGGCCAGTTCTTAATTCACCTGCCCTGTCGGATATGAATTTTTTTAAAATTCCATCTTTTATAAGAACTGATTTTTCGGGTTCCATACCTTCATCATCTACTGATAATGAACCAAAGGATCCTTCTGAAATTCCTTCATCTATTGCTGTTACAGATTCATGTGCAATTTTTTCATTCAATTTATTCTCAAATGGTGTTGTTCCTCTCTCTATTTGAGTTGTTTCAAGTAAATGACCGCAGGCTTCGTGGAATATAACACCACCAAATTTATTAGCTAATACAACAGGCATTTGTCCCGCATCAACATAATCTGCATACAGCATGTTCATTGAGCTTTCGAATACATCATTAGCTGCTTTTTCGTGATCCCATAATCTGAATTCATGAGGCTTTCCTGACGATCCAAATCTTCTACTCCCACTAGATCTATATTGGGCATCACTAGCAATCACGTTGAGTCCAACTGTTTGATGCAACCTAATATCTGAGACATAGGTTCCATCGCTGGAGGCTATAATTACTTCTTGCAGATTTCTTGAGTAACTTCCTTTTCTAGTTATTATTTTATTATTTTTTTTAAGAGACTTTGTGCTGACTAATAGTTTTTCACTTATCTCATGAATCGATGGGACTTCATTAATCCATTTTTTTTTGGATAAACTATAGTCCCTATGTTTATCTAGACCGTTAAATACTTCAATTTTTTTATTATCTGTTATGTCTAACATCTCAATAGCCTGAGATACCGATCTCATCAAGCCATTCTTTGTTAAATCATTTGTACTTACAAATCCATCCTTTTTATCTTTGAAGATTCTAATACCAGCACCCCTTCCAAATGATGGACTTACACTTGTAATGAAATCCTCTTCAGCTAGAACGCTTGAATTGTCTGTATTCTCTATAAATATTTCTACAAAATCAGCCCCAAGTCCCATTCCATAGAAAATAATTTCTTCTAATAAATCTTTATTGCAACTACCAAAAATGATTTCATTTGATTTGATTTGTGACGAAAGCATATGACTTTATAAATCTTCTCTGTATAAAAGATTATCTAATCGAAGGTTGAAAATCTTTGCTATCAAGAGGTTTTAATAAGTATAGTCTTAATAACTGGTAACCGTTTGATAAATATTTAGGTAATTTTTTAAGAGTTTTAGATACTTTATTTCCATCACTGCTTGCGATATCGGAAAGAACCTTATTATTCTCTACTATTTTATCTAATCTTCCATAAAAAGATTTATCATAAACATCCATTACTACAGGGAAAACTCTAGCTGCCGTTTCATTCGTTTTATTAATAACAAACTGGTCGTAATCTTTGGCATCTAAACCTAGTGAAGTGTAGAAATCTTTTTTAATTCCTAAATCCCTTGCATACATAGTTGCAAATACAGCTAATAGGAAAAACCTAGACCATAACTTGGATGTTAATGGAAGATTATTCAAAAAATATCTAAATCTATGGAAGTAGTCAAATAGTGGGTGTGTAAAGGTAGAGCCGCCAATGGTAATTTTTTGACTTAAAGATTCAACAGTACGTGGCTGTGCTTTCATCAGAGCATCAAAGAAATCCCCATGTCTATTTTCATCCTGACACCAATTTTCAAAATAATTAAAGAGTGGAAAAATTTTGCTATCTGGATTTTTTTCAAGATGCCTATAAATTGCAATGTATCTCCAATAGCCTATTTTTTCAGATAAATAAGTAGCGTAAAAAATACTTCTTGGTGGGAAATAGGTGTAATCCTTGTTTGCTGTTAAAAAACCTAAATCTAACTGTAATCCAAAATCACTCATCGATTTATTCAAGAAACCTGCATGCCTAGCTTCGTCTCTGGCCATATGGGCAAAACATTCAGCAAGAAGAGGGTTTTTGTCTTTAATCCTTTTGCTAAGCTCCTTGTAAAGTAAAAAACCTGAAAATTCTGATGTACAACTTCCTTCAAGAAAATCAACAAAAAGTTCTCTTGTCTCAGGATCTAACTTTTCAGCAGCGCCTTCAAATTCACTATTTCTTACAAAATGATGCCTATTGTAGTCTTTCCTAAATTCCTCACATATAGCTTCTAATTCCTCTTCATTTATTGATAAATCCATATTTTCCATTGCCTCAAAGTCTGTTGTGTAAAACCTGGGAGACAAAATTGTTTCCTTTGCTGGTGCTTTTCCTCTATTTATTTCTTTTTTATTTGTAGATTCAATAGTTGATTGGGACATCTTTAACTGTTTTATTAATACTATTATTTACTATTATTTGTATTTTCGAGGGAAAAGTTAACTTGGTGTTATTCTTTTTTTTAATTAACTCCTATCAATTTTTGTCCATTTAATCTCTGCAATACTCTTGAAATGATTAATTTGAGGGTTATCCTTTTTTCGTCAATAAGAAATGATTCAATAATGCTCGGTGTTTGATTTGGTTTGGATAAAGAAATACTTTTTAAAGAACTTATGTCCTCCTTTTCAAAAGATAACCAAAAGTTGCAAGTATCTTTAATTTCACAATTAATAACCCAACATTTGTCTCCTGCTATGGGTCTATTGGTGTTTTGGAGATTTATAGTATTTATTTCTAATCCTCTTTGATTAATCTCTTCTATTAAAGAAGGAATTAAATGAACATTGACAAATTCTTGAAAAGGCTTTTTCTCTATTGGGAGTTCTTTTTTGGGTTTTGGAATATTTTTAACGGGTATATTATTTCCATTTTTTATGTCAACTTTAGGATCAGAATTATTTTGAGTTTTAGGATCATTTCCCTTAATATCTAATACTTCTGATTTAAGTTCTTTTATTTCTTCAGAATTGGCTTTAGTAGCATTGTCAGATATTGCATTAGTATCTTTATTATTTGGTTCTGAATTTTCTTCCATAAAAAATAACATTTAGAATCATTATAAATTAAAAAAACCTTTTTTTTTTAAATCTAGAATTTTACCAATCATTATCATCATTATCCCAGTCATCTTCATTATCTGTATTTGAATAATTTAGATCTTTTTTAAAATTATTATCATTCATATTTTTGACTACTCTGTAATTTACAGAAATTGTTGGTTGAGTTTCTCTAATATCCCTTTGTGGCGGCATCTCAACATTTGGTTCTATATCTTCCTCATTATTATTAGATACAAAATCATCTTCCACATTTTCTAAAGCTTTTTTTCTGAAACTAATACTAGTAGTTGTTGTATTCAATAAAGTACTTATAAATAAACCAGAAAAAAATGAAATACTAATTAACTTACCTATACTTATTTCTTGCAAAGTCCATTTAAAGTATCTAAATGAAGTCTTCTGATTATTGTTTATATATAATAAAATTTGAAAAATTATTATTAAAAAAAGGGTAAATAGTAAATATTTTTTCTTAGGCATAATTATAAAAAGTTTTCTTAAAATTTTTTGATTAATATTTCCATAATATATTTTGTGAAAATTTATTTATGTTAATTCTAAATCAATTTGATATTTAAGAATATCTACTTTTATGATTTTAACTTCTATTGCATCTCCAACTTTATATGATTTTTTGGATTTTCTACCAATCAATAGATTTTGCCTTGATCTATATTCATACCAATCATTATTAAGGGTGCTGACGTGAACTAAACCCTCTACATTTAGTTCTGATATCTCAACAAAGAATCCATATGTTTGCACCGATAAAATAAACCCACTATAAATATTACCTATTAATTTTTCTGCTTTTCTTACTTTTTTTATATTTATCATATTAGATTTATATTGGTTAACTTTGTACTTGAATTCATTAAGTTTATCTATTACAAACTTGTTAAATAATATTTCTAGATTCTTTGAAATTGATGAATTAAATATTTCCCAATTTACTAAATCTAATGAAGGACTTTCCGATATATTTATTGCATTAATATTATTTTTCTTTGATTTTTTACCATTTATTATCATATTAAAAATACAGTACTGGTTAATAAGATTAGTAAAGTCAAATCCAGGAATCGTCCATGGAGAAATAAATAATTTTTCTGATTCCTCATTATCAGGATTTTTAGATAACAAACTTATTTCATTGTCCTTAAATTCATTAATTAGAAGTTTATGTAAGATTCTTTTTTTATTATCATCGTCACATAATTTAATTACTTGACTAAATGTCAAATTGCCATCTTCATTAAGCTCTATATCATTATGAATAAATTCTGAATATTTGATGATTTCATTTGCATTAACGTAATCTATTCCCTTTGAGATGTATCCTGCGCTTTTTAAGCCATATTGATTTGAATGTTTGAACCATATTAAGTTAGCTTCATAGAGTATTGGTGAAAGGTAAGTTTGGCAATCTTCTTTATTTAATGATTCAAAAAATCCTTTTGAATATTCAGCTGGATTGTGAATAAAAAAATCTTCTAGTGCTTCTATTTGATTTATTGGCGCAGGAAGTTCGACCTTACCCTCCAAAATATGTTTTTGTCTGAAAGAACATGAAATTTCAAGTATTTTATCTAAATCGTCTATATATTCCTTTAGAGGTTTTAATACACGAGAGGTTATCCTCGATTTACTTTTTCTAGAAAGTAGCGCGTCAGTATGAACGCTTCCAACAATAAGAGAACATTTTACTAAAGTGAGATGAAATGACCAATCAATTATTTCATTATCACTATTTAAATGCAGACAGAGGCTTATTGCATCATTCTTTTCACCAAATTTAAATTCAGAATCATTTCTTATGGATTCACTAAGGTAGCTTTGCCAACCATTTAATAAGGGTAATGATTCAAAGCTTTTAAAAAATATTTCTAGAGATTTTTTACTATTTAGATCTACTCTTTCTGCAAGATTATTTGCATGTATCCATAATTTAGTAATTTTATTTTCCCCTTGCTCTATTTGAATCATTGGGAGCATAGGAGAATTATTAGAATTCCAACTTTTGAATAAATATGAGTTTTTATCTGTAAGGTCTATCCTCTCCCTTTTTTCTATTTTTTTTGATTCAATATGATTTAAATTGTATGATTTAACGATATTACTTTTGGATAAAACAAAGTCCGTATCATATTCCTCATTATTGTTAAGTTTTAGTTCTTGTATCACATGACCTAGTCCTTCATCTTGACCTATGGGAAATCGATCAATCTCAACTTTTACTACATTCTTATCGTCTGGCTTGAAAGTGTATTTTTTATTCTCTTTTGGAAGTTTAATTTTAGAAAGGATCCTATCGTCTATCGGGATTGCATATACATCATTGTTGATTATTTCAACTTTAGAAAGAAGTATTTGATTTGATCTTTCAAGAATACAATCAACTATTCCTTCAGGTGATCTTCTTCTATAACCCTCTTTTATTATCCTTACTAAAACTTTATCTCCATTCCATGCATAGTTAAGTAGATTTTCTTTAATGTAGATATCTTCTTTGTCTTTTCCCCTTACAGCAAAGCAATAGCCTTTGCTACTACATCTTATTTTGGCGACAAGATGATCATTATCTTTTATGCAGGTATATTCATCATTTTCATTTTTATGAATTATCTCAAGTTTTTCTAGAGCTGTTAAAGCAATATCTAATTTATCCTTATCAGATTTCTTTGTTATTTTTAATAGTCTGCATAATTTTTTATATTCTAACCCTTCTGATTGATTAAGATTATCAATTATTGAAGATGATGTGAACATAATCTAAATGAAATTATAAATTAGTTTAGGAGTATACACTTCATTATTACACCTTATTATCCAAGCTTAAAACTAATTATTTTCTTTTTCTTCTTTTTCTTCTTTTTCGATGGTGAAAGAGTTAATAAAAAGCCTTATCCCAATGATAAAAAATGTAATGGAGGCTATTGACTTAAGAACTACTTCGGGCAAAAAACTTGAAATAGAACCACCTGTTAATGCTCCTAGAAAACTTGCAAAAACGAGTGCTGAAGAAGATCCTAGAAAAACTGCCAATGGTTTATTTGAAGTGCCGCTTATAGTTAAAGTAGCTAGTTGAGTTTTATCACCTAATTCAGCTATGAAAACGGTTAGAAATGTTGATAGTAATAAGCTTAAAACCATTTATAAATAATTTTTGAAAGTTTCATAAGCCAAAAATATACTTATTAATATCATTAAAGCACCAGTAAATAATGCAAATTTGCTAGGAGATATTTTTTTTGATACCCATTTACCAATAAGAACTCCTACTATGCTAGAGCTAATTAATGCTAGAGAACTTCCAAGAAAAACAATTACTGGCCTGCCCGATTCAGCAGAAAGCATTAATGTCGCTATCTGAGTTTTATCGCCAAGTTCAGCAATAAAAATTGTTGTAAAAGTCGTTATAAATATAGAAAAAAAACTTTTTTCTATATTGTTTTCTTTTTTTTCTAATTTACTATTCATTTTCCTGAAACAGCAATTCTAAAATTTTTCATCTCCTTACTTTGGTATCCATAATTTGATGAAATATGTTGTTTGCAGCAATCTATTAAAAATTTATCACCAGATTTCAAATATCCTTTAAATGAAGTTGAAAATTCACTTACCCGGCAAAAATGTGGCCTGGTTTCATAAATTAAGCATTTTTTATTTTCTCTGTCCAGGTTTTTACACCAACCATCTTTGGCCGTCATCGAATTTATCAAAGCTATATCTTCTTTGTTAAGTTTGTCAGCCAAATCGCTTCTTTCGTTCAAGTTGAATTTACAACAAGCTCCGCAATTTTCTATACATATCCATGATTTCATAATTTAATTCAATCTTGTAACGTATCAGTACAGTTTCGTCATTTATTTGTAAAAATAGTATCACAAAACATATTCATTAATCATGGCAACACTTATTCCTTTGGCTGTAGTTGCGTTAGCAGGACCAGCAATAATTGCTCTTGTATTCTACCGTAGATAAAAGAAATTCTTTTTGGTGACTTATCTGGAGGGCGTTTATTGGGATTTAGATGGTACCATCGCAAATACTGAAATAGAGGCTCATTTACCTGCTTTTAATAATGCTTTCAATGACCTTGGTATTAATTGGTACTGGGATACTAATCAATACATAAAACTTTTGAAGATAAATGGGGGCAGAAATAGGATTGCTTATTACGCTAAATCGAATAATGATTATTTCTCAGAAGATTTAATTCTCAAAATTCATGAAACTAAGCAGTTTCATTATTTAGAAATTATAAAAAAAAATGTCGTTAGTTTCAAAACTGGTGTTTTTAGATTAATAAATGAATTATATAGTAAAAAAGTTAGACAATTTATTGTTACTTCAAGTTCAAGAAGTCAAGTCAATCTACTTGTTGAATATCTTTTTAATGGCTTCAATCCTTTTGAGTTCATTATTTCAAGTGAAGACGTTGAATTAAAAAAACCAAATCCATTACCATATCTAAAGGCAATCCAATTAAGTGGCATAAACAAAAATAACACAATTGTTTTTGAAGACTCCAATCCAGGATTGAAATCTTCCTTGGCAGCCAACTTACCTACAATTTTTGTTCCTTCAAATATCCCAATTGTTCTTGAGGAAAATATTAAATTAGATTGTATTTTAGACAGTCTTGGTGATGAGAATAATGTGGCAAATGTAATTAAAGGACCTAAACTAAAAAAATCATATGTCGACTATAGCTTTCTAAGCGATTATTTAGTGTCTTTTAGTAATGCAAAAAACTAATTTTTCAAGAATTACCTACCAGTTAAATAATTTATTTTTTGGTTTTCTAAGTAATACTTGGAGGACAAAATCTATTGGTCTAATTTCTGTTTTGACAGGTTATTTTTTGTTCGCAAATTTTCTTACAAAATTTATATCTGAAGGTAAAAATGAGTTGATTATGGTACCAATAATTATTGTTTTTATTGAAATGATAATAAGAGTTAAACCTGCTGCAAGTTCAAAGTTTTATTATTTATGGACCGTAGTTGATAAATTAAGAATTGGTGCAATTTATGCCGTTATACTTGAGGCATTTAAATTAGGATCTTAAAAGTTATTCTTCTTCTTCTTCTTCAATAGGATAAACAAATCCTTGAGCTTTCCCAGTTAAAACTGATTTACCTAAAGATATAGCTTTTTGAGCTGCTATTGCTGCTTTCCCTTTCCAGACAGCGTGCCTTTGGTTCCTTTTGCTCTTTGATTTTTTCTTCTTTGGTACAGCCATTCTGTTTCTTTATTTCCATATAATAATATAACCTTTAACTGGTTATCTCCAAAACTTTTGAGTATATTTTGTTTAAATACGTCAATTTTTTAAATAAGCATATATGCTTTATTAATCACTTATAAAGATTAGTGTTTAGATCAAAATTCTCATATTCAGATTCTAAATCAAGTTATTCGGATCTTCTAGAAGATATAGAGACGGGGAAAATAGAATCAATATTTTTCTATCCAAGACAGAGAGAAATTGATGTTCTGTATAAAAATGGCGATAAATTTAAAATACCTATCCTTTACAACGATCAATTAATCCTTGAAAAGGCTACTGAAAATAAGGTAGATCTTACTATTAACAATAGTAGAAAAGAAGCTACAGCTGCTAATTCATTTGCTTCAATAAGCCTTTTCCTGATTTTCATAATAGCTATAATTTTAATCTTAAGGAGTACATCAAAATTGGCTTCCAGAGCCTTTGGTTTTACAAAAAATCAAGCTAAATTTGTAACTATTGATGATGTAGAAACGAGATTCGATGATGTAGCTGGTGTCCCAGAAGCCGCTGAAGAATTAAAGGAGGTAATAACATTTTTAAAAGAACCAAAAAAATTTGAAAATCTTGGAGCAAAAGTTCCTAAGGGAGTTCTTTTAATTGGCCCACCAGGAACAGGTAAAACGTTATTGGCTAAAGCAATTGCTGGTGAATCAGGAGTGCCTTTTCTCTCAATATCGGCATCAGAGTTTGTAGAACTTTTTGTTGGTGTTGGGGCAAGCCGAGTTCGGGATCTGTTCTCTAAGGCTAAGGAAAAATCTCCTTGTATAATTTTCATTGATGAAATTGATTCCATTGGTAGGCAAAGAGGGTCTGGGATCGGAGGTGGAAATGATGAAAGAGAACAAACCCTTAATCAGCTTCTAACTGAATTAGATGGTTTTGCTGACAATTCTGGGATTATTGTTTTAGCAGCAACAAATAGACCAGATATTTTGGATGCAGCATTATTAAGACCAGGTAGATTTGATAGAAAAATTGAAGTAATGCTTCCAGATTTGGATGGAAGAAAAAAAATTCTTTCAGTTCACTCACTTTCTAAACCTCTTTCAAGCGAAGTTGACTTAGGATATTGGGCTTCAAGAACAGTTGGATTTTCGGGAGCAGATCTTGCAAACTTGATGAACGAGAGTGCTATTCACTGTGCAAGAGACGAATCTAAATTAATCAGTGATCTTCATATAGAAAATGCTCTTGATAAAATTACCATTGGACTGAGAAGCTCATTAATAACTTCTCCTAATATGAAAAAAATTATTGCTTATAACGAAGTAGGTAGGGCAATTGTATCTGCTGTGAGAAATGGAATTGAATCAGTTGATAAGATTACGATTTTACCTAGATCAGGATCTATAGGAGGATATACAAAAATATGCCCTGACGAAGATGTAATTTCTAGTGGATTGATTTCAAAAAAATTATTATTTTCAAAAATTGAAATTGCTCTAGCTGGAAGAGCAGCAGAAACGATAGTTTTTGGTGAAGGTGAAATTACACAATGCTCCATGAATGATATCTCTTATGCGACAAATATCGTAAGGGAAATGGTTACAAAATATGGATTTTCAATTATTGGTCCAATTTCAATGGATTCAGATAATAATGAAATGTATTTAGGAGATGGTTTATTTAGAAGAAAACCTCTCATAGCAGAAAATACCAGTTCTAGAATAGATAATGAAATCATAAATATTTCTAAAATTTCATTAAGTAATTCAATAAAAATATTGAAAAAAAATAGAGTCTTATTGGACAAATTAGTTGATATACTTTTAAATCAAGAAACTATAGATAAAAAAGTTTTTAAATTAACAACTTCTAAATTGTTGAAAGTTTGATTTAATTGATTTAAATCAAAAAAATTTTTTCTTGATAATTAAAAACATTACAACGAAGTTATTAGTTACACTTTCATTTTTACTTATTCTTCCATTTGTACAAAAACAATGGTTTAATTTGTATTCACTCAATATAAATAATATTTCCTTTTATTCAATCCTTTACTATTTGAGCGGAGCAATATGTCCATCTTTGGTGTATGTAAACTCTTTAAAAAACTATACATATTATAGTTTTACTAAGGATAAAATACATAGTATAAAAAAAATTAAAGGAAAAAGATTATTATTCTTAGTAGCAATAAATTTAATATTTCTCTCTTACTTAATAGCTGATTATATATATATGAATTTTGATCTTATAGTTAATATATTTCTTGAAGGAATTAATGTACCAAAACCGGATATTCCACAGTTAAGTTTTTTCATATTTTTAATTTCTATCCTATTAATTTTTAAGAAATCTAAGTTTCTTTTAAAAAAAATAATATTGATAAATTTTATTTTGATTTCTCTCTATCTTTGGCATCTTCAAATTAATAATATTAGTATTGATGATCAGTTTCATATTTATAGATATTTTGGTTTAAATGACTTAAATTTAATTAATCTTTTTATCCTAGTCACCATAGAAATTTCTTTTTATACGTGGTCCTTTTTATCATATAAAACTAATTTGAGCGATTGGATCGTGCCCAAACCTCAAAAAGGGGATTTTATCCCCTTTTTGAATATATTTATTTTTTATTTTTTTATAATTATTTACTACTCATTACTTACCTAAATGTTTCTAATTCTTCTATAGCGCAGAAAAATATTCCTTACTACCTTTGGGGTCCTCTAGCATTGTTTTCTCCCCGGGGGTCCAGTTTGCTGGACATACTTCATCGGGGTTTGCCGCAACGTATTGATAACCTTGAAGAATCCTTAGCGTTTCATCAACATTTCTTCCTACAGGAGCCTTGTTAACAGTCGTATGCATAACTACTCCTTCGGGATTGATAAGAAATAAACCTCTATCAGCCTCCCCATCATCATTTAGAACATTGTACGCCTGGCAAATTTCTCTTTTTAAGTCAGAAACTAACGGATAGTTAATATCACCTATACCACCTTCATTTCTTGGAGTTTGTATCCAAGCCAAATGACAGTGTTTGCTATCAACTGATACCCCAAGTATTTCCGTATTAAGTGCCGAGAAATCTTGGTATCTATCACTAAATGCAGTAATTTCAGTTGGACATACAAATGTAAAATCTAGTGGGTAAAAGAATAGAACTACCCATTTACCTCTTAGACCTGAAAGTGTAATCTCCTTAAACTCTTGATCATATACTGCTGTAGCACTAAAGTCTGGTGCTTCTTGTCCAACTCTTAAGCTCATGAAAAAATTTGTCCTTATTTAATTTATGTAGGGTCTGATTGACCGTAATTAGTATTATAATTTTATTAATAATGAATTAGCAAGTTTTTTTTTAATTAAATGAAATGGCATTATTCCTTTACTAGAAAATTTACAATTTTGAATCACAATAAACTTTTAAAAAATCTCAAAAAGGAGTTAATTAAATATCCAATTAACAGGCTTAACAATAAAAATCTAAATTAAAAGAAATTTTATTTTATTTAAGATTCCTTAAAATTTAACTCTCTATAATTGGAAATATTCTTTTTAATATTTTTATTATGGCTAAATATATTGAAAGACTAAAGGATAAAGTTAAAATAAAAAAATTTGATTCTAATCAGCCTATTGGAGCTTGGATTTTCGTTATTGTATTGAATATAATTGGATTTGCAGGTTATTTTTACTTAAAGGTTAATCATATACAACTAGGTAGTTAAAACTTATCTTATTTCCTTTTTAATTGAGCGACAAAAATTTTTTAGTCTTTCATTTCTCGTTAAGTCAGGTAGAGTCCAAATTGATTCTGTTTCTGGTAGAGGGTCTTTGCTCCATTCCTTGAATTCTTCCATTATCGAAGCATTATTTAATTTTGATGTAAACTTTTTGCGTTTTTTTAAATATTTTCTTATCACTGTAAGATTCTCCTTAATATATTCCCTCATAGTAGAAACTTAAGCTTATATTAATTTATCATCTAGCGAGTTAGGCTTTAAAAAAAGATTAATTAGACATTTTGAACTGCTTGAAAAAGTCCAAACGAATAACCTCCTATTAGAATCCAGCCAAGCACGCTTGATATTATTGTAGATCTTCTATTATGTCTCCTTAGTGCTGATTCAATCATTTCATTAACTTCATCTCTATTAAGGTATTCTTTCTTGGAGTTTTTGTTCATTTTTTTTTCTTTTTACAATAAACGAATTTATAAGAAAGTGAGTTTAAGAAATTTTTTTATAAGTAAGGGTTTTATTTTTTATTTTTAACATAAAATATATAATGAAATTTTCAAAATTATAATATAAAGTATTTGAATTGAAGGATCAAAGTTTTTCTACAAACAATGAATATTAATGATAAATCTGTTTTAGAAATGCTTAATAAACTTATTGTTATTAATAGGCTAAATAAAAATCAAATTCTTCAAATGGTGAATTTAGTTTCAATATCAAATGATATTAATGATTTAAAGGATAACTTGAAATGGGAAAGTTCTAAATCATTTCATCAAAATATTCAAAATATATAAACTCATTGTTTGATAATTATTAATTATTGAGATTTACATAAGAGATACTTAATAGTTAATTGAATTAATTAAGAGTTTTATAAATAATTTATATAAGCTATTCAAATAAATTTTTGATAGTAATTTTTCTTATAAGAAACTTGCTCTTGATTACTATAATTAAGTGTTGTTTTCTTATCCTTGCTAAATGATTTAATTAATATTGAAGAAGTGATTATTATTATTAGTATTATTAGTAAATCTCCAACAGTAATCCCTCTTTCCTTTAGATTCATGATAAAACATATATTTTGTTTAAATATAGCCTTTATTATTTAATAAACTAATATTTTTTACAAACGTGCTAAAAACACATATGAAGGAAATATAAAAAGAATATAAAAATATTGAGACAATAACCTTTTAAGTCATATAAAAAAAATAAATGAACTAATTATATGGAAGTCAAAAAAAAAATTAGTAGTTCTAACACTCCTTATTTTTTCTCTAAAGAGATGATTATCACAAAAAAATCACTTAACGAAAATCAACTCAAATTTACTTATCAAAAACAGTTAATCTCAGATCTAGATAATAAGCACAAGGAATGGTCAAAATCGATTAACAATAAATTTTAAAAGCTTTTGTTGATTATATTTAAAAGTTTATTTCTTTTAATTGTATTTTTTTCTTCCCAATTAAGTGTTACTTCATCATTAATAATAGGTTTTGCTTCATAAGCCAGATACCAAAGAATAAATCCGACAGGAAATAATAAAATATGCATAGCAAAATTAGTTGACTTAAATCAAATATAGTGCAACACTTATAATGTGCAAGTGTGACACTAATTTTTTTTTAATTATGCCCTCTCCGAGGAAAAGAATTGGTTTTTTGCCAAGTGAAGAAGTGCAAGAAATTATTGAAAAATTGTGCACAACTAATGAGTTTAGTCAGTCAAAAGTCACAGGTTTATTGGTTGAGGAAGCTTTGAGGTCTCGAGGCATGTTAAATGAATCTTATGGTCATAGTCAAAATGATAAGGGGGATTTTATAAACTTTTCTTTTGATCATGATACATTTTCTGATAATAATAAATCCCCACTTAATGTAGACGAATATGCAGTTAATAAAAAAGTATTATCTGATGATATCAAAATGATGCATGAATTTATTGAGTTTAAGTATTTTAAGAAAGTTATGAAGCGAAATAACAAACTTATTGAATAAATAGTGTCACACTTCTTATATTTTACGTGATTGTTTTTTAATGAAATTTAGAAATTAAGCAAAGATAAATATTTTTGTATATTTAATCAACTTCTTAAAAAGGGATCCAAAAAAATTAATTCTTCAGAAATTCAGCGGACTAAATCCTCGTGGAGATATGAACCTTAGCCCGCTTTAAAAAAATAGCAATAAAAAAATATAAATACAATAAGTACTTAAATTTACTTTTGATTTAATATTGGAATATAAAAACTCTAAATATAAATGGCAGTTAGTGAATTAAATGAAGATACTCAGGATCAAATATGTGATCTTCTTGAAAATCTTCAGCAAATAGAGAAACTTAAAAACAAAGATATACGAATTTTGCTTGATAAGATAGTTAGAAAATATGGAGGAAAAGTAGTAAATAAATGAAACGATTATTAATCCCACTATACGTTTTGCTTACTTTACCAAGTGTCGTTAATAGCTCCCACTTAAATAATCAGAGAGAACTTATAGTCACCTCAGAAAGCACTAGCGAATCAATCGAATTAGCAAAATACCTTAAAGATAATGGTGTAGTTAAATATTCAGCATATTGGTGTCCTAATTGCCTTAATCAAAGTGAATTATTTGGTAAGCAAGCTTATAGAGAACTTAATGTAGTTGAATGTGCAAGAGATGGCATAAACAGTCAAACTCAATTATGCATTGATAAAAAAATTAAAGGTTTTCCCACATGGGAAATAAATGGAAAACTAATTTTAGGTGTACTTTCACTAAAAGAGTTATCAAATTTGACTGGATTTAAGAATTAAGGAAAATGTAAGATGATTAATGGCTAGATATTAAAGGTTATTTCTTGAGTACCTTTCATACATCCTCCAGCTGGATAGTTAATTACTTTTTTTGATATTAATCCAATACTTATAGATACTATTCCAATAACAAATAAAGCTCTTGATCTTTTGCTTGAGATGAGACACTTCATTGGGTATTTATAAGTATTAAATAGAGCGGATTATTAAATCATAACGTGGATTTTTTGTTTAATAAAAATAATAAGTAACTAGTAACCCCAAATCTATAATTTTTTTAAAATAAGTTTTAGATATTTGATATCTTGAAAATCCTTAATCAATAAATGCACATATATCTTTTTTTTTCAATATTTTTATTTTGTATTTGACAGTCTTTTTATAATTAAAATGAGACTTTTATTTTTTTATGAAAAATAAAGAATTTAATGTAACTCAAGGAATGGCTTTGTTACTTTTGAAGCCATTAAATTTACCCGCTAACTACGTCTTAAATCTTATAATTTATATAACTAACCCTAGTAACAATATTGGATACTAATAGTCTTCCCAAACTGGTTTGGTTCTCCTCCAACCTTGAGCGATTAACTTTTCCCATTCATCTCTAGCTTTATCAACTTTAAGTTCTTCTCTAGTTGTCATGAGAGGTGGTTCTTTTCCTAAAACCCCAATAATTCTTCCAGAGTCAATAAACATATATTCAAAAAATTTATCTTCATTTTGATTATTCTTTGAAAACCTTTTAACCCTTGAACGATTCGAATTTATAAGCCAAAAATTTTCTGTCAATCTTACTTATTTTATATTTTCTCAATTGGAGCCATTGTTAATCCTTTGCTGAATAGTTGCTCATGATATAGCTCTGCCTGTTCAAGATTACCTCTCCATACCTCTGCAGATCCTGTCTTGTCAACTTTGATGGTTAGATCCCATGCACTTTGTTCACTCATGCGTGGGATTATTGTTAGAAGACAACTTGCGACATGCTGAAAAGTATTAAAATTGTCATCAAGAACTATAACTCTTGCTTCTGGATATTTTGCTTTAGATTTTTTTTGATCTAAGACTGTGTCGAGTGAATTAAACATTATTGTCTTTAATGGTTTAATTAAATTAAAATTTCACCTAAGTTCTTCAATTGAAAAGTATTGAAAATGTCTCGAGCGTGACTTGAACACGCGACCTGCGGGCTATGAATCCGCCGCTCTAACCAGCTGAGCTACCGAGACATGGGAATATTGTAAGGCATTGGTTGTACTTAATTACCATTTTGAAAATTTATTTGTTTGTGGGCCTCATATATAGCAATTCCGCATGCTACAGAAAGGTTTAGACTTCTAACACCTTTTTGATCATTGTTTCCAGTCTGTATATTCGGCATAAATATTGATATTAAAAAGTCGCTTTTATCAATAATGGAATCGGGTAATCCTGAATCTTCTCTCCCAAATAGCAAAATATCATCTTGCTTAAATTTAAAATCCTTTAAATATAATCCATTTTTTTTACTAAAAGATATTATTCTTTTTGTTGATTTTGACGCTAAAAATTTTTCAAAATTCTCATACTGATTAACAGTAACTAGAGGCCAATAGTCTAATCCTGCTCTTTTTAAATATTTATCTTCTAGCTTAAAACCCAAGGGCTCTATAAGATTTAAAGATATATTAAACGCAGCACATGACCTGGCAATATTACCAGTATTTTGTGGGATTCTAGGTTCAAAAAGAGCGACTTCCATCCAATTTTAAGTAGGTATATCAATACTAATTTCATCTATTTTGATTGCTCTGCCGTTTATAGCCAGCCAATTATCTTTTGATATTTTGGTTATTCTCTTTTGAAGTTCGCCAATTCTTTCAATATAAGTATTACCAATTTTATATTCAGAGACCAGACTCCAACCTACTTGTTCTCCAACAATAATTGTTATGCTTTTTCTTTTCATTAAGTGACTTATAAGTGAATTCATTTTTGTTGACCATTCATTTTGTTCATTGCCAATACTTTTCATAACGAATCCGCCAATCGAATCTATTAACAATGGACCTACTTCTTTCCTTAATGTATTTAAAAGATCTGTCGTTTCAATTAATTTCCAATCTTTTGGCCTTCTTTTTCGATGTAAATTAATTTTGTCTTGCCATTCTTTATCATCCAAATTGTTTTCACATAAGGCAACATATGATAAATTTTTCAACTCCTTTGCAAGATGCTCAGCGAATTCACTTTTGCCACTCTTTGTGCCCCCTGTAATAAAAACTATATGAGATGAATATTCACTAATAATTAAATCCTTGACATTCATAAATTCTCTATTATTTAGAGAAATACCACCATGTTGCCAAAGGAATAATTGTAGCAGCAATTAGCAAACCTATAACGATATAAGTAGCAGTTGTGCTCTCAGTATCTTTTGATCTCATAGTGTTAAAATTTGGATCCACTACTGGGTTGTCAATAGATGAAGGCTGACTTTTTTCGTAATTTATAACAGTCTTCTGTTGAGTAATGCCAAAATATTTATTTATACTACTAATTTCGTTTGCGTATGTAGTTGAGGGGATAAGAATAAAAAATAAGCCAGTGAAAATAAGAGAAAGTATATATTTATTGATGTTTAGGTTCATTTTAAAAGGTTTTGGTTAATTATATATTAAAAACCATATGTTTGAGTAATTTTAAATGTACTAAACAATATAATACTTGCATAATTTAATTAGAAATAACATATTTAAAATATGGGATTCAATGGGAAATCATTAATATTAGTCGGTGCGATACTCTTTATTTTTCAGATAGCAAATTTCATTTCAATAGAAACAATCACACCTGAGCTTGAAAGAGCGCAAGTGTTAGCTGCAATAGCTTCATTAATTATTATTTTGATAGGTTTTTTATTTAAACAATTCGAACCATTAGCTGGTGAGAAAGCTACTTTAAAAGGAGAAAATAAGTTCCTCTTTGATAGAAACATGCCGGATGAAGTTATTGATGAACTTGCATGGGGTTCTGAAGCGATATTAACTTCTACAGCAGCAGCAGCAATATTAATCCACAATGATGGCGTTAATATATTGAGGAGGGGAATCACTTCAAGTAATGATTTTAAACCTGGGGAAACTTGTTTGAGATCTATAAAAGATATGAAATTAATATCCTTAGCAAACACTAAATTTTATCCTGGAAGAGATGAATTTTTTAATTTTTGTGCTGAAATTCCATCTATCTTAGTTGTACCTATAAATAATAAGGCTTTTATATTGATAGGAGGCTGGAGTGCTAAGTGTTTTACGAAGTCTGATGAAAAATGGATTAATAACTGGTCCAAAAAAATTAATAATATTTTTTCAAAAAATAAAATTTAAAAATAAATTATTGATTTAACTCTTTTATCTTTTGCTTTAAAACTCACTGATTCAGTATTTAAATTATAGTAGGCATTTTCTGAATTTATTTCATATTTATTTTCATTATTTTCATCTTTTATTACATATTTTACTGGATTGAAAAATTCAATTATGTTATCTGAACCCAATATGGCTTTCCCTGATTTTAAGATGATATTTTGATTTTCAAATTTTATATTACCCTCTAATAGATAGTAAGTATTTTCTATATTCCAAATAAAATTATCAGCATATAAAATATCCCCATCCTTTTTAAGAGTTTTTAATTTAACATTGCCTTTCAATTTAAGGTGTTTATTGTTGTCTGATAATGATGATTCTTCCGAACTAATAATATATTTAGTTTCTTCCCCATTGAGAATATTAATAATAGGTTTTTTTAATTCGAAATCTAATTCAATATTGTCATAACTTGAATTTGGACTGGTAATTGAATATATTTTTTCTCCACTTTTAGAGAAAATAGTCATATCTAAACTGTCTATGTTTTGTTTGGCTTTATTTTCATCAATTACATTTGGGGCGCAACCAAGTATAAATAATGGAAGAAAAATTATTAACTTATAGATGTTACTCATACTCCAATTTATTGATGATTGGAGCGGGTTTAGGAAGACTTGAGTTACTTACTAATAATCCCCAAGTTAATTGTTGTTTCCAAGGGATTTCTTCTCTATATATAGAACCAAGCTGTTCATTTATTTTTGTAGATAATTCGGGCAATAAAGGTAGTAATAACAAGCCTACTATTCGGGTACTTTCTAAGACGTTATATATAATTTGTTTAACAAGTGGTAGATTGTCTTTCTCTTTTATTAACAGCCATGGCTGAGTATCATTCAAATACAAATTTGTATTAATTGCTAAGCTAAGTACCTCATTTGCAGCTAGATCTAATTTGTAGTTATCAAAGTTATAAATATATTTTTCAACAGCAATTTTGGCAGAATTCTCTAATTTATTTTCACCTAAAATTTTTTCATTACTTGGCACTTTATTATCAAACCATTTTCTAGACATCGATGATGTTCTATTTAATAAATTGCCAATTGTATTAGCTAAATCATTATTGATAATGTCAACAAATCTTTTATCTTGAAAGTCTCCATCATTTCCTAGTGATATGTCTTTAATGAGGTACCACCTAACAGGATCATTTCCATATTTTGTAAGCAATAAATCAGGGTCGAGCACATTTCCCAAGCTTTTACCCATTTTTTGCCCCTCTCTTGTAAGAAACCCATGCCCAAAAACCTTTTTAGGAACATTCATATTGGCAGAAATGAGCATAGCGGGCCAATATACAGCATGGAATCTCAGAATATCTTTACCAATAAAATGAACATCAGCTGGCCATCCCCCATTAATTGATTTTTCTAATGAATATTCATTCGCATCAGAACTAATTGCACTTACATATCCAAGTAAAGCATCAAACCATACATAAAAGGTATGGTTATCGTAACCAGGGACAGGAATTCCCCATGTGACATTTGTTCTTGAAATTGAAAAATCCTTTAAACCTCTGGACACAAAATTTATAATTTCATTCTTTCTTTCTATTGGCTCTATAAAAGAAGGTTGCTTGATTATTGTCTCAATTTCTTTTTGATATTTTGAAAGCTTAAAAAAGAGATTCTCTTCATTTTTCCATTCTAGATTTTTTTGATGTATGGGACACTTATATGTTGATGAGTTTTCCGGGTTGTCTTTAAATTCTTCACAACCGACACAATACCAACCTTTTTGAACTCCCATATAGATATCATCTGATGCTTTTACCCTTTCATAAAATTCTTTAACAACAAATTCATGATTCTTTGAGCTTGTTCTTATAAATTTATCAAAGGATATATTCCAATTTTTCCAATTATTATTAAAGACTTCTGATATTTCATCACAATGTGATTTTGGTTCAATACCCTTTTCATTAGCTGTTCTTTGTATTTTTAAACCATGTTCATCAACACCAGTAATGAAAATAACATTTTCACCTGCAAGCCTTTTATACCTAGCTATTGAGTCACAAATTATTGTTGTATATACACTTCCTAAATGAGGTTTATCATTAACATAATATAAAGGGGTAGTAATGACATAAGTCATAAAGCTTTTTTATTAATACTAACAGATATTTTTTTAAACTAATAACAACCTATTATGTTTATTATTTTATTAATAAATAAACTCCAAAAGATTACTATCATTTATAATATATTTTACTTTATATATTTTATTACTATATATTTCTATTGACACAAAAAGAGTAATAAGTAATTCTAGTGAATAATCAGGGAAATAAACCAAAGCAATATTTTTTTTATGATTAATCCACTTAACAAATATTATCTTATAAAAAGGTTTTTTTTCATTTTTAAAAAATAAAGTTAAATACTTTAATTTATCATTTTTGAAAATATTATTATTCTCTAATTGTCTGTTCCTTGAATAATCAATAATTTTAGAGACTGAATCATTATCTATTAGTTCGTAATTATTAATTTTATTATATACTTGTCTTTGTATAATTAAATCAAGATATCTCCTCAATGGTGATGTACATTGTACATACATTTTTAGGCCTAATGATTCATGGAGTCCTGGCTTAGTTGTTATGTAACTTCTTCCCATATATTGTTTTAATATTATATATTTAATATCACTATCATTGAATCTATTAAGTATTTCAGAGGGATTGCAGTTTAATTTTTGAATCCTAAATGCAGCCGCTAAATTATTTTTATTTATAAATAAACTTGTTACATAGCCCATTAATATCATTGATTCTGCAATTATAATTTGTGATATTGTTTTCTCTAATTTAATTAGTATAATCTTATCCTCATATAATTTAATTTTACTATTAGGACTTTCAAAAATAATTGCTCCTTGTTTCTTTCTGAATTGAATACTTTTTTCTAATAAATTTTTAATTTCAATTAATTCTATTTCCTCTTTAGGTTCTATTTCTAATATTTCATTTGCATCTTCATAAGTTAATTGATATTTTGGTTTTATTATTGCTTCAGTTATTTCATATTTATTTATTGACCCATCGTCATTGAATTCTATTGCTGCACTAATAGTTTCTGAAACTTTATTTTGAGCTAGATTTGCCTTTTCAAGAATATCTATAGGCAGCATTGGGACATATTTATCAATTAAATATAAACTGCTATTTCTCTTTCTTGCATTTAAATCGATATTAGAGTCATGCAAAAAGAGTTTGCATGGATTACTGATATGAATCCATAATTTTTTTTTATTTCCTTCCCTTATTTCTAAAGAAACAGCATCATCAACCTCATGTGGATCATCAGAGTCAATAATATATGTTTTTAAATTAGTTAAATCTTTCAAATATTTGAGATATTAACTATAGTGCCAACTATATTCAATATGAAATTATCCTTCAGGATTTACGAAGGGTAAAAGAGCTACAATTCTGGCTCTCTTTACAGCTAATGTAAGATCTCTTTGTTGCTTAGAGGTTAAACCTGTCATCCTTCTTGGTAGGATTTTTCCTCTCTCAGTTATGAATTTTTTTAATAGTTCTACATCCTTATAGTCAATAGGATCTCCAGGTTTGATAGGTGATAATTGTTTTTTAAAAATTGAATTTGGCATGATTTAATTTGATTACTTAATTTCTTTGTGGATTGTCATTCTGTTCAAATGAGGATTAAACTTTTTTAGTTCTAATCTTTCAGTTGTATTTCTACGATTCTTTTCAGTAGTATATCTTGAGACACCATTTGATCTCTTAGGATCTGTGCTTGTCCTAGCTTCAGTACATTCCAGGGTCACTACAACTCTTGTCCCTTTTTTGGCCATTTTAATTAATACTTTAATGTATAATTTTCTATTGTACATCTTCAACAAACTTTTTTGAAGATATACTCATTTCTTTTATTATCATTGACTCAAAAATATATATGAAAGTTTCTCAAAATTGGTTAAAAAATTTAGTAGAAATTACTTCTACTCCTGAAGATCTCTCTGAGAAATTGTCTATTGGTGGATTTGAGGTTGAATCATTAGAAGATTGTTCAGAAAATGTAAATGGTGTTGTTTTAGGTAAGGTATTATCTGTTTTAAAACACGAAGGATCTGACAAACTTTCAATTTGCCAAGTCGATATTGGTAATTCAAAGAATTTACAAATTATCTGTGGTGCTCGCAATATTAAACCAAATATTTATGTTTATGTTGCTACTGTCGGAGCGAAATTAAATGCAGTTGATTTAACTATTAAAAGAAGTGAAATTAGAGGTGTCATGAGTGAAGGAATGATATGTTCAATGCAGGAACTTGGTTTAGAGAACTCTAGCGATGGAATAGCGATCATTGATGAAGAGTTAGCCTTAAAATATGAATTGGGCACTCCAGGGTCTGACTTGCTTCAATTAAATGATTTTATATATGATTTAGCCATTACAGCTAATAGACCTGACGGAATGTCTGTTATAGGTATAGCCCGTGAAATTTCTGCCCTTTTAGAATCCACTTTAAATTTTCCTGAATTAAACCATAAATACAATATTCATTTACTTAAAGGAATTAAACTTTGTCCAGAGGCTATAGAATCTAACTGCATTTATACAATAAGCTGCATTGATGGAGTAAATGGAGATAAATTATCGCCAAATTGGCTTAAAGACCGTATAGAAAAATCAGGTATAAAATCTATTAATCTTCTAGTTGATTTGACAAATTATATTCTTTTAGAACAAGGTCAACCTTTGCACGCGTTTGATAAAGATAAACTTTCAAACTTAATTGGTAAGGAAGTTTCTCCAGAAGATTTCTCTGTAAGAAAAGGCAAGGATAATGAAAGTCTTATTTGCCTAGATGGTAAAGAATATGACTTAAATGACAATATCACAGTTATTACTTGTTTTGATAAACCGGTAGCTATTGCAGGGGTAATAGGCGGTTTAGAGACTTCTGTAACTAATACTACCTCATCTATTCTCCTTGAAGGCGCTGTTTTTAATCCAGTTACTATAAGAAAATCTTCAAAGGCGGTTGGCATAAGAACAGAATCTAGTAGCAGGTATGAAAAAGGGATATCATCAAAAAATACAATTAGTGCAGTGACAAGAGCAATTAATCTTTTAGAAGAATATTTTTGTATTAATTCACCAATCATCAATACTTCCAATTTAATGAGTAATGAGGATATATTTATAAAACTACGGAGAAATCGAATACATAAAATTCTTGGTCCATTAATAATTAACGATCAATCTGAAAAAAGAAATTTATCTGATAATGAAATAGTTGATAAATTAAAACTCATTGGTTGTACTTTAAAAAATAAAGAATATGGCTGGGATGTAGCAGTAATTCCTAATAGATCGCATGATTTAATAAGAGAAATAGATTTAATTGAAGAAATAGCGAGATTAATAGGGTATGACAGATTCGACTTAAAACTCCCTAATCCAATTAAGCCTGGAAAATTATCATCAGAACAGCTGGCATTGAGAAAAGTAAAAAATGGTTTTATAGAAAACGGTTTTAACGAGGTACTAAGCTACTCTCTTGTTCCTGAAGATAATGAAAAACTTATAAAAATTTCTAATCCTTTGTTATTAGAAACAAGCTGTCTTAGAGATAATATCTGGAAAGAACATGTGGAGATAGTGAACCGTAATATAAAAGCTGGACAAGCAAGTTGTTATATATTTGAAATTGGAAATGTTTATCATAAGAAAACTGAGTACATTCAAGAAGAAGTTCTGAATGGTGCGATTTATGGAAATAAAAAATTTGGAAAATGGATAAATTCGGGTAAGGATAACGATCTTAATTATTACCAGGCCAGAGGAAAGTTAAAAGAGGCTTTATCATCTTTGAACATAAAAATTGAAGATAAACCTACTGACTCAATTGATTTTCTTCATCCAGGAAGAACAGCTAAATTAGTTATTGAAGGGAAAGATGCAGGTTATTTTGGTGAGATACATCCCAAACTAATATTAGAAAAGAAGTCATTAAAAAAAGTTTATTTATTTAACATAAATGTTTCTAACCTCTTGGGAGCTAGTACAAGAAAAAATAAATGGATTCCAATATATAAGCAATACCCAATTGTTCCAAAAATGGAAAGGGATATAAATTTTGTCTTCAGTAAGAAATTTTTAATAAGCGATATAATATCACAGATAAGAAAAACAGGAAAAAATCTCTTAGAGGATGTAAATTTAATTGATGTTTTTGAAGATACTAAAATTGGAGATGATCATATAAGTTATACATTTAGAATATCTTATAGAGATAAAGATAAAACATTACTGGACTCTGACATTACATCAATACATTCAAATATTATTTCTAATGTAGAAAAAATTTTTAATACTAAATTGAGGAATTAAATGTATTGCTAATCTTATATAAGACTTGAAACTAGTCTAGAAAAAAGTCTTATATAAGATAAGTAATAATCCTATAAAACTAATTTATGTTGTATTATTAATAAGATGATCAATTTTTTAACTCTATTATTATCCTCCGTGCTGTGGGTACAAGTCCCTCAGTGGTCAGATGATTGGTCAAAATGTGCCGTCGATGTTCCTGACGCTTCTTGTCATTGGTACATAACTGCACCCGATAACACTTTTGGAGAAGGGTTTGATTGGGCCAGCGCCCCTTGGTTTGACGCAAATGGTTTAGGCGATGTCCCTAGCATTGATAAACAAACTGCTATACAAAAACTTCAAAGTGAGTAGTACTGTCTTTAAGGCAGTACCGGAAGGCATAAAAGCATCTGATAGCAATCCTTTCTAGCCATTATTAATTTCTTGGACATTCAAAGGACATAATTTATTTATTTTTTATTCAATTTTTTATTTATCCCAGGCATTAAACTAATGAGTTTATGCAATTCATTCAAATTGATAATTTAATTTATCTTACTTATCTATTTTGAGACAATATATTAGACTTATAATAAGTCTTATTTAAGAATAACTATACTATTCAATTTTCATTTTTTAAAAGTAAAATTTATTTTACTTTCATTTATACTTATTATTGGCTTCATAAATTTGAAAAAAAATAAATGATGAAAAGTAGAAATTTTAGTCTTAACAGGTATCTTATATGAGACTATTAATTAGACTTATGATAAGTCTTATATAAGAATTAGTATACTAATTTCTATATAGGTTTTTTAGCAATTGATACGCTTCATTTAATTTTCTCATTTGATCTGTTGATCCTCCAGCATCTGGATGCGTTTCTAAGGCTATTGATTTATAGGCCTCCCTAATTTTACGGAACGTATGTGCTGATCCTGCAGATATTGACAAATTCAATAATTTAAGTGCTCCATGTACTGTCATTGTTGAGTCCAAAGTTTCAAATGAATTTGATATATTATTTCGCTTAAATCTACTTACAAACCTTCTCATAAGTGTTGGTATTCTATTTATCAGATCTGATGTAGCAAAAGGGTCTTCTAAAACGCCAATCATTAATAAAACAATTTCAAGGGATGGATTTTTCTTAATCCAAAATGGGCATAATTCTGACATTAATTTATTTGCTGCACTCCACGTAAAGGGTAAATTTTCAGTTCCATCAAGATTTGGCCATATATCCCTTTCAAACCAATCCATCGAAGCTTCTAATACGTGATTATTAGGAACTGATCCATATAAGGTTTTCCAATGACTAATTAACTCAATTCGACATTTTATTAATTCAGTTTCTTTAATTGTATTAATTTGAATATCATTAATATTCTCCTTTAATTTTTCACTATTAATACTTCTTCTTAGATTCTTTACTTTTTTTTCAACAAAATTGGGAAGGCTTATGTTTGAGTTGGCTTTTTCTTTATATTGATTGTTATTTGTAAATCTTTTATTCAAAGATATCTCATTAACTTCTTTTTTTATGTCTGATTTAATTAATACCAATGCTGTATCTTCATCAATATTTAAATTTTCATTATTATTCTTCTCGCTAAAGTCTATTTCTTGCTGTTGGTTCTTAGGTAGAAAATCATCTTCTTGAAGAATTTCTTTAAGTATCTTTTCTATTACAGGCCCTCTTGCTCTAAATCCCCACTCTTTTCGTAATTGATCAAACCTGGAAATTAGTTCCTCAGGTAAATCAATTGAAATTCTTTTTGTATTTGAATTTTCAGGAATATTCAATAATATTTTCTTGAATAGTATGGAATTTATTTAATTTTATTCAAAAAAAATTGAAAGTCCATACGGAATATTGTTTTTTAATTAAAACCAATTTATTTTTATGTCACAAGTCAATTAAGTATCTTTTTATAATAAAAATAAAAAATGTTTAATTGTTATTTCAAATCATCTAAAGAAAAAAAGAGTTTTTATCAACATAAGAAATTAGAAATGCTCAATTATATTAAGGATTCACTTGAACGTAAAATTGCCTCTGTAACAGCATCTATAGAAGTTCTAGAAAGCCAAATAAGCAGGGATAAGGAAGTTGAAGTAACTAACTAGTATTCAAACAAAACATTCTAAAAGTTTTTCAGGGCCAAATTTTTTTAAATAATTAATATTTGAATTTTCAGTTACTAATAGATATCCTGCAAATCCTAAACCGTTAATACTGAAACCATGAATATGATCATTTTTTCTTTTTATAATAGCGATCCATTTATTAGTTATTAAAATATTGTAAGGATGCATCGGTTTCTTATCACTAATAGGGTCCCCAAGTCCTAATTTCTTGGATAACTCTAAGTAAAATTCAAAAAGAGATGATGGATTTTCTAGAAAATTAAATTTTGATACAATAATATTTTTTTTAAGCTTACTATCTAGATCTTGATATGTGTTCATCTCTAAAAACCACTTTTCTCTAGGGCATGATATCTCACCTTTAGATCTACGCAGAAGTTGAAAATGTCTGTGAGGTTGACTTGCTCCCGCAATTGGAGAACTATTGAAAAACCATAATCCACTAGTATCTTTATTAACTTGTTGAATGGCTCTCCAATCTTTAATATCTAACCATCCATTTTGAGGTTTCCATTCATTTGTAATAAGTAAAATATGACCTTTTTGTACAGGGTACTTATTTAATATTAGTTGATGATTATCACCAATTTTATCAATTTCTAGTATCTTTTCCCAAGGACAAAAAGGATTTTGCTTAGGACCATAAATTTTTTTTTTATTAAATTTCGAAGTATCGAGTTTCCTAATTATGAAGTCGTCTTTTTCATATAAATTTCTTGTAATAATATCAGTTTTTAGAGGATATAATGATTCATCATCAATTGATAATCGTGTTTGTTCTAGTGCTTTTTTCCAATATATTTCTAAACTCATTTAAAAAAATTTATCATAATCATTTTAAAAAAAAAAATAAACTTGTAATTACTTTTTATTAAATTGATATTCTTTCAATTTTTCCAGAGGTACTGATTCTAAGACTACAATATTCGTTGATTCTAATATGACTTTTGGTGCAAGACCGTCTAATAATGCTTGCTTCCACCTATCAAGACAAATACACCAATGATCACCATCCTTTAGTCCTGGGAAGGAATAAATAGGCATGGGAGTTATTAAATCATTACCTTGTGATTTACTATATTTCAGGAAATTATCATCCATTACACAACATATAGAATGATTACCTCCATCATTTTTATCATAGTTGCAAAATCCATCTCTGAACCACCCTGTCATAGGTGTACAACTACATAAATCAATTTTTTCTCCTAGGACATTCAACTGATTTTGATTATTTATGGTCATAGATTTTTTTAATAATAATAAAACACCAACATTTCTTTAAAAAAGGTTGACGAGTATAGGGGGTAAGGAGGTAATAATTCTAATAAGGTTTTTTTCATTATGGATTGGGACTTTACTGAAAACATAGCATTTAAAGCTCTTTATGAAGCTTTTAAAGATAGCGATGAAACTTCTGCATTAGAATTTTTATCTAGTGATGGTGCTTCATATTATCTTGAGTTAACACAAGACGCGGCTGGTGAGGGACTTGATTTGGGTGATAATGAAACGATGGAAGAACTACAAGAAGAAATTATTGAATATTTAGAAAACAACTAAGGATTTTGCTTAAGCGCTAAAATATTTAGCTTTGGAGTGTAGTGAAATGATAGCTGTAGTACTTTGTTCTGGATGAAGTTGTTCAGATTCGTCCATGGTCAAGTTTATTCTTTTTGCATCCAACATTGATAATTGTATGTTTGAATCAGATACTTTTGGACATGCAGGATAACCAAAAGAATATCTAGCTCCTCTATATTTTTGAGCTAGTATATCTCTATTTTTTTCTGGTTCTTCAGTTCTAAAACCACATTCAATACGAATTAATGCATGGACATACTCAGCTAGAGCTTCTGCTAATTGCACTGTAAGCCCATGGAATAATAAATAATCGCTATATTTATCTTCTTTAAATAATTTTTGAGAATATTCACTAGCAATATCACCCATTGTTACTGCCTGCATAGGAAATATATCTATCGGTTTATCATTTTTCAAATCACAATAAAAATCAGCTATGCATAAATTATTCCCAGATTTTTGTCTTGGGAAATTAAATTGGGAAATTTTATTTAATGATTTATCATCAAATAAGAAAATACTATTATCTTTTCTACCGCATCTGAAATATCCATAAACTGCTTTGGGTGAAATAAGTTTTTTTTCTATAATTGTCTCTAACCATCTTTCTAACAATGGTTTAGCATATGAATCCAAATAGTTATTGTATTCATCTACGCTTTGGTTTTTTCCTTTTTTTATTTGCCATTGTCCGCTAAATAGAGCTTTTGTATCTAAATAAAAAGTTAACTTATTTAAATCTATATCAACCTCGTTCAAGACTTTCGTTCCCAAGAAAGGGGCTTGAATTGGTTCTTCTTCATTTATAAATTCAGATCTTATAAAATTTTCTTTTAAGTTTAATTTGGAAGTCTCGGTATGTATGGATATTGATTTTTTAACAGCCTGAGAGTTGGATTTTGATGAGGCCAAATTAATATTTATACCCTCATTGTTAATGAAACCCTCTGTATTTGACCAATTACCCTTTTTTTTATTATCCATATATTCATTCATGAATTTAAGATCAGTGAACGCGTCTTTTCCGTATAATATTTTCCCTTTATATATTTTGCTGCAGTCCTCATTTACAAATTTTGGGGTTAAGGCTGCCCCTCCTAATATAACTGGTACACTAATATTTTCATTGTTAAAAGCCTCTAAATTATCTTTCATAAAAGCAGTTGATTTAACAAGTAATCCGCTCATAGCGATGCAATCTGCATTGTGCTTTTTTTGTGCATCTATAATTGCTGAAACATCTTGCTTTATTCCAAGATTTATTACGTCATAACCATTATTTGTAAGTATTATGTCAACCAAATTTTTTCCAATATCATGAACATCGCCTTTAACAGTTGCAATTAAGAGTTTTCCATTTGATATGTTTTCATCTACAGTTTCCATATATGGTTCTAAAATTGAAACAGCAAATTTCATTGTTTCAGCGGATTGGAGTACAAATGGCAATTGCATTTGACCTGAGCCAAATAAATCTCCTACAACTTTCATCCCATCTAGTAAAAAGGTATTAATTATTTCAAGAGGTTTATATTTTTTTAAAGCTTTATTTAATTGATCCTCTAAACCTATTTTTTCTCCATCAATAATATGATTTTTTAGAATTTCTTCGAGAGTTAGATTTGTATTTTCTAAAGATGCTTTTTTGAAATCTTGAATAGATAAATCTTGAAAAGCTTTTGTTAGTTCTACTAATGGATCATAAATACAAATATCATCTTCAAATTTTCTTTTGTCATATATCAAATCTAAACAAAGCTTTTTAGTTTCTTCAGAAATTTTTGATAATGGCAAAATTTTATTTGGTGCGATGATAGCAGAATCCAATCCTGCTTTAATGCAT
>MWOS01000096.1 GCA_002026165.1 Prochlorococcus sp. HOT208_60m_813G15
TTTTTAAAACAAAAAATTGACTTGGAAAGTCCCAACAGAAATATTATTCCTATTTCTACATCCATTGAAGGAGATGGGAAGTTGTCAGTTGGTGGATGTTCTATTGAAGAACTAGTTAAAAAATATGATTCTCCTCTTTATATCTTAGATGAAATCACTTTAAGAAATTCTTGTAAAGCGTACAAAAAAGCATTAGAAAAATATTACCCAGGAAAATCCTTGCCCATATATGCTTCTAAGGCAAATAGTTCCATTTTTATGAGTAGTCTTGTTTCCTCTGAAGGTTTAGGACTTGATGCTGTTTCAGAAGGAGAACTGTTAACTGCTATTAAAGGTGGAGTTCCAAATGAAAAAATTGTTTTTCATGGTAACAACAAATCAGACGAAGAATTAGAATTCGCAGTTAGAAATAATATTAAGGTTATTGTAGATAATGATTACGACTTAGAAAGATTAGATGAGATTTCAAATTCATTTAATCATGATTTAGAAATAATGATTCGCTTTACTCCTGGGATAGAATGTCATACACATGAATACATTAGAACTGGATCATTTGATAGCAAATTTGGTTTCGGAATAGAATATTTAAATACATTATTTAACAGAATCAGAAATACAAAACACCTAAAATTAAAAGGTTTACATGCTCATATTGGTTCACAGATTTTTGAACTAGACCCTCATAAGGATCTGGGAGAAATAATGGTAAAGGTTATCTTAGATGCGAAAAAATTTGGTCATAATATTGAGGAACTAAATGTTGGCGGGGGTTTAGGTATCAGGTATACAGAAAGTGATGATCCCCCTTCAATTGATGAATGGGTAAAAACAATTTCTTCTTCCGTTGTTGAAGCTTGTAAAAAATACAACTTAGATTTTCCGACATTAATGTGCGAACCTGGTAGATCTATTGTGTCTACAGCAGGTATAACCATTTACAAAATTGGAGCTTTTAAAGAGATTCCCGGTATCAGAACATATTTATCTGTTGATGGTGGTATGAGTGATAATCCAAGACCAATTACATATCAATCAAATTATTCTGCATGTTTAGTAAGTAATCCACTTAATATTAATTCTAAAATTAAATACACTATTGCTGGTAAGCACTGCGAATCGGGAGATGTTTTGTTTAAAGAAATTGAACTTGCAGAATGTAAGACTGGAGATCTTATTTGTGTTTTTGGCACTGGTGCATATAATAACTCAATGAGTTCTAACTACAACAGAATTCCAAGACCTGCTGCTCTCTTAGTTAAAGATGGAGAGGCAGAAATTATTCAAAAAAGAGAAACCCCATTGGATCTTTTAAAATATGACGTATTACCTGATCGCTTTATCAAACAAAATTAGGTACATTTAAATTAATTTTGTTTTTAGTGTGAATTTCTGGGGGATTATAAATTTAAAGTTTTTATTAGATGTCTTATTTGCTGTTGGTTTTGGACTATTGTTATTCTCTAGAGTAAAAGAACAACGGACATTATGGCTTCTAAGAGGATATTTGTTTTTAGTATCATCCGCATGGTTTATTCAAAGATATGCATATTTACCACTAACATCAAAATTAATTGATGCTGTAGTCCTCGCTTGCTCCCTCTCATTAGCGATCCTTTGGCAAGGAGAGTTAAGAAGATTAATGGAATTACTAGGTACTGGGAGGCTAGCTGTATTACTTGGGAATCCACCAAAGGAATTTAGAGCAACTTCAACTACTATTACTCAGTTAGTTGATACTGCCGGTAAACTCTCTCAAAATAGAAGAGGTGCTTTAATCGTTGTAGATTTGGGAAGTGATTTAAGACCTGAAGACTTTTTATATTCAGGCACCAATATTGAGGCACAATTATCAACTGATCTTTTAATAAATCTTTTTGCTACAGATACGCCTTTACATGATGGAGCAGTTCTTGTGAAAGGAAATAAAATAATTTCTGCTGGCGTAATACTTCCTCTCTCAAGACAAGGAATAAGTAGATATGGCACAAGACATTTAGCAGCATTAGGAATTACAGAAAGATTTGACAGATGTATTTGTATTGTTGTTTCTGAAGAAACAGGTACGTTATCATTAGCAAACCAAGGCAAACTCGAAAGGCCAATTACCAGCAGCAGGTTACAAGAACTTCTTGCAAAATTGATTGGAAATCAAAACTCTATGGGAGCAAATAAAGCATCTTTAAGTAAAAATATTTCATCCCAAAAGACGGACTCGAGTGATAATATCATCAGTGATATTAATAAAAAAGAGTCAGAAAAATCAGAAATTTTTATTAACAAAAAGGATTAACTAATGAGTTTAGAAAAAGTAATAGACGATAAAATTACTGACTTATTAATGAAAATAGATAAGCAAAAATTGCCCAAGCATGTAGCAATAATTATGGACGGCAATGGGAGATGGGCGACTAGAAAAGGTTTGCCCCGATCATTTGGACATAAACAGGGCGTTAGTGTATTAAAAAAAATTCTCAAAGCTGCAAAAAATTTAGGTTGTAAAGTAATTACTGTTTATGCTTTTTCAACTGAGAATTGGGCAAGACCAACAAAAGAAGTTGATTTTCTTATAAATCTTTTTAGCGAAGTTTTAAAAAATGAAATTAAAGAGATACACGAAGAATCAACAAAAATAAAATTTATTGGAGATTTAACTCCTTTCCCAAAAAATTTAAAAGAAATAATATCTAGTTCGGAATCACTTACTAAAAACAACAATAAATTTTTAGTCAATGTTTGTGTTAATTACGGAGGCAGACAAGAAATAGTAAAAGTTGCAAAAAAACTAGCATATAAATCTTCTTCAGGGGAAATAAAACCCAGTGAAATTAATGAAGAATTATTTAATTCAGAGTTATTAACTAGAGGCATTAATGATCCAGAATTACTAATAAGAACTAGTGGTGAAAGAAGGGTAAGTAATTTTTTGCTATGGCAATTAGCATATTCAGAAATTTATATATCTGACGTACTTTGGCCAGAGTTCAATGAGCATGAATTTCTTAAAGCAATAATTGATTACCAATCAAGAAATAGACGTTTCGGCAGTATAGAATCATTATCAAATGAATCTTTTGAAGATTCTCAATATATTTCCTAATAAAAATGACTAATTCGAATAATCAGTTATTAAAAGAAATTAGGTTCGATTGGAATAAAGAGGAGATTTTGGAAATACTGAATATGCCTCTTATTGATTTAATGTGGGAATCACAAACCGTTCACAGAAAATTTAACAACTACGATATTCAATTAGCATCATTGTTCAGCGTAAAAACTGGGGGATGTGAGGAAAATTGTTCGTACTGTAGCCAATCAATTTATAGTGCTAGCGAAATCAAAAGTCATCCACAGTTTCAAGTTGAAGAGGTTTTAGCAAGAGCTCAAGTAGCAAAAAATGAAGGTGCGGATAGGTTTTGTATGGGTTGGGCGTGGAGAGAAATTAGAGATGGGAGATCTTTTAATGCAATGTTGGAGATGGTTAGCGGTGTAAGAGATTTAGGGATGGAAGCATGCGTTACTGCTGGGATGCTTACTGAAGAACAAGCTTCCAGACTAGCTGATGCAGGTTTAACCGCGTATAACCACAATCTTGATACTAGTCCCGAACACTATAAAAATATTATTACTACTAGAACTTATCAAGACAGACTAGATACTATCAAAAGAGTAAGGAATGCAGGAATTAATGTTTGTTGTGGAGGAATAATAGGCTTGGGTGAAACTAATGGCGATAGAGCATCACTTTTGGAAGTGCTTTCAAACATGAATCCGCACCCTGAAAGTGTTCCTATAAATTCATTAGTAGCTATTGAAGGCACTGGTTTAGAAGATAATAAAGAAATTGATTCTATTGAAATGATAAGGATGATAGCCACAGCAAGAATTCTTATGCCTAAAAGTAAAATAAGACTAAGTGCAGGGAGAGAAAAACTTTCAAAAGAAGCCCAAATATTATGTTTTCAATGTGGGGCAAATTCAATTTTTTATGGAGATGAGTTACTCACAACTTCAAATCCATCTTTTCAATCAGACAGAAAACTTCTTAAAGAGGTTGGAGTATCATTTAACAAAGATTTTGAAATTTGTGAAAAAACATTATCTTCTTTATGAAAGGCAAAAATTATAAAATAGTTTCTTTTTACTCTTTCTTTCCATTTCAAGAAAACTTAATTCTTGATCTAAAAAATAAATTATTAGAAATCGAAAATGAAAAAGATCTTTCAGGTTTATTTATTTTTGCTAGTGAGGGCATTAATGGAACTATTTGTGCTGAGAAAAATGTAATTGATATTGTTATCAATTTACTTAATAAATATGCAGATAATAGAAACTTGAATATTAAAGTAAACTTTTCAAAAAACAAAATCTTCAAAAAATTAAAAATAAAAATCAAGAAAGAAATTGTTACAATGGGCGTCCCTGAAATAAACCCTTCAGAAAATAATGGGACCTATATTGACTCAGCTAATTGGAATAAGTTAATTAAAAATCAAAATACAATAGTCATTGATACTAGAAATCATTATGAGGTGTCTATAGGTACATTTCAGAACTCTATAAACCCAAATACAGAAAACTTTAGCGAATTCCCCAAGTGGGTAGATGATCATTTAGATACTCTTTTAGAAAATAAAGAGTCTACAAATATAGCAATGTTTTGTACCGGAGGAATAAGATGTGAAAAAGCTACTACTTTGCTGAAAAAGAAAGGTTATAAAAATATATATCACCTACAAGGGGGTATCCTTCAATACCTCGATGATATACCAAAAGAAAAAAACTTATTTGAAGGTGAATGTTATGTTTTTGATAAAAGAGTTGCTTTAGACCAAGAATTAGAAAAAGGCTCATACTCGATTTGTCATGCATGTGGCATGCCAGTTTCGATTAAAGATCAAGAAAGAAAAGAATATAGAAAGGGTATCCAATGTCATTTCTGCATAGATCAATTCAGTGATGATGATAGGAAAAGGTTTGAAGAGAGACAAAAACAGATTGATAGATTAAAAGTGGAAAATCATAAAATCCATAAGGACTAATTTTCAAAATCATGAAGGTTGAAGAATTAGAAAAATTAGCAGGTAAAATTGGATTATTAATTAAAATTCAAGTTAGAGAAACTCTCGGATTATGTTTCTTTAGAATCGTTATTGCAGAACAGAAAGATAACATCATTAAGATTTGGGCAGAAATGAAAGGTTGGACTTATTTAAATAAACAAGGTATTCAGCTTGATACATTAAGAATACTTAGTAAAGCGCCTGCTTTTGTTTCGGAATTAATATGGGCAACAACTATGGCTTGGGCAATTGAAAAAAAATCAAGCAACAAAGCAAGACTTTTAGCTATTTTTGATAGTGAAGGTTATAGTAAAAAACTTGTAAGGTATTTCAAGTTAATCGGATTTAAAATTGTAAAAGAAGTTGGTTCTAGCCCAGTAGATCTTTTATTAAGATTGGTTTGGGGAGGTGCAGGCACACTTATGAACGGGGAATGTATTTCTATATTGAAAAAACTTGAAAAGAAACTCTCTTTAATTGAAGAAAGTTAACCTGCATGATAACTACTTCTAACTAAGGGGCCAGAAGATACTTTCTTGAATCCTAATTCCTTAGAGAAGCGATATAAATATTCAAACTCTGATGGATCCCAATATTTCTTAACTGCCAAATGATTGAAAGAGGGCCTTAAATATTGGCCAATTGTAATTTGATCACAATCAATTTTTTTGAGATCGCAAATTGTATTTTTTATTTCATCCAATGTTTCCCCAAGACCTAACATAATGCCTGATTTAGTTTGAATATGAGGAGCAATATCTTTTGACTTTTTTAGTAAATTTAGGGATTTTTTGTAATTTGCACCCCTCCTAACTTCTTTTTGCAGTCTTTCAACAGTTTCAAGATTATGATTAAAGCATATTGGATCTTTATCTAAAATCATCTTCAATCTCTCAGTCTGAAGGTCATTAGTTTCATCAAAATTTTTGCCCCCACCCCATAAATCAGGAGTTAAAACCTCAATTTTAATTGTTGAATCAATTTTTCTAATCTCATCAATTGTAGATATAAACAAATTTGCACCATGATCAGGGAGATCGTCTCTAGCTACAGATGTCAAAACAACATATTTCAAATTTAGTAATTTCACTGCTTCAGCGACTTGAGTACATTCATCAATATTGATAGCACTAGGTCTACCTTTATTTACCTGACAAAAAGCACAAGAACGAGAACATATTGATCCACCCAGTAAGAAAGTGGCTGTTCCTGAGGCATAACATTCTGCTCTATTAGGACATCTTGCTTCTTCACAAATAGTATGAATGTTTGATTTTTTAATGAGTGTTTGTATTTTTTCGAACTCTGAAGCTTTACTAATAGGAAATTTAATCCAAGAGGGAAGCCTTAAGATTTTTTCTTTCTTGATTAGATCATATTCTCCCATTGTCTAATTTAGTTTTGTTCTTCCTTCTAAGGCCCTTGCGAGAGTAACTTCATCCACATATTCAAGTTCACTGCCCATTGGGAGGCCATATGCAATCCTTGTAACTTTAGTAAAAGGGGTTAACAATTTTCCAATATAAAGACTTGTTGTATCTCCCTCAACACTGGGGGTCAATGCCAATATGATCTCATCTATTTCAGACTTACTAACTCTTTCTACCAAGCTTCTTATTTCTAAGAGTTCGGGGCCAACAGAATCCATTGGAGATATTAAACCTCCAATAACATGATAAACACCTTTAAATTCTCTGGCGCGCTCCAAAGCAAGCAAATCTTTAGTTTCTGCTACTACACAGATTAGTTTTTGATTTCTTTCAGTATTTTTACAAATTTCACATTCATCTTCTGAAGTCAAATTGAAACATTTTTTGCAACGACCAACATTTCTATGTGCTTCTAACAGAGCCTTTGAAAAATCTTTTATTGTACTTTCAGGTTGTTTTAAAATAAACAGGGCTAATCGTTGCGCTGTTCTTGGACCAATCCCCGGAAATTTCTCAAAATGACCAATTAATTTTGAAAGCGGTTTGGTATAAGTAATCAAAATTAAACTATTTCTAGGCATAATTTAGACGCAAAATTCTGAATTGCCATAATTGTTTGCTTTTAATGTCTTATTATGTTTTTAGTTAGTAATTTCAAACAAAATGAAAAATATTAAATTTAACCCTTTCAAATATTTATTTTTGATTTTTTTGTGTTTAATACTGAGTGCTTGTAGTGGCGGACTAAATGCGGGATTAGAAGCTTATCAAAGTCCAGATGGAAGATATGCCTTTTTGTATCCAACAGGATGGACTAGAGTAAAAGTCGATGGAGGTCCTGAAATTATTTATCATGATCTAATAAACAGTAATGAGACCTTAAGTTTAGTTATATCTGATGTAAATAAAGAGGTTCAATTAGAGCAATTAGGTAGCCCAAGTGAAGTAGGTCAAACATTAATTGATAAAGTTATTGCTCCCGAAGGTTCAGGTAGAGAGGTAAAACTCATAAATGCCAATAAGAGGGAGTCATCAAATCATATTTTCTATGATTTAGAATATGAATTAAATTTAAATGAAAAGGCCAGACACGAATTAGCTACTGTAGTAATTGATAGAGGAACACTTTACACTTTCGCTGTGGGAACAAATGAAGAGAGATGGAATAAAGTTGACGGTATGTTTAGCAATGTAATTGAATCATTTAATTTTTTAATATAGTTTAGAAATTTCATACTAGATTCCTACTTGAACGTTCCATAAATCAGCGTATATTTTATTCTGATCTAATAGATTTTCATGTTTTCCGCTTTCAACTATTTTACCTTTATCAATAACAACAATATTATCCGCATTTTTTATGGTGCTTAATCTATGAGCTATTACTATTGTTGTTCTTTCTTTGGTGATTTTGGATAATGATTTTTGAATTAAAGCCTCTGTTTCATTATCAACTGAGGCTGTAGCTTCATCTAATATTAATATTGGAGCATCCTTTAAGACGGCTCTCGCCAAAGCAATTCTTTGACGTTGTCCGCCCGAGAGCCTTTGGCCCCTTTCCCCCACTATAGTTTTATAACCATCTGGTAATTGTTCAATAAATTTATGAGCTTCCGCAATCTTTGAAGCTTTAATGATATCTTTAAGACTTGGGTTGATTGAGCCATAAGCAATATTTTCTTGTACACTGCCATGAAATAAATAAGTTTCTTGACTTACTAAAGAAATACACTTTCTTAAATCCCTCAAATTTATTTCTTTAATAGAAACCCCATCCAAGGTTATTGACCCATTTTTACTATCATAAATTCTAAGAAGTAATTTTATTATTGTACTTTTCCCAGAACCTGTTAATCCAACAATTCCTAATGTTGAGTTATTTTCAATTTTGAAATTTATGTTTTTTAAAGTTAAATCTCGTCCAGGATAATTAAAATTTACATTATTAAAAATAATTTCTCCTTTAATATCTTTAGGTTCAATTTTTATTCTTCCATCTTTTATTTTTATAGGCGTATCTATGAGATCAATTACTCTAACTATTGAAGCCATAGATCTCTGAAAATCATCTAAAACATGCCCCAAAGTAGTTAAAGGCCATAATAGTCTTTGTGTAATAAATACTAAAAAACTATAAGTTCCTACATCAAGTGTCTTATTCCAGGTTTGGAAACCTCCAATTAATAGAATCGCTATAAAAGCAAATAAGATTGCAAATCTTATAAGAGGGATAAAAGCAGAGGATAATTTTATTGCAGCCTTATTACTTCTTTGATAATCGAGACTTTCTTTATTTAATCTATTTAATTCCCATTTTTCTTTAGTAAAACTTTTTATGGTTAGAATTCCACTTAAATTATTATTAAGTCTTGATGCCAAAAGTCCAGCTTTATTTCTAACATCTCTGTATTTTGGAGCAAGCTTCCTTTGAAATTTAATTGATCCTAAAAAAATAATTGGAATAGGAAAGAAAGCAAATAAAGCAATTTTTGGAGCGACTAAAATCATAGTACCTCCAATTATTAAGACAGTTATAAATAACTGAATAATCTGATTAGCCCCTTGGTCTAGAAATCTTTCAAGTTGATTTATATCATCATTCAAAATAGATAATAGCCTTCCAGTATTATCATTTTCAAAAAAATCCATATCTAATTCCTGGATATGCTCATAAGCTTTTATTCTTAATTTATGTTGCGATAGCTGAGCTAAATTTCTCCATAAAATCGAATATAAATATTCAAATGAGGATTCTCCAGACCAAACTATTCCTGAAGCAAATGCAAGAAAAATCAATTGTGCTGGAACTTCTTTTATCCCAAAACCAGCAATCCATGAATTCTGCTCTTTTACAACGATATCAACTGCAAGACCAATTATTACAGGGGGAGCCAAATCTAATATTTTATTAATTATGGAACTAAGAAAAGCAAAAAATAGTAACCTTCTTTCTTCAATCAGATTTAAATAAAGTCTAATTATTGGATTTTGATTGTTCTTAGACCTCATAAAATAACAATTAAATTTTTCTATTATGATTTAAATTTTCTTTAGTTTCTAATTTACATTTTGTTTTTGCATCTTGATGACTTGCAGTTTGTGTAAATTCTTCGTAGTAACAATCACAAGTTTCTTTCGCAATTTCCTCACTATATACTGTTTCTGCTTTCAACATCTCCTCTTTAACACTCTGAAGACAAAATAATTTTATGATTGAATTTTGTTTATTTTGAGCTAAATAGTAACTATTAAAAGAGTTGAATAGGATTATCAGATTCACAAAAATAAAGAATCTATATTCGCTAGCTTTCATTCTCTATCCCTAGTTTCTGACTTTAATTTTTTTTAATTTATTTTTAGTTTCTCTATGCAGATCTCTTGGTAAATCTACTAAACTGTAATCATTAAAAATTTGTATCTTACCTATAGATCTACCATTTATATTAGTTGAATTACAGATTGAGGAAATAATATTTGCAACTCTAACCCCATCAAATTTACCAAAGTTAAATTTATAGGTTTCAAAAGAATCATTTTGATAATTATTTCTTCTATTTGAATTTCGCATACGATTATTAATATTTCTATTTGATCTATTTCGATCAGAATTATTTTGTTTATGAATCCAAGAATCATCTTCATTAACAAAAAATGATTTATTACCTATTACTAAATTAATCGCCGCCATTGCGATATTTGAGTCATCCATAGAGTATTTTTCTTTTAAATTATCTAGTACATCAATAATCAAAGCTTTATTTTCTTCATTTTCATCTTTAGCTAAAGAACTCTCATTAACATTTTCAATAAGTTTCTCCATCCTTTTTTCATTTATTATTTTATTACTTGGTATATTAATTTCTTCAATTTTAGTTCTTGTTGAGTTTTCTAAGTTTCTTAGAAAATGTTTTTCTCTTTGATTAACAAATAAAATTGCTTCTCCTGATCTGCCTGCCCTTCCTGTTCTTCCAATTCTATGAGTATATGTTTCCTTATCAAAAGGAAAATCGTAATTAACAACAAGTTTTATCCTCTCAACATCTAATCCCCTAGCTGCGACATCAGTTGCAACGAGGATATTAATAAATCCTTTTTTTAATCTATCTACAGTATTTTCTCTTTGATTTTGAGGTATATCTCCATTAAGTACTGCCACAGTATGACCTGAATTCTCTAAAGCTTCAGCTATTGAAGTAGTAAGTAGTTTTGTCCTGACAAAAATTATTACTCCCTCGTTATTAAGCTCTAATATTCTTTTTAAAGCATCTAACTTATGATGCCTTTGTACATTTAGAAATTTTTGCGAAATTAATTGATTTTCTTTTTTGACACTTTTGATTAATATTTCAGCGGGATCATTTAGATATTTTTTTGCAATATTTCTTATCTCACTCGGCATTGTTGCTGAAAACAATACCATCTGCTTATTTTCCGGAAGCTGATCTATTATCCATTCAATATCTTCAAGAAAACCCATATTTAACATTTCATCTGCTTCATCTAAAACAAGACAATTTATATCTTTAATTTTAAAAGTTCCCTGCCTTATATGATCCATTATTCGGCCAGGGGTCCCAACTACTACGTCAACTTTTCTTTTCAATGCAGAAATTTGATTTCGATAGTCGGTACCTCCATATATTGCAACCGTCTTAAAATTACTTGATTCAGAACTATAACTTTTAAAAGATTCTGCAACTTGAGTTGCTAATTCTCTTGTAGGAGTCATAACTAAAACCTTGGCATTTAATTCTTTATTATCTTTAAGTTTTTCTATTAATGGTAGTGCGAAAGCTGCAGTCTTTCCTGTTCCTGTTTGTGCTTGGCCTAGTAAATCCCTTCCTAACATTAGTTCTGGAATTGCAGCTTTTTGGATAGGAGTTGGATTTTTATATCCTTTATTTCTTAATGAATTTAAGATCGATTGATTAAACCCAAACTTGAGAAATCCATTCTCATTACCATTATCTTTCAATACTTCCAACTTTTGAGATTCAATTTCTTTATTTTTCTCTAAGTTTTTTAACTCAATCAGGGAAGCAATTTCATTCTGAGATTTTTCGTTCTCATTACCTAGAGAGTTACTCTCTTTTTTTAAAGTCATTTTAAATGCCAAATAATCTTCTGATTAGGCATTCAACAAATATCTAAATTTACTTCAATTGTTGACTAGCCTTACAGAGCCTCATTATTAATCTAACATCTTGGGGTTAAGATCTTAAATATTTCTCAAAAATAAGATTTAATTTAAATAATATATATCTAAAAATTTTTTCGCTCTTGTAACAGCAGTATAAAATAACCTTCTTTCAAAATTATCTCTGCAAAAAATATTTTCATTATCTTTTTTTTGTTTTACGGCATATTTATTTCTTCTATATTTTTGGGACCACAAAATGCTTACTTTCTCAGATTCACTGCCTTGGGATTTATGGATAGTAATTGCTATCGCTGGCACAACATTTTCTAAATTAGATGGATCAATTAATACGACAATTTCTTCGTTATTATCATTAAATTTCCTAAAAAGATACTTTCTTTTATTTTTTAAACCTATAAGTACACCGATATCCCCATTTGACAATCCAATTTCATTATTATTTTTTGTACACATGATCGGAACACCCTCGTTAAGAGTTTTTAGGTCATAGGGTTTTTTTTGACCAAAAACGATTTCATTCAAATATTCAACACTCCATATTCCAGAATTTTTTTCGCATAAAATCAAGTGACTTTTTAAATCCAGAAATATCTTATCTACTAAATCTTTTTCATTAAGCAATAAATTATCAATACCCTCATCAAATATATATGCTTTTTTACTTAAATTTGAAGTTGAAAGATTTAACTTTTTGAGATGACTTGTAATCGAAAACAATAGATCTTTTGGAATATCTTTTTCTCTACTTTTTGAAATAGTAACTTCTTTTGAATTATTATCTTTCTCTAATCCTTTTATTTTTTGATTAAGTAAAGAAAAATCATTATTAAATATCAAACTACTAATTAATGCTATATCTCCAATATTTCTATAGGTTTTTTCTAAATTTACTACACAAGATTTAATTGAATTATTAGCACCATATTCAAATAAATAGTTCCAGATAGAACAGTTATTCACTGGAGATAATTGATTTTTATCTCCAACTAAAATAATTTTACAGTCCTTAGCTAGCAAACTTAAAACTGATTCAATCAAATCAATATTAACCATTGACATTTCATCAATTATGAAAATATCAAGCTCTTTTAGTTTAAATTTCAACTTAAGAGATTTATTTTGAGAATTTAAAATCCATCTATGTAAAGTTTGAAATTCTATTTGGTCTAGAAATTTGCTAAAGGAAATATTTTTTTTATCATTAAGAGCTTCTTTTAAACGAGCTGTAGCTTTACCAGTTGGAGCAGAAAACCCAATATTTAAAAAGTTATCAATTTGAAGGAGTTCTAGTATTAACTTTATTATTAAAGTGGTCTTACCCGTACCTGGTCCTCCTTGAAGAAAAACTAAGTTTGAATATTTAAAAATATTTTTAATTTGATCAATTTTATTATCATCTTCATAAATTATTGAATTCATTAAATTATCGGTATTTATTTTTTTTAGAAATGAATTAATAACTCTCTCTATCTTTTTTGACCATTTAGATAACGATAATTTTCTATTTACTAATACGAATGGAGAATGAAGGGTACCAATCAAACCTATATTCTTTAGAACGTCTATATGTTTATTGGGCCAGCCATCTTCTAATAATTCAAAGACTATTAAACTATTATCAATATCAATAATAGTTTCACCATTTTTTTCAAACTCTAATAAGATTCTTATTACATCTTTTATGAAATTTCCATATTTTTTTTCACTAAATTTGAAAATACCTAAGATTAAATTAAATATATGATCGTATTGAAACTTTTCAATATCTGGAGTAGTTTTAGTCATTCTAAAAAAGGTTATCTAAATAATTAATTCTTTTTAAAGGTGCTTTGCTAATAAAAATACCTGGAGATATATCTTCAGACTTAGATTTTTCAAATAATTCAAAATCTGGCAATCCCTTTAAAAACAAATAAATATATCCTCCTAGATGTTTATCTGGTTGATAATTTTTAAGTCGCCACTTTAATAATCTATGCAATGCTAATAAATAAAGATGAGATTGCAATGGATAATGATGTTTAATCATTTCATTTCTCATGTTTTCATAGTTATAGTTTCTTGGTAAACAATCACTATTATCACTACCAGAAATCAAATTGCTTTTCCAATCAATTACCCACCATTTACTATCTTCTAAATTATTTCCTACAGGGAAAACACAATCAATACATCCTGAATGAAAGCCTTTATTCATAATTTGAAGATCATTTATTTTATTTGCATATTCTTCACCAAATTCATATTCCTGATCTAAAAAAAAGCATTTTGATATATCATTAGAATTAATATTTCTACCTTCATAAGATAGGGTTAAATCATATTTGAGTTCCTTAATTAAGTATTCACTTGGAATATCAACTAGTTTCTTATTTTGTAATTCTCTTCCTAAAGATGTATTTATGATTCTTAAAATTGCATCTTTTACTTTAAAAGCTAAAGAGGTATCGATTTGATGAAAGTTCAATTCCTCAATAATTAAATCAATTAATTCTTGATTATTATCGTTTCTAAATTCAAATCTTTCTATTATTTTATGCAGGCAAGTCCCAGCAATAGTTCCTTTTGGAAATTCACTTAAGGGATTTGGATAAGAAAAATAATTAGGATAATTCTTTGAATTCTTAAAATTAGAATCTTTGATAATTGATATATTATCTTCATAATCTCTATATTGATTAATGACTGCATCAATATTTTTATCTTTACGGATCCAAGAAGAATAACTTGAATAAGAAATAAATTGATCAGAATTAAATACATTAGATATTTTTTTATTAACGTTATCGATTTTCCAAAGATTATTATTCAATCGTTTGGTTTGGAACTTAGAAAAAATTTCTTTTATTTTCTGTTTTTCTATCCTGACTTCAAAAGTAGACTTATAAATATTGATATTTTCCAAATTATTAAGTAAATCATTATTTAAAATATTATTTGTATCCTCTAAATCATTAAAAATAATAAGTTTATATTTGCTCCTTGTAAGTGCTACATAAATTAACCTCTCACTCTCTTTAAATAAATCTTCTTCTTCTATTAATTTAAATTTTTCAACCTTCGCGTAATTATTAGAAATATTAACGTACATATTTCTATCAATGTTTGATTTCCATAGAGGTCCTTTAATTTTATTTGACTTATTTGAAATAATTGAGAGATATGGACATAGGACTATTTCAAATTCGAGGCCCTTACTACTATGAATGGTAGAAAGATTTATTCCATTTTGAAGATTATAATCTTTCGTCAAAAAATCTTCTCCAGTAGAAATTCTTAAAATATGATCTAATTGATTTTTATACCAGTTGAAGACTATATTGAGATCAAAATCACTATTTATTAATTCTATTTCAACAATTTCTGAAAGCTGAAATAAATTTGAATTTAAATCTGAATCTTGAATAATCGAGGATGACTTGTAATTTATAAGTAGTTCATTAACAATGTTTAAAAAGCCTTTTTCTCTTAGTTCTTGGGACCAAGTAATGCATTTATTAATTAAAATTTCTAAATTATCGCTAATTCCATTATCAAGTAAATCTTCTAATTTTATTTCTATAAACTTTGAAGTAGCAAGCAAAGTTATATTTTTTAAAGACCTCGGATTTAATAAACATTCAATGAATAGCAATAGTAGAGAACTTGCTTCGGTATCAAAAATATTTTGTTTATTTTGAATTTTGCATGGGAGGTTAAACTGATTAAATTTTTTTTTAAAATCTAAGCATTGCGAATTATTTAATGTAAGAATAGCAATTTTATTAATATCAATTTCTTTATTATTTAAAATAAAATTAACTATGTAGTGAGTTACAAGATCCTCAATATCAGTCTCTTTTTTTGAAAATTCTACAATTTCAAATACATCCTTAAATTTAAATTCAGGATTAATATTTTCATTAACTCTAGAAGTTAATTTACTATAGTTTAGTTTTGATTGTTTAAGTCCATTCTTATAAAGTTTATTAAGAATATCGATTAACTTTTTTGAGGATCTATAGTTATCTGTAAGACTAAAAACTTCGATTGCATTAGATCTTGCATCTAAGTAAGTTTCAATATCTCCACCTCTAAATTTGTAAATCGCTTGTTTTGGATCACCTACGCAAAGTAAAAAATGATTTTTTGTATTAAAGAACTTTTTTATTAGATTCCACTGAGTAATATCTGTATCCTGGAACTCATCAACTAAGACACATTTAAATCTTTTTTGAATTTTAGATAGAGTATTACTATTACTAATTTCCGAATCTAGAAATGTATTTTCTACAGTCTTTATAAGATCATTGAAGTTGAAAATAGAAAAACTTTCCTTTAATTCAATTAATTTTATATAAGCTAATTGGGTAAATATTCTTACAAATTCAGTAAAGAATCCTTCTTTTATTTTATAAATTTTATCTTGTAATAAATTAAATTTAGTAAAATCTATTTTTAGATTATGTTTATTAATTTCTTTAGATATATTTTCAATGTAAAAATATTTAAATAAAAGATCATCCTTAGAAATATCATATATAAAATCAATCATATTTTTAGAATTAAGCCTTTTGTTAATCTCTTCAATCCAACAAATTATTTGAGTAAACTTATCATTTCTTGGTTTTGCAGCATATATTTGACTTTTTCCACCACTCTCCTTAATTAATTTCCCCAACTCTTTAAGTTGCAAAAATAATTCCTTACCTTGCTTATTCCATTCAACACAAAACTCATTCCAATTTAAATAAAAAAAATCATTAAAATAATTATTTAAATCACTAATCTTATATTTATTATTTATTTGAAATTTACAAATATTTTCTTGATCTATATTTTTTAAAATTTCTACAAAAAATGACTTATTTATTCTACTTCCAAATCTAGAACTTATTTTTTTTTTGTTTACTGCTGAAATAAGCTCAGGATTAAGATTTAGAAAATCATCAATCCACAAATTATCTATTACATTTTGATAAAAATTATCTATATTATTCTCAATACATGGATCTTGAGTTATCCCTATTTCAATACTATATTCATCAATAATATTATTGCAAAAAGCATGGAATGTAGTTACTTGTAATTTATAAATTTCATTAATAAAATTATCAATCTCGGATATAACTTTTTCTTTTGATTTTTCCTCCTCCTTAAACTTTAGATACCAATCCTTAAGAGTATTATCTATTTTACTTTCATTATGATTTTCCAAATATAATTTTAAATCCTTAAATCTCAAAAGTATTTTATCTCTTAATTCAGAACAAGTTTTTTTTGTAAAACTTAGCAGGAGTATCTCATCTGGTTTAACTTTTTTCTCCAAAACATTTCTTAAAACTATATGAGCCAAAGTAAAACTTTTACCAGTTCCTGCACTTGCTTCTACTAATTTAAACTTATTATCTAAGTTAATTTGATTAATATCCATTTCTTTATTAAATTAAACTTTGACCTCATTTTTATAAAGTAAGTAATTCTTAAATTTATTAATTAAATATTTCTCTTCCAAGGCAATCTTAAATTTAATTATTAAAGCTAAACTTATTGTCAAAAATAAATAATAAATAGATAATTTTATTATAAAAACTCCAATGGAAATAAATATTAAAGAATAGTACATAGGATGACGCGTAAATCGATAAATACCTGTAGTAACTAGATTGCTATTGTTTATAGGTTTTGGGAAAGGAGATAAATTTCTACCTAAGTCTTTAATTGAAACTAACATTATTAAGAAAGCTATTATGATAATTAAAATACCCAGGAGATAAGAAAAAGGACTTTTTTGAATTATTTGTTTTTGTGAAAGAAATTCCCATTGAAAAAAATGAAGACTAATAATAAAGAACTGTAAAAAAACAAGCATTAGATCATAAGCAGCTTTAAATAAATTTTTTAACTTAAATTTAGACATTTTTTATTTCTTTAATGCTTTAATAAGAGGACTATATAATCTGTATGATAATTGATCAAAATTATTATTTCCAAGAAAGAAATCTGGTTCTTTTTCATTACCAAAACACATTTTTATTTCGATATTATCTCTTTCTCCTTTAGAAAAATTTTTATTACCAATCCATTTATCTGTAAAAGCTTTTTTTTCATTTTTTGATTTTATTTTTGCTTCTACATATTTATAAGCACTTTCTGGAGGAAGAGGTAAACATTTTTCAGAATAATTTTTAAAAATATTTATGTACTCCTCCAAAATTAGATTTGATTCAGTTGATCCGGGTGATTGAATAATTTGCGATTTATAATTATTTTCTGTTCTAAAAATTACTTTAGTCCTTTTTATATTCCTCTTTAAAGAAGAAATAAAGAGTAATTTTATCCAAGCCTCACTCAAACGACTTAAACTCAAATTCGCATTAATTAATTCAATTACGGTGTCATCAGCAATTAAATATTCTTCTTTATTTGCATTTGATTTAACATAAATTCTATTAATCTTATTATGCTGACTCAAACTTGCACATAGACTGCTTAATAAGTCTTTGATTTCTTTTTCTTTTGTAAAAATACTATTTTTGGGCATAATAATACCATTTTCAACCAATTGTTCATTAATATTTAATTTATTTAAATCATCAATAATATTATTATTATCAATCTCTACTTGCTGGATTATTTTTGTAATTAGTTGCGACTTTTGAAGATTGCTTACATACTCCTCATCTGGATGATGAATAAATATTTCCTTGGGAGAAATATTGTTTTTATTAAGCCAATATTTTTGTGGAGTCTTGAACCAATAAATCAATTCTGATAATTTGTAATTTTTAATATCAGATTTTTTTTCATTCCAATTTATATCTTCTATTAAAGAATAATTACTTTTAATAATCTTAGATTTATCAAGATCAATTATTTCATTTTTATTTAAATCAGAATCTTTAATTATTAGTTCTCTTTGGCTTTTTTTTAAGAAACTATCAAAAAAAGAAATTAACTCTTTTATAGGAAAAGAAACATCTAATTTTTTATTATCTTTATCATTTTTTACCCAAGAAACTATAAATTTATCTCTGCAGGCAATTAACAACTCCAGAAATGCATATTTCTCTCTTTCAAAAACAGATGGATCACCCAAATGATATTTGTTTTTTAATAAATTAATGTTTTCACTCTTTGGTAATTTTGGATAATTAACACTATTCATGTCTATTAGGAAAATAACCTTATGTGGAATATGCCTTGAATTCTCAATATCACTTACTAGGATCTTGTTGACTCGTGATTTGCTTTGGTACTTAACTTTATTTATGCAAGAAATCAATATTTCTCTAAAAACTTTTAACAAGATAGGATCATCAGGTATTAAAGTTATTGCGTGATTATCAAGAATTCTATTTATTTCACTTATTTCTAAATTGAAATTTGCATTTGAATCAGAAATACTTTTTAACATAGACTTTATTTTTTCAACCCAATTCGAGTAAGAAAAAGATCCCCTTATTAAATTAATATATTTTTTTAAATGAATTAATATTCTAACCCATTTATTTAAATCTAAACTTATATTTTTATAGCTAAATGGTTTTAAATTAAAAGTACTTAAATTTACTTCTTTGTCGTAAATTAAGCCTAAAGTAATTCTATTTATACACCAATCTAGAGTATTTTTCTCTTCACCTAATCTTTCTTTATCATCTAATCCCCAATGAAACCCTACTTGGGTAAGTAAGAAAATAATTTCATCCTTCTCAGTAATATTAAAATCAAAAATGTTCTGAGTTACTTTTTTCGAAAGAATATAATCTATTTTTTCAAGTGTAATTTTTTCACTTGCTATTTCAGTGATATCAATTAGAAATTCATAAATGCCTGAAGAATCTTGATTATCCTCATTGATAAAAAAATAAGGTATCTTTTCACCATTAATTAACTCATTATTAAATATGTACCTTAGATAAGGTTTAATTAAATTAGTTTGTGGAGATAAAACAGCAATATCACTATATTTAATATTCTCGCTAGAATTTATTATTTCTATAATTTTATTTCTTAAATATTCAAATTGACTATTTTGATTAAAATGCTCACAAAGTAATATTGAATCATCCCTTTCACTTACTATAAAATCAACGCTATTATTATCGATTATTCTTTTTTGTATTTGATTAAGAAGAGGAATATCTTTCTTATTATGAAAATTAGTTGTTGGATCGAGATAAATAAGATTATTTTTTAAATTTATACCTTCTGAATAAATATTTTCATCAATTAATTTCTGAAAGTTTGCTCCAAATTTACCAAATATTTTCTCTATATTTATATAATTTAAATTCAATTTACTTTCATTATCATCAAATTCCAACTCACCTTCAAGACAATTTATTCTATTCCATAAATCTTCTCCAGGAGATAATAAATACAAATTTACCTTAATAAATTTTGAAAGTTCTGAATAAAAATTAATATGTAGTTTAGATAAGTTATTATCTGAAAAAATATAAATTTGATTTGGTACTTGAAGTTGAATGTTTTTAATTTTTCTTAAATTCTTTATTACTTCAATCATGTATAAACATGATGGCTTTTCAGATATCTTTTCCTCTAATAATTTATATAAAATAGGTTGCCAAAATTGATCTGAGTTTAAATTCTTAAATAGATTAGATGAATTAATTTCATATCTATTCCATTCAGCAATCATTTCAGGTCTAAAAATCAAATAATCAATAAAATTATTCGTGATCTTTTTTGTCAGATTATATATGTCTCCATCAATTGTCTTTTTATTATCCAAATATTTATTAATCCAATTTCTAAGCGGAAATGATTCTTTAAAGCTATTTAATTCTTCCAAGGAATCAATAATGCCCCATTTAATTGACTCAAAATTCCATGCGCTCATATCAATTGCAGGGAAAAAATTTGTCAATAAAGATTCGGTATACGTTGATATTGTCTTTAATTCATAAAGAGCACTTATTTTGTTTTTTATAGTTATTTGTTCACGTAACCAATTCCCCAAAAAGTAATTGGGGACTACTATTTCTAATTTCTCATTTATAGGCGGAGGACATATTTTTAATTCCTCTGCTAACAGTTCACTAAATACTTCAATTTTATTTGACTTATAAAGATTGAGCAATTTACTAGATGGTTATATTACTCAACTTTAAATGGATCAATTATTTCTGCATTAGGACATTCGAATTCCCCCACAGCAACAAACTCTAAACGAAGCTTTAAGAAAGTTATAAATTTTTTATCAGTCGATAAAACAACTGCTGGGGTAGATGGAATTTTTGCTTTTAGACTAGCAAATTGGGTCGTTTGTAAAAATGATGGATTTTTTAAGAGCCAAAAATCTATTTCTTTATTATTTTCTTTATAGTTCCTGATCCTCTCTTTCAAAATTTCATCAAGTGGTTCTTCAACAGTTAAAAACTTTTCACTTGCCGCAACGAAAAAATATGTTGTCATTTTTGAAATTTAATTTGATGTAATAAGGGACTTCATTTCACGTACAGACTTTTCTAATCCTATCGCTAAAGCCCTTGCAACAATACTATGACCGATGTTTAACTCGTTCATATTGTTAATTGATGCAATTTTTTTAACATTATTGTAGTTCAGGCCATGACCAGCATTAACAACTAATCCAAGGTCGTTTGCTAAATGTGTAGACTCTATAATCCTTTGGAGCTCTTTATACTGATCAGAGCCTGATAGTTCAGCATATTTTCCTGTATGTAATTCTATATAATCAAACCCTATTTCTTTTGAATAATTTATTTGTTCACCAAGAGGGTCAATAAATGCACTTACTTCTATATTTGAATCCTTTAAATTACCAACAAAATTCTTGAGATATTCCACATTACTTTTTACATCCAACCCGCCCTCAGTAGTAACTTCCTCTCTTTTCTCGGGTACAAGCGTTACATAATCGGGAAGAATGTTTTTTGCAATTTCTAACATTTCTTCTGTAGCAGCCATCTCTAAATTGAGTTTTGTTTTTATAGTCTCTTTCAGAAGGAATACGTCCCTATCTTGTATATGTCTTCTATCTTCTCTTAGATGCACTGTTATGGAATCTGCCCCTCCTAATTCAGCTAAAAAAGCAAATTGCACAGGGTCAGGCTCGACAGTTTTCCTTGCTTGCCTGACATTTGCAATATGATCAATGTTTACTCCTAAAGTAGCCATAATTTTGAAAATTTTAGTCTCTAGACAATCTAGTAACCGCCCAATAATAGCTAATAAAAAAAGGCAAACACTTAAATTATTAATATATAGTAAATAGAACTTGAACAAGAATTCCCTAAATAATTGGCATAAAATTAACCCTGTATTGGGATTTATTGCAATGTTCGTTACTCAGGACGTTGTCTTAAGATTCTTTTTTAAAAAAAAGAAAATATTAAAAAATAATTTTTCAATTCCTATAAATTCCTCTATCATTTTGGCTCCAACCCACAGATCAAGATGGGACGGCTTAATACTCACAATGGCAATTGGTAGAAGAGTAACAAAAAAGGATTGTAGATTTATGGTTACTAAATCCGAAATGAGAGGAATACAAGGTTGGTTTTTAAAAAGACTTGGATGTTTTTCAGTAAATCAATTATCGCCATCTCTCTCAGCTTTAAGATATGCTATTGATCTTATAGAAAAAGGTGAACAACTAGTTGTTTTCCCCGAAGGAAAGATTAATAGATATGGAAAAAAATTAGTTCTCAAAGAAGGACTATATAGATTAGCTAGATTAGCTACCAAAAAAACAACCTCTATTTCAATTATTCCAATTGGAATTGCTTACAGCAAAATACCTCCGAACTTTAGGGGCGAATTTTGTTTATCCTTTGGGAAACCAATCCCGATTAATGATTACTCAAACTTTACGATCAAGGACTTTAATAAATTCCTAAATGAAAAAATGACTCAAGAGGAAGATAATGCATTAAAAAATGTGGGTAGATGAATCCCAAATACGTTACTATTAATCTTGATAATTTAATGAAAATATGAAATTCTTAAAATTAATTCCAATTTTATTTATATTTTTTGGAAACTTTCCATTCAAAAATTTTGCTTATGCAGAAGTTAAGAACCCAAAAGATTACAAAGTACTATCAAGCAATAGTAAAAAGCTCTCTATCTTAAACGTAGAATATTATTTAAAACAAGGAGATGAATTTGTAAAAATAAGCGATTTTGATAAAGCAAAGGATTCCTACTTAGATGCGAGAAAATTAGCGAAGCAACTCGCATCTTTTTATTCTGATCTAAATTCTTCCTTCATTGGACTTGACGCAAGAATACCAAATGAAATGCAACGCAAAGGTAAAGATACATTACAAATATTGGCGGAATCAAATCAAAGATTAGCCTCTCTCTATATAAAAATTGATAAACCTGAGGTGGCTGTGCCCTTACTTGTTGAGACAATTAGAATAATGTCACCTAATAGCCCTGAAGGTAAAAAAGCTTATGAAAGTTTGATAAGGCTAGGATTTGTTGAGACAAAATTCAAAGGTTAATTAAAATTTACTATGATTACAAAAAAAGAAGTTATTAAATTAATCACTAAAAAAATCCCGAGTTCCCAAGTTTTTGTTGAAAACCTCAAGGGAAATGATCATTTGCAAGTAACTGTAATTGCATCTGAATTCAATGGATTATCATTAGTTAAACAACATCAGCTAGTATATTCTGCTTTAAAGGAAGAATTAGCTTCAGAGGCTATCCATGCACTGGCATTAAAAACAGAAACTCCAAATTGAATTATGGACAACCTAACAAAAGATAAAATACAAAAACTGATTGATTCTAATCCAGTGATGGTTTTCATGAAGGGGACAAAACTAATGCCTCAATGCGGTTTTTCCAACAATGTAGTTCAAATACTAAATTCTTTAGGGGTAGAATTTGGTACTTTTGATGTTTTAAGTGATTTCGCTATAAGAGAAGGTATCAAAGAATATTCAGATTGGCCAACAATTCCTCAAGTTTACTTAAAAGGAGAATTTCTTGGTGGATCAGACATTCTTATTGAGATGTACAACTCTGGATCTCTAAAAGAAAAAATAGAAATTGAATTAGCGTCTTAAGATAATTATTAAGTATAAATACTGATTTAGTTAATAAAAATTAATATTTTAAATCCTTTTTTTATCAAAAAAACCTTTATTTTCATTTCCATCTGGGTCAATAAAGCTTGAAGGATCTAAGATCCATCTCTCTATTAATCTCTCTAATTTCTCTTGATCCTTTTGCTCTAAACTACTGCAATTCCTTAATGCTTGGAGATAACCATCACTATATAATTTAAGATCAGATGGGGTATGAAAACGAGTAACTAAGTCCTGACAACTATCGCAAATTGACTGAAAGTGACGAATTGCTTTAGGGTTTTCAAATGATGTCATAATTCGATAAATTCTGATTTTTATTTTGCATTTGTTATACCTTATTAAGAACGATCAAAAATTGCCTGGCCAAACAGTAATTAAGAATGCAATCAACTGAGCAAATCTTAGCTTCAACTCCTGGCAGTTCACAATTGCCTACAAGTTCTCAAACTCCTTCAAGAGTTCTTGTTGTTGAACCTCACCCCACACTTAGGACTGTCCTTGTACAAAGACTGCGTCAAGATGGACATCTTGCTGCCGCAGTCGGATCTGCTGCAGAAGCAATTGACTTATGCAGGGAACAGTCACCAGACCTATTAGTAAGTGCAGAGATCCTCGAGCAGAATACTGCAATGAGGTTAGCTCAACAATTAGGTTCTTCAGTTATCGTTTTGACCGCCAGATCAGGCGTTGAAGCACTTGTTAATTTATTAGATGAAGGAGCGGACGATGTTCTCAGAAAGCCGTTCGGATTAGAAGAACTCGCAGCAAGATGTAGAACGCTCCTAAAAAGGGGGAGAATTGGATTACAAGAAAAAGTTGAGGTTGGACCTTTAGAGGTTCATCTTCTTTTAAGACAAGTAACACTTAGCGAGAAACCAGTAGAATTAAGTCCAAGAGAGTTTGCACTGCTCTGTGCCCTTCTTATGCCCCCTGGCATGGTTAGAAGCAGGCAAGAACTCCTAAGGATGGCTTGGCCGCCTTTTAGTGGTGGGCCAAGATCGGTAGACACCCAAGTCTTGACATTGAGAAGAAAATTAGAACAGGCAGGATTGGGAGAAGGGGGTGGAATAACAACTGTTAGACAACAAGGTTATCGATTCAGTATTGATAATATTTAATTTAAAAAAGCAAAAAGTTCCCAAATAATCATAAAAACTGATATTAACGTCAGTAATTTATAAGTCCAAAATGGTGATAAATAAGTAATATTATTTATTTCAATCCCAGTATTTTTGGATACTATAACTAAGAGTTTTTCGAAATTTTCTACCCTTTGTGGAATAAGGAAATTTTCTCCTTTGTTTGTATTAAAGTAATAAACCTCACTGCCCTGACTGGTGGGCAGAGATTTGATTAACTTAATATCTTTCCAAGAAATCTCCCAATTTTTTCTCCCCAAGATTTTAGAAATAAAGCTAGTTTTATATGAAATTTTCTTATTACAAGTTTCGACATGGTCACTTGTGATGTCGATAATTAGATAAAGACCTAAGAAGAATGCAATTATAGAGAAGACCTTTAATTGATGAGTTGAAATAAATGGTATGGGAATTGTAAGAGCTAAATATAAAGTTATTAATGAACTTTTTACAAAAAAAAGAGTTTTAAAATTTTCAATCATATACTAATAATTCATCTAATCTGGCAATTCAAAGCTATTTATATTTAATTTTGAACCTATTTTATGAGCACAAGCAAAACCACTAAAAGCAACTGCATTTAAACCTTGACCAGGGAAACATGAGTCCCCCACGCAATAAAGATTTTTGATTTTCGTAGTATTGAATGGCATAGGTAAAAGTCCTAGCAACTTTTGATTAGGAATTGGCCCATAAGTACCATCATATCTGCCAAGAAATTTTCTATGAGTTTTAGGCGTGCCAATTTCTTTGTGATCAATATTTTGATCTAGATTAGGTAAAAGATTTGAAATCTTTTCAATAAAAAATGAAAAATATTCTTCTTTCTTTTGAAGATATTCTTTCCTTGAGAGGCCTTCCCATTCCTTTATGAATGAAGGGGTAAATGCATGAATAATATGTTTACCTTCGGGCGCCAAGGAAGGGTCAAGTAGGGTAGGTATAGAAACAAAAATCACTCCCTTTTCACTTTCTAATTCATTCCAATCCTCAACAATAATATGATGACAATTAAAGTTATTACTTATTAGATTTTTATCTACACCAAGATGAATCGAAACAAAAGAAGGGGAAGGTTTGTAGGTTTCTGACCACTTGAATTCACTTTTCGGGACGTTTTTGTTTGCAATTAATCCTTTCTTTTTATCATTAAGTCCAAATGTATCCCATCTAGTGGAATTGGATACAATAATATTAGAGAAAATTTCTTCCCCATTTGAAAGCTTAACGCCTACAGCCTTCTTATCTTTTAAAAGTATTTCGGTAACATTGGCTTTATAACGAATCTTGCTTCCCAATTTCTCGATACCAGAAACCAACTTCTCTGCTATCGTTCCAACTCCCCCTTTTGGATAATTTATACCTCCAGCATGCCTATCTGTAAAAACCATTCCAGCATTAATCATAGGGGTTTTGAGAGCTGGCATTACTGACCAACAAAAACATTCTATATCGATAAATTTTAAGAGTTCAGGATCCTTTATAAACTTTCTTGCAACATCTCCTGCATTTACAGGTAACCATCTAGCTAAGCCTAAGCAGGATAAGGGAGATTTAAAGAAAACTTTAAAAAGGTAACTCGGGTCCTCTATTGATAAAAGAGGCATTGAATCTAAACATTTAAATACACTTGCACAAGTATCGTAAAATTTCTTTATGCCATCTTTTTCCTTAGGGAAACTTGCTGATAATTTATTTATAAATTGATCATAATTTTTGTCTACAGAGATGCTAAAGTTATTTGGTAAATGATATTCAAGTTGCACAGGGTCAGGGATAGTCTCACATTTCTCATTAACATCTCTTAAAGCACGAGTTAATAAATTGGTATAACCTTTCTCTCCAAATCCAAAAATCATTGAAGCGCCTACATCAAAGGTATAACCTTTTCTCTTAAAGGAACCCCCACTTCCTCCTGGAATAATATATTTCTCAAGAACTAAAACTCGAGCTCCTTTAGCTGCTAATTGTGATGCCGTTACTAAGCCCCCGATTCCTGAGCCGATAATAATTGCATCAAGAATTTCCACATTTGATTTCATTTTTGAGACTTTTAGTTTTATATTCTAGGTAATTTTGATAAGAAAGTGATCTTTTTCAAAACAAGAATCAATTTTCTTTTTAAACCCATTCAAGGCTTCTATAGATCTCTCTTGATAAGCTTTATACCTTATTTTTTTATCTTTTATTCTTTTAGTTAGTTCTGGAACTAAACCAAATGAAGGAGGCATTGGCTGGAACTTATTTTTTTTCTGATTAGACAATATTTGATTTCTATTACTTATAAAATTCATCAAAGAACCAATCATTGATTCACCAGGAAAGGTTACTGGTTGTTTACCCTTAGCTAATAAGGATGCATTTATCCCTGCAAGCAAACCCCCTGCAGCAGCAGCAGCATAACCTTCTGTTCCTGTTATTTGACCAGCAGCTAAAAGATTCTCTCTTGTAATGAATTGCAATGTTGGCAAAAGTAATTTTGGGGACTCTAAAAAAGTATTTCTATGCATTACTCCAAAACGTACAAAATCGGCTTTTTCTAAACCAGGAATCATTCTAAATATTCTTTTTTGTTCTGACCATTTTAGGTTTGTTTGAAAACCCACCATATTTAATAATTTCCCCTCTAGATCTTCTTTCCTTAATTGAACAATTGCATGAGGTCTTTTTTTTAATCTATTTTCCCTATCAAATAAATCTCCCCACTTTGGATTCCACAACCCGATAGATTTCAAAGGTCCATATCTCATTGTATCTAATCCTCTTCGGGCAATTTCTTCGATAGGCAAACAAGCTTCAAAGAAATTTGCATTTTCCTTTTCAAAGTCTTTTAAGCTGGCTTGTTCTCCTTTTATTAATTCTGTCCTAAAGTTAATATATTCATCTTTATCCATAGGACAATTGAAATATGCTGGATCTCCTTTATCGTATCTACTGGCCTTAAAGACAATTTCTTTATCAATTGTATTTCCATATATTATTGGGCTAGCGGCATCAAAAAAATGACATGAATCAATACCCGTAAAATCTTGTACTTTAAAGAACAACTCTTCAGAAGTTAATGGTCCAGTTGCGAGGATAGTTATTTTTTCTTTGTTTGGGAGATCCCGCTGTTCCGATCTTTTAATTTCGATTAAAGGATGATTAGATAAAACTTCAGTTAAAGCATTACTAAATTTAGATCTATCAACTGCTAAAGCACCTCCAGCTGGAACAGAAAATTTATCTGCTGTTTGAATAACCAATGAATTAAAAGTTCTTAATTCTTTTTGCAATAAACCTGCAGCTCTATCTGGACTTATTGCCCCAAAACTATTACTACAAACCAATTCTCCAAATTCACAGGTATGATGAGCCGGAGTTGATTTGAAAGGCCTCATTTCAACTAATTTAACTGGTACTCCTGAATTTGCTATTTGCCAAGCGGCTTCACACCCTGCAAGACCTGCCCCTATTACAATAATCTCTTCCTCTATCAAATTAGATTAATCCTTTCCCAAAAAGTCTCTATTAAATTGTTCTCTTGCTGGTTTTTGTATATTAAATATAACCCAAGCTAAAGCTGCGATAATTGGAGCGAAAACTACGATTGTTCTTAGCATTTTAGAAATTCTTTTACTTACTCATTATTTTACCTTTTAACTGTGAATATAGAGAGAATTTTTAATTTTTTATTTCATAAGTTAAGAATTGTATTTCTATTGTTCAACTTGAGATAATAAGTTGTTTTTTTTGCCTTAAAAAGGGATAATTTCATATGTACTCAATTTTACAAAATGGGTCGCTAGCTCAGCGGTAGAGCATCCGGCTTTTAACCGGCTGGTCCTGAGTTCGAATCTCAGGCGACCCACATTCCATTATTTGACTACATAATTTTGATATCTATTAATATATAAAAAGTAAATATACTCAAGACAAATCTTTTTGTAGTGTTAAACCTATGCGTTCCTGAAGCTTTAAGATATAAATTGATTGCTAAAAATACATATATTACTTATCAACTTCACAATAATTTCTAGATAATAAAATTGGAAAATAGATAAATTAATCCAAGGTCATCATTAAAAATATATTGCCTATACCACCTAAAAAGATTAAAAATATAAGTTATTGTTTATCAACATAAGCGTACTTAAATTTATGGAATTTTGTTTTCAAAAAGGATTAATTAATAAAATATGCTTTAAATAAATTTAATCGTTCTCTAAACTGCGTCAAATTAATGTGACGATAATTCTGATTTTAAACATTGCATTAAATTTTTTTAATCAAAAAAATATATTTAAAATACTTTACAAAGCTTCATAAATGCTGTTACAATAGTTTACAAATATAATTCTTTTTTTTATCATGACTCCTGAAGCAGAACGTTTTAATGGTTGGGCCGCAATGTTAGGTTTTGTAGCTGCTGTTGGCGCTTACGTAACTACTGGTCAAATTATTCCAGGCTGGTTTTAAATTTAGAGATTTAAGCCAACTGAATTTTGGACAAAAAACTTTTATTTTTTGTCATCACTTTACATAATTCCAAAAACCTAAAATATAAAAGTGTTGTTACAAATTAAACGACCTTTTTTATTTTGGGTTTTTTTACAATCTTTTCTAATAATCAAAGGCAATACTCTTCAAGATTTACATTAGGCACAAAATAATTCTAAATTTTTTTTAATATTCATTAAAATTTGTCTATTCTTTCCCTGAATTTTTATCCATCTGATCTAAACATGTCGAGCACAACAAATGTCCCTTTTTATTCCAAAATGATTTAGTTGACCTTTCTATATCTTTCCTGCAAATTAAACATTTAAATATTGGAGGCATTTTGATAATTAACTACAAAGAAAATATATTCAATAATAATATTACTTGGTAAATTTATTAACAACTACTTTTATCGTTTTAAAATTCTATCAATAATTTATACATACACTGTGAAGCTTTAAAAAAA
>MWOS01000097.1 GCA_002026165.1 Prochlorococcus sp. HOT208_60m_813G15
GAAGTTTCTCTTAGTGATTTTAAAGGTAAGAGAATAATACTATATTTTTATCCAAAAGATAATACTCCAGGATGTACTAAAGAGGCATGTAATTTTAAAGAGAATTGGGATTTACTCCAAAAAAATAATATTGTTGTGCTTGGCATTAGTAAAGATAATGCATCCTCTCATCAGAAGTTTATAGAAAAATTTAATTTACCTTTTATTCTTTTAACTGATCCTGAACCTTTCAAAGTTTCTTCTGATTACGATAGTTATGGACTGAAGAAATTCATGGGAAAAGAATATATGGGAATGATGAGAAATACTTTTTTAATTGATACTGAAGGTAACATAGAAAAAATTTACTTAAAGGTAAAAGCAGCAATAATGGCTGATCATATAATTGCAGACCTTGGGTTAAGTTAATTTTTTTATGGACAGGTGGTGAATAATCATCCCCTCCATAACTAAATTAGGAGCATTGATAATATTTTCTTTTTGAGTCTTTAGAGATTTTATGAGTAATTGAGAGTCTCCTCCACAGATTATTAAAATATCCTTTTCGGGATTAAATAAACTATTAAGTACGCCAGTAAGAGAGTTGATTACTCCTTTTAAAATTGCTTCTTCTGTATTAATTAAAAAATCTTTAATCGGAATATCATATTTTTTGGGAACTTTAAGATTTTTTGTATTTAGTTCCATTGATTTTAATTGTGTTAGAAAACCTGGAAGTAGTTGACCTCCAATAATAGATCCATTTGAATTCAATTTTGTTATTGATAATATTGTTCCAAAATCTGCAATTAGCAAATCTTTTTTTAAAGGGTTTTCAATAATTTTTAAAGCGGCAATACAGGCAAGAGCTCTATCAACTCCAAAATAATCAGGAAGATTTGATAACTGAATATCTTTAGTTTTTATTTCATTTTCTTTTTTCAGGAAAAAATTTGGTAGTTTTCCTACAGAAGCCCAAATTAATTGATCAAGATCTATATTTTCGGGAACTTTTTGCTCTTTTTTGGTATGTAAGAATTTAGATTGATTTTTAGAATATTTTGCCCAATGAAGCCTACTATTACCTACTAATAAAAAATTTATATCTGAGACCATTTTTTTATGATCAATTTAATTATTAGTGTGTATTCCACATTCTTGTTTAATCCCCCCAAATCTTGTATCTCTGCCCTTTGTTTCAATACTATCTGGACTGCTTGAATGCCAGTCTCCTACAGAAGAATAACCTTTGATAAAAAGTGGATGGGCAGGTAAATTATTCTCTTCCATATAATAAAAAATATCTTTATTTGTCCAACTTAATAAAGGTCTTAAAGAGAGTCTTTGACGAATTACGTCTAGAAATTTCATTTTTTTTCTATTTTCTGTTTGACTTGATCTAACACCGCTTGCCCAGCAGATAATATCATATTTTTCTAGACCATTTTCTAAAGGTTTTATCTTTCTCAATTCATGATACTTATCTAAATCACACTCTTTATCTGTTTCCCAAAGTTTTCCGTATTTGGCCTCCATTCTTGCTGGAGATAATTCACTTTGAAGAACTTCAACTTCTAAGGATAAATTATGAATAAGCTTTTCAGCGTAATGGTATGTTTCTGGAGGAAGGTAACCTGTATCTATCCAAAAAATTTTAATTTTTTTTTGTAGACGTAATTTACTGACCATATCTAAAAGCACGGATGACTGTATACCAAAACTTGTTGTAATAGCAAATTGATTACCAAACTTTTCATAACCCCATGTAAGCATTTCTTGAGGCTTTATATCTACTAGCTCTTGATTATATTTCCTTAAGTTGGTTTGAATATTTGTTTGGATTTTTTCAATCATTATTCAGTTTGGTTATGAGTTTAATTTTATTTCGCTCAATTTAAAATTTATTCGTATAGTTTAATAATACATTTACGCATACCAATATTTTTCTAATGCAATCAATACAAAAACCAATAGTAATAGTTGGAGCAGGTTTTGCAGGTATGACATTTGCTTTGAATTTAAAGAATCTTAATCCTTCTTTACCGATTCTTGTGGTTGATTCTGAATCTGACTTTATATTTAAACCTTTAATGTACGAAGTTTTAAGTAAAGAAATAAGAAGTTGGGAAGCTACCCCAAAATTTGCAAACATTTTTTCTGATGCGGGTATAACTTTTTTAAGAAATTGCTTAACCAAGATTTCCTTCAAAGAAAATATTCTTGAATTTAGTGACGATTTAAAATTAAGTTATCAGTATCTTGTTATCTGTACAGGCTCTATTCCAAATAGTTTTTTTATAAAAGGTGTAGATGAAAATTGTTATTTTTTTAATGATGTACATGATTTAAATCAATTAAATTCTTTTTTAAAAAAATCACAAGATACTGCTTTATATAAAAAGTTATTCATAGTTGGAGGTGGTCCCTCTGGTATCGAGTTGGCGTGTAAAATTAAAGATATATTTACAGATCAATTTGAAATTAATGTAATAGAAAAATCAAACGAAATCCTCAATAAAAACAAAATTTTTAATAGAGAACAAGCAGAGAAGGCATTAGAAAAAAGAAAAATCAACGTTCTTTTGAATTCCACAGTTAAAGAAGTCTCAGAAACTAAGATTAGTATTGCTACTGAGGCTGGAATAACTTCCTTGGATAAAGATATTGTTATTTGGACTGCAGGCGTTAAACCTAATTTGTCTTACTTAGAAACTGATCAACTAACAAAAAAATTTGGACGAATTTTAGTTAATAATAATCTGCAAATAGAAAACTATAAAAACTGTTTTGCTATTGGCGATGTTTCAGTTATTGAAGGAATGGAGGATTTACCTATAACTGCCCAGGTCGCTATGCAGGAAGGAAATCATCTGGCTAATAATTTAGAACTTTTAATTCAAGGAAAGGATCCTTTACCCTTTGAATTTAAAGACAATGGTGAAATGATTAGCTTAGGAATAGGAGAAGCTTCAATTTCTGGGCTTGGGGTTACTTTATCTGGGAAATTGGCTTTTGAGGCAAGAAGGCTTATATATGCTTCCAAGTTGCCAGATATTACCGAAAGCTTAAAATCTGCATCTTCATGGATATTCCAAAAAAAATCTATTTTTAAAAAGTTTCTGAAAAAAGATAATTTCAAGTAAACTTTTTTGAAATATTGTTTTTGGGTATATTGAGTTAAATAAGTTTCGTATGAATTTAATTGCAGTAGTTAGTAATAATTTTGATGCGTTTATAACGGTAATTGTTTTAATAATGTCAATAATTTTGTTTATTAAAAATACTATTGCGCCAGAATTGACTGGTTTGTTATGTGTTGGAATATTTATTGCTACAGGGGTTCTTTCTCCTGAAAAAGCTTTAGCTGGATTTGGTAGCCCATCTTTAATTACTCTTATGGGTTTATTTGCAGTTTCTTCTGCATTATTTAAAAGTGGTGCTTTAGACAGAGTAAGAGAATTGATTTCTTCTGAAAGTATTAGAACGCCAAGGAAATTAATTTCTTTGATAGCTTTTTTGATTGCTCCAATATCTGGAATTGTACCTAATACGCCAGTAGTAGCATCTTTGTTACCTTTAATTGAAGGTTGGTGCGTCCGGAGGAATATATCACCATCAAAAGTTTTATTACCTCTTTCTTTTGCTACTTTACTAGGTGGAACCCTGACATTATTGGGTAGCTCAGTAAATCTTCTTGTAAGTGATATTAGTCAACAATTAGGTTATGGTGCTTTGGAATTATTTAGTTTGACCTCAATCGGAATTCCTGTATGGCTTATAGGTACAATCTATATGATTCTGGTTTCTGACGTGCTTTTGCCAGATAGAGGAAGAGATAAGGAATTTATTAAAAATGGTGATATGAATATATATTTTACTGAAGTTACTATTCCCTCTACTTCAGAATTAGTTGGACAATCTGTCAGAAATAGTAGATTGCAAAGACGATTTGACGTTGATGTTCTGGAATTGCAACGAAATGGAAAAGTTATTCTTCCTCCTTTGGCTGATAGAAAGATTGAACCGGATGATAGATTAATAATCCGCGTTACAAGGGCAGACTTATTTAGGCTGCAGCAGGAACATACTATTTTGTTAGGCGAAAACAAAACATCTTTCGATGGAACTAATATTTTCTCTGATGATGAAGGTACTAAGACCTTTGAAGCCTTGTTACCAGCTGGTTCAACATTAGCTGGTGCAAGTTTGAGAGAATTAAGATTTAGGCAGCGTCATAATGCAACAGTTTTGGCACTAAGAAGAGGACAACAAACTGTTCAAGAGAGATTAGGCCAAGCTGTTTTAAGGGCTGGAGATGTTTTATTATTGCAAGCACCGTTAGATTCAATAAGAGGTTTGCAAGCTAGTAATGATTTGCTTATTTTAGATCAATTCGAAGACGATTTACCTTTTTTGATAAAAAAACCTATATCGATTGCAATTGCAATAGGAATGGTGGTTTTGCCTTCAGTTTCTAATATTCCATTAGTAGGTTCAGTCCTTTTAGCAGTCATTGCCATGGTGGCTTGTGGATGTTTAAGGCCTGCAGAGATACAAAAATCAATTAGATTAGACGTTATTTTATTGTTGGGATCTTTATCGTGCTTTAGTGTGGCTATGCAAGGAACAGGATTAGCAGATTTAATTGCAGTCAATTTAAACTTTGTTCTTAATGGAATGCCTCTGTATTTTGCACTAGTCGTAATTTTTGTATCGACAGTTATTCTTACGCAATTTATAAGTAATGCAGCTTCGGTTGCTTTGATTTTGCCTGTTGCCATTGAATTCTCAAATGTTTTAGGCATTTCACCAAGCGCCTTAATAATGCTTGTTTTGTTCGGTGCAAGTCAATCTTTCTTGACTCCAATGGGTTATCAAACAAATTTAATGGTTTATGGCCCTGGAAGATATAGATTTTTTGATATCGCAAAATACGGAGCTGGATTAACACTTATAATGTCATTTACGGTGCCAGCATTGATAATTTTAAATTTTGGGTAATATCGTGAAATTCACAAGTAAAGTTTATAAGTTAAAAGATGCTTACAAAAAGTTATCTGTACCTCAATTTACCATTGTTACAGGTTTGTTTATTATTTGCCTTGGAACTTTAATTTTGAGTTCTCCATTATGTTCATCTTCAAAGGTTGGTTTGTGGGAAGCATTTTTTACATCAACTTCTGCTATAACTGTAACTGGCTTAACCATAATAGATATTGGCGTTGATTTAAATTTCTTTGGCCAAGTTTTCTTGGCTTTTATGCTTTTATCAGGTGGTCTAGGATTAATGGCCATTACAACATTTTTACAAGGGTTTGTTGTAAAGGGTACGAAGCTAAGAACTAGATTAGATAAAGGAAAGACTCTAGATGAATTTGGAGTTGGAGGAATTGGTCGAACTTTTCAAAGCATTGCTATTACGGCGATTAGTATCATATCGCTGGGCGCAATTGTTTTATATTCTTTTGGATTTGTAGATATTCAAAATAATTGGGAAAGACTATGGTCCTCGATTTTTCACAGCATATCTGCATATAACAATGCCGGATTTTCTTTAATGTCAAATAGTCTTCAAGACTATAGAACAAATTATTTTGTGAATAGTGTTTTTGTTTTTCTCATTGTTATGGGTGGATTGGGCTGGAGGGTTATTGATGATGTTTGGAGTAATAAAAAAAATCTTTCTTATAAAAAATTAAGCCTTCATTCCAGATTAGTTATTAGGACAAGTTTGTCTCTAATATTGTTTGGATCATTAGGATTCTTTATCACTGAATCATTGCTTAATAGTCAATTTTTTAATGATTTAAATTTGTTTGAACGATTATTATCATCAATCTTTGAAACAGTAAGTGCAAGAACTGCAGGCTTTACAAATTATCCAATCTCCTTGAACTCTATATCAGATACTGGCCTACTGTTATTGATGACTTTGATGTTTATTGGAGCAAGTACCGGAGGTACTGGTGGAGGCATAAAAACAACTACATTTATTGCTTTAATGGCTGCTACTAGATCAACTTTAAGAGGTCAGAAAGATGTAATTATTAGCAATAGATTAATTTCAGATAAAGTTATCCTAAAGGCAGTTGGAATCACAGTTGGATCTTTACTTTTTGTTCTTTTAATGGCAATGCTGCTAAGTACAACAAATACTTTTGTTAAGAAAGAATCTTTCACATTTCTAGAGATTCTATTCACCTGCATATCTGCATTTGCAACTGTTGGTTTTGATATTGGTTTAACTGCAAAATTAAATCATTTCGGCCAATTTATTCTTATTATTGGAATGTTTGTGGGTAGACTTGGTATCCTTTTGCTCTTAAGTGCACTTTGGCAGGCTCTTTACAAGAGTAGAATAGATAGACAAAAGAGAATTGGCTATCCTAGGGCTGATCTTTATGTTTAGGATTGTCTGAGTTTTATTATGGCTGATTGGTGGCAGTGGTCTCAAAAGAGAGAAAAAGAAGTTCTCACTTTTGCAGTTGTTGGCGTTGGAAGATTTGGAACCGCTGTTTGTAGAGAGCTTATAAGTAATGGTGCAGATGTTTTGGCTGCTGATTATTCGGAAAAAGCTATTGATGATTTGAGACAATTGGAACCTTCAATAGAAGCTAGAGTTGTAGATTGCACTGATGAAGAGTCTATGAAGGAATCTGGAATTCTTGAAATGAATACTGTTGTAGTAGGTATAAGTGAGCCTATTGAAGCAAGTATAACTACGACGCTTATTGCTAAAGATAGTGAAGGTAGCAAAGTGAAAAGAGTAATAGCAAGAGCTACGAGTGACTTGCACGAAAAAATGTTAAAAAGGGTTGGTGCAGACAAAGTTGTCTTCCCTTCCAGAATGCAAGGAGAGAGATTAGGTTTAGAACTAGTTAGACCAAATTTAATTGAAAGATTGGAACTCGATAACCAAACTGGTATAGATGAAATAACTGTTCCGGAGGAATTTATCGGAAGATCTTTGAGAGATTTGAATTTAAGAAAAAATTATTTAGTTAATGTTCTTGCAGCAGGACCTGCTGAAGAGTTAACAGTCAATCCTCCAGCAAAATATATCTTGGAGAGAGGAAATATTTTGGTAGTAATGGGAAAAACTGCAGATTTACAGAAATTGCCTCAAAATTAACTATTTTAAATCAGATTTTTTATAGTATTTAATCCTTTGAGGTACTCTTTTTAATCTTTTGACGCTTTGTTTTTCAAGCTCGTCTCTAAATTTATCGGTATTTAAATTATTTTCTGACAAAAATGCTTTACCCTCCTTCTCAAAGTATTTTTTTATACCCTCTTGTATTAACACTTTTGCCATATTACTAACGGTCCTAGATTCATTATTGGCCAAAATAGTTAATTGCTCACATATTAATTCTGGAAGAACCACTTGAATTCTGGGGGATTTAGGCTTCCCATTAGTTGAGTTTTGCCGGGTAGCCATGAGTCAAAGTTGATAACTGTTACTTATAAGTATACACAGTTAGTCAAGGATACTATCTTTGTGTATATTATTAGTAAGGAAATTTATGTCCGTATCAATTAATTGTTTTATTGTCCCATGAAAAATTCAAGAAAAATTGATTCTCCTAAAAGGTCGATAATTGATAAACCGAAAAAAAGATTAGTTAATTCTGATTTTCACGATAATGAAAATAGTGACGTTTTGGTATCAGCTGTAATTAGTCCATATTTGTTAACCCATCTTCACCATATTCTTCAGCAGTCTGAGTATTATGCTCAAAAAGATGGTAGAAAATCTCACGCAGCTAACTTTGCGAAACTAAGAAAAGTTTTATGTTTAGACGCAAGAAGTATGGCAGATGCCTCTGCAAAAGAGATAAAAGATGTGGATAATGATTTATCTAATAATAAATATAATGAACAAAGTGTAGCTTGAAGTAATAATCTATTAATAAATAGATTTTAAAAACATGTCCAGTAATGCTGAAAAGCTCTATAAGTTAATAGCCAATGATTCTAAAAAGAAACAAAGTCTATTTATGACAGCCTTAACTAATCCCAAAAAAGCCTTAGATAAAATTTGCGATATTGGCAACGAGTTAAATATTTCAGTGACTAAAGAAGAGGTTATTGAATATTTGAGTACTATTGATGATGAGGCAACTAAAATGTGGTTAATCAAGGCTCGAGGAGGTCTTTAGGAAAAGGTTTCGAATAATTATTATTTGGATTAGGAATAGGTTTTATTCTTTTGTTGTAACCACCTCCACCAGCTAAAGTCCAAAAAAACCAATAACTTGGAATTGCAAGAGCTGCAGCTATGAAAATCACTACAATTTGTTCTATTCTTTTCATGATTTAATTTTATTCCACAAAATATTTTTTAGTAAATAAGCCACAGATTTTGTAAATTCTATTTTTAAAACAGTGATTAGATTTGAAGGTGTAAGCAAAATTTATTCTACAGATGTTGTTTTAAAAAATATTAGTTGGGAGATTAAGAAAGGAGAAAAAGTTGGCTTAGTTGGTTCTAATGGTGCAGGTAAATCAACCCAATTTAAGATTTTAATTGGAGAGGAAGAGAAAACAAGCGGAACGATCATCAAAGAGGGAAATCCTAAAATTGCTCATTTGAAGCAAGAGTTTGATTGTAATTTGAACTTTTCAGTGAGACAGGAATTAGAAAGTTCTTTTAAAGATATACAAATTGTTGCCATTAAACTTTTAGAAATTGAGAATAAAATGAAATCGTTGGATATAAAAAAAAATTCCGATGAACTTGAAATATTTGTAAATCAACTAGCAAAATATCAAGCAAAATTTGAAGCTTTAGGTGGTTATAAAATGCAATCAGATGTAGAAAAAATATTACCAAAATTAGGCTTTTCTACAGAAGATGCTGATAAATTAGTTGGCAATTTCTCAGGTGGTTGGCAGATGAAAGTTGCACTTGGAAAAATAATCTTACAAAAACCTGATTTACTTTTACTGGATGAACCAACCAATCATTTAGATTTAGAAACTATTTTTTGGCTGGAAGAATATCTATCTTCGCTTAAGATTGCAGTTATTATTATTAGCCATGATAGATATTTCTTAGATAAATTATGTAAAAAAATAATTTTTGTAGATAGAGGAATATCTGAAACATACAATGGGAACTATTCTTTTTTTGTAGAACAGAAATCTTTGAATGAAGAATCACAAAATAAGGCATATCAATTACAACAAAAAGAAATTGAGTTACAGAAGAGGTATATAGATAGATTTAGAGCTAGTGCAACTAGAAGTTCTCAAGCAAAGAGTAGAGAAAAACAATTAAAAAAGATTTCTAAAATTGAGGCTCCCATAGCAAAATCAAAAAGTCCTGTTTTTAATTTTCCAGAGTGCCCTCGTTCAGGAAAATTAGTTCTAAATATCAAAAATTTGTCTCATAGTTTTGAAGATAAAATTCTTTTTTTAGATATTAATTTAAAGATTTCTTCTGGGGAGAAAATAGCAATATTGGGACCTAATGGCTGCGGCAAATCTACATTGCTTAAAATTATTATGAAAAAAATTACTCCTGAAATTGGAGAAATTAATCTTGGTAAACATAATATAATTACTAGCTATTATGAACAGAATCAGGCTGAAGCTCTTTCACTTGACGAAAGGGTTATTGATTTAATATTTAATAAGTCTCCAGAATGGTCCCAAAAAAAAGTTAGAACATTTTTAGGTGGTTTTGGCTTTCAAAATGAAACTGTTTTTAAATATATTAAACAACTAAGTGGGGGAGAAAAGGCAAGATTAGCGTTGGCGCTAATGATTATTAACCCTAGTAATTTCCTTCTTTTGGACGAACCAACTAATCATTTGGATCTCCAATCTAAGGAAAACTTAGAATTAGCGATTAAAAATTATAAAGGTTCATTATTAATCATTTCTCATGATCGGTATTTTATTTCAAAGGTTGCAAACAGAATTATTGAAATTAAAGATTCAAAGTTATTTTCATATGATGGCAATTACGAATATTTTTTAGAAAAAACTCAAAGTCAAAAAATTTGATTTCTTTTAATTAAATTTACAATTGGCTAAGTAAGATCACTCATTTATCTTTACATAGTTTACCGTCCTTGATTAATCTTAAAAATACAAAAATAGGTTTTATAATTCAAATGAAAAATTACGATTTCCAAGAAAAACATTATCAAATTTCTGATCCTATTGAAAATTATTTTGAATGCATTACTTCCTGCGATGTAGGGGATGGTAGATGTATTTCTAGATGTGTGGAAATACTTAAAAGGAATGATAATTAAATTTTTAGTTATTTTGTATATTAGTAATATCAGTTGGTATTACTTTTAAATTAATAAATTTATTTTTACGCTTCAATAATATATTTACTTGATTATTGATACCATTTTTACTAATTTGTTCTATTACTTCTGAGGCGGTTTCAATATCTTTATTACCTATTTTAATTAAAGTATCATCAATCTTAATTCCACTTTTTTCAGCTGGACTGTTCGGTACTACATATCCAACTTTTACGACATTTTTTTTTCTCTCAGAAATATATTCTTCTATTAGGCTAATTCCAATCATAGGATGTATTACTTTCCCATTGTTTATAAGTTGATAGGCAATTTTCTTAGCTTTATTAATTGGGATTGCGAAACTCAAACCGGCTCCTGGACCTGATCTTATCAACGTATTAATACCAATTACTTCTCCATCGCTATTCAAAAGTGGACCACCAGAATTGCCAGGATTAATAGCAGCATCTGTTTGTATCAGTTCAAGTTTTTTATCATATATTCCTAATTGAGTTACGTTTCTATTTAAATTACTAATAATACCAAGCGTAACTGTGTTTTCCAATCCGAATGGATTTCCAACTGCTATAGCCCAATCACCAACTTTAATCTTCGAGGAATCGCCCAATTTTGCTTTTGGCCAGGGTCCTTTTCCGTCAATTTTTAGTACTGCTAAATCAGTAAAAGAGTCTTGGCCTATCAGTTTAGCGTTTATTTTTTTGCCATTGGTTAAACCAACAATTACCTTATCTGATCCATTCACTACATGAGCATTGGTCATTACAAGTCCATCTGCAAAAATAAATCCACTGCCTTGGTTTTGCTCTATCCTTTGTCGATTTTCGTTAGGCAAATCTAATCCAAAAAATCTTTCGAAATATGGGTCAAGAAATAGTTGAGAATTTCTTGGAAAATTTCTTTTTTTAACATATCTTTGAGTATCAATTGTCACCACAGCTTCACCGGTTCTTTCTACAGCTTTAGTTATGAAAGATTCGTTTGAAAATAAACTAACTTCATTAATTTTTGGTTTGCTTAATGGTTGGGATATTACTTTCGCAGGATATGTAATGCCCACTGTAATTAATGAGGTTAATAATAGCTTTTGGGTGTATCTTTTCAATTTTTTTTTATGTTTTTCGAAAAATTTTTTAAAACACATCAGTGTAATTTAAATATAACTACTAATTACATTTATTGAATTTAGAAAATAATTTAATAAATTAAAATAGCTAATTTTCTTTTTTTCGGGCTATGATAATAATCATAAATCTAATTAATCTATAAGCTCAATGACTATTTTGTTTCCCATTATATATTCAGCTGCTTTAACATATTTAGTATGGAAAGCTTTTAAAGTAATGTCCAATGGTTGGGGTATATCAGATAATAAAAATAAACGTTTAAGTACTTCTAGTTTTAAACAACAAAAGTACACAGTGCATCCAGAACTTTTAGATAAATCAGGAAATATAACAGAAGAGGAGTTATTAACAGTGAGATTTTCAAATGATAATGACTCTAGCCTAGAAGAAAAGGGATCAACAACTGATTAATCAGATTTAATTTTAAGGAAAAAAAAATTGGAATTAAGAACAAAAATTGTATCAGCGGTTATTAGATCGCTTAAGTTGCCGCCTAGGTTTCGTTTAAAAATGGTTAAAGAAGACCCCGTAAGACTTGAACTAAGCCTTACACCTTCTTATGGTAAAAACCCAGTTATTGTTGGCATAGTTGAATCTTTAGACTTAGTCGCGCGAAGAGATAGAGAAGGTAGACTCCCTAGAGATCTTCAAGGGACTTGGGACTGGACTGTAAGACATGGAAAAGTTAGTACTGGAGGTTGGAATCCTATGTTAAAAGAAGCATTGCAAACAATGTTTGATACAGGATTGCCAGCCATTGTATATGAGGAATTAACTGGAGATGAGTATCGACCTGTTGATGGTGTTAGACATGTTAAATAAATAATTTATTATTTTCATAAATACAACCTAAAAACGTTAAAATATTAGGATAAATGTATTAGTAAATTATGAATGAAGACAATCAACCAAGATTTGGCTTTGTAAATTTTGCGGAAACCTGGAATGGTCGCATGGCAATGATGGGTATTTTGATTGGTCTTGGTACTGAATTAATTACTGGGCAAAGTATTCTTCGACAAATTGGAATTGGTTAGTATTTTATTTCACTTCTTCTGCTTTAATTTCAATCGTACTTTCACTAGGATTATTACCAAATTGATTCTTTTGACTAATATTTTCTAAATTTGTACCACAATTCATGCAGGTTTCATTTAAGCCTAAGGATATTGCACCGCAATTATTACATGTAATAATTTTTGATTTGTAAGATTTAAAACCTATAAAGACTAAAATTACTAATAGTAAAGGTATTAATAAAAATAGGAGTAGGATATTACCTAGAAAGCTAATGAAAAAGTTTATTCCAAAAATTGGAATAACTAAAAGCATAATTAATGAGTAAGTAAAAAGATTTTTATTTCCTTTAAGAAAAGAATTCATCTTAGTAATTGTTATTTATAATTTCTTTTTTTATTTAATAAAGTCATACTAGCAATAACTACGCTCCAGCACTGTCCAAAGTATAAGATCACTCCTAATAGCCATACCCACAAGGTAAGTACAAGGAAACCTCCTATAAAACCATATGCTTGAAATCTTGCTCCAAGTGAGAGAATACTTTTACTTACTGCTAGGTTCAAAGTGGTTAGACCAATTCCAATCAGAAAAGATCCAGGTAAAAGTGGTTTCAAAGGAACTTTTCGACTGGGTAAGAGGGCTTGTAATAACAAAGCCATTAAAGAAAATCCGATAAGTGGTATTGCAAACTGACCAACTTGTAGTAGCGGTAACTTTAATAATAAATCAGAAATAAGATTATTAGATTTTGAAAGATTTTCTAAAACGTTACTTGGGATCATCCTAAGATTTGCACTAATCTGATCTAGTACCATTAAAAAACCAATAAAGAATACTATTAAAAAAGCTTCAACTCTATTTCTGAGAAACCTCGAAGCTTGCACTCTCCAAGCAGCATTTACTTTTTTAGAAGGAATTTCGTCTTCCCAAAGCCTATCTGAACCTCTTTGAAGAGATAGATATGCATTCCCTGCTGTAAAAAGCAAAAACATAGCTCCCAGAATACCCGCTCCAAAACCTTGATCTATCAAATTGAATAATGTTGTTTCTACTAATTCAACTACCGAAGGAGGTAAAATCTGAGCAGCAATAGCAATTATTTGTTGATCTAATCCTTCTTGTTTTCCTAGGAACCATGACGCTATTGAAAGAGAAATTAGAAGGATGGGAAAAAATGATTGAAGTGTGTAGTATGCAAAAGCAGCGCTTAAATCAACACAATCAGATTTGCTCCATCGCTCACAAGCTCCCCATAAACTTTTCAGTATCCATGTTGAACTTCTCTGCATATTAATTTTCTTCAAATATTTATTTATTTACTTAACTTTTATTGTATCTGATTAAGAAATTTTTCAAGCAATTTTTTTATTTATGATGCAACTATTTTGCTAATAATAAATTACCCCATGGCTTTAAAATTTCAAATTTTTCAATAGATCTACAAGCAATTAATGGAAAATTAACATCGCTCAAGTCTTCTCCTGCAACTAAATTTAAAGGATCTGTTTCTAGCCATTCTATAGAACAATTGAGTTCTTCTAATAGCAGCCATGCTGCTGCAATATCCCATATCTTAGGAGTTGATTCTATTGCTCCAAAAGTTTGTCCCATCGCTACACTCGTAAGATTTAAACTCGATACACCTAAGAGTCTTATTTTTCCAGGAAATACTGAGTTTGGCTTTTTTTGCAAAATTTTTATTGATCTACTACATAAAGAAATGCATTCACTTTGACGATTATTTTGGCTAGGATCAATCACCTTATTATTTAACCAAACCCCTTTACCTTTAATGGATACAAACTTTTTTTTCAATGTAGGAATTATTAAAAAAGAAGATTGTGGTTTACCATCAACGAACCTTGCTACAGATATAGACCAGTAAGGAATACCGGCAGCAAAATTTGTTGTCCCATCGAGTGGATCGACCACCCAGTAAGCTTTTGAATTTGGAATTAACTTTTGCCCTTCTTCACTAAGGACCCCTTCACCTGGAGCTATTGAAGCTAAGCCATCTACGATTGTTTTGTCACTCCATAAATCACAACTTGTTAATAATGATCCATCTGCTTTATTGCTGGCGCTGATATTTCCAAAATCTTTTGTTTGACGTTGACTAACCAATTCAAATAAAGAATCTAATTCACGTAGTTGCTTATTAGTTAAATTTTGTGGATTCATCTTTATATATTACAAATAGACTTTGTATCTTTATTTTTATTATTAATAGTACCTAAACAATTTTTACTTTTTTCAAGGAAAGTTAATCTTTCTAATTCATCTATATTCAGATTGTAATTATATATTGCATTAATATTTTTTGATTTCGCACTACTTAATTCACTTTGCCTAACAAGAACATCTTTTAGAGTGGATATTCCGACATCATATCTAAGTCTGGAAAGCCTTACAGACTCTTTGCTAGATTCAATTTCTTTAAGAGAAGAGATTATTTTTTCTTCATTTAATTTAAGATTTAAATAGGCTTTACTAATACTTGTGGTTAAAACATTTTTTAGATTTTCATAAGCATATTTTTCGGATTCTGCATCTGCTATTTTTGATTTGTAGGAGTTCTTATTTTGTCCGCCATCAAAAATACTCCATGCAAAATTTAGACTTATGGTATTTGTATAATTAGATCCAGATTTTTCAGAGTCGATATTAGTTGTTAGAGAGTCACCCTTTGAAAATGTACTAGATAATGAATTACTGATATAGATATTTGGTTTATTTTGAGCTAAAAAGCTATCTGCTTGGCTCTTTTTGATTGATTTTTGAAGAATAAGGTTTTTTAAGGAAAGATTTTTATCCAAACCCTCATTAATATTTTTATTCAATTTATGGTTCCAAAACCCTAAAAGATTTTGCTTTTTATTAGTTTCGAAATCTCCCTCAACATTAAGAATCTCTTTAAGAGAAATTTTATTAATTTGATGTTCTATTTTCTTTTCATTAAGTGATTGTTGATCTCGAGATAATTGAGCTTCTGCTTCAAGAACTTCAAATTTTGTACCAATTCCAGCATCTAACTTCGCTTTAGCATTTTCTAAACTTGTAATTGATAAATCAAGTGTTGATCTTTTATTTTGAATATCTTGATATGACTTTTTGTATTTGTGATATCTGATTCTTGCTTCTTGAATTAAATCTTTTTTCTTAATCTCATAATTATTTTCTGCAATTTTGTAATTTGTTTTGGCAATTTTAATTTCAAATCCTCTTAGAGGGGCAATTACATCCCATTTAATATTCAGGGAAGGATTAGCAGTAAATTGTGATGTTTTTAAAGTAGGTGAATTGCTAGTGTACTTTTTACCTGCGACATATTTTGGTAACCCATTGGCTTGAAAATCTAGGGATGGGTATCTTTTGGCAATTTGACTGGAAAGATTAAAGCTTGCAGAGGTTACAAGGTTTTTTAATGATTTTAATTCTTGATTATTTAATACAAGTTTTTCTATTTCTTGATAATCAACAAAAGTAATATTTGATTTTTCTTCTAAAACATTATCTATGTAATTTTTTGTTTCGCTCGATAAAACATTAAAGGTATTCATACTTAAAGTAAGCGGCAATAATAAGAAAGGATTTATTACTCTTCTAAACATGTTTTATAATTTCGAAAATATTCGATTAACCAATCAAAGTATTAATAATATCATTTGAATCATCAAGAACGTGAATTTTAGTATTTATTTGATTCTCAACTTCTTCAATATTTTTATCATCTAAAAATAAATCAGTATTAATTTTTAACATAATAGATGGTATGTAAACTGCTTCTCCTAAATCCTTATTCTTCAGCCCGTAAATTAGATCTTCTCCAGTAAGAAGTCCTGTAACAACTTGATCTTGACCCCAGTAAATACTTGGCAAACCATATAAATTTATTGTTAATCCATTAATTAAGTTTAATTTCTCAACTGTAGGTATTAGGGCTTCATAAACTAATTTACCAACAATCCAACTAACTTTTTTTGGGTTTTTAACTTTTTGGGGTAGGTTTTGAGTCTTCTCTCTTAAGGCTTCTAGAAAGTTTCTAATAGTCCCAACTCCATTAGATTCTTGTGGCATATCTTCGTAGGTTTTGTAACTAGGCAAATTTGTACCAGCAATTAAATACCATTCGTCTGCTAGCCAACAAAAACGAGTCCCAAGAGTAATTTGTAGAGAGGCTTGAATTCTTTCTACTTGTTTAATAGTTTTTTTTGCGTATTCTTGGTTGATTGATTTCAATCCATCATTTTCTGGTCTAAATTTTGTAAGTCCTACAGGAACTATTGCGACTGAAAGAACTGTTTGAGAGGTTTTTTTGTAGAATTCAGCAAGTTCCAAAATTGATTTCTCAAGAATATCTCCATCATTTATATCTGGACAAACAACAATTTGAGCATGAATTTGAATAGAGTTTTTTTCAAACCACGAAATTTGATCAAGTATCACTCCTGCTGTTTTATTTTTTAATAATTTTTCTCTTGTTGAGGGATCAGTAGCATGAACTGAAATAAAAAGTGGGGATAGTTTTTGCATAGCAATTCTTTCCCAGTCTTCTTTTTTTAAATTTGTAAGAGTTAAATAAGAGCCATATAGGAAACTTAATCTATAATCATCATCTTTTATATATAGGCTTTTTCTTTTACCACTTGGCTGTTGATCAATAAAACAAAATGGACATCTATTATTGCATTGCTTGACTGAATCAAATAATGCATCTTTAAAATTAATACCTAAATTAACGTCTTGATCTTTTTCAATATTTATATTGTGAATCTCATGATTTTTATCTAAAACTGATATGTCCAAAATTTCTTCACTAATCAGAATTTGATAATCAATTAAATCTCTTGGTTTTTTCCCATTAATACTAATAATTGAGTCACCTGATTCAAATCCTATTTCTTCAGCAATAGAATTAGCTTCAATACTTTCAATTTCTGCAGGGTTTATTTTATAAGTAATATTAGGAACTAAGAGAAACTTCTTTCTC
>MWOS01000098.1 GCA_002026165.1 Prochlorococcus sp. HOT208_60m_813G15
TTTTTAGATAATTTTCTATGAAAAATTTATGGATTTTTCTCTAAATCTTCCATTAGTTTTTGCTGTTCTTCCTTTGACAATGAGTTGAATTTGGTTTCTAGTTTATCATTAACAACTTTTTCATACTCTTTTCTATAACGTTTCCTTTGTTCCATAAAAGTCATTTTTCCATTTACAACTCTATAAACATAAGATGTTACCCAAGTAATAACAATCAAAATTAAGATACAACTTGAAAGAGTAGTGGTTGTAAAATTGTCAATACCAATTCGCGGTGCAAATTTATAACTAATTAATCCTATTAATGAAATAAATAAACCTATTTGAATAACTTTGCCTTTAGTCAATTATTCACCCTTTTCCACTTCCTTTTAGTCTAAGATTTAAAAATGGAGAAAATAAAATTAAACCTGGAAAGAAAAGAAATACAAGACCATAAATTCCTAATCTTTCAAATTTGCCCATAATATTCCATCTATTATTCATCCAGTAAAAAAGTAATAATGGAATAACCAATAAATAGGTAGAAATAATTCCAATATAAGCAATTATAGTAGCGAATGAATTATTGAAAAAACTTACCATTTTGATTTATGTTTGCTTAGTTAAAACATAACAACTATTGGAAGTTATCGTCAGAACTAAAAACAAATAATTAAATAATGGGAGTGGGGGGACTTGAACCCCCACGAGCTAAATCGCTCGACGGATTTTAAGTCCGGCGCGTCTACCAATTCCGCCACACTCCCAAAGGGAATTTGCGCTTTTTTATCGTAGCCGAAAGCAACCCATTTAACCAAGAAAAATTGGAATATTTACACTTTTAATTGTCAGATTAAATCAAATTTTTAATTTACATTCCCTTCAACTTGCCATTGTAAAGTTTCACCTGCATGAAATGGTTTTATTTGTCCGATAATATTTTTTTCTTCAACAACATCAATAAATTCTTTAATTTTATTAGGTCTAGCTACTAATTTTAATTTTTCTTTATTTGGGGGCAAATTATAAAAATTAGGGCCATTCAAACTTGCAAACTTTTCAAAATTATCTAGAGCATCCTCCTCTTCGAATACTGTTAAATAGCTCTCTATTGCTACTGGCGAATTAAAAATACCTGCACATCCACAAAAAGCCTTCCACTTCCTAAGATGTGGAGCAGAGTCAGTTCCCAAGAAAAAACATTTTTCCCCACTTGTTGCAGCTTTCCTTAAAGCGAGTCTATTATTTTCCCTCTTAGCAACTGGTAAGCAGTAAAAGTCACTATTTAAGCCTCCAAAAAACATTGCATTTCTATTTATATGCAAATGATGCGGAGTGATAGTAGCCCCAATATTATTTTCTTGAACAAAATTGACTGCATAAGAGGTGGTTATATGTTCTAAAACAATTTTTAATTTTGGAAATCTTTTTGTTATTTGAGAGAGTTCTCTATCTATAAATACTTCTTCTCTATCGAATACATCTACTTCAGAATCAGTCACTTCCCCATGAATTAAAAGAGGCATTCCAGAATCTTGCATTAATTCGAAGATATTATATAGATTTTCTATATTCCTAACTCCATGGCTGGAATTTGTTGTTGCATTAGCAGGATATAATTTTGCTGCGAAAAAAACATTATTTTTAAAACCATTTATTAGTTCCCCCTTATCAGTCTCATCTGTAAGATAAATTGTCATTAGTGGTTCAAACTTAGAACTTTCTGGTAACGCTTCAACAATAGATTTCTTATAGTATATGGCGCTATTGATCGATGTTATAGGACTTCTAGTGTTTGGCATGACAATGGCTCTTCCAAAATATTCTGAAGTAAAATGTATAATATTTTTTAATACAAGACCTTCTCTTAAATGTAAATGCCAATCATCAGGTTTTATTATGGTTAAAGTCTTCAAAATTTTTTCTATTTAATCAATTTTAACAGCAAATTTAAATTGACAATAAATTATAGATATTCGAGGATAGTTATTAACTAATTATGAAAATTTTTATTATCTGAATAAAAGCCTAATATGAGTGATTTTTTATTGCCAATAATAGAAATAGTTTTAGGCGTAGTTCTACTTTTTGCTGGAGGAGAGTTCTTCATTCAAGGAGCCATATTTTTATCTTTAATTTTAGGAATACCTCAAATAGTAATTGGTTTGACAGTTGTTTCTCTTGGAACAAGCTCTCCCGAGTTGTTGGTAAGTTTGAGTTCAATTTTGAAAGGCAGTGATTCTCTTGCTGCAAGCAATGTAATTGGAAGCAATATTTTTAATGTTCTCGTTGTTTTGGGTATAAGCTCATTGATAACACCTCTTAAGGTAAAAAGCAGAATAGTCAGAAGAGATGTGCCTCTTTTAATGGCAATTTCTTGTGCAGTTTGGGCTATGTCATCAACAGGCTTATTAACATTGCAAGCAGGGGTATTTCTAATATTTTGTTTAATCTTAAATACGATATGGGAAATCAATACTATTAATGAGAAAGGAGAGGAGACAAAAGATGCTGAACCAGATATAGAAGAATTAAAAGATAACTCTAAAGGGAAGCATAATATTTTACTAAAGTTAATATTGGGAATATTTCTTTTAAGCTTTGGTTCAAATATTTTAGTAAATGGTTCTCAAAGGCTTGCTACTCTATTGGGTGTAAATGAAATTGTTATTGGTTTAACTATCGTCGCCACTGGAACATCTTTACCAGAATTAGTAACTTCAATAATTGCTGCATTTAAAGGCAAAACAGATCTTGCGATAGGGAATGTAATAGGAAGCAATTTGCTCAATCAACTTTTAATCCTGGGAAGTTGCAGTATTTTTTCAGGATTTAAAGGTTTAGTAATTGAACAAAGTCTAATAAAGATTGACTTACCTTTTATGGTTTTAACTACTTTTGCATGCTTACCAATTTTTTGGAGCAAAGGGAAAATCACCAGAGTTGAAGGATTTATTTTGCTTAATCTTTATATTTTCTACATTCTCGATAAGATACTTTTCCTGAATGGATTTAGCTTCCTTTCTGAATTAAGGATAGGTTTATTTATCTACTTTGCTTTACTTATAGTGTTTCTGATTGTTCAAGAAAAATTAAAAATTTCTAATTCATAATTTTATCCATACATAGTCACAAATTCTTCTGAGATAGTTGGGTGCAAAGCCATAGTCATATCAAAGTCTTTTTTTGTTATTCCTGCATTTAATGAAATTGATACCATTTGAATAATCTCAGATGATGTTTCTCCAAACATATGACATCCCAAGACTTTGTCAGTTAGTTTATGAACTACAATCTTCAACATACATTTTGATTTATTCTTTTTAAAGGTATTAGACATAGCGGTAAATTTGCATTTGAAAATTTTTATATTTTTTTCAGAGTAAATCTCTTTAGCTCTTTTCTCACTTAAGCCAACTGTTGAAATTTCTGGGGTAGTAAAAACGGCCTTAGGGATATATTCATAATTTACTTTTCTTTTTTGGTCATTAAAAATATTATCCGAAAAAACTCTCCCTTGTTCTATTGCTACTGGCGTTAAGTTTGGCTTATTTATGATATCGCCAACTGCAAAAATATTTGCGTTGCTTGTTTGATTAAGTTCATCGACATCTAAATATTGGCCATCCATCTTTAGATTTAAAAAATCTAAATTTAAAGGCAAAAGATTTGGTTCTCTTCCTGTAGCAATAAGGATATTATTAGTTAGGAGTTTATCTCCCGAGTCTAGGGTTGATTCCAGATTTCCATTTACTTTCTTGATCGACTTTAATTGAGTATTGGAGATTACATTGATTTCAGTAAAAGTAGGTGATTCCTCTAGGCATGAAGAAAGATCCTCATCAAAACCATTAAGTAAATGTTGACCTCTAATTAATTGAGTTACTTCAGTACCTAAATTTCTGAAAATAGAAGCAAATTCACAAGCAATATATCCACCTCCTACTATTAATATTGATTTAGGAAACTTTTCTAATTCAAAAATATCATCACTAGTCCATGCCAAATCTACCCCAGGAACATTTAATTTCTTTGGTTTACCTCCAACTGAAATAAGAATTTTTTTTGAACTTATTTTGTTTTTAATTTTCTTTGTGTTTGAACAAATAATTTCTAATTCATTTTGAGTAATAAATCTTCCTAAGCCTTCAAAAATAGTTATATTCAACTTCTTTAAAGAATTTCTATGTAAATTACTTAATCTAGAAACCTCCTCTCTAACATTGTTCAACAAAATATTTGATTCAAAATTAATACCTTCATTTTTTAATCCATATCCTTCAGAAGAATCCATATTTTTTTTACTTTTAGCTGCATAAACCATTAATTTCTTAGGCACACATCCCCTTATCACGCAAGTTCCTCCTATTTGATTTGCTTCTATGATTGCAACTTTTGCACCATAACTAGCCGCACGTTTAGCCGCCGCGAGTCCTCCAGATCCAGCGCCAACGACAATTAAATCAAATTCAAATTCCAAGACTTTTTTTAATCAATTATTATAACGTTAGTTTATAACTTTAATTCAAATAATGAATGGGATTTTGACATGGGATGATTTTAATAAATTTGAAGTTGAAGATCTTGATAGAGTCCATGGCATAAATAATTCCTACGCAAATTTAAGATTATTTGGACATAGTGAAAATGATGTATTAATTACCCTCTATAGGGATAGGCATTCTTGGTGTCCTTATTGTCAGAAGATATGGTTATGGCTTGAATTTAAGAAAATTCCATACAGAGTCAAGAAAATAAATATGTTTTGCTACGGCCAAAAAGAAAGTTGGTTCCTTGAAAAAGTCAGATCAGGGAAATTACCTGCAATTGAATTTAAAGGGCAAGTTATAACTGAAAGCGACGATATCATAGCTTTTTTAGAAAATGAATTTGGAGCACTTGGATCTTTTATAACATCTAGTCACCTCATCAAAATTCGAGAGTTAGAAAGAGAAATTTTCAGATCCTGGTGTAATTGGCTCTGCCGAGAAAGCTTTAATTTTATAGATAACTCTTTTAGAAAAAAAAGATTTAAAGAATCCATTTCTAAACTTGATGCAATCTTAAGTAGTTCAAAATCAGGGTTTATTGATCCATCAGTTTCTAGCACGGGTGATATAGAGCCTGGTGTTGGAGATATAATTTTTATTCCCTATATGGAGAGAATGAATGCATCACTTATTTATTATAAAGGGTTTAATTTAAGGTCTAATTACCGTCATGTGGATAACTGGCTTACCCTTTTTGAGGGGACAAGTGCTTATAGAGGCACTCAAGGAGATTTTCATACTCATTCTCATGATTTACCCCCACAAATGGGAGGATGCTATAAAGAAAGTAATGAACAACAGATTACTTTCTCTAAGCTAATAGATACTGGGGAGGGTTTAGGTAATTATGAATTAAACCAACATTATGAGTCAAAATATTATGCAACAATTGCACTTAAAAGAGTGATAAAGCATAAAGACAACTTACTAAAGATAAACCCATACAATAAAGAATCCTTTGACGAATCATTAAGATCAGCTTTGAGCCATATGATCACAGGTGAAGTATTAATCCCTAAAAAACTTTCAGGAATCTCTCTAAGATACTTAAAAAATAGAATCTCAGTTCCAAGAGATATGCCAATTATTTCAGCAAGGTTATTAAGGCAATCATTAAATAAAATTGAATCGCTTGGTGATATCAATGAAATAGATAAGATACCTTTCAGGCATAGATATGATCAAGATCCTATAAATTTCATTTCTAGTTATTAGTTAAACTATAAATTTTTTCTTGAATCTATTTGAAGTAAATCTCTTATTTTTTGAACTTGACTTGCAATATTTGGATCAATAGATAATTTTTTTTCAACTTGTTCAATAGCATACATAACTGTTGTATGGTCCTTGCCCCCAAACTCATCTCCAATTCTTGGTAGGCTTAGATCCGTACCATGTCTCATAAGATACATACCTATTTGTCTAGCTTGACTTACTGGTTTTCTCCTACTTGAACTGATCAATTCATCAGTAGAAACTTTAAAGAAATCTGACACTTTATTAATAACTTGTTTTGGAGTAACAACTACTCCAACACTATTAGGATCCAGCATTGGAGCAATTGATTGAACTGTCATTGGCAAGCCTGTTATTGATGCAAATGCAACAGCTCTAGTAAATGCTCCTTCCAATTCTCGAATATTCGAAGTGAATCTTCCTGCTATAAATTGAATTAAATCTCTTGGAAGACTCATCCTCTCTTGTTCTGCCTTTTTTTGAAGGATGGCAGTCCTCGTCTCAAGGTCAGGTGGTTGAATATCTGCGGTCATACCCATTGAGAACCTAGAAATTAATCTCTCTTGAATTCCCGACAATTGACTTGGTGGTCTGTCACTTGCGATAACTATTTGACTTCCTGATTCATGAAGTGCGTTAAAAGTATGAAAGAATTCTTCCTGTGTATACTCTTTGCCTTCTAAGAACTGTATATCGTCTATTAAAATCAAATCTACATTTCTATATTTATCTCGAATAGCTGTCATTCCATCTCTTCGAATACCACTAATAACATCATTTGTAAAAGTCTCTGTAGATACATATTTAACTTTTGCTTCTGGATCTATTTCTACTCGATAATGACCTATTGCTTGCATTAAATGAGTCTTACCAAGACCTACTCCTCCACAAATAAATAATGGATTGAATTCTCTCCCAGGAGATTCGGCAACGGCTAAAGCTGCAGCATGAGCCAACCTACTATTTGGACCTACAACAAATCTTTTAAATACGTAGCGTAAATTTAAACCATTAGGATTTTTGAATTGATTTTTTGAAGAATTATTTTGATTATTACTAGAAAAAGATCTTGTTTTATGATAAACGTTCTGTTCTTTAGGTTTATCTTCATTTGTTAAATCGCTGCTGGTATTCGTTTCAGATTTAAAAACAACTTTTACATCATGACCGCAGATTTCCTTTGCAGCTTTTTCAATAGTTTCACAATAATTCTTTCTCAACCAATCACTAGAAAATGTATTTGGAGCGATTAAAGTTAATAAGCCATTTTCAAAACAATTAAATTTAGCAGGCCTTATCCATGTCTCAAATGAAGGCTTACTTAAAGTTTTTTGGAGTAATTGTTGAACTTCCGCCCAAATAGGATTAGTTGCTTGCAAAGTTTTATTATCTAGATTATTAATCTAGTTGGAATTTAATAATTGGCCATTACCAAATCACAAGATCACGACAAATTTAAAATTATTTAACAAAGTATCGACTAAATTTATAAAAATAAATTTTATATTTTTTAATAGGCTTATAATTATTTTAAATTTTCTCTAAATTATTGGATAAAGCATTACTTATTATCATGGCGAAATGGCATGGTTTTGGAAGATGCAAAACGAGATTATCAAAAGATATAGGTAAAAGTAATTCGGCGAAGGTACAAAGTGTAATGACCAAACACACAATTTCAGTCGCAAAATTTCTTCAAGAAAATAAACTGCTTGATATTTCTCTTGCCATAACTGGTTTGGGATTAGGAAATTGTAGAAAATGGTCTAGAGAATTAGGCATCAAAAAATTTAATTTGCAGGGGAAAGGCTGCTTGGGAGAAAAAATGAAACGGCAAATAATTATCAACAAAAAATTTTGTGCAAGACATAAGATTAAAAATATTATTTTTATTGGTACTGACCTTCCAGATTTATGTCATCAAGATTTATTGAATACTCTAAAAGAGTTTCAACATAATGATCTTATTTTAGGACCATCTAACGATGGAGGATATTGGCTTATTGGTTTATCAGAAAAAATAATGTTATCACATACATACTTACCTTTCATTAACATAAAGTGGGGGACAGAAAATGTTCTTCAAAATACAATTGATAATTTTGCTTTTGAAAAATTAAATTGTAAGCTTTTAGATAAAAAAATAGATATAGATACAATTATTGATATTGAAAATAGAAATTAATCGACTTGTCAAAAATTTCAATTATCATTCCGACTATTAATGAAGCTAGTAATTTGCCATTATTACTTTCAGACTTATCAAGTATTCAGAAAGAGGACGAAATCATAATTGTTGATTCTGGAAGTGAAGATAAAACTATCGATGTAGCAAATATTTATGGAGCGAAAGTATTTGTATCCAAAGAAAGGAATCGAGGTTTACAATTAGATATTGGAGCTAAAAATTCAAAGGGAGAGTGGCTCATATTTTTACATGCAGACACAAGATTAACTCAGGATTGGTTTAAAAAAATAAATTCTTTTTTAAAGGGAAACAAACAAAGTATTTACTATTTTGAATTCAAAATTAATCACAAAAAGATAATTTATAGGGTTCTCGAAATTGTCGTGAATTTTAGAAGTAAATTTTTTAAACAACCGTATGGTGATCAAGGTTTGATAATTCATAGAACTACCTACTTTAAGAATAATGGTTTTAGAAAAATACCTTTGATGGAAGATGTAGATTTTTTAAGGAGATTAAACAAGAAAAAAGATTTAAAACAATTAAATTTACCCATTTTTATAAGTTCAAGAAAATGGGAAAGAACTAATATTTTTCTCCAAGCAATTAAGAACTGGCAATTTAGAAGAAGATGGTTAAAAGGCGAATCGTTAAAATCTATATATTCTGACTACTACAAAAATAATTAATTTGCATACCAAAAAGCACATTTAGAGCCTCTAGGTTCTAATGTCCAACCTTGTCTTTTATAAAATGAAACTACTTCGGCATCAGCAAAAAGAGTTACTTTAGAAATTCCAATATTTTTCAATTCTTTAAGGACATATTTCATTAACTCTTTCCCCAATCCAAGTCCTTGATAGACAGGATTAATAGCCACATCCCAAACTGTTGCTTCTAGAATTCCATCACCAGTGCATCTTGCAAATCCTACTAGTCTGGGGAATTTATCATCATGACGCCATAACCCAACCACCAAAATACTGAAATCTAAAGCTCTTTTTACCCTCCTTATAGGTCTTCTGCTCCAACCAACAGTTTGCAAAAGTTGATCTAGTTCTATTAGATCTAAATCTTTATTTTTACTACATACAAATATTTCTTCTTTATTTGTTTGAGTGAACTCATAAGAATTTAAACCATAGAGACCTATCAACTCTTCCCTTGATAAAGTGTTTGATTTTTTTATTAACGATCCTTGGTTTCTAAAAATCATTAAAAATTCACGAATCCTTTTTGTTGAAGCTCAGAGAGCTGAAAATATAAACCCTTTTTTAGTCTCAATTCACTATGTGTTCCCACTTCAACTAATGACCCCCCTTTTAAGACTAAAATCTTATCAGAACTCTCAATAGTGGCTAATCTATGAGCTATTACTAATGCTGTTCTTTTTGACAAAATTCTCTCAAGATCTTTCTGCAAAGTAGCCTCTGTAGAGGGATCCATAAACGCTGTTGCTTCGTCCATTATTAAAACAACAGGATTTCTAATCGCTACTCGAGCTACTGAAAGAAGTTGTCTCTCTCCAGAAGAGAGATTTGCCCCTCTTTCTCGTAGTAGGGTGTTCAAGCCTTCTGGTAATTTTTGCAATAAATTATCTAACCCTAATTCGTTACAAAGATTTTCTAATTCAAGATTGTCTACATTGGAATTTAGTTTTAAATTATCTGCGACATTTCCACTAAAGATAAAGGTATCTTGCAAAACTACTCCCAACATATTTCTAAGAGTTGCAATAGGAATATCTTTGATATCTATGTCGTCTATAAAAATTTGGCCTGACTGAGGCTCATACAATCTACATAAAAGTCTTATTATAGTAGTCTTACCTGAACCAGTTGGCCCTACAAAAGCCACATGCTCTCCTGGATTGATCTTGAAAGATAAATTCTTTATAATATGTTCTCCTTCGTTGTAGAAAAAATTAACATTCTTGAACTCAATTTTGCCCTTAAATTTTTTATTTAGATTTTCAGCATTTTCTAAAAAATGTTTTGCTGATGTAGAGTCCTTAATCTGTATTTCTTCATCCAATAATTCATTTATTCTTTCTACAGCTGTTAAACCTCCTTGTATTTGAGTAAATCTTTCTGCAAGCTGCCTAAGAGGTTCAAAAAGTCTTTGGGAATATAAAATAAAGGTTGTTAATGTTCCTAAACCAATATTTCCAGAAGTAACAAGATAACCTCCAACTGCTAAAACCAAGGAAACTGCGGCAAGAGAAATCCATTCTATAAATGCCGAAATACTACTGTCATAAAATATTGTTCCATTAACTGCTTTCTTATAAGCAACTCCAGTTTTGGAAAATTTCTTGCTATTAAAAGCCTCTCTTCTGAACATCTGAACGACTTCTAAACCTTGAAGATTCTCTTGAAAATCTGAGTTGAGTTGAGACAATTCTTCCCTTACTTGATAATTGGCTCTTCTATAACGTTTTTGAAGCCAAATAATAAAATATGAAACTGGGATTTGAGTCAAAAGTAATAAAATGGCAAGCCCTCTATCAATTGAAAGCATTGTCAAAGAAATTACTATCAGACTGACGAAGTCAGCAATGACTCCAACTGCCCCACTACCAAAAACCTCGGCTAAAGCATCAACATCATTTGTTAATCTCGTTAATAATTTACCTACAGGCATTTTATCGTGATACCTAAGAGATAAAGATATTGAATGATCAAAAAGTTCTCTTCTTATTCTTGCTGTTAAACGTTGTCCCACTGCTTGGATATTGTAAGTTTGGTATCCCTGCAGTACTAATCTGAGTAATACAGTAATAATTAAAGTTAGGATTATGGCATTAATTGACTGCCCAAAGAAAGTTTTACTTAGCCAAACATCTGTAGTTTCTTTCTTTAGAATCGTAATGGCTTGACCAACTAATAATGGTTGAATTGCTCCAGCGAAAGAAACAGGTAACAAAACTATCAAGATTAGATAGATTGTTTTTTTATCTTTAGTTAAATATTTACCTAACTTTTTAATCCTTCTAAAATCTTTAAAAATCATTTAGCTAATCTTCTATAAAGCGTTAGTTGATTCTATTGATAAAATAATATCTCTGAGATGATTATCATCTAACCTCATAGATAAAGGATTTCCAATTAGTTTTGCAGTCGAGTAATAAAGATCATCTATTCTAATTAAACCATTCTCTTTAAGAGTCTTTCCGGTTGCAACCAAATCAACTATTGCCTCCGCCATACCTGTAATAGGACCAAGCTCGACTGATCCTGTCAAATGAACTATTTCTACGGGAATATTTAATTCTTCAAAATAAGATCTTGCTGTTTTAATAAATTTACTTGCTACTTTACAATTCGCTGGAAGATCAGTTGGTTTTGAATAATTGCTATTTTTCTTAACAGCCAACGACATATGACAACCACCAAATCCTAAATCTAATAACTTTGCTACTTTTAATTCAGATTCTCGTAAAACGTCATACCCAACAATACCCAAATCAGCCTGACCATAACTTACATAAACAGGCACATCTCCATTTCTTACTAATAAAGCTTTTGCCCGTTTGCAATTTGATTCGAAGGTTAATGATCTATTATTTTCGTCCAAAGCATCTGAGAAATCTAACCCAGCTCTTTTAAAAGTTGAAATTGAATCTTTTAACAGAGCTCCTTTTGGTAAAGCTATAGTAAACATAGTTCAATTTCTTCCAAGAATTCTTTATTCTAAATTAACAATGGAATTTAATAAAGCTCGAAAAATAATCGGACTTAGAGTTTTAAGTGATAACATCATTTGGTTGTTGGTAAAAGATAAATCCGTTGTAGTTGTAGATCCATCTGTTCATGAACCAGTTATTAGATATATAAATGAAAACAATTTTCAATTAGAAGCAATTTTGCAAACTCATCATCATTCAGACCATATTGGAGGGACGAAGTCTCTTATTGAAAGATGGCCAAATGTAAAAGTGATTGCTTCTTCCAAAGAAAAAAAGCGAATACCTTTTCAAAATGTATCTGTAGAGGATGGAGAAGCTTTGAGTATTTTAGGTGAAGATGTAAAAATAATTGAAGTACTAGGACATACAAGCTCACATATTGCCTTCTTTTTGAATGGAGAAAATCCTGTTCTTTTTATTGGTGACACATTATTTTCTGGAGGCTGTGGAAGAATTTTTGAGGGAACTTATCAACAAATGTATTCTTCACTAGAAAGAATCAAATCTTTACCAAAAAATACTCTCATATATTGTGCTCATGAATATACAAAGGAAAATATATTGTGGGCATTGAATCTCAAGCCAAAAGATCAAGACATAAAAAATAAACTTTCGGAAGTTGAAAGAAAACTTTCTCTTAATGAATTGACAATTCCATTTTTACTTGATGAAGAGATGAAAATAAACCTTTTCTTAAGAGCAAAAAATTTAGAAGAATTTACTTTTTTAAGAGCAAATAAAGATTTATGGGTTTAAATAGATAGGTATCTTCTTAAACAAATGTCCCCAAAACAAGTAATTAAAACATCAAATGCTCCAGATCCAGTAGGACCTTATAATCAAGCAATAAAAGCTGGGGATTTTATCTATTGTTCTGGTCAAATTGCTATAGACCCAGCTTTAAATGAAATAACATGTTTAGGAGATATAGAGAAGGAAACTATTCAAGTTTTAAAAAATCTCGCAGAAGTTCTTATGGCTGGTGGAGCCAAAATAGAGGATGTAATAAAAACAACTATTTACTTAACGGACTTAAGCAATTTTCAAATTGTCAATAAAATATATAGTGATTTTTTTAATGTTGAGAATCCTCCAGCAAGGGCTTGTGTTGAAGTTTCATCTCTACCAAAAGGAGTTTTAGTTGAAATAGATTGCGTCGCATTTCTAGATTAATTTCTAATTATTGAGAAATTTGAAATATGAACCAATTTTGCACCATAGTTGTTTAGATTATTAGTTGATAATTCAACTTTGATCTATGTCAGCAGCAAAGCTTAATATAGATGAACTAGAAGCAGGTTATCCTTTATTTTGCAAAGCTCTTAGACTATTAATTTTAAAAGGAAACTCAGTTAAAGATATAGAAAAGACAGTGTGTTGGAGTCATCTTGAAACTTTAAATAGATGTCTACCTGGTAGATATAAAGCACCAACATATTTAATGGCTTTAATCAAAAGAGATATTTCAAAGCCTAATAATTATTAAAAAAGACTAATCTTCTAAATAAAACTTATCAATATCCATTGTGAATTCTTTTTCTTTGTCTGATATTTCTTTATTGTCTAAAAATATTGAAAGACTTACAAAATTCTTACCGAAGCTGATATTTGGATAGATATCCCTTTCTTTACATAATTTCTCAATTTCCCCCATGAATTTACTTATTTTTGAGTATTGATCAAATTCAAATCTTTTTTCAATCCTAAAAGGTGATTCTCTTTCTTTCCACATTACATTCTTTATTCAAGACTAATTACACTATACCTTCAACAAAGTTTCTAAATAAATTTTTGAAGATAAATTTTTTAGTCACTCTCCCAATAATCAATAATCCCACCAATTGTTAAATCGGTTTGAACTTCTGGATTAGGGCATGCAAATCTAGCGGCAGAGCCACTAGCAGTAAAAACCCAATTACCTTCTCTAGCTCCAACAGGATCAACAGCAACTAATTTCTTTCCTTTATTATTTTCTAAAATTCGTAAATTCATATGACCTAAGCCAGCGACTCTTTGAGTGCATACCATCCTTCCTAATACCTTCATAATTTCCACAATTGATATCCTCCTTTTTATGACTTGTCAGGATCCCAATGATCAATAATTCCAACAATCGTTAAATCGCTTGGATAAGATTTACTCCCCGCAGCTTCTCGAGCAGCAGAACTTCCAACACAAATAACCCAATCTCCTGGCTTACAGCCAACAGCATCAACTGCAACTTTATTAGAAGAACCATCTAGTACAACCTGCAGATGTTTATGTTCAAAACCAGGAATCCTATTGGTAGAAACAAGTGGTTTTACAACCTTGCAAATTAACATAATTAGTGAGCCTCCTCTGTTTTTTTATCTAAAGACATTCCAATAATTTGGGCGGAATGAATGTTGTCCCTATCTCTAATAGTAGAGCAAGTATGTAACAAACCTTGATCAACTAAATTTTTATATCTAATTGATATCGCATTATTAACTCTTTCACAATCATTTATTGCCCTCTCTTTTGCGCCGGGTACTTTTCCAGAGTAATCAAATCTTATTACTACCGGAATAGGTAGATCTTGAGAAACATTTAATCCAGTAAAAATCTTTACTCCAACATCTAAATCTGGAGCCCCTTCTTCGACTGTATCTAAATGAGCAAAATAAGTTAAATTTCTGAGATGTACTTCTTTGAAACCTATACCTACTCCAATAAACCTCTCTGCATGTCCAATATCTTCATAAGAACCATTATGAAAACTCTTAACATAATCAATTTGAGAAATATTATTGACAATTAATTTATATGTAAATTTTTCCAGTCCACTGAGTTTATCTTTTGAAGATTGCTTAGAAATTGTCTGGCAAATTTCTCTTTCCGCATCCTCTTTTGAAAAATTTATTGTTGAATTATAAATTTCTAATGTAGAAATAGTTTTTTCTAAATCTATACCGCCATCGCTAGTTGATAAATGTATTTTTAATGAATCAGTGTCTGTATCAAGTCCAATTAACATTAAATCAACAGAAGCTCCGCAGCAAAAGCTATTCTCTACAGCCTCTTTGAAAGCATATAATTTATTTCTACCTTCTGCTGCAGCTAACTCGTCATTACTGCCATGAGCTGCGCATCCCTGATGTAAAGGATCTACTGAACTAAAATGATAAGTTACAACTTTTAAGTACCTGGTATCTTTATGAGCTTCATTAGGAACATTCTCTCTATATCTTTTATGTTCAGTTTTTACCCATCGATTAACTGTATTTTCAATATCAAAGAGTGCTCCTGCATGGGATCTTCTTCTTACTGAACTAAAAGGTATTCTCATTACATACGCTACTGAATGAGCTAATCGACCATCCGAACAAGGAGTTATATCAAGTAAATGTATTCCACAATCTAAAAGAAATTTTTCAAAATCTTCCGCACCTCTACTTCCTGAAGCCCCTTCAAGAGGATCATTTTTAAAAAAATTGTCACTAAGTTTCTCATGTTGTTTAAAAGCACACCATGCATATAGAGCTCTCATATCGAGAGGTTTAACCCAAGATTTATCTAATACATGAAGAGGTAGATCTATTCCCAAATTTTTTCTTGATATTACCTGAGCTTTACTTATAAAATCTTCATGATGTTGTATTCTAGCAATTTCCTTTAAAGTAGGAACAATTTCATCAAAATCACTTTTTATTTTGCTTTCATACCTATATAAATTTTCATTCTGGATACTGTTAGTTAATTTATGAGATTTTCCAGTATTACCTAAATCGTTTGATTTTTTAGTTTGTGTATGAATATTTTCCGTAAAAGTTTTCATTGGAGCTGTAGGCCCCAATGTGAAGTTCTTGGCTTTTGCCAGTCCTCTTAAAGGCATTATTTAATTACCCTCGTGCACCACCTGAAAAGGTAACAAGTTGTCCTTCACGAGTATTGCCACTTGATCCAGTTATCAAGAAATCTGGCTCTTTCATTTCATCATTCCTTTTTATATCCATCACTGGCATTGCACTCGTCATGCCTGGTCTTGTAGGATTTCTTTTTCTTGCTGAAGCTCCTTCAGTACCTGTTACCCTGTTTCCTCTTGCCCAATCATCCCCTGTTATCTTCAACCCAGCAGATTGACCCTCGCCAGTAATTCTGGATTGTGCTCTCTCTTTTGAAGAATCAAATTCCTTTAAATCTTTTTTTGGGGTAAGTAGGGAATTTTTGTTTTTATCAAACCTAAATTGTTCTGTCCCTGTTACTTTGTCCTCAGCCATATCGAATGGGCCTGTAATCTTTGAGCCATTTTCATACTCATTGCCTGTTACACCATCTCTTTTTTTATCAGAGTATTTATCTCTTGAGGGAGAATTTACAGAAAATTCTTCCCATGAGCTTGAATTTTTTCTTTCACTATTGGCATAATTTTTTTCGGATGAATGATTGGAACAATTATTACCTAACTGATCTCCTCCAACATATGGGGTTCCTGTTGGATTTAGACAAGCACCTTTGCCTGCTCCAGTCATACTTCCTCCGATACCCGGTTGTATACCCGTAAGGCGTGCATTTGAGCTACCTCCTAAATAAATTTTTCCTTTATCTTTTAATTCAGTTATTAAGTCAGAATTACAATTTTCCTCAACTTGATCTAATCCAGCATATGGTGTCCCAGTTACATTTTTGCAAGTTCCAGGTTCATCGCCAGTAACTTTCTCAGATCTTCCAGTTAAGGTGCCACTAATCTCATTAGCGTTATTTGAAAGACTAACTCCAACCTTCATTGCTTCAGGTTTTGGTTTGGATTTACAGAATGACTCGTATTGTTGGGAACCAATATATTCATCGCCAGTTACATTTTTACAGCTTCCTGGTTCATTACCAGTAACGAATTCAGACCTCCCTACTCCTGTACCAGTTAATGCATTGCCATTTAATGTATTATATTTCCCGACTTTTTCATGAGATCTCCCTTTAGGATTAGTTTCTGAACCAAGATATTGATCGCCTGTTAATTGATGACCAGATCCTGACTCATCTCCAGTTACAAGTGCAGATCTCCCAGGTAAAGAACCAGATACTTTTAATCCGTCAGCTGTATTACTATGTTTAACCTTTGAGGGATTTTTGGGAACTTCTCCACAATATTCCTTTGACTGATTTGCAGAACTATATTCAGTACCAGTTACATTTTTGCAAGTTCCAGGTTCATCGCCAGTAACTTTCTCAGATCTTCCGACCTCATTACCTGTGACTTTATTACCAGCTGATGTTGAAGTTACTGAGGATCTAGTTGGCTGTTTATATTCAGGTTGATTTTGGCAAAATTGATTAAGTACTTCGGATCCCAAATATTGTGTACCTGTGACGCTTCTACATGTACTAGCTTCATTACCAGTAGTTTTTAACGATCTATTAGCCTGTGTTCCAGTTACTGTTTGTCCAGAATTAGTTTCACTTTTACCAACTTTCCAACTTGCATCAGCAATATTCATTTTTGATCCATTTTTATTTGGTCCACATGGTCTACATTTACCATTTCCTTTTTTTGAGGTTGCTCCAGTTTTACTTCTTAATTCCCTAACTCTTTGAGATATTTCTCTGCTTGATAAATCTGGATCTCCTCTTCTAGCTAAAGATGCTGCACTACTATTTTGTTTAGAAGCTGATTTGCCATGTTTAGATTGAGCTTCTCTTCTTGCCAAAACAATATCTCTACTTGTATTGGTGATAGGTTTTCTTTTTTGAGTTACCCTTCTTTTAATTTTAGTATTTAGAACTTTATTCTCTGAATTACCAGAATTTGATAAGTCAGGGCTTTTATCTGAAGTTATTTTTATTTCATTTACTTGGATCTTTTTATTAGCTTCTGTACGAGTTCTATCAGATGAATTTATGGCTGATTTGCCATGAGTTGACATTGCTTTCCTTCTTTCAATTACAAGTTCTTTGCTGGATAAATTTTTAGAAAAGGATTTTTTATTCATTTTTGCTGTTGGAATATGTTTTTTCGCAGTATTTGTATCAATGGAAGATTTTATCCCAGAAATTTGCATATCATCAGATGTACGAACCCTGTCTTTAGTAGTGGAAGAATTGGCAACAGCTTTTTTTCCGCTATCACTCATAGCTTTTCTTCTCTCTAATGCAATTTCTCTACTAGTTTTCATTGACATAACCTTCAATTGTGAAACTTTTTAAAAAGACTTTCTCCAAAAAATTAAGTTCTTATGGAGAAAGTTATTTACTACGAAAAGTAGCTTTAACGTCCTTGGAAAACTACAAAAGCTGTTCCTTGACTTTGAGTGTAAGCATCGTATCCGATGATTCTTACATGATGATCAGGGTATGCTCTATGGCATGCCTCTAATTCGCTCACTATCAAGTTAAGATCTTTTTCCCCAAAGAATGGGAGTTTCCAATAAGACCAATAAGTTTGCATACATCCACTTGGATGAACATGCTCAATAACTGGACTCCAACCTTGAGCAATTATGTAGGCAATTTGGTCATATATTTCTTCCTGGGTCATCGGTGGTAAGAAACCGAATGTTTCCAGGGTTGCAACTGTTTGATAGTCGCTTACTGTGCTCTGGAAAGGCATAATTAATCAAAATGTGAATGTAATTACTCGTAAAAACGAGATTTTAATAAGTTTGAGGAGAATAAATCTACTCAATTTCGAAACTTGAGTTAACCCTGAACATCAAGCTTGTCGACAGTGTCAAACTCGAACTTAATTTCCTTCCAAGTTTCTAGAGCAATAGCTAATTCAGGACTATGCTTAGCAGCTTCCATAAGAATGTCTCTACTCTCTTTTTCGATTTCGCGACCAGCATTTCGTGCTTTTACACAAGCTTCTAAAGCAACTCTGTTAGCTGCAGCTCCAGCAGCAGAACCCCATGGATGACCATGTGTTCCTCCACCGAACTGAAGGCAGGAGTCATCACCAAAGATCGCTAGAAGTGCAGGCATATGCCAAACATGGATACCACCTGATGCTACTGCAAATACTCCAGGCATTGAACCCCAATCTTGATCAAAGAAGTTACCTCTTGATCTATCTTCAGGAACAAATGACTCTCTTAAGTTGTCAATATAACCAAGAGTTGTTTGACGATCACCTTCTAGTTTTCCAACAACGGTTCCAGTATGTAATTGGTCTCCTCCAGATAGTCTCAAACATTTTGCAAGAACTCTGAAGTGAATACCATGCTTTGGATGTCTATCAATAACAGCATGCATAGCTCTATGAATATGCAAAAGCATGCCATTTTTACGACACCAATTAGCTAATCCAGTATTTGCAGTAAAACCACCAGTTATATAATCATGCATGATGATTGGCATATCTAGCTCTTTTGCAAATTCAGCTCTTTCATAGAGTTCTTCAGGAGTGTTAGCAGTACAATTTAGATAATGACCTTTAACTTCTCCAGTTTCTCGCTGAGCAAGCTTAACTGCTTCTGCAACAAACTCAAATCTTTCTCTCCAACGTTGGAATGGTTGAGAATTAATATTCTCATCATCCTTCGTTAAATCAAGACCTCCTCTAAGACATTCATATACAACTCGACCATAGTTTTTACCAGATAATCCTAATTTAGGTTTGATGGTACAACCAAGTAGAGGTCTTCCGTATTTGTTAAGTCGATCTCTTTCAACTACGATTCCATTTGGTGGACCACCGCAAGTTTTAATGAAAGCAATTGGGAATCTAATATCTTCTAGACGTAGATGTCTAAGAGCTTTAAATCCAAAAACGTTTCCTACAAGAGATGTTAATACGTTTGTAATTGAGCCTTCTTCAAAAAGATCTAAAGGATATGCAATAAAAGCATAGAAAGCTTCAGGATCTCCAGGAACGTCTTCGATTCGATAACAACGTCCTTTATAAAATTCTAAGTCTGTAAGTAACTCGGACCAAACTGTTGACCAAGTACCTGTTGAAGATTCAGCGGCAACAGCTGCTGCAACTTCTTCTCTTGGAACACCTTCCTGACCTGTACATTTGAAACAGGCTAGTAAATCGGTGTCTAGGGGGACATATTCTGGAGTCCAGTAGGTATCTCTGTACTCCTTTACCCCTGCGTCATACTTCTTACTCATAAGGATAAATTTAGGTCTGTGTAGGGAAAATAATTATTTTGCAAAATTTATAAATCTTGCTTTACTTAATTAGTCCTTTTGACCAAGAAATTCACCGTTACCTAGAGCAGGTTCAACTTCTCTATGAGGACGAGCAATAATGTGAGCTGCAACTAAACCGTCACCAACTCTTTCACAAGCATCAGCACCAGCTCTTACAGCTGCGTTAACTGCGCCTGTTTCGCCTCTAACTAATACTGTGACATAACCGCCACCAACGAATTCACGACCAATAAGGCGAACTTCTGCTGCCTTTGTCATTGCGTCTGCTGCTTCGATTGCAGGTACAAGTCCGCGTGTCTCGATCATGCCGAGAGCGATACCCATTGTTTCTGTAGCCATTGTCTACTAAATACTAAATGTGGAATGTTCAATCCGAAGAATGCTTCATTAAGTACTTATAAGTCAAGCGTTTTCGACAAAATCTCCATTAATGTTTTTTCTATGATTCATAAGTTAAACTTATCACCCTTGGTACTATTGATATGTCAATACTTATAGAAATTAGTTAGTGCATCAAAACATACTGTTGTGTTAAGAAAAAATTTACATTATGTTATTTCCGTACGAGACAGGCCCTGTCTATACAGGTGTGGAATGTTCAACCTTTCCTGTCTCCGTATCAAGCTTTGAAGTAAGATAATATTCACAGTAAATTTATTTGTTATTTTGAACCTTCCAGTTCTAACGATTGCTAGTGGCAATCAAAGAAAAGTATCTGAAATTTCAGAGATGCTGGATGTTTTGTCTTTAAAGGTTCAGAAGCAACCAGAATATTTAAATGTCGAAGAGACTGGAAACACATATTTTGAGAATGCACTTCTAAAAGCAAAAGCAGCTGCTTTAGAGACTAAAACTTGGGCATTAGCTGATGACTCGGGTCTTGAAGTAGATGTTTTAGATGGTCGGCCAGGAATTTATTCTGCTCGATATGCCAAAACTAATGATGAGAAAATTAAAAAATTAATTAATGAACTTTCTGATAGTCCTTATAGGAGTGCAAGATTTATAAGTTGTATGGTTTTGTGCGATCCCTCAGGAAACTTAGTTAAAGATACAACAGGAATATGCTGGGGAGAAATTCTTAAGAACCCCAAATATCCAAACGGGGAATTCGAATCTATTTTTTGGGTAAAAGAGTCTAACTGTGTTTACGGTGAGCTCTCACAATCACAACTAAATAAATTAGGTAGTAGAGGTAAAGCTGCAAAAATTATGTCACCTTTTTTAAAAAAAGAGATAGGTTTAAGTTAAAAAAAAGTTTAAATTAAAAAATTCTCAATAATTTGAAATTTCTTCAATTGCTCTAATAGCAGCAGCTGCTGCTTCTTCTACATCTCCTTCTTTCCCGGCGAGAGTTAATCTACCAAAAGCTCCAACTGCCTTAACATCAACAACCGTTATATTAGATGCCTTTTCAGCTTCATTTGCTGCTTTTAAAACATAACCAGCTGGTTCAGTTTCTAATATAAACATGCTCATTCCAGATTGAATCATCGATCCACTTCTGTTTTGTCTATTTATTAAAACTGCATGATCTGGAGTAATTGCTCGAATAACTTCAGTCCAACTGGTAGCAGGTTTTGTTCTTTTTCTAACTTCGCTCCCAATAGCATCTAGAACAACATCACCAGAATGTAAAACCGTGCTTTGATCTTTATGGTAAAGAGCAAGAGATCCAAATGCTCTTTCAACAATCATCTGACCAAGTCTTACATTACTAGCTTTTAGGGCAATATCAGTGACTCTATGAACAGCCATCCCGGGTGAAACTTCCATCCAAAGACATGAATCACCAGGAATAGGTAAAAAACCTCTACTAACAGTTCCCATATATGCAGCCAATTGAGGCTGAAGAGAATCTAAAAAAACATATGTTCTTAACTCAATTTGCTCAACTTGACTTGCTTGTCTGGATACCAGAGACTTTTCTGAATCGGTAGTAATAAAACAGCTAGCACCACTGGCCTGAGATTGCACCTCAGATCCTGTGACTAGAGAACTCCCTTTTTTTCGTTTCCCTCTGTTTAAGCTAGAAGTTGGTTCCATTGAGGCGACTATAACGGATAATGGTTCATTTTTTCTATTAAATTTACTTGCATGCTTACCACAAAACGATAACTTCAAGTAAAAGATATGCATTTTTATGGGAACTTCTCAAAAAAAAGAACCAAATGTTTCTGGTACTGAAAAAGAATTAACTCCTGATCAAACTCTTGGATTAGTTAGCCTAAGTTTGATGCAAAAACTATCTCAGAAAGACCCATCTTTTAGCTGGTTAGAAGAAGATAAAATTGAGAAAGTAAATCTTAAGAACCTTAGAGATAGATTGGAGTTAACTCAATTAGCTATAAATACTGGAGCACCTTTAACCACTTCAGAAGTGACAGCTCTAATTGGAGCTAAGCCAGGAAAATCTAAGTTAGAAAGAGCAGGATTATTAGCTACGAAAATAGCTAGAAATGTATGGAAGCTTTCAAAAACAAGTCAGGGAAATTCCTTCTATAGAAATTAGAATATATCCTAAAAATAATTTTCATAATTCTCATTTAAGTATTTAAACATTCATATAAGTTTTTTAAATGTGTTCATTTTGTAAGAGAACTTATTAATTACTTTCTTAAATTAAAAAGTTTATGCAAGCTTGAAATATAAGCTCTTGAAAATTTTAATGAGTAAAGTTGAATTTAATAAGGAAACTGGACCAAGGGAAGTTTTTTGTGGTTTAACTTCAATAGTTTGGCTCCACAGAAGAATGCCTGATGCGTTTTTTCTGGTAGTAGGCTCAAGGACATGTGCTCATTTAATTCAAAGCGCTGCTGGAGTTATGATTTTTGCTGAGCCAAGATTTGGGACAGCTATTCTTGAAGAAAAAGATCT
>MWOS01000099.1 GCA_002026165.1 Prochlorococcus sp. HOT208_60m_813G15
CCATATTTTGTTGAGGGCAAAGCATCTTTATAAAAAGATGGTAAATAATGTTCAGCCACAGCCAAGCAAACATCCTCACTAAATCCCTCATACTTTAGATATTTACCACCCATTATTCCTTGCAGTTCAGGGAATTCGAAAACAATTTCACTACACAAATCGTTTTTACAGTATCTAGCAACTTCTATTATTTTTTTTTCTTCTAAAGACTTATCATTTAATAATTTAAGAATTTTTTTAGTAACTTCCTCTATTCTTTCTACCCTCTGAAAAATATTTCCAAGTCCTTTCAAATAGGAAACAGATTTAAGCTTTTCATTTCTTTCGATTGAAGAAACTTTTTTATCACTTTCTACGAAAAACTTTGCATCTGAAAACCTTGCCCTCAAAACTTTTTCATTACCTTTGGCAATATTATTATTTGATTCTTCAAGACCATTTGAAATAACGCAGAAAGTTGTACTAATATTTTTTTCAGAGCTTAAATCTAGTTTAGAAAAACTTTTGTTTTTCAATAAAAGAGGAACGTATCTCTGATGACTTTTCATGACTGTTGAGAGAACTTCAACAGGAAGATCAAGAAATTCATCACTAAATTTTCCAATAATTAAGTCTGGCCATTCAACTAAATCAGTAAGTTCATTTAGCAATCCTTCTGAAAGGTCAGGTTTCAGATTTAAAGATTTAGATGCCTGATTTATTAAACTTTCAATTTTTTCTTTTCTTTCTTTTCGAATAGCTAATACTCTATTTCGTTTCAATAATTCAAAAAAATCATCAGGATTCTGAACTTCTAAAACTTCATTGATTAGCCTATGGCTTTTTGTTTTATTACTTATTTTGATCCTTGGATCACATTCATCAAATTCAAAATCAAGAATTTCATCATTATAAATAGAGGCAATCCACCTAATAGGTCTTGAAAATTTTATGTTTCCAGCCCCCCATTTCATAAATCGAGGGCCTTGAAGACTCTTTATTAATTTTGGGATAATTGTAGACAAAGAAATTTTTGTTGATAATCCTTTTTCAATTTTCTTTCCAAATACAAAATCCCCCTTTTCTGTATTTTTTATTTCTAGCTCACCTACATCTATAGCTAAGCTATTAGCAAATCCTAAAGCAGCGTTAGTAGGACATCCATTTAAATAGGCTGAATTTGCTTTAGGCCCTTTTCTTTCTATTATCTTATCTTCTGCATAATCAACTAAACCTTCAAGAAGTAGCACTATCCTCCGTGGTGTGGAGGTCACAACTATATTGTCGAATTTGATTAATTTTTTATCCAATTCAAATTCTATTAGTGATTTAAATTGATCTAGAACAGAATGAGAAAATTTTGCGGGCAACTCTTCTGTTCCTATCTCAAGTAAATATTTAGACAAGAAAAAAATATGACTTCACTTACTATAATTTACTACCAGTTAAATAAGCTTTTCGCTAATGTATAAAAAGAGATATGTTTTGGTCCTTTGATCAAGGTTGAGAAAGTAAAAAAGAAAAAAGATTCTGCAAAGGAAGAGACTGTTTGTTTAGCAAATGGACTAGAAGTTTCTAAATTTGAAAATTTCAAAAAAAGCAGCCAATTTCTTAAGGAACCACTTGCTTCGGAATTAGTCAATGAGAGTGATCATTTTACTAATGATGCAGTTCAGTTATTAAAATTTCATGGTAGTTATCAACAAGATAATAGGGAAAATAGAAGACCGGGCAAAAGTAAAGATTGGCAAATGATGCTTAGGTTAAGAAATCCAGGCGGTGAAGTCCCTGGGAAATTATTTTTAGCATTAAATGAATTATCAGACAAACTAGGTAATGGAACACTTAGGGCCACTACAAGACAAGCCTTTCAAATGCATGGAATCAGAAAGGAAAACCTAAAGGAAGTAATTCAAACAATTGTAAATTCAATGGGTTCCACATTAGCTGCATGTGGAGACATAAATAGAAACGTTATGGCCCCTGCGGCTCCATTCGATTCGCCAGACTATAATATTGCAAGAGCATTGGCAAAAAAAGTTGCAGATCTTCTCACCCCAATGGCTGGCCAAGGGACTTTTTTAGAACTTTGGGCTGATGGAGATTTAGAGTACACCATAAAGCCTGACAAAGATATTGAAGCAATTAGGAAGCTCCAATTCAAAGATAATGTTTTTAGTGGGATAAAAGATGAGCCTCTTTATGGTTCAACTTATTTACCGAGAAAATTCAAATGTGCTGTTACAGTTCCTGGGGACAATTCTGTTGATCTTCTTACAAATGACATAGGAATTGTTGCCTTTACCTCTAAAGATGGAAACTTAGAAGGGTGCAACTTCTATGTTGGAGGTGGTATGGGTCGCACGCATAATAATGAAGAAACCTTTGCCAGAATTGCAGACCCACTTGGATACGTTGAAGAACCTGATGTTTATGAATTAATACAAAGCATTGTGGCTATTCAAAGAGATTATGGTGATAGAAAATCAAGAAAAAATTCGAGAATGAAATACCTTCTCCACAGAAAAGGAATTAAATGGTTCAAAAAGATACTTTCTGAAAAGTATTTCAAAAAAGAAATTAAAAAAATTAGGAAAGAACCTGATAATGTTCTTATTGATTACCTAGGTTGGCATAAACAAAATAAAACCTCTCATTTCGTTGGTTTACCATTATTATCAGGGAGATTATCTGGAGATAAGAAGAATACCATCACAAGTATTGTTAAAAAATATAATTTAGATTTAAGACTCACACCAAATCAAGATATTTTACTTTGTAATATCGCCAATAAAAATAAAGGTGAAATTCAAAAATCTCTATCAAAAATTGGATACGAAAATTTAGAAAACATTAATGAAATACAAAGACACGCTTTAGCTTGTCCTGCTTTACCACTTTGTGGTCTTGCAATGACTGAAGCTGAAAGAATATTACCTGATGTATTAAAAAGGATTGAAAATTTACTATTAGATTTAAAAATTCAAAAGACAATATTATTCAGAATGACAGGTTGTCCGAATGGATGTACCAGGCCATATATGGCCGAATTAGCACTTGTTGGAAGTGGTCAAAACAAATACCAATTATGGTTGGGAGGAAGTAAAAATCTGCAAAGGCTTGCTAAACCATTTTTACAAAGAATGGAACTTAACGATTTAGAAAAAACTCTTCAACCATTATTTGATAATTGGAAGAGTAATTTGGATTTGGATTTCGGAGATTTTATAAATACTCAAGATGAAAATTATATATTGAATTTACTAAATGAAAATCAATAGGATTTAAATTTTTCCATAAAGGGCATTTGCTTTTTTATTTTTCCAAGCCCATAATTGATCACCATAACTAAAATGCCACCATTCATTAGGATGTTGAGCAAATCCGAATTTAGTCATAATTTCCCTTAATAAATTTCTTCTACTATTCCAAATAATTGCTTCTTCATTTTTTATGTTTGCATAAAAATAAGGATTTGAGGTCTCATCCATTTGATCAACCAAGCTTCCCATTTCAACAAGATTTCCGTCTTTATCTGATAAACAAACATCCAATGCACCTCCAGTTGAATGAGGGGGAGGACACCTAGTGTCATAAGAAGGATATGCCCAAAATTTTTCAACTTTTTTTAAAATGGATGGATAAGATTTTATGTTTTCAAAAGGAATATCAATATCGGATTTTTCACACTCCAATAAAAATGCTCTTTTAAACATAAATTCCTGGACTTCTAAAGGTCGCCAACTGTCATAAATTAAAAGGTTAAATTTACTCTTTGATATCAAATAATCATTCACTTTTACTAATCTATTTACGACCTCCTCTCTTAATTTCCAAATAGAAGTTTTATCTTTGTAAGGTGCTCCTAAATGAGAGTAAGGGTGTGGATCTAAAAACTTTAGGCAGCTAGGTATAGCTATTAATTTATCTCCATTATCTTTAATTGGTATTTTATTCCAAATTTTCAATTGAAATTTGCAATTGATTTATAGTGGCATAAATATCAAAAATTACAATGATAGTTTTCAATTTAAGAAATCATGAATGAATTTGTTATCAGAATTATCAATAAGTATATTCCTTAAAACAATATTTTCTTTTAAATCAGGATCATCACTAACAATCTTAATAGCCTCTTCACGAGCCTTATCAATAAGAAATTTATTATTAGGTAAATTGTCCAGTACAAAATCAGGCAATCCGGATTGTCTATATCCTAAAATCTGGCCTGGTCCTCTAAGCTCCAAGTCTTTTTCAGCAATATAAAAGCCATCATTAGATTTTTGCAAAACACAAAGTCGTTTATTTTCTAATCCATTTTTATCGGGGGTTACCAGATAACAAAAAGATTTTGTTGATCCTCTACCAACTCTCCCCCTTAATTGATGTAGCTGGGACAAACCAAATCTGTCCGAATTATAAATAATCATAATTGTGGCGTTAGGCACATCAATGCCAACCTCAATTACTGTGGTTGAAACCAATATATTAATTTCATTCTTTAAAAAAGAATTAATTACTTCATTCTTTTCTTGTGAACTTAATTTGCCATGTAATAATCCAACTTTTTTGTTAAAAAAGACCTCCTCTGATAAATGTTTGAATATTTTCTTTGCCGAGTTTAAATTCATTTTTTCTGAATCTTCTATAAGTGGCAAAATCACATAAGCTTGCTTTCCCTTATTGATCTCATCTTCAACAATCTTGAACAAGTTAGTTAAATCATCCTCTGAAATTATTTTTGTGGTTATAGGAACTCTCCCTGGAGGTAGTTCTGTAATTTGACTCACATCTAAATCACCATAAATAGAAAGCGCAAGAGTTCTTGGAATTGGTGTTGCTGTCATTGACAACAAGTTAGTATTTTCTCCTTTATTTAGTAATCTATTTCTTTGAGTAACTCCAAATCTGTGTTGTTCATCAATTACGACCATACCTAATGCATTAAAGATGACTTTATTCTCAAATAATGCATGAGTACCTACGAGGATATCAACTAATCCATTTTTCAAATTAGATAAAATTTCTCTTCTCTTTTTTTGAGGAGTATTCCCAGTAAGTAGTTCAACAGAAACTAAAAGAGGGTTCAAATATTTTAATAAATTTTTATAATGCTGTTCTGCCAATACCTCAGTAGGGACCATAAATGCACCTTGCAAGTTTTTTTCAATGACAAGTAAAAGAGACGATATTGCAATTATGGTTTTTCCGCTTCCTACATCTCCCTGAAGCAATCTAGACATTGGTACGGGACTAGATAAATCTTTCTTAATTTCATTTAAAACATTTTCTTGAGATGTTGTTAATTCAAAAGGAAAAGTATTTAAAAATTCTTTTAATAAAGATTTCTTTTGAGGTAATTGTTGGGAAGTTGCATTTTTATTCGTCTTTCTTTTTCTAAGTAGGAACTTTATTTGAAGTAAAAATAACTCATCAAAAACCAAACGTTTTTTTGACTCAATAAGTGCCTGTTGAGTTGGTGGAAAATGAATATTAATCAACGACTCTCCTTTTGATAATAAAGATAATGAATCAAGTTGCTTTTTATTTAAAATTTCTGGATATTGCTTTGCATAAATTAGTACCTTTTTCATGAGTTTTATAAAACTCATATTTGATAATGCTTCACCTAATGAATACAAGGGTAATATTTTGCCTGAAAAATTAAAATTATCATTGTTATCCTTAAGAATTTCAATCTGAGGATCTACAAAAGTTTTGCCATACTCTGTCAATTTAACCTTACCGGAAATTGCTAATTTGGTACCAGAAGTATACAAATATTTTTGAGATGTGAAGAAAGAGTAAGATCTAAATTTTCTTCCCAAAAAAAATTTTGTAACCTTTATTGAAGATGTCTCATCAAAAACGACAATATTCATTATTGATAAATTACTATTTTTTTTACTCTTATGAATATAAAATCTTTTAACGTTTGCGATGCACGTGTATAAATTATCTGGTTTTAAATTTATTATCTTGACTCTATTCGTATAGTCTAGATATGTTCGTGGGAAATAATTAATTAGATCTTTTATATGAAATATCCCTAATTCATTAAGCTTATTTTTATTAACTTTTCCTACATTTTTTATTAATGAAATATCTGAATCAAAAGACAAACTTGCATCAGCTTTATTCAGAAAAACATTATTAGAAATATTATTAGAACTTTCTATTTCTAGAGTTTTACCTAGTTTATAAAGATTTTTTCTTGTATCTATAATTAACCTTTTTCTTTGATTTTCATCTAATTTATTGTATTCATTATATTTTTTAGAAAATTCATAAAATATCCTTAAATATTCGTCTGAAAGATTTAGATTATCTAGTTTTTGCAATGATTCATGCAAATAATCATTAAAATATTTTTCTTTTCCTAAAGTATTAATAAATTTGTTTTCAGTTTCAATAGTAAGAGATTTTTGAAGAGGTTTTATCCAATCTTTAATTAATTTATTATTATTCCCGCTAATAGTCACATTTGAAAAAAGAGTTATTTTTTCAACATATCTTATTCAAAGTTATTTCTTTTTGCCTCCAATATGTCTCTTTTTTAATCAAACGCTGAAATTGATTTTTTAGCTCATTTATTCTGTTCCTTTGAATAGAAAGATTTAAATTTTTAAACTCTAACTCAACAGTAGATATATTAAAGAAAATAATACTTGGAAAATTATTGCCTTTTAATGATGACCGATTTAAGTTTAATTCGAGATTAATAACAAAAGCATATGGATGTTTTATCATAAAATTTTTGCCTACTAAGTAATCAAAGGAATCTTTAGATATTATCTTTTTTATTAGATTTGCCTTGAATAATTCTTGGTTAATATTATATGAAAGATTCAATAGTAAATTTTCCAATGACTTGTCTATTAAATCAAAATTATTAAGAATCTGATTTTTTGGTAAATTATCCATTTGATTGATATTTTCTTTTTCTGGATGTCTTGATTTTTCCACCTTTTCTTCTCCTATTAATTCAATAAGGGAGGATATAAATTGTTTTTCAACTCCTAGATTTTCAAAAATATTGTTTTGGAATAAATAATTATTATGGTCGTTATTATCTAAATCAAGTGAAACGAATTTATCATAATTATCAGCCTGATAATATTCAGATGTATTTGAAATATCTTCACTAATGTTCAACTGAATGGGTTCTTCTAATTGGAGGCCATCTTCATATTCAAATATTTCTTTCTGGTCATCCCTTGTTTTTATGGAACTATCTAAGCAATTAAAATTAAATTCATTATTAATATTTTTTTCGATTTCATTTATTTTTAATTGTTCTACTGTTAGAAAAGGCAAATTATTGTAAATAATTTCACTTATTTTTTTTTCAAAAAGACTATAGAATTCATTTTCATTTAAGAAATTATCATTAATTGTTGGATGACTATATATTTTATTAAGGCCTTTTTTTACAGAGATATGCAGTAAATCTCTCACTATGTTGAGATAAAGTTCATATTCCCTATAGATATTTCTAATTAATATTCTTTTTTGTATGTTTGCTCTCTCTAATTGAGAATTAACTTTATCTATATATACGTAATTATTGAAATTATTCAAATCTTTCAAATAACTAGTTTGATTGCATTGATGCAACCTCTTCAGCGAAGTCCATCTGATTTTTTTCAATACCTTCACCCAGTGTATATCTTGTAAAGCGTCTTACTTTGATATTTTCCCCGATTTTTGCAGCTGCTTGTTTAACGAGATCCTCAACAGTAAGAGAACTATCTTTAATATAGGGTTGTGAAAGCAAAACTAACTCATTAAGTCTTTTCGCGATTCTACCTTCAACTATTTTTTCTTTGATTTGTTCTGGTTTTCCAGATAAATCATCTCTCCCCATTTCAATCTGCTTTTCTTTTTCAACAACATCTCCTGGTATTTCATCAATTGAGACATACTCAACATTTGGGCAAGCTGCTACTTGCATTGAGACATCCTTCAAAAGAGATTGGAAAATATCACCTCTTGCAACAAAATCAGTTTCACAATTTAACTCTAGTAGAACTCCTACCCTTGATCCAGTATGAATATAACTACCAATTGAACCTTCAGCCGCAACTCTTCCGGATTTCTTTTCAGCACTAGCTATTCCTTTCTTTCTAAGCCATTCCAAAGCTTTATCAACATTTCCATCAGTTTCGTTAAGTGCTTTTTTGCAATCCATCATTCCTGCACCAGTCTTGTCTCTAAGATCTTTTACAAGTTTTGCTGTAATGTTTCCCATTTGAATAATAAAAATAATAATTAGTAAGTTTTAGATTAGAATTTAATTTTTTCTTTCAGCATTAGAACCCTTTCTACCCTCATTTATAGCATCTGCAAGTCTTCCTAAAATGAGTTGCACAGATCTAACTGCATCATCGTTACATGGAATGGGCACCTCACACAAATCCGGATCGCAGTTTGTATCCAACATTGAAACTAATGAGATATCTAATTTCCTGGCTTCTAGTACTGCATTAGATTCTCTTCTCTGATCAACTAAAACAACTACATCTGGTAATCTTCTCATGCCCTTAAGTCCACCTAAGTACTTTTGTAATCTTTCAAGTTCTCTCCTTAAAACTGCAGCTTCTTTTTTAGGCCTCATAGCTATTGAACCACTACTTTCCATTCTTTCTAGATCTTTTAATCTCTCAATCCTAGCTTTCATTGTTGTCCAATTAGTTAACATTCCTCCAAGCCATCTTTGATTTACATACGCAGCTCCGCATCTGGTAGCTTCCTGAGCTACGACTTCTGATGCTTGTTTTTTTGTACCGACGAATAGGAAACGCTTACCACTTTTCGCTGCATTTCTTGTCCATTTATATGCATTGTTCATACACAATGCTGTTTTTACGAGATCAATAATATGAACTCCATTTCTCGCGCAATATATATACTTAGACATCTTGGGATTCCAACGTCTAGTTTGATGCCCAAAATGAGCACCAGCTTCCATCATTTCTGATAGTGATACAACAGCCATAATTTAAAAAAGGTTTCGGGTTAGCCTCCATCTGACGGGGAATTAATAATAATAATTCACCCGAAACTGTCAGATGTGTGAAATTAAGTTTTAATATTCTAGCAAGTGATGTGTATTTCTAAAAGTTTTTTATCTTGATTTGGTTAACTCTTTAATGTATATCATATTTAGAGGGATCCTAAGTATCTCTAGTGCAAGTCTATTTCTTCTTATATTTACTAGGAATCTTAATAAAGGAAGGATACTATCAACACTGATTAGTCCTCCCAAGCAAAGAATTTGCCAAAGTAAATTATGGAGAGGAGTAAATTGAATCATAAATCTAACTCTTAAATTTGGGTGTTTCTTATAAAACACTAAAGCCATTTTTGCTCTCTCTTTTTCTTGAGCTATTAATGAATCTATTTGTTCGCAAATAAATGGCGGATGCCAATGAAAACCTACTGCATTAGGGCATTTAATTAATTTTGTCCCAATTTTTTTTAATCTTTCTCCAAGTTCTAAATCCTCCCAACCGTAAAGACTAAAAGAAGTATCAAATAATCCCACACTTAAAATCAATTCTTTTGATATCGCTACATTACCAGTAGCAAAGTATGCAAAAGAAGTGTCAATTATTTTATATTTTTCACTCTGAGGATTTAGAAAATTAGATGTATTGACTACCGAGCCATAGGTAAAACATTTTTTATCATTTTTTCTCCAAGAGGCAAGTAATTTTTCTACGTGACAATTTATAAAATTGTCTAAAACAATAAGATCACTATCAATGAATATAATAATTTCATATTTTGATTTAATTACTCCCAGATTTCTTCCAAGTGCAGGACCACCATGTTCTTGCTTAAACAGAATAACGTGTGGGAGATTAGCTTTGTTTTTTTTTATCCATGAGGTTGTCCCATCAGTTGATCCATCATCAACTACTATTACTTCATAATTACTGATATTTGTATTTAATTTTTGATTCTCAAGCGCAAATAGACATTTCTCTAATATAGGTAATCTATTGTAAGTCGGTATAACAATACTTACATTCATGATTACGTCTTAAATATGCATGATATATTAAATTCCAAAAGATAAAAATAAAAGATGTTCCCTAATCAGCTGCACCGCCATTATTTGCTGTTCCTGTAACGTTTCCACCATCTGGTCTTCCATCAGTTCTTAATTTCCTTTTTTTGAATTTTCTAGCATAGGCTCTATTACGTTCCTGCTTTTCTTTTTTTAGATTCCTTCTCTTAGACATAAAATTTTTAACTTTTAATTATATTAGCTCACTATGAGCACTATATATTTTACCATCTTCCATATTTAATATCCTATCAGCCATATCAGAAATTCTTGGATCATGCGTCACCATAAGTACAGAACAATTTTGCTCTTTTGCTAGTTTCCTTAAAAGGGTTACTATTTCTCTTCCTGTGACACTATCTAAAGCAGAAGTCGGCTCATCAGCTAATAAAAGTTTTGGATTAGCAGATAAAGCTCGAGCAATTGCTACTCTCTGTTTCTGCCCACCAGATAAGTCATTTGGCAACTTTTTATGATGTTCTTCTAATCCTACTGCTGACAACCAATTTCGTGCTATTTCACGTCTTTGCAAATATGTTAAACCTTTTATTAAATCGGCGCCCATCTGGACATTTTGTTCTGCTGTTAAACATCTCAGAAGATTGTGACCTTGAAAAATCATTCCAATGCTTCTTCTAAGAATCTGACGAGTTTTCCTTGATGCTCCATTTAACTGATTATTTAATACTGTTAAATCTCCACTTTGACAGGTTCTCAAGGCACCAATTAATGTTAAAAGAGTCGTTTTACCACATCCAGAAGGTCCTTTCAAAAGAACCAACTCTCCTTTATCAATATTTAAATTAACGTTATTAAGAACTTGTTTTTTATTCTCATTTTTTCCATAAAAGTGACTCAAATTATTTATTGAGACTGTTTTAAGGTTTTTAAAATTATTTTTT